>CAYYQW010000038.1:0-1997 GCA_964472505.1 uncultured Bacteroidaceae bacterium | reverse complement strand
GCCCCTGCAAAGACCCCAAATTCTGCAAACCGAAGTTCCGGCACTCAGCATGACCGCAGCAAGCAATCCGGATATAGCCGCAGAAGAACTTCTTGATGGCAACTACATTGTAATAGAAGACTTCTATCCCTTAGGGCTGAAGCTGCTTGCAGCATTAAAAAAGCGGATAAAAACCCAATTTCCGAGAGCTGACTTCCAACAGGAAAGAGCATTCAGAAATGCCTACCATAAAGCATCGCACAAAGTTTTGTTGGAAATACAAAACAATAAAATCCGGCTAAAAAAAGCACCTAAAATTGGTTGGTTGGACATATTGTATCCCGATATTTCGGATTTTGTTTTGACCTTTCCCGATATACAAGGGCTTAACAGCGCTTGGCAATGGTACACCAAAGGAATTTATATTCCGGTTCTGAAAAAAAAGCTTCATCCTTTTTATAACTGCTATTTCCCCACAAGATTTGAGCACTTGGAATTATTCAACCGTTATCTGCAAAACTATAAAGGCAAAAAAGACACAGCTTACGACATAGGCACCGGAAGCGGAGCATTAATTCATATACTTTTGAATCAAGGCTTTAAAAAAATTTATGCCACCGACAACAACCCCAACGCCATAGCCGGAATCCGGAACGACATACAACACAAACGCCTGCCCGAAAACATAGACCTGAAATACGGCGATTTATTTGCCGATTTCACAGAACCGGCCGATCTCATAGCATTTAATCCGCCCTGGTTGCCGGCCGACCAAGCGATACAAGATTTAGATACCGCCGTATATTATCCCGAAAATCTATTGCCCCGCTTTTTCCGACAAGCCCAAACCCGTTTGGCGCATTCCGGGAAAATCATGGTTTTGTTTTCCAATTTGGCGCAGATAACAAATCTCAGCAAAAACAATCCGGTGGAAGATGCTTTGAAAGAATTTCCGGAGCTTTATACGGAAGACTTTAGAACGCAAAAAGTGCGGGAGGGCTCTGAAAAAACTCGCCGTAATCTGTTACATCGCCGTCAAGAATATGTCGAATTATGGGTAATAGGCAAAAAATAGTTTTTTCGGATTAGACAAAATTTTGCATTTTCGCATTTCACACAATAATTAGGACATGAAAAAAATACTCTCCTATAATGTAAACGGCATACGCGCCGCTCTAAAAAAAGACTTTATTAATTGGTTGGAAAACGAAAAACCCGACATTTTGTGCATTCAAGAAACCAAAGCTCAACCCGAGCAAATAGAAACCGGAAAATTTGAAGCACTCGGTTATCATTGTTATTGGTTTTCGGCAGAGAAAAAAGGATACAGCGGCACCGGTATCCTCAGCAAACAAAAACCCGACCGGGTGGAATACGGTATGGGTATTGAAAAATATGACCGCGAAGGCCGTTTCATGCGTGCCGATTTCGGCGATGTTTCAGTGATAAGCGTATATCATCCGTCCGGTTCATCGGGCGACCTGCGACAAGCATTTAAAATGCAATGGCTCAGCGATTTCCAAAAATATATAAACGAGCTTCGCAAAGAGCGTCCCCAACTCATCATCGCCGGCGATTATAATATTTGCCGCTTGTGGATTGATATTCATAATCCGGAAAAACAACAAAAAACCTCCGGTTTCCTGCCCGAAGAGCGTGAATGGTTTCAGGAATTTATTAATGACGGTTATTGCGACAGTTTTCGGTACTTTTACCCGGAAAAAACCGACCAATACAGTTGGTGGAGCTACCGAGCAGCCGCCCGCCAAAGAAATAAAGGCTGGCGCATTGATTACCACATCATCACCGATAATTTAAAAGGCCGACTCAAAGAAGCATTCATTCTTCCCGACGCCGTGCATTCCGACCATTGTCCGGTGGGCATTAAGGCGGAATTTTAGACATCAAAATTCACCAATATATTTCGCCCCTTCAGGGCTTGCTTTACTTTTCGTTCCAATTCACGGGGCGTTGCCCCGTGCTGTGATGTTTAGCCCCTTTGGGGCGATTTTCTCAGC
>CAYYQW010000037.1:0-36604 GCA_964472505.1 uncultured Bacteroidaceae bacterium | reverse complement strand
AAGAATTTGAAGACATAAAAATTCCACAATTTGAAAATCGGAAATGCGTTTTTGCTGGACTTAGCTCATCCTAATTTTTAGGGCATCTTTTTATATATGAAAATTAGTGCAAGTGTATATGGAAATAATAATAAAATTCCTTTCGAAGAGTCTGATGCAGTTGACCACCCAATAAGTCTTTACGCTGCAACAAAAAAGGCTAATGAGCTGATGGCCTATACTTACAGCCACTTATACGACATTCCGACAACCGGATTAAGGTTTTTTACTGTATATGGCCCTTGGGGAAGGCCTGATATGGCATACTTTAAGTTTGCCAAAGCTATAATGAATGAGCAAGCTATTGATATCTATAATAACGGAAACTTAAGGAGGGATTTTACCTACATAGATGATATTGTTGCCGGTGTTTTTGCCTTATTAGAAAAACCATCACAAAACAGACCACCATACGATATCTTTAACATTGGCAGTTCTAAGCCAATAAATCTATTAGAATTTATCACAATTTTGGAAGAAAAATTAGGGAAGAAAGCACGAAAAGTATTCAAACCAATGCAGCCCGGCGATGTTTTTAAAACTTACGCTTCTACGGAGAAATTATCTTCAAAAATAAATTACACGCCACAAACAAGCTTAGAAGAAGGGCTTGAAAAGTTTACAGAGTGGTTCAAGCGTTATTTCAAGCAATAAAGCCTGCAATCACCTATTTCGCCCAACAACAAACAAGCTCTTCACTACATTCTTTACATTCTGCAATACAAACTCTTTTAGCCGGGGTAACGGCCGACTGTGCCACCTTTGCGGGTGAAAGGTAAACATTATCTGATCCGGCATTTCGGCTCCGCTCAATGATCTGCCTTTTTGAAAAGTCTGAATAATATCATGTGTAGTTCGAAACACCAATCCCTGCTTCTTCCACTCCTCCTGCTGTGGCACCTTATCCCGCACACTCACTTTCCAGCCGTCCCAGCGGCGGCCGGTATCGGTGAGGTAAAAAACTTCATCGAAATTTACATCAAAATAGGGCTCGCCAATGATGCCATAATCGCGGTAATCGAATTCTTTCCATAAATCTTTGCTGTCCCACTTGCTGCGGGGACTGCCGTGCATGCAAATGGTTTTTACCGGTGCCAATTTACGCAGTGCTGCCAGGTTCTTTTCAAAATCGGCAATTCCGGCTTGCAAATCGCCTTTTGTGTTTGTTAAGCATTCGTAATGGTACCCAATCTCATGCCCCTGCGCAGCAATCTCTTTGATTACTTTTTCATCCCAACTTTCGGGCACGGCTCGAAAATAGTAACTTCCTTTGATGCCCATTTTGTGCTGTATCTTTGCAAAACGAAGGGAATTATGCGGTAGCAAATCTACATCGTGACGTAGCACAATTGTTTTTTCTTTTGGTTGTTCTAAAAACTCACTAAACGTTTGAAAAGAAAAACCCTGCGACTGAAGGGATTCAAGTAGTTGACGGTATGTTTTTATTGTAAAGTCCATTTTTATAAACTATTTGTTAGTATTTCAATAAGCTCACTCAAATTGCAAACCCAAACTTTTTCAGCGGCCGGAAATTTTTCTGAAACAGGTGCCACCACATAAGTGAATTCAGGTTTTACGTCTTCCACCGCTTTCCAAAAACCTTTGGTTAATTTTGGGGCAGTTGATGCTTTGCATTCAATGGCAATTACTTTGTTTCCTTTTTGAACGATTAAATCCAATTCGCTGCCTACGGCGCTTCTATAAAATGAAAATTGACAATCCCGAAACGACGAACAAACGTTTTCAATAACCAATCCTTCCCATGATGAACCCACAATTGGATGACCTAATAACGCGTTATAATCATCAATTTGCAATAGCCGATGTAATAAGCCGGAATCTCTGACATACACTTTAGGAGATTTAACCAATCTCCTTTTCGCATTTGTTTCGTAAGGAGGTAATGATCTTAAAATAAAAGTTTGTTCTAACAGATCACGATATCTTTTTATGGTCGGATGTGTCAATCCTAAAGACTCACCCAGTTTTGACGCGTTAAAGATTTGTGCATGCGAATGTGCACTCATGACAAGCATTCGCTTTAATTGTTGAGCAGGAATTTGAAACCCGAGTTGGGGAATGTCTCTTTCTACATAGGTACGTAAAAAGTTTTCGCGCCATAAATTACTTGCAGCATCAGATGCTGCTAAATAACTATCGGGATAGGCTCCTCTTAACCAATATTGATTGCGATCAAATTGTTTTTTTTTGTTAAGCTCAGAAATTAAAAATGGCGTTAGTTCAATCATTCCAACTCTGCCGGCCAACGATTCTGAACTTTTTTGAATAAGGTCTCTCGAAGCCGAGCCTAAGAGTATAAACCGACCATTCTGTCTGTTGGAGTCTATTTCGCTGCGTAGTACAGAAAACAAATCAGGCATCAATTGAACTTCATCCAAACAGATCGTTTTATCTCGATTTGCCTGAAAGAACAAATCCGGTTCAGTAAGTTTAGCGAGGTCATTTCTATTTTGTAAATCCAAATACACAAAATTAGTTAACCCTTCAGCAAACATTTTCACAAGGGTTGATTTACCGCATTGGCGCGGGCCTAAAACAACAACAGCCGGAAAAACACCCAGATTAACTTTTAAAAAATCTTCTGCCTTGCGCGTAATTAATTCGTGCATATTGTAAATGATACTTTCAATTTGCACGAAAATACAATAAATTTTTAATAATCAATAAAATAGTTGTGAGAAGTGGGTGGTGAGAAGTGAGTAAGGAGTAGTGAGTATTGAGTAGTGAGACATGAGAGATGAGTGGTGAGACATGAGACATGAGTAGTGAGACATGAGATGTCAGAAGTGAGCGAAATTTATTTTATTTGCAAAATTTTTGTGGATTGTTAATCATAGAAATGAGCATTTTACGGACTTCGTTATAACCTTCCATTAATTTTGTATAAGATTCAATGTTTATAAATTTACAGTCTCGTGAATAATCAAGCCAGTTTTCCGTTTCATATTCTTCGCCTAAAGCATCAGTTAATTTACTTACAAAATGTTTTGGATAGATACGTTTTGCCCACGATTCAGCTATATTTGAAGTGATTGAACGAGATGACCGTAAAATTTGATCCGTCAAAGAGTACTTTTCCTCTTTCGGAAACTCCCTTGTAAATTCAAATATATCCATAGCCAATTTATACGCTTTTTGATATACAATTAAATCTCTAAAACTATTAATTACTGCCATTTGCTCTAAAGTTTTCCAAATTGCTCACCTCTCACCTCTCAACTCTCACTTCTCAACTCTCAACTCTCACTTCTAATTATTTAAACCTTTTCTGGTAATCCGGGTTTTCTTTCATGATTTTTGCACTTTCGGGGTAGTTTTCGATGAACCATACCATAAATGCGGTTACATCTATTTTATTGTTCTTAAACTTTTGATGGCAACTTGCCATTTTATTTTCCAAATCGTTATCGGATAATAATGCTACGCCCTTTTCAATGGCTTTTTGCTGACTTTTTAAATCATTTTTAAAGTTATAAACCAATCCAAAATCTTCTTCCTCAGCGGTATATCCTCTTCCTGCTTTATCGAGATAAATCGCAGGCCGACCCAAAACAGCGCTTTCTGAAGCCATGGTAGCCGTTTCGCCAAAAAAAGTTTGGTATAGGCTAATACATCGTGCATTTTTTCGGGTGGTATTTTTATCCGATAAGCCTCCAGTTCAACAGAGCCTGAGCCGAACGGGGGATGAGAATAATTAGCTGTTAAAATTACTTTGGTAAAAGGTTTATATACAAATAAAAGCATATGTTTGAATTTTACATCCGGCACCTATTTTAACATTCTTTTGTATTTCAACAAATGGGTCAATAAAACTATTTGCTTCAATACTGCAACCATATAGGTTAACTGGTTCAACAACTTTTACATTATCTCCAAACACAACATCCTCAGCAATACCAATTGTTTGTATTTTAGGTTTATTTCCCATTAGCAGAATATATTTTATCGATGATTTCCACTGTTTTCAGACCTTAAAAACCATTTGTTGAAATCATTCCATTATTAGTCAAAACATCTATTACATTTCTGTAAACCTCCTCATGATTTGACATTGATCCCGTATACTCCCCATAATTATTAGGTGGATTCCCCTTGTCCACTTCAATCTTTTCCATGCCATCAATCATCTGATATTCCAATTCGTTCAGGTATTGACCACCAATTTTAACTGTGCCCTTTTCTCCCAAAATCGTTATCGAGCCTTCCATGTTTTTGCCATGCGCATTGATGGTGAAATTAACGGTACCAATCACGCCGGAATGAAAGTTTAGAATAGCTACCCCTGCATCTTCAAAATCAATTATTTGATTATGCCCATAATTCTTATAAACTGAATGAGCCTGCTTTACATCGCCCAAAAACCAATACAATAAATCAATAAAGTGACTGAATTGCGTGTATAGCGTACCTCCATCCAATTCTTTAGACCCCTTCCAGTCTGATTTATTATAGTAATTTTCATTACGATTCCAGAAACAATTTAACTGAACAGAGTATATCCGGCCAAGTTTTCCTTCATCAATTAGCTCTTTTACTTTCTTTACAGGCGGGTTAAAACGGTTCTGCTTTACAACAAATAAGCGCTTGTTTGCTTTAATCATTTCGCCACTGTCATATACTGAAAGCGCCATCGGTTTTTCCACGAGGACATGTTTGCCACCATTTAAAGTCTTCATAGTATGTTCAGCATGTAAACCATTGGGGGTGCAGATAGCCACACCATCAATACTATTTTCTTTTTTTAATAAATTGTCAAAATCCTGATAATAATTAGCCTTATATTCATTTGCCAGCATTTTAGCTTTTTCCGGGGTTTTGTCTCAGGTAGCTATTAGTTTGCCAAAATTATTGATGTGTTCAGCGTGTCTTTGGGCTATTCGTCCAGAGCCGACGATTGCAAAATTGAGTTTATTCATTTCTTATAAATTTTTTATCAAAGTTTTCATTGTTTTTTAAAATATTGATACTGTCTGGGTAATTTTCAATTATCCAAGTATAGAATGCAGTTGTATCTATTCTACTCCTGAGATATTCTAATCTCTTGGCCTTCCATTCATTTATAACATTACCATTATTCAAGACAGTGTTTACTTGCTTCAATAAATCATCATAATTATCCGGGTGAAAATGTAATAGAAGTTTCGATTCCACTAAGTCTTGGATAACACCTGTTTTTCCAGCCCAAGAAGAAATACATATGGAAGGGACGCCTAAAGTTGCAGCCTCTTCGGCCATTGTTGGGCTTTCACCTAGCTGTATAGTTGCAAAGTAAATTGCATCGTGCATTTTCTTTGGTGGTATTTTGATTGCATATTTTTTCAATTTATCTGAAAGCCTTTTTTCTGATGAGATAAAAACTTTCATGTGCTTTTCCAAGCTTGCTACTATTTCTTCTTTTTGATTTTCGTTAAGCCCATATTCACCCACGTCATGATGAGCATCCCAGGCAACAAAACGTACTAAAGCATATTTATCATTTTTCTCAACCCCTAAATAATCAAGAACAGAAGAATCGGGCTTAAAACGTGAAGCGTGTAAATAAGCTAATTCGTGAGTACCATGATATCTGAAATGCTTGTTTGGTTTATATTCTCTTTTAAAACTAACTGAAGTAAAAATGTAATCAGCAAAAGGTTCACTAAAACGATCCATTTTCTCCACATTTTCTGTATCAGTAAAAGTTATATGCGGTTTCCTTAAAATAAAGCTGGTCCATCCGCTTATGGGAGAAACTCTACTTATCACAATATCAGGATTAAACCTAATTGCAATTAGTAACATTTTAAAAAAACTTATGGGTAAAAAGAGAATTTTTCGAACTAACCCTTCTTTTGTCTTACCAATCTTTTTAAAAGGGAGTTGATAGCTATTTGCAAGATGAATTACCAAATCCTTATCCTTAACTACAAACAAGACTTTCCAGTCTTTTTCAATCAATTCTTGATACAAATTGCGAAAGTGATGTATGTGAGCCGGATGTCCTATTTCTATCATTAATTTCTTACTCATAAAACTATTCTATATTATTTGTAATATATTGGATGTCATTTTTATCAAATCCCTCACTCAAAGGCAATGAAACAACGGAATCATGTACTTTTAGATAATTATGTAAACTCTCATTCTGAGCCTTATTATCGGAAATCAATTTTTCTTGATACGGACTGCCGGTTTTATGTTCCAGATGCATGGCTTCTATTCCTTGATTATGCAATTTTTTCAGCGTTTTTTGTGTATTTAATTTCGGGTGATAAACAAAGAACTTAGTGAAAGAAGAATTATCCGGATTGTATTTGCAATTTTCAAATAAGCCATTTTCGCGTAGTTTCTGATAATAAGACTTCCCGATTTCTGACCGTTGTCGATGTAATTTATTTAGCCGCTGAACCTGAATTGCACTTATTTTTTTGGCTAATGAAGGAAGTTTAAATAGCTGTTGTTTTACAGAACCATAGCTTGTTTTATTACCTCTTATTTTCATTAATAAGCTATAAAGTATTTTACCAAAAAATAAAAACCGGTAGGTTTCTACGGCATTTCGAACTGTTCTGTATGCCGTTAAAATTTTTGATGTTTGCCGGAATTCATCATTAAGCTGTGAGGCTTTTTCAAAAATTTCTTTATGGTTTGTGGCTAAAATTCCTCCGCCAATACCATAAGCATTTTTAATTAATGAAAAGCAGGCGATATCACCGAAAGCGCCGGTATATTTATCCTGATATTTTGCTCCCAGTGCTTGTGCGCAATCTTCAATCACCCATAAATTATGCTCGCCGGCAATTTTGTTGACAGGTTCCATTTCGCAGGAAATACCACCAAGATGAATCGCCTGAATAGCATACGTATTATCTGTTATTCTATGGCTAATATCATCCGTTTTTATGTTTAAATCCCCTGTATTCACGTCTGCATAAACAGGAATATTCTCGCTTTCCTCAATCGGGTCAATGGCCACTTTACAGGTTAAAGGCGAAGTGATAATCTCTCCTTTTTGACCAATGGCTTTGTAGGATAAATAAAGTGCCGTCCGGCAGGAGTTGGTTATTAAAATGTACTTTTTCCCGGTCAGTTGGCGAAAATAATCTTTTATAATTCCATCTGCTTTTTTAGATGAAAGAAAAGCAGCTTTCAATAAAACCGAAAGATGCAAATTGGGATTATAATAAGGATACTTCATCGCTGTCTTAAAAAAGAAAACATATTTATAAAATACGCAAAACCCGGCTTAATGTCACCTTTTGCAAAAAGGGCATTGACCTTGTTTTTTTTGAACAAAGAGCTGACATAATTACCCGGTGAAAGTTTACCTTTCAAAATGCTGATCATGGAAAATACAATATCCGTAAACGGATTGTACCAATAACGTGTAAGGTCATCAGCAGTGGCTCCTACTTCGTTTCCCTGCATATAGTCGTAGATTATTTTGGCATAATCCACGCCGGAGGCTTTGGCGAGACCTACCCACAACCAGGTGCGGGGGTTGATTTCAATAAGTTTGTATTCGCCGCTTCGCGGGTCAAGCAAATACTCCACTTCGCATACGCCGGTGTATTGAAGTTTTTTTAAAAGTTTTTCCGAATGCTTGTAGCAAGCTTCAATATAAATGCTTTTTGTAAATGTGGCTGTGCCAAACTGAATGGGATGCTCCCTGAGTTTAACGCCCGTCCAGTGGGCTTTGATTTTTCCCTGAACACAAAAGGCCGTAAAAGAAATGGTTTTGTTATGTCCGTTAAACGGAATTAGCTCCTGGGTGAAAGAGCGTTTCACCGCATCCCGTTCTTCAATAAAACGCAATTGTTTTCGCAGCTCATCTTCGGTTTTAGCCAGAAAAGCTTTCTTGCCGGTGGCCTTATAAAATGAAAGTCCGTTTCGTCCTTTTGTTAGTAACGGAAACTTTAAATCATCCGATATTTTTTCATTAACCGACTGAAAATTCTGCGTTACCGGCACAGGAACACCCACCTGCTTAGTCAATTCAATCAACTGCATTTTATCATAGATACGGTCGATAATCTCCAGCCCGGGCGTAATCACTTTATAATATTGTTCCAGCCTTTCCTTATGCTTTGATATCGTATAAACCGCATGATCGTTGGATGGTATCAATACCCAATCTTTAATATTTTCTTTTTTGGCTAACTCAATTAAAAATGGAACAAAACTATCAGAAATAAAATCAGGACACTGAAAAAACTTTTTACAATATTTTGAATAACGGGCTATGCAATTATTTTTATCTACCACATAAACCGGAATGCCCATTTCGCCTAATGAACGAGTATTTGATAAACCCTGCACATGCCCTTCTATGATAATTGCTCCCGGTTTATTCATTTTTTTCTAACACTTCTAAATATACCTGTTTAATTTTTTCTGCAACACTTTTTTCATCCAAACCTAATTCGAGGATTCGTTTCCTTCCATTTGTTTTTCCGTGTTTTTGGGCAAAATCCAGTGCCAGTTTTATTTTTTGAGCAACATCTTCCGGATCAAAACTGCAAATAAAGTGGCCGGGTTCGTTTCCAAACAACCATTTTACATCGCCCACATCGGTTGCTACTACAGGGCAGTTACAGGCCATGGCTTCTTTGATAATGTTTGGGGAGCCTTCCCAGCGGGATGTTAATAATACTACATTTGTTTTTAAAATTGCTTCAAGAATCTCTACATGTGGTTTGTTGTATATTACATTAAGTTTACCGACAACATGCTCCATTGCCTTTTTAGCTAAAGGGTGATTTTTAGATTCTCTCGAAGGGTCTGCTGCAAATAAAACATTTCCAAACACTTGCTCTTTATCTAAATTCAATTTAGAAATTTTCTGTTCAATCGACTCAACTTTACCCATATCAACACCATTGGGTAGAACTAAACAGTCTTTTAAGCCAATATCCTTGTGCATTGTTTGGCTTTTAACAATAATTTTAGACCAGAAAAAACGACTAAAAAACCGAACTAACAAACGGTTCCAGATAGCTAATTTAGTATCACTTCCCATTAAGGAAACAATGAGAGGAATTTTTTGACAGAACATCAAAGCTATGGTAGTAACAAATGCCGTAAGCGAATAATGCGCATGAATAATATCAACTGAATTGTTTTTAAGGTAAGCAGCCATTTTAGGAATATTTTTAAGATAACCGAACAAGCCTTTTCCCCGGATTAAAAAAAAATCTACTTCTACACCTGCCTTTTTTAAGGACTCGCCTTGGTTATAGACCACCGCACCGGGCTTCCCTTTGTTGTTGCTTTTATTGCCGCTGGATACGAAAAGAATTTTCAAAATTATTGCTGGTTTTTATATAATTTAATAGCTGTTTCTAATCTTAAGTCGTATGATTCGTTGGTATTAAAATCACCTTCTTCAAAAACCCATTCACCACTTTGGTAAATGTAACGTCCAGGGTTGTCTTCAATTAACATCTGGTATGGATCAGATTGTCCAAAAATACATTGCATTTCGTTTACTAAATACTGACCGTCGAGTTCAAAAATATCAACGGCTTGGGAGTAAAGTTGGTGTTTGTCTGTTATCTTTTTAACAAAATCAAGCAAACTTAAAGGAGGTTTTCCGTATTCTTTTATTAAACTTCCGCTGGATTTATCTCCTTTTTTCACTTTCTTATGTGCAAAAAAAGAATCACCCATCCGTACAACTCTCCATTCATAATCATGAGGTATATATTCCTGCAAGATGATATAATCTTTCTGGATTTCTGAAGCTGCAATTTTATATTTTTTAAATTTCCTAAAAATTTTTGTGGGCGAAAAAATATACTTTAATCCTCTTTTTATTAATCCTCCCTTTTCTAAATTAGGTCCGGATCTACGAGTCAGACCTTTAGCTGAAAACGCCCTGTTTATATAATCTCTTCCACTATTCTTATCTGCTAATATTTCTATTCCGCTTCCAGAAGCACCAATGTTTGTTTTACCAATAATTGGGTATTTAGTGTTTTCTAACCGTTGTAAAGCTTCTTTTTTATTATAAAAAACATAAGTAGGCGGATATGGAATTTCGTTAGCTTCAAGCCAATAGGCCAGATATTTTTTATTCTCATAAATCAAAACTTCTTTCAAAGTAGGAAAACAAAAATAGCCAAGCTCTTTTTCCAGTATCATTAAGCATTCATCATATAAATCTTTAAAGGCAGCAGAAACACCGCCAGGTTTCGTTAATATTATCTGAGGCTTAATCTCTTTAACCTCAAACAACCAATTATATGATAATACACTAATTTTTGAATATTCTATTTGATGTTTGCTATTCTCGCAGGCTCTTTCCCATCGAAAAGAATCAGTTATATCTTCATTTTGAAGTATTACGATTTTTAATGGTTCTTCCATAGACAACTACCTTTATAACTTACACAACTATTATATGATTATATTCCTTGTTTTCGCAGAAATCTAAAACTTCTTTAGTAAAACTGCCAAATACAGAACCATTGTTCATTTGATATTGGCTGATGCCATTGCGCCAAGCATTGATTTCAAGCAATAAAACATTTCCATTTTGATTTACTGTAAAATCAAATGCCAGTATGCGGCCATAAAAAACTTTTGATGCTAGTTCTTTTGAAATATTTTCCATCTTATCAATAAAAGGAACTTTTTCAATAGCCTGAAAATTAATTTCATTGAATTTATTAAGTCTTTCTCCTTGCCGGGTAAATCCATAATTATTAAGAATATGTTCCTGAGAGATCCCTATTGCAATTCCGCCTTTATTATCATGGTCTAAAAAACTCCCTTTAGCTCCAACCCTTAACAATTTGTGCAAAATATGGACTTGTTCATCCTTAATTGAGCGATATGTTAAAATGCGCATGGTATTGTTTGAATCTGGATTGAACTTCCTATAAAACTCATGCTGCCAAACAGCTTCCTGAAGCAAAAAATCAGGATAATCATTCAATAGAGACATATTAAGCTTCTTTCCTTTATTATCTATAAAAACTTCATCTTTTTTCTTAAATAATTTGATGGATTTTCCCGCTCCTGATTCGTTCGCAGGTTTTAGAATTAACTTCTCCCATGAATCTGTCAAACTAACTAAAACATTTTCAGTAAGCTGAACTGGATGAAAATTCTGATCGTAATATCCTTCATTCATTTTTCTAAGAATAGTTGAAGGTGTGTTTACACCGGGGAATAACAAGTCCAAGAAATTTTTATCTTTTATTCCTTTTAACTGAGAGATATTATTCATTACAGGTTCAACGACATTATAGTAGATTGGTAAAGAAAGGAAATTAGGATCTTTAAAATTGGAAACGCTATAAAAAAAGTCTAAATATAATTGGTCTGATTTTTTATAAAATGAGTATTTCCTTATTAGGGGTTCAACTTCATTTACAGGAAAACTCTTTTTACTTTTTCTTTGCTTTAATACTTCAAGTTTTTGCTTAATCAAGCTATTATTCTTCCTGCGAGAAGTGGCCCTCAGATAATTTCTTATCTTTCTTTTTATAAATTTTTTCAATTATTATTGATTTTATATTATGCTTCTAAAAACATTTTAACGCTTGCGTAATTAGATACCACTTCATTTTCCGGCAAGCCTGCTATTTCGGGAATTTCATTTTTTCGTGCGATACTTTCCAACAAATCCTTGTTATTAAAGAAATCCCTTCCTTTTTTTCTTGCGTATTTTTTCATTTTATAATAATCGTAAAAAAAACTTAACCTTACAGGATATAAAACATCAAAAAGACTAAAGCCTCTATCTGTTTTTTGCTTTGCCAGTAAAGGGAAGTTATTATTTACCAATTTAGCATACAGTCGCGCATTTAACAAAGGAGCTAGTTTTGATTTATTTCGGCCATAAGCACCAAAATAAGAAGTTTTAGCAAGCGCCCTAATAAATCTCATATCAAAAAAAGGAGAATAATTATTAACTATTGGCCTGTATGACATGAGCTCATACCCAAAATACTTTCTTTCAATATCACTAATTAAAAAAGTTAGCATTCTATTACTTGGTAATTCATGTTTGGAAAAAATACCCATAAATCTCTTTTCTTCGAATGAACGTAAAAAATCAGAAAAGGTCATTTGATTAAATAATTCGGGAAATACCTGTTGCAAATAGTCAAAATGATCTTTAATAACTTGCTTTAAATCATCCGCATATAGCAATTCTAATACGCGCTTATTAAAAACATTGCTACTATGAATTTTTCCACTTTTTAATAAATTGCTTCCGCCAATACCGGATAAAACTAATTCAACCTTATTTTTAAGCAAGCACATAGTATATAAGTAATGCCCTCTTTTTAATGAACGCATGCCATCAGAATAAAATACGGTACGTTCTGCAAAATCAAGCTTTTTACTCTCATAATCCTGAGTATTTAACTCAATGGGTAGATATTTATAGCCAATTTTTTTCGCATTTGCTTTTGGAACAAAAACATCTGGTGCATCTGGTGTCCCAAAGGAGTATAGTTGTATTTGCTTTTTATCTAAGTATTTTGACGCATAAGCAAGCAATAGTCTGCCATCCCATCCACCAGTTAAAGAAATTCCAATCTTATTTTTACTCTGAACTTTTTCTTTAATAATACGGTCAAGTGTTTCATCCAAGAGTTTTGTACTATCTTTAAAGTTATAAGGCTCTTCTACTAATTCGTCATGTATAGTCCAATAAGAATTTTGGATAACTTCTTTAGTATTCAAATCAACATTAATAATTGATGCGGAAGGGATACTATAAACATTTTTATAAAATGTTCTGTCAGTAATTACATAATTATATAAACAAAATTGGGCAATTGCACTATGATCTATTTCGAGTTCGGGGACGATTGATTTTATCAATGATAATCTGGAAGAAATAATAAAAATATTTCCAGATTTATAATAATAACAAGGATAAAGCCCTAATTTTGAAGTTACAATTCTGACTTTAAGATTATTTGAGTTGAAATTAAAATAGAAGTAATCACCATCAACTTCCTTAGCCTTATTATCATCGTGCGCCAAGGCATCAAATATGCTTTCAGCTCGTCTTTTTTCCAAACTTTCAATCAATGGAGTTCCTACAAAATAATTTAATGTACAAGAATTTGTGCTTTTCTTATTCTTGTCAAGCAAAAAATTATTTTTGTCTGAAACACCTAATACACTCCAGTTTTTTCCGTGCTTTTCTATAATATCTATATCACTATTGTATAATTTTTTATAAAAATCATGCGTCTTTTTTGTGACATTAAATTTGCCGGTTGAATAATAAAAAAGAAACTCTCTCATCTTTACGGGCCATTTTTATTAATAAAATCAGCTAAATTGCCCATTGTTGTGACCCATAGTTGTCCTTCTCTCCTCTTCTTATCAGCATATTCAAGAATAGCAGGCATTAATTCTGTAAAGTCTTCCTTTTTTTGTGAAGGATGAAACCATAAATGCGCAAAAGTTCCGGTTCTTAAAGCCTTATCTATAGCCTTTTTGTACATGGAAATTGTATAATCTAAAGGCCATTCCTTATATTTAATTGTAATAGCCGGACCTGTGGGTGTTACAATCATATTATGATCATTTAAATAAGGATATGACAATTCATAATCCTTATATCGTTGTCTTACAATCTCAATCCCATATTTTTTAAGTGTTTCATAATTACCAGCCTTCCCCCCCGGAAATGTTAGTGATTGAAATTTAAGCCCCCATTCTTTTGCAATCCTGATTCCCTCTTTGAATTCATCATCTATAACTTCTATCGGACAATTTTTATAAGAGCAATCTATATGGGAAAATGTATGAAAAGCAATTTCTTGTTTTGTTTTACAGGCCAAAATCTCCTTTATTAGGTCAGGTGCATACCAGGCAGGCGCATCCTTATAATTAGAATATGGATCATGATCAAACCAGTCTCCTTCCTGAAATCTCCAGTGATCATCAAAGTACGGAAGCCGATGCATCCAGTCATGGTCTCCTTTTTTACATTTCTCCAGAAAAAGATGCCCCACTGTTGACCAGCTTACAGGAATTTGATATTTTTCTATATGATTTAATATAACAGGTATATTCTTACGCTCTCTAATTCCAAACTCTTCGGGATCTTTTGGATGTTTCGAATATCTTACAGCCCACCCTAATTCAAAATCAGCACTAATAATCAAGCCTCCTTTATATGTACCGGGAAATTTTTTTTCCAGATTTGTCCAGGTATTGACTTTGGGTTTTCCGGAAACCGAATAATTAACCCTGGATATCTTACTTTTTAGGCTAACAGGTAATTTATTGTATAATTTATAAATCATAATAAAGTCGCTGAAAAATTAATGTTTGGTAATCGTATTCATTATTTTGTAATAAACCTCCATCATTCGCTGAGTGGTAAACCTTTCATAAATGATTTGTTTAGATCGCTTACCTGCTTTATCGCGGGCATGGTTATTTTGCAAATAGTACAAAATACCATTTTTTAATTCTTCCACATTTTTATAGTGGAAAAGGATGCTATTTGTATTATCCGTAATTTCTGAAGTTCCTCCCGTATCAGATGCCACAACAGGCAGTCCGGCTGCCATAGCTTCCAGTATGGCGTTGGAACAACCTTCGCCTTTGGAAGAGTGAATAAAAATATCGCTGATTTTTAAATAATCTGCTACATTTTCCACATTGCCTACGATTCGGATATTTTGATTGAGATTATATGCTGAAATTGTTTGCTCGATTTCTTCTCTCATCGGACCGTCACCCAAAACCAGATAATAAAAGTCATGGCCGGCTTCCTTAAAGCTTTTCAATGCGGCCAAGATTGAAAAATAATCTTTGTAAGGAACCAGGTTGGCCACTGAGATTAACAGGGGAGTATTTTCAGGGATTCCTGTTAATTTATTTCTTATTTCCAATTTGTTGTTTAAAGGCTCTAAAAACTTGTCTTCAATACCGTTGTAAAGCATTTTTCCTCTGCGCAAGTTGTTGGCTTTTAACCCTGCCTTTGAATTGGCCACAATATTCGGGCTTAAGTGTAAAACTAATGTTCTGAAATAATGGGAAAATTTCTTAGAGCGTATTCCATGACGGATAGAACCATTGATAAACTTAAAACGATGAAAAGGGCTAAGCAATAAAATGCTTAAAGACTCCCCATTTCCCCATGTATAAACCACATCCGGCTTTTCCTTTTTCAAAACCCGGAGCAGCTTTTTCAGTCTTTTCAGTTTCCCTGTTTCTTTTATTTGAATTGAATAATCATTTAGGTCATATTCATCAATATAGGAATGCTGCTTTTTGTTAAAGTATATAATTTTCGTCGGATAATTTGTCATATCCGTATTCGCAACAATCGTAGCAAGCTGGCGTTCGCGGCCGCCTCGGGTGAGGGAGGAGATGAGGTGGAGGGTTTTAATTGCCATGTTTTACTCGAGTATTGAAGCTTTTTTGTAGGGTGAATATAATTCTATATCCGGCTGTTTGAGTTCAGGCATATTTAATGCATCCACTAATTCAAGGTACTCCGGAACATAGTGGCCATCATGCCAATTTAATTCCGTATCCCAATATCCGGTAGAAAACTCAGGATAATCGCCATACGTATAACTAATTTCAACTATTACCGGTTTTCTATTCTCATCATAAACAAAGTCATACGCCATGGATTGAAATCCTAATTTCTCAGAAACTTCAAAGGCAATTTCAACCATCCGCATATCTATTTCATCTCTTCTTGTATCGTAATTATTACTTCCACTGGCTCTAAAATCATTTTTCCGGTTAAACCGTTTAAAAGCCCATGCCCTTTCACCAAGTATGGCTACACGAGTGTCGTATTCATTTTCAGGCATAAATTTTTGGAAATACACATAATTTTTATGCCTTGTATAATTCGCAAATGCATTAACATCTTTCACATATTTTTTGTAATAGGGTTTAAGGAAGTATTTTGAAATTTTCGTTAAATTATAATTATATGCTTTTAATTTGCCATTAATATCATACCAATGTGGATGAATTCCTTTACCAAAGGATTTTCGAATTAATTTTTTTGCGTGGCGTTTATTTTTGACTAAAGTTACATTTGCAGAACCGGAGCCTCCTTTTAATTTAAATACAACCGGGTATTTGGTGTTTTCAGCCCAATTTAAAGCTTTCATCTTGTCCCAAAATATATAAGCTTCCGCAACTGCGAAATTGAACTGCCTAAGCAGGTAATCTTGTTTCACTTTATCATCATAATGCCAGGCTGTATTATAATTTGGAAAACTGTTTATTTTTAGAAAAGAATTTATTACAGGTAATATTTGTGCCATTAACTTTAGATCGTCATCTGTCTGGGCAAACTTTGCCAGAAAAAGATCACAAGATTTCACTTGACCCCAAAAGTCTGGATTATTTATATCCAGATCTACATACGGTATGGCATTATAATCCAATATCTGCTTATAAACAGAAATCATTGATCTATGTGTTCCCCTAAAAGGTTTTAAAATTCCTACTTTCATCTTTTTATGTATTATTTCTATCAATAATGCTTTTATAAAACTCTCTATGTGTTCTACATCTTAATCGATTCCCCAAAATCATCAATCTTCTTTCGTCTTGTTCATTCAATTTTTTATATCCCATTTTCCATAAAATCCTTCTCAATAATCCAAAATTCAATAATGATTTCGGGGCAGAATGGATATGCTGATGAATTAGTTTATACCAGTTTTGTTGTACATCTTCTTCTAAAACTTGATGAAAGAAGCCTGTTTCTGATTTTGTAAATAAATCTTGTTCATCTACAATCTCTAAATTACTTTTCCTAAGGGAAGTTTTAAAAACATTGAGCTTCTTAATTTCTTTGTCGGAGAATTCAACTTCTGCAATTGCACCATTATACCAGGCATCTTGGTTGCCTTCTTCATCAAAAATAAAATTCCCCAATGAATAAATAATCGGCTTATCATTATAAAACTCATATCCCCCTATCACATGGCTATGATGACCAATAACAATATCAACTCCAATATCAATAATAAACCTATAGAGTTTCATTTGTTCGGGTGTTGGGTAAGGGTACATCTCTTTTCCCCCATGCATTATAACAATTATGGCATCAACATTCCCTCTTAATTCATGAATAGATCGCCAAATGTGGATTTCATCGTCAGGGTTGCTTCCGGCTCCATCTTTTGTAACTGTATTGTATTCTTGTTCTGAAAAATTTAATATGGCAAATGACTGCCCTTCCTTATTAAAAATAAAAGGTTTTGCAGCTTCCTGCAAATTCCCTCCTGCTCCCACTGTATCAATATTATTCTCTTGACAATGTTTTATTGTATCGCTTACTCCCCGATCCCCATAATCTCTTATATGGTTATTGGACAGACAAGCTAAATCTATATTCAAATCTTTTAATAACTGTATGCTTTCAGGGTTTGATTTGATATTTGGGCCTGTTTTGGGAATGGTCTTTTCTGAATGGGTTAAAGGCGCTTCCAGGTTTACAACTGAAAATACATCCTTTCCAAACAGCTTTTTAACCTCCTCTGAAATTTTCAAGCTGTAACTCTTGCTTTTCGTACTTTCTGCTGAACCTACTAAGGCGGTGTCGCCTGTAAAAAGAAATTTCATAAGATATTTATTCTATGAATGATATCCCTTTTCGTTTACCAGATAGGGAATAACCTTTTAAATTCGATATTATTAGGATAATATAGAAAATAAGTACACCCAAGAAGGTAAAAAATGACATATATCCCATTAATAATTTATATTTTTTATAATTTTTTGAATACCCCCTTCTAAATAAGACCTTAAGGGGATAATACAGCAAATAGGCAAGAATAATGCTTAGTGAAATATAGTAATTAACTATGTGCAAAAAGATTCCCATTAATAAAACAGAATTAATTGTAATTAATTTCAAAACAGACTTTCTACTCTGCATGAAAAATCCATTATTTTTTTCTTTAAAAGAAAGGAAAAATAGGTGTCCTGAAGATTTTCCATTATTTATATTTCTTTTTATTAAATCAAATATACTATTTAGCCCAAAATCGTGATAACCCTGCCTAATAGGCATGTGCCAGATTTTAAATCCGGCCTTATGGAATCGTTTTCCAAATTCAGTTTCTTGTCCTTTTTTTATCCTTTCATCATAACCATTTACTTCAATTAATGCATGTTTTTTAAAAGTTCCGCCATTGGGAGTTTCAACAAATTTCCCTTCATCAATATTATCCTCCTCCCTTCTGAAACCAATAAGTTTATTAAAACCTGAAGGGTTTTTCTCCTCAAAGTAACCGGTTACCGCTTGAATTGATTCATTTTTGGTGAGTAAATCAATTGCCTTCATCAAATAGTCTTTATCCAAAAAAATGTCGCCGGATGTTATATGAACATAATCACTAGTCGATTCTTTGATCCCTTTATTAAACGCTTCGCCAGCAGTTGGCCATATAGCACCAACTCTATAAATATTCTTTGTGTATTTTCCTGCGATTTCAATACTATTGTCTTTTGACTTAGAATCAACAAAAATAATCTCCTTTTTTTCAATCGGATAATTCAAGTTATTAATAGCCTTAAAACATTCGTCAAGATTTTCACCTTCATTATGCCCAATTACCACTATACTTACTTGAGGTAATATATTTTTCATAGTATTAGTTTCTTCTTAATATTAGAATTTATTGCCTGCACAGCATTCATTCCGGGTTTTTCGTTAGCTTCGAGTATTTTTGGGCCTTCATCGGTGATGGCAACATCCCAGCCGATTATAGGTGTATAGTAAAAAAGCATATGAGCATTTTTACATAGTTTCACAGCCTCATGTAGCCCATCAATTTTATATCCATCAAAAACCACATCACTATTTGGATGTTTGTTCACAACACTATGATTAGTTACATTTGGGTGATAAAATCCATTCTTCTTTAGGATTTCTCTCTCATGGTCAAATCCGACATAAATAGCTCCTTTTCCCCAGCTATCTGTTCTCTGTTGCTCTGTAGCAAAGGCTTGAAAACCTCCAATGTATTCAGGATTTTCATTTTTAATAATAGTAACAATGCGTGTTGTGTTTAGAGCGCTATTATTAATTTTTCTTATCGCACTACTTGAAGCTTCGGGATTTTGAATCACCCAATTACCTGTACTTATTTTATATAATATTTCTTTAAAATTACATACTTCACCATTAACGAGATATTCTCCTTTAGTGTTATTCTCAATAATTAAAATCCCTTCATTATACTCTAATAATGTATTTTTTATTAATAATGGTAAAGAAAATTGGGTAAAAACCTTCTCAATTGGAAAGATAGAACCACTTGATACTAATATTTTGCCATTACTAATTAATCCCAAATTCTTGATAACAGGAATCCCCTGGTTTTTTAAAATGGATGCTGCATAAAACTTGTCTTTAGTTAGTATTGAAGCATTCTCAGTTAACCCATATTTTCTAATTATTTTCTTATTATAATTTTGAGATATTTTACTAAATTTCCGTTTTCCTAAATAGTCTGTTTGATAAATTCCCTTTAAATTTAAACCATAGCAGTAATAATAATTATTAAATTGATGTTCATTTAACAACCATTTAATCTGATCAATAAATTTAACGATTGACTTCTTTTCTTTACCATGAAAGTAAACCTTATTTTTATTAGTAAATGCAAATTCAAATACTTTATAAATATTGTATAATATCCTTTTCATTTTCAAAATTCCTATTCCAGCAACACTACTTTTTAAGATACTGATAAACTGTATCTTTTACCTGGCGATATGCTGAATTTTTAAATAACTCAAGTAACAAAAATGTAACTGACAGATATATACTACCTGATATAATCAGCCTTAAAGATTGATGTATTCCTCCAACTTTACTAAGGAAAAATAATGAAGCTGCACTTGAAACAAACAAAATGAGAATAACTGGTATAATTTGTTTTACCTGATTTATTGTTGAAAAGCCGATAAGCTTTTTTGAATAGTAGCTATCAGCAATAAAATCCATTACAGAAATTAGTATTAAGGCGTACAGCATCATTTCAATACTGATAATAGCACTCGTTATTATAACAGGAATTGCCACTGTTTTTTTAATTGTCTGCAACTTTAAAATCAAATCTGATCGCCCTTTAACTTGTAAAATATTTAAATTTAACTGAGATGCGGGATAAAGTATTCCGGAAAAAGCCAATATTTGTAAAAAGCTAATACTCTGTTCCCATTTTTCTCCAATTAAAAATAAAATCATTGGTTGAGCTATAACCACGAGTCCCACCATAAAAAAAGCAGAAACTAATAAAGAACTACTCAACATTTTTTGAAAAGCACTTTTTAAACGTTTTTCATCATCTTGGATATTAGCCAATACCGGTAAAGTAACACGCTGTATAGTTGATGTTAATTGTTCTGCAACTAAAGACTTAAATTGTTCAGACCTGGTATAAAAACCCAAAAGAGATGCGCTATATACTTTTCCAATTATTAAGTAATAAACACGTTTAAAGGTTCTTTCAATTAAATTTGAAAATAACATTTTGTAACCGAAACCAAAAAGCTCACGAAAGGACTCTTTAGAAAAAGTTAATCTGGGAAACCATTTATTATTTACAAATAATAATAAAGCAATTATTCCTCTATTTAATACAATTTTTACAACCAAACTCCATACCCCAAACCCATTATAAGCCATGAATATCGCAATAACACCACTGATAGACTGTGAAATGACATTAATTTTTGCAAGGTTTTTGAAATCAACATTTTTATAAATTTTTGTTCTTTGAACAAATGACAACGAATCCATTAACAGCGTTATAAATATAACTTTAATAATTAATTCAAGCTGTGGTTCATTATAAAAATTAGCAATTAATCCTGAAGTAAAATAAAATATAACATATAATAGAATTCCTGCTCCAAGATTAGTAATAAAAGTAGTGTTATAATCTTCCGTTGAGCAATTTTTTTTTCGTATCAAGGCCTGAGATAAACCTCCGCTGGCAACAGTCTGACTAATAGTCAAAAAAATCGTTATCATTCCTATTAAGCCAAATTGCTCAGGTGCAAGTAATCTGGCAAGTATAATACCAACTATGAAATGGATAACTTTATTGCCTGCTTGCTCTCCAAAACTCCAAAGCAAACTATTTAAAGTCTTCTTCTGTAAGGACATCAATTGGGTTTATGGTAATTCCTAGCCTGTAAATAGATGTTATTGAAAAAAACCAATAGTAATCCATAAATAATATAACGCTCATGCAAGGCATACTGAGAACCCGGAGTCATTCCAAATGCCATGTTCGTGGTATGATGAAATAATAATATGCCAAGAAAGCCAAACAAAAACACTAACCCTCCATTTGAATATTTATATCTAAAGAAATTGAGTTTACTTTTTCTATAAATTTTCACTAAAATACTTATTATTAGCAAGTACTGTACGATGGTTCCAAACCATCCGGAATTTAATACCATTGAGTGAAAACCAACATCCCCTTCAGCAAATTCAAAATAAGGATTTGAAAATCCATGTCCAAAAACAGGACTTTCCTTTGCTTTTTTCATTACACGCGGTCCCCTAACATCAAGCCTTCGTAGAGACCCTCCTGCAGTAGCATCTCCTTGCGCTAAGAGTATTAATGTCTCATACCTTTCGGTTACATTTTTAAGTTGGGTTTCAAATTTCGGTGAAATTCTTGGTAATAAAAGAATAAAAAATATTAAGATTCCCAATATTGCAAATGCATTTGCAACTTTATTTTGTTTAAGTACAAAAAAATAGGACATAACAAATATAAACACGGCACTAAGTAAATAACCTCTTGTTCCAGTAATAAAAGCATTAAAAACACTAATTACGAGAATAAGTAATAGATATTTTTTAGGAAACTTCTTATCTGCGTGACTTAAATAAAAAAGGCTCACAATAATTATATATAATGTAAGAAAAACAGCGGATAGCATCCTAAATGAACGATCAGATAATTCCGATATGTCTTTCGAGAGATGCCCTTTTATTTGATGAGTTTCCTTAAACAAATTAACAAATTGTTCGCCTGCTATTAATGAATGTAATTGCAAGTATAATAGAATAAATGCCAGTGGAAAAATAATCTTATTAAAGAAATGAAAGTCATTTTCTGTCCTAAGCACAAAAAAAACAATAATAGCAAACCCCCAAGGCATTAAAAGCTTATATATAGATATTAAATTTGAACTATAACCTATCAATGAATATACAACATATATAATTATGAGTGTAAAAAAAATAAAAAATTCGGATTGAAACACAAAAGGTCTTTTTATGTGATATCTCTTTTTAACAGTTAGTTTCAATATATAAGTGGCTAGAACAAGATCATAAAAATCAATTGATACCGAAGAAAAAAGAGGGTAAAGTGGTATACGATGGAGATCTGATAATCTACCTCCCTGGAATAGATAACCCGGTGCATCAACTATTATAAATAACCATGCCATCCATATATAATCTTTTTTGCTATTAAAAATTAAGGGTAAAAAGAATAAAAATGAAATTCTTGTTAATACAACTGATGGAGAAAAATAAACTAATACAAATGTAATAACCAATAACAATGTAAATTTATTATTGTCATCGTCCCAGATTGCAAATTTTGTGTAATTACTCATAATTTATTTTAAAAGACAATCATCCGGAATCATGAATCGCAAAAAGTAGTCTGGCCCCAATAAATCTTACATTTTAACTTTAGCAGGTAAAAGTAATCAATTTTGTAAATAACAATTCCATTACAATTGATAACGAAGTATGATCTATAAACCGGTTGTATGTGAATAGACAGATTATTTTTTTACTTGTTCATCAAAAGCCGACTGATTATTATACAGAGGCTTCTCTATAACTCTCATTATTTAGTTTTCGGGAGTGAATTTTTTGTGATGAATTTGACTTGTTCTTTTTTTTGTTTACTTTTTACTGCTATTATCATCTTCGTGTTGGTTAATATCTTCTGTAAAAAGTTCCTTATTTCTGCCTATTAGTTGTAGCATGCCGGTTTATTTGTTTGTGATGGTTATCGGGCCATTTCCCGTAGCTTCACCGCGTTCGCCGGAAGCTTCAGACGCTTACGCTAAAGCTTCAGCGGCAGCGTGCGGTTACGAAGCGTAGGAGAACTGCCGCTTTAAACTCAAAACGGTGAACTTTTAACTGCTCACGATTTTCCAATAGCCACTTTTAGCAGAGCTAAACTATGTAATTTCTTTTACTCCTATTTTTCAAGCTGATCTTAGAAGTTGCGTTGGTCAACTACTTTTCACAAAGATTTAAAATACCACTCACAGGCTTCTTTAAATCCCTGCTCGGCATTATATTTAGGATGGTATCCTAATACAGCTTTTGCTTTTTCTATAGACGCCAATGAATGAGGAATATCTCCTTGTCGTTTGTCGCCAATTTTGTAACTTATGTTTGCTATTTCTTTATCAAATTTTGATAAATTTGTTTTTAAAGCCTCAAACAGTTCAAATAATGTTGTATTATTACCGTAAGCTACATTAAATACATCATATATTATATCTGATTTTTCTTGAGAAAAATACTTGTTTAGTCCTGACAGAATATCATCCTTAGGAGTTATCGCTGCAAGTTCGTTTGCTTGTATCACATTTTCAATATAAGTAAAGTCTCTGCTGTATGTTCCGTCTCCGTTTATAATGGGCGATTCGTGGTTTATTAATTTTTTCACCCATAAAGGAATTACGGCTGCGTATGCTCCGTTTGGGTCTTGTCGTTTACCAAACACATTAAAATATCGTAGTCCTATAGTTTCTATATCGTATAATTCGCTGTACACTTTTGCAAAATATTCATTTACAACTTTCGTAATTGCGTAAGGACTAAGCGGTCGTCCAATGTTTTCTTCAACTTTTGGCAAAGCTTCTGAATCGCCATAAGTTGAAGAGCTTGCGGCATAAATAAACCGTTTCACTTTTTCGTCTCTTGCAACAGTCAACACATTCAAAAAACCGTCGATATTAACAGAATTTGTTGTAACCGGATCTTTTATCGAACGCGGAACGCTGCCAAGTGCTGCTTGATGAAACACATATTCACAATCCCTGACTGCTGTTCTGCAAACATCTATATCCCGAATATCACCTTCTACAAACTGAAAATTTGGATTGGGTAAGAATTCACTTATGTTTTTTCTGTGCCC
This sequence comes from uncultured Bacteroidaceae bacterium, assembly GCA_964472505.1. GTDB lineage: Bacteria > Bacteroidota > Bacteroidia > Bacteroidales > JAADGE01 > JAYEIA01. The sequence goes on along the minus strand of CAYYQW010000037.1, from coordinate 12,392 downwards.
GGTACTTAAATTGTCTAAACAGATGACTTCGTTATTTCCTTTAAGAAAATATTCGATTAAATTAGAGCCTATAAACCCTGCTCCGCCTGTAATTAATATTTTAGAGTTTTTTAATTGTTTTTTCACTTCTTTTTTTTTAATTGTTCTTTCTTGCTGTATGAAATACGCTTTGAGTTTTTATATGACCCGTTACTGTTTGTTTCTCATTATCCATTGTTTGTTGTCTGTAATCAGTAATCTGTGAGCTTCGCTCTCTTCACTCTTCACTCTTCACTCTTCACTCTTCACCCTTCACTCTTCACTAAACACAGCTTCGCTTCCTCAGTCCCAAAATCGGGCTAAATATCAATGGGTTTTAATTTTTATATAAAATCTTAAACAGATTTTAACTTTGCTGCCGGAACCTTCACTAAAAGTGAATAAGCAATATTTCCTATTCGTAAAAGTAAATATTTTTTACCGGAGTACGAAACGATTTCACCTTTTGTTCCTTGCAAAGGGCCGTATTCTATTTCTACATGCTGCCCTATTTCAAACGGCTCTGAACTGACATTAAAATCAATGTTATTATCTAAAAGTTTTTTTATATTTTCAATTTCCTCATCTCTTATTGGAGCAGCTTTTCCGCCGAAAGCTATATATTTAACAGCTCCTTGCGTATTTATAGCATCGTAATATTCTTTTTCGCTGACATTGACAAAAATATAGGACTTAAATAAAGGTTCTTCTACTTTTTTTTTTCTGTCGCTCCATTGTTTCACTCTTGTTATAAGCGGACAGTAATTAGTTATTCCTTTTCTGTCAAGTTCCAATGATGTTTTTTTTTCGTGTCTTGCTTTGGTATAAACGGCGAACCATTTATATTTCGGTTCAGTTTTCATATCCTTTTTACCGGTTTAATTTAATAATCTTCGAGGCTTTAGTTTTTTTAAATTAAGTCTAAATCGTTTTTTTTCTTCAACTTTAAAATAGTCATATTTGTAGCCATAGGTTTTTAATTTTTCACCGTTAAATAATATTCCCGTTTTCTTTTTATCGCTTTCTCTAAGATCGTTTAAAACATCTGATAATACTTTTCTCTTTGTAAGATTTTGTCGAATAACAAAAAGATTCAGATCACTGTATTTTGAAAGCATACTTGCATCGGTAACAATACCAATCGGAGGCGAATCAAGTATTACCGTATCATATTCGGATTTCAAAAAGCTTAAAAGCTCCTCAGCTTGTTTTGAAGCAATTAATTCAACCGGATTCGGCGGAATCGGCCCTGAAAAAATCACATCAAGATTTTCAATATCCGAATTAACTATAATTTCATCAATCCTTGATCGTTTTATGAGATATGTCGATACACCGGTATCGTTGTCAGAATCAAAAGTTTTTTGAATTTTCGGTAATCTTAGGTCAAAACTTAATAAACATGTCTTTTTATTAAAAGAAGCAAAAACCGAAGCCAAATTAACAGCCGTAAATGTTTTTCCTTCAACAGGCATCGATGAGGTTATAAGTATAACGTTTTTTTCTTTAGCTTGCAACATATACTGCAAATTTGAATACAGAGAACGAAAAGATTCGGCAATTGGGGATTTTGGATATTTATTGAAAGCATTGACTACAGGTTTTTTGAATTGAGGGATTCCTCCTACAAACGGTATATTTGTAATCTTTTCAATATCTGTTCTGCTCATAACCCGGTCGTTTATCAAATCTCGTAAAAAGATTACACCCCCGGGAACAATTAAACCAAGCAATAGAGCTATCATATAAACAGTTCTGTATTTTATTGATTTTTTTGTGGCTTGTTCGGTTCTTGCTTTGTCAATAATTTCGGCATCGGGAACGCTTGCTGCTTGAGCAATTTGCGCTTCTGCTCGTTTTTGAAGTAAAAAGGTATAAATGGCATCGTTTAATTTAAACCGTCGTTCAAAGCCAAATAACATTTGTTGGGTTTTGGGTAATTTCCTTGCATCCGCTTCCAAAGCAGCTATTCTGTTTTCAATTTCTTTTATTGAGATATTTGTAGCATTTATAATATTTTCTACATTTTTTATAATAAGTTCTTTCGTATTTTCTATATTATTTTCTATATTAATCATCGCAGGTGATTTCTCCGTAGTGTTTTTTGAAATCATAATTGCTTGACCGGAAAGAGTTATCATCTCACCAACAAGTTTATTTAATAATATGTCGTTAATCCCGATGGTTGAGGGAGCCATCAAATCATCATATTTTGAATTACCCTGTATTGATTTTAAAAGATAGTTATAATATTTTTTTTGTGACAGTAACTTTGCTTTTTCAGTTTGTAAACCTGAAAGTTCCACAAACAAATTGTTAGCTTGCGAACTGACATCCATAACTTTATTAGCACTTTTAAAATCTTGCAAACGGGTTTCGGCAAATTTCAAAGAATCGCTTATCTCCACTAATTGGCTGTCGATAAACTTTATGGTATTTTGGGATGTTTTATTTTTGCCTTCAAGATTTTCATAAATATAAACTTCCAATAACTTATTTAAGAAATCAGTAATTTTATTTACATTATTTCCTTGTAATGATAATTTATAAACATCAATATCTTTCTCAAGTAATTCAACATCGGTGGCTGCTTTGTATGCTAATGCCTGTTTATTCAAATCATTAAATATAAATGAATATTGATTGCTCTTGTATTGCTCTTCGTTATAAAAATTCGCATAATTATATTCCGGATTTTTTATAATTCGGAAACTATAATTCTCACTTTTAATTTCATCTCCAAAGCTAAATATTTTTGATTGTGAAATATTTTCTGCATTTCCGATTTTTTTATCTTCTGAGGAATATAAAAAAACATTATCGCTTTCATATTCTAATTTAAATTTATTTTCGGATAAAAATTGTAATTCAAACTCAATTCCCAAAAGCGGTTGATGAAGCGAGTCATATTCAACAATAAAAGGTGTTGATTTATAGAGTTCGTTTTGAGAATATCTGTCTTCAATAAAATACGAAACTGCAAAATCAAGTTGTTTTACGGTTTCTCTCATCATTGAAAATGACTTAATAATAGCTTTTTCATTTGCAATTTCTTTGCCCTTCAAATTAATGCCTCCAAATGCCTTATCGTCAAGCAAGGATGATTTTTCTTGTTTTATTAAAAGTGTGGCATTAACTTGATATACAGATGTAATAAAACGTGTGTATAAATACGCTCCGGCAAGAGCAACCACTCCGGTGATTATAAACACATACCAATATTTAAATAATCGGAAGAAAAATGCTCTTAAATCAATATTTTCTTCTTGCATTTCTTTGTTGACGTATTCCAATTGACTTATTTTTTATAGGTTAGAATGACGAGTATGGCTGCCGTTGTTGACAAAACAACAGACAATGTTGTGAAAAACGGAAACGATGATTTGTCCCAAAAAACAGCGCTCAGCCGCTTGACGTAAATTATATCATTAGGCATTAAATAAAAGAATTCATTTTCAAGAATATCACTATCTGTTAAATCGATATGCAGTATTTCTGCATTCTCTCCGTTTTTTCGTATGAGTTGTATGTCTGATCTGTTAGCATGTCCGGTAAGGTCTCCTGCGGAGCCGAGAAAATCAAAGACCGTTATTTTATCATCAAAATTTATCGGATAACGCCCGGGCTTCTTCACTTCACCGAGTATTGTAACATAAGCATCAGCCAACCGAACTTGTACATTAATTTGGCTAAAATATTTGCTCACAGAATAATCAATCGTATCTTGGATTTCTTCAAGGTTTAAACCCTTTACGTAGATATCGCCTACCGGCGGAATATCAATATAGCCTTTTGTGCTGACTTTATAGACATCTTTATATTTCCTTTCGTATTCATTTTGTGAGTTCACACTCCATGCTGCTTCGGGTTCTAATATTTGTGCTGTGGCAGGATCCAAGCTTGAGAATTTAATGTATAAATTATCGTCGGCTTGTACTTTATATTGCGGTATTTCTGCTGAATATCTTGTGGTATCAACTCCGGCCGTTTCTTGGATATAATTAATTTTTTTTGCTGTAATACATGAAAGCATACCCATTGCAACCATTGAGAGAAATACTGTATTTCCGGCTATATTTCTAAGATTATATCTCATTATTATCAATTCGGTTTTATTAAGGCCGTAAATATATAAGGAATTGTTTAATATTTAAAAGTTATTTGTTTCGTTTTGGTTTTATCATAATATTGAATAAAGCAAGTGTGTATTCTATCCTATTAAACAAGGATGAGCAGCTTTTTCAAACATATATTCATCAATGTAAAAACTTAGCATATAAACATTTACTTATAGGTTTTTCCTGATTTTTGAATGTCATATTTCTACAAAAAGAAGCTGGGTTTAGTTTTGCCTGCATGAAACAGGTTAAATTGTACAGAAAAATATGCACCCGGTCCGGAAAATTGTTTATTAGAAATATTCATTGGCTCCCATTCCGGCTGATCAATCCTGATTGCCAGCGGGTAAGTTATTCCAAGCGCAACAGAAATATAACCTCCCAAGGGTCTTACTCCTGCTACAGAAGGTTGTATTAAGTAGAAATACTCTCTGTTGCTTACCTTTTCCTTTTCTTTATTTACCGTCCAAAAAACAGCATGTCCAATCTTCAATGAACCGGATAGTTTCGTTTCCCTTCTTAAATATCTTCCGCCTTTTGATCGATAGCTCCCGAGTCCAAAATATCTGCCAACAGTAATACCGTAATGTTGATGACTAAAGTCTAATTCTCCGTTTGCATCTCCATAATTAATGTAATTTCTTTGAATTTTTTTAGTAACATAAAAACCGTAATAAAACTTATCATTAATAGTAGAAATAATATTCATTCCTGATGCAAAATTCATTTTTCCGGCAGCTTTAATATATTCAACATAAGGAGAAGCCGATATATTTATACGAGGTCTTACTTGCCGACCCCCATTCAACTGTGCGAAAATTGATGAAGAAAATATAATTAAAGTCGAAAATAAAACAGCTTTTTTCATAATAAGATACATTATTTTGTAAAAATACCACTTTTTTTTATTTGAAACAATTAATACTTTTTTTATATTAATACTTTTATTTGTGTGAAATACAAAACGCTCACATTTGGTTTTAACATCAAAAATACGACGGAGATATTAAGTTTTAAAAAATGTTTATATTCTACTTGCTTCTTTTTCCTTTAATAATAATATTGTAAAAAGATTTAAAGAAATATTTTATATCCGTATAAAGTGGTGATTTATCATAAGATTCTAAATATTTTAGTTCCGACTCAATAATTTCATCAAGAGTCTCAGGCATGTCAACATAAAACGGGGGAACTAAACCCGGTTTGTATTTTATTCGCATAGCACGAAAATTTTCAGGATATAAACTGAAATAATGTTCACTGAGCGGACGAACTCCCACAATTTTCATTTGGCCTTTAAATACATTGATAAACATTGGAAATTCATCAATCCACAATTTTCTCATAATACGGCCAAGTGTTGAAATTCTGAAGTCATTATTAAACTTGCCGCCTTTATCAAGGTCATTGTTTTCATGGATATAATCTTGGATATATTCAGAAAACGGATGCATTGTGCGAAATTTATATACCCTGATAAGTTTTCCACCTTTACCTACACGTTTCAATTTAATAAAAACACCATAAGTTGGTGACATATCAAATACAGGCTCTTTAATTTTCTGTGCAATAAAATAATGTGAATAGTCAATTATTTGTTCGGAGCAAAGTTTAAAACCACAACTATATAGGCGTCCAAACATTTCAGCTTTTGAAATAACCCTGTTTCGCCCCCCCGTTATGAAGAAATATATTTTTTTTGTAACCGGCAATTTTGGGAAAACTCGCTTAAATATAAAGTCGGAACAATAATAAATAAAATTGAATGGTTTTATAAATTTATTAAAAAGACGCTTCTTTCTTAATCTTTGTGGTTCAAAACAACCCATGAACATCCCGTCATTAATAAGCTTTGCATTTATCTTTTCCATGAACTTGTTTATTCTCTTAACGTCATTTAATCTTTGTAAATTAATAATTATTTCATTTTTATCTTCCAACAAATAATCAATGTTAAATTGACTGTTTGTATTTATTACGTTAGTGTTATCAGAGTTTATATCTACACAGCTTGAAAAAAAGTTATAAATATCTTGATTGTTAATTTTTCTTTTAATTGCATTATGCGGTTTACTATGATACTCACTCTTGCCGTATTTTAATGCTGTTGCATTTGTTTCCATATGCAGTAAGATTTATTACTTGTTGGTAATACTTTTTCGCTGTTTTTACAATGATAATGTTTTTTTTCTTTTTTTTAGCTTTATTTTTTGATTAGACACATCTATAAGAAAGATAAATACTTCAATAAAATTTGTGAAAACTTAAATTTATTTAGATCGTTTTATTAATTAATTATTTATAAGTTTTGAGTTGTAAATCATTTGTTATCAGCCTATAGTTGAAGGGTTAGTTGAAATAATTTTTTCTTATAATTTGAATTATTAATTATATTTATATCCTTTTTGATTCGCAATAAATATTTTGACGAATGATAATTATGAGAGTAGCGTGCAATTACTAAAACAGCAATTAATTAGTCAAGAGTTTGAGCTATAAAATTCAAGTTCGAGGTGATATGCTGAGCAAGGCCGAAGTGCTTTTCGATTTTGAAAATCAGGGAGTTTACTAATGTAATCGACAGTTTTCAAAATCGATATAGATGGATACCAAGACAATACGGTTTAGTTAAGTAGGATATTAGGCAGAGCTTTTTCTGTATAAGTATTTATAAGCCAAAAAACAAGCAGCCCCTAAAATAATCCCGGACAGATTAGATATAAGATCAAGAGGATTAAAAGTGCGGTAAGGGATAAGTAATTGTATCACTTCTGTAACTATTGACAAAATAATAGACAAAATAAATACTTTTCGAAATAAAGACGATGGAACTGATAATTTAGATATGCTTATAAACCACAGTAAAATGTAAAATCCCAAGAATGCACAAGAATGCAATAAATAATCTAATCGTAAATTGAATTGCCCCATGTCAATTCTTTCAGAATTAAACTTGCCTCCCCAAGGAATGGCCGAAACCAGAACTAAAATACTACAATAAATTATAAATATAATCTGAATTGTCTTTCGTTGATTATAAAGCATTTTGGCAAGTTTTATTTTTATCCGCTTAATTCCCTTAGTTTTTGAAACAGATTTCGTAACTTTATGAAAACCAAAGATATGAAACATATAGGGTTTTTCAAAAAATACTCATCCGAAAAGAAAGGGTAAGTGGCAGCTTTTTTCGACAGTTTGTAAATATTGTTTTTGATTTAGAATTTTGCAAATATTGAACAATATGACAGCGGAATAAGCATTGAGTTAAAAAAAAGGAAAACTAATCCGATTTGAGCATTGGTCGTCTTGTAAAAAAAAAATGGCCATTCAGCAAATAGCTGCTGTGTGATAACTTAAATTGTTACAAAGTTATAAAATCAAGTTCCGGTAAGCATAAAAATTGGGATAAAGAATAAATTGAATTAATTTTAGGGAAAAGTTTGCTTGGATTATATCTTTAAATATATACGCATGAAAAAAGCCAATCGAAATGACTTAACAGAAATATTTTCAGGCTCTGCCATTGAGGCTGAAATGCTTAAAAGCATATTAAAAGACAGCGAAATTGAATCATTTCTGAAAGATGAATATATGGGAAGCATAGCGCCTTGGCAATCTGCGCCGGGCGGCGTGGGTTCAGTGAAAGTGCTTATCTCAAGTTTGGATTATACTCAGGCAAAAAAAGTGGTTGAAAAGTTTAATGCTTCTTAACTTGCCGGTAATCTTTGAGTTTATTGAGCTGCCGGGGAGCTGTATCATTAATAATATATTGGTTTTATTTCTATTAAATTAGGCACATGAGTACTATAAACTATTATTTTATATCCAAGCATCTATCACCGGCTTCGACAAGTGGTTCCTGAGCAGCAGTCGAAGGGCTCAGCCTACGGAAGTGTTCGGAGGCTGAGCCTGTCGAAGTCGATATATCAAAAACCGAGTGCGATTCCGATTACCGAGATGGTCATCACTAAATATATGCAGCACTTGGGACAGAAGAAGTTACAAGTATTAGTTATCCGCCTAATTCAATATTTCTAAATTTTTCCTAAAATAATAAGCTATGCGAAATATTTCACTAATCTTGCTTTTCTTTGCTTTGTTGTTGAGTTCATGCGGGTTTTTCAATAAAAACCTCCCGAGCGAAGACGGATTATACGCCCGGATGAATACCAATAAAGGCGAAATACTCTTACAGTTGGAGTATGAGAAAACACCGCTTACCGTTGCCAATTTTGTGGGCTTGGCCGAAGGTCAGATCGAAAATACGGCCAAACCTGACGGTGAGCCCTATTACGACGGCATTATTTTTCATCGGGTAATCAATGATTTTATGATTCAAGCCGGTGATCCTACCGCAACCGGAGGCGGCGGCCCGGGCTACAAGTTTAAGGATGAGTTTCATAAAGATTTGAAGCACAATTCGGCCGGTATCTTATCCATGGCCAATGCCGGGCCAAAAACCAACGGCAGCCAGTTTTTTATCACACATAAGGCCACGCCTTGGTTGGACGGCAAGCACAGTGTTTTTGGCCGCGTAAAAGAGGGGCAGGAAGTGGTTAACGCCATTGAACAGGGCGATACCATTCTTTCGGTGCGCATATTGCGTGTGGGAAAAGATGCAAAAAACTTTGATGCTCCGGCAGTTTTTCGTAAACTAAAGGATTAAGGCCGGAAACCGCTATTTTGCTAATTGAAAACGATAACGCCGCTCGAATTTTCCTCTGGATATTTTTTGTAATTTCTTGGAAATCAGCCTCCTGCGGATTGGCGACAGATAGTCGGTAAACAAAATACCGTCCAAATGATCGTATTCGTGCTGTATGATTATGGCCGGTAAACCGTGGTAGGTTTCATCGTGAAACTCTCGGTCAAGGTCATAATATTGTATGCGGATTTTGCTTTCGCGGCTTACGTCTTCGTGCACATCGGGTATGCTTAAGCAGCCTTCGTTGGTTGTTTCTTTTTTGCCGCCGCGCTCAATAATTTTTGCGTTGATAAATTCTTTTTTGAAATCCGCAAAAGAAGGGTCTTCATCAATCAGCGGGGTGGCATCCACCAAAAACAGCCGTTTTGAAACGCCTACTTGAGGCGCTGCAAGGCCTAACCCATCGGCACTTTCCATGGTTTCGTACATATTGGCTGTAAGGCTTATCAGTTCAGCGTATTCTTTTGGGTCTTCTAAATTAAAGTCTGTGGCTTTTCGTCTTAATACTTTGCTTCCTATGATGTGTATGGGTAATATCATAATGTTATATTTATAAACTGTTGGCACTCATGTATGATTGCAATATAATGGTTGCGCTTATTTCATCAATTAGCGCTTTATTTTGTCTGCTTTTCTTTTTTAAGCCGGAGTCTAACATGCTCAGCCCGGCCATTTTGGAGGTAAAGCGTTCATCTGTGGTTTCTACGGTAATATTTTCGTAGCGATTCACTAATTTTTTTAAAAAAGTATTTACATAAACGGTGGCATCGGTTGCTCTGTCTTGCAGGTCGGTAGGATAGCCTACTACAATAGTTTCCACCGTTTCTTTTTTTACATAATCATCCAAAAAATCAAATACATCTTTGGAATGCACCGTGGTAAGGCCGTTGGCAATAATTTTTAAAGGATCGCTTACGGCAATTCCTACGCGTTTTCTGCCGTAATCCACGGCCAATATTCTTCCCATTTCTCTTTTATAATCAGTTTTTTAATTAAAAATGCAAATTTACTAAATTCAAATTATTTTATTTAAAAAAACAGGCGGATTTATTTTTTATTGTACAAAATTACAAATTATTTAAGACTTTTTTGTCTTTAATTTTAAAGAAATGAAAAAACAAACCACAAAGGATACAAAGACACACATAGTTCTATTTTACGATGTTAAAACAAAAACAAGCCCTGAAAGAGCGTAATATATCAACATTGGGCAACGCCCGATGTAATGTAACCGCCCGAGCCTGACGCCCTGAAAGGGCTTCATAATAATTTATGAGAAATAAGACAAATGCTCGAAATCCGGCTGCCGGCAGCTCCATGGTTTCAGACCGGGGCCGGCTTTAACTGAAATTGTAGAAATATTTCGTGAATTTAATTGGAATTTTGGGAGAAATCCGGATATTCGTGTTTATTTTGCGTGAAAAGCTCAATTTATAAATTATTCTATGTCGGAAGGAAATAAAAGTTTGCAGCGTTTTAGTTTAATCGTATTTGGCATTATTTTGCTATACGGTATTTTGCGTTTGCATGTATTTGCCGGCTTGCCTTGGTCTGAATTACCGCTTTATACCTTTAATAAAGCTTTAGCCTGGGGAGCCCTTAATTTTATAGGCCTGTCTTTTGCCGCTTCGATTTATCGTTTCTTTGAAGCGGATAAATTCCGTGAGATGATATATACTTCGGCTTTTATGTTGCAAACCGGTTTTTTCCTGCTCATATTGCATGTAGGAATATCCTTTCTGTTACTCGCCGTTGGTTATTTTCCCGAACTTATTGACGATAAAGGAAGCTTTACCGCCAAAGCAACAATTTCGCTTTTTGCGGCAGCAGTAGCTTCGGTCTTGCTTCTGTTTTACTTCTTACGAGCGAAAGACCACAGTTTTGTCTCTGCTTTTTCGACTTTTACTCAGAAATTATACTTTCCTCCCGTTTTATTGTTGCTCATTTTGATTCATCCCTTTTTTATGGGTTTTGATTATTGGTTTAAAAATATGAGTCAAGCCGGTTATTTGCCGCGCATTAGTTTTCTGGCAGTGCTCGACGGTTTTTCGGTTTTGCTGCTTGTAGTTTTCTTGAGTTTGAAAGCTTGGCGAAGCAAACAATAATAATTTCGTACTAATTTTTAATAAATGATACATTTGAATATGAAACTGCATGTATTTTTAATTTCAATGTTTGCCCTTGTGTACAATTTCGGATGCGGACAAAGTAATCCGGCTAATGCCGAAAAAACGGCAAGGGACACTACTCAAAAAACAGAAAATCTGAGCGATACTGTTTCGCAAACCAAAGAAATCTCCTTGCTTTTTTTGGGCGATATTATGCAACACGATTTGCAAATTGAATCTGCTTACTACAAAGAAAAAGGAGCCTATGATTTTAGCTCACAATTCGAACATGTAAAACCCATTTTTGACACCACCGATGTGGTGGTCGGGAACTTGGAAGTTACTCTCAGCGGCCGGCCTTATGGCGGATATCCGAAATTTAGTTCCCCCGATGCTTTGGCCGTGGCCATAAAAGATGCCGGTATTGATTATTTGGCTTTTGCCAACAACCATGTTTTCGATTACGGAAAAAAAGGTTTCGATCGCACTTTGCGTGTGTTAGACTCACTTGAAATTCCGCGAACCGGAGCTTTTTATGATGCAAAAGATAAAGCGGAAAAGCATCCCATGATTATTCAAAAAAATGATTTCAAAATAGCCGTATTTAACTACACTTACGGGGTAAACGAAGACTCTTTACTTCAGCACAGCCTTCTGAATTATATCGACAGCGCGGCCATAAAAAAAGATTTAAGAGAAAGCATGCAGCAAGACTTTGATGCCCGAATTGTATTTATGCATTGGGCCGAAGAATACGAGCGCCTGCCTTCTGAATATCAGGAAGCTTTAGAAAACTTTTGTTATGAAAACGGAGCGGATATTGTCATAGGTGCTCATCCCCACGTAATTCAACCTATGAAATATTATAATTTCACAGATTCGCTCGGAAACAGCAAAAAAGTACTGACCGCTTATTCGCTCGGTAATTTTGTATCGAACTACGCCACTTGGCGGTATTGCGACGGCGGAGCCATGCTGCGCTTCAAACTCTCAAAAACTAAAGGGAAAGCACTCGAAATTTTGCAACCCGAATATCATCTTATTTGGGTCTATCGTCCGATTAGGAGCGCTAAACTCCGACGATATTCCGTATTGCCGGTTTTGGATTTTGAAAATGACCCTGAAATTACCGGTGAATTCCGACGCCTGATGAAGCGATTTATTGATGATTCACGAACGCTTCTTAATGAGCATAATATCGGTGTTCCGGAAGCAAAAAAACATTAAAAGGGCTTTTAATTCTATAGAATTAGGCGGATATCTAATACTTATAACTTCTTCTGTCCAAGTGCCGTATATATTTAGTGATGACTTCCTCGGCAATCCGAATCGCACTCGGTTTTGATATATCGGCTTCGACAAACGGTTCCTGAGCAGCAGCCGAAGGACTCAGCCTACGGAGATATTCGGAGGCTGAGTATTTCGGCAAAAGCTCAATAACCT
>CAYYQW010000036.1:0-37417 GCA_964472505.1 uncultured Bacteroidaceae bacterium | reverse complement strand
AAAAACAAAGAAATTTGGTTTTCTGAAGATGATATGAATTTTGAAGGTAATTTAATATTTAATGCAGAAGATTATGAGTAAAAAAGCAAACAAAACAAGCAGTATGCTTGACGATATTCTAAACGAAACCACAGAAAAAGAGGTCGGTTTAATTGAATATCGCATGTTGCTTGCCGAAAAAATAGATAAAGCACTAAAAGTAAAAGGTTGGAGAAAGAAAGATTTGGCTGAAGCAATCGGAAAAAGTCGTTCAACCGTAACACAATGGTTAAGCGGAACACATAATTTCACATCCGATACTCTTTGGGAAATTGGCGAAGTTTTAGGCGTGAAATTATTAAACATCCAAGAGCCTGAGCGAGCAGAACAAAAGGTCGTTTATCAAATAAACCTAAGCTCGGAAGCTGAACCTGAAAAAGCGTATATACCAAATTCGTGGTTAAATTATCCTACCGGCTACAAAGACATTTATGTTTCTAATAAGCCGAAGAATCATTTACAGCCTAATTAATAATTTATGGAAAACAAAGACGAAAACATTAAACAAAGTTTCAGCTTTAAATTAAGGGGGATTGAATTGATATCTTCAAGATTAAATAATCATAATATTGTTCTGAAAGACAAACAAACTTTTCATTACAATATTAAGATTGAACAAAAGATTAAGCTTGATAACAATTTTATTATAATAGCCCCGGAAGTTGAGATTCAGCATGAGGATAAAAAAACAGTTCTCGGTTTTGTTAAGATAGCTTGTGTTTTTCATGCTGATAATATAAATGACTTTACAGATAAGGAAAATGGTTTAATTACACTGCCAAGTCAAATTACAACAAGCCTTAACTCCATTTCATTATCGACATTGAGAGGAGTTGTTTTTTCTCAATTCAGAGGAACTATATTGCATAATGCTTTTCTTCCGGTTATCGACCCCAAGACTTTTGAAAACCCAATTCCGCAAAAAATAAAATAAAAATACTGATAAAGTCAACCAAATCCTAACTCAAAAAAACAAAACACCCAAGCCGACACAAGCGCATTAGAAGTCGAAATCGACCAACCGGTTTATGAGTTGTATGGGCTTAGGGAGGCGGAAATTGGAATTGTGGAGGAAAGTGTGAAATTAAAAATATTGGAAAATCTTTTGACAGTGTCATTGTCGCTTTTGACAGTTTCGAAGACGTGAAATCTTTTTTTCAGCAATTACAATAGTTGTAGCATCATTAAAGGCTCGCATACACACAGTTTTTTAATTATATTTTTTTTAACAAAAAATCAACCTGTAAGTTTACTTTTTATGAGTAATTATTATACCTTTGCAGTACGAACAATCGTTAAAAACAGTCTGTATGCCATTGAATACGACAATACCGGCAATGATGAATTTCAGAATCTGTTTGAAAATTGGTCTGACCCGGAATATCTCGACACCTTTTTTAATGAACATAAAGCAGATCTGCAAAAAGATTTTTATAATAATATACCAATTGAAGAAGCAATAATTAAAATAATAAATGAAGCTGAAAAACTTGAACAGCAGCTTATTGAATATGCAGAAAAAGGTAAAGCAAATGCAGTAGACAGCTTACAAACATTGTTTAAACCGCTTAATAATTATGAAAACTCAATTTATCCTATTCCCGAATATCAAGAGAGTAAAATTTATGGCTCAGAACACAGAAGTTGGATACGAATCTATGCTTTAAGAATTGAAGGAAATGTTTTTATTGTAACCGGCGGCGCAATAAAACTTACTAAAACAATGAATGAAAGAGAACATTTATCGGAAGAATTGGAAAAACTCAAAAAAGTAAAACACTTTCTTATTAATGAAGGTATTATCGACAACGACAGCATAGTTGATTTCATGGAAATTTAAATAAAACGATTGCAAAAAGCAGTATTTTATACACAGAAGCTAAAAAACATATAAAAAATAACACAATGGCAAATCTTGAAAAATTAAACGAAATTTCGAAAGGCAATTCTAATTGGATTGAAAAAGCCAAAGAAAGACAAAACAATAAAGACCGGTTAAGACATTCCCGCAGAATTGCCGTAAAAATTCTAAAAGCACTTAGAGATAAAGAAATGCGACAAAAGGAGCTGGCTCGGATAATCAATGTTTCGCCTCAGCAAATAAGCAAAATTGTAAAAGGGAAAGAGAATTTAACCTTAGATACCATCACTAAATTAGAAAATGCCTTAGATATTAATTTGATTTCGGATGAGCCTAAACCTGTAAAAGAGTATATTGTAAAAAAGGAATATATCTTTTATCCTGTCCCAAACATTGAAAAGCCGAGACAAATTGTTAAACCCAAAAAATCATACAAAAAGGGTTATGAGTATAACTTAAATATGGTTTTTGAAAAAGATATAGTTTATGGAGAATGCTAAAGAAAATTCCGTCGGATTTCAACTTGTAAAGATTATTACCGAACAATTTGCCATCATCTCAGATGTTTATGACAGTTCGAATAAAGACATCGCTTTTTCGGTAAACATTAAATATGGTTTTGATAAAAAAGAAAAAACGATAGCATCAGTTGTAAAAATTCAATTTGAACAAAAAAAATCAGCTTTTTTAATAATTGAAATTTCAAATCATTACAAGATTGAACAACCGGCTTGGGACAAAATGCTGAAAAATAACGAAAAATTAATGGTTCCCAAAGATTTTGCAACGCATTTGCTGGTGCTTACAATAGGAACACTGAGAGGCGTATTGCACGCTAAAACAGAGGATACTGAGTATAATCAATTTGTTTTACCTACATTAAATGTTTCGGATTTTTTACAAGAAGATATTGAATTAGATTTATAAATAGGAAAAGCAATTTGGCGTTTTTATGACCGACAGTTTTTATACATCCCATAACAAAACTTTATACTATTCCGAAGCAAACCAACCAACCCGTTTATGAATTGTATTGGCTTAGGGAGGCGGAGATTGGGATAGTGGAAAATTAGGTAAATTAAAAAATATTGGACATCTATGACCAACAAACTAAGAAATAAAGACTGCACTGATTGGCTTGAAACCATAAAAGAGCGGTTGAAAAGCAGCCGCATAAAAGCTTCTTTGGCTGCCAATTCTTTATTTTTATCTCGGTAAATCAATCAGCGAGAAAGAAAACGTATGGGGCTCAAAACTGATAGAGCAAACATCAAAAGATTTACGAGCCGAATTTCCGAATATGAAAGGGTTTTCGGTGCGTAATATAAAATATTGTCGGCAATTTTATTATTTCTGAGTTCACTCCGAAAAGTACAAATAAAACCATGCGATATGTTTAAGCTGCTCATAAACAACTGGTTCCATAACCGACGGGTTAACCCGTCGGTTGCTGATTACCGGACATTTACAATTTTGCCGGCAAAAGAATCGACTTTTCGGAGTGGACTCAAGATTTCGGTTTTAATTTAGGTCGACAGTGTAAAATGTTTTCAAAAAAAGTTTTTCTATCTTTGTAAAAAACAAAGCCATGGAAATTAAAATAAATATAGATACGCGAAAAAAGGACGGCAAAACGCTTTTAGAATATCTTTCAAACTTATCTTATGTAACTATTACATATCCCGAAGACGATTCGGAGTTGGATGCAAGGCTTCTAAATGCAATGAAAGAAGGTGCGAAAACAAAAAATGTATCTAAAGAACGGATAATGAAAAAACTTAAAAGAAAATGAATCTTGTTTTCAAAGAAAGTTTTGAAAAAGATATTGAAAATATAAATCAAAACTCGGTGTTGTCGGCCATTGAAAGGACAATAAATCACTGTGAAGCTGCTGAAAAGCCGGCCGACATTCCTAATCTAAAAAAAATGCGCGGTCATACAAACGCTTTTCGCATACGTATAGGTAATTACAGAATAGGAGTATTTATGAAAGGCAATAGTATTGAGTTTATTAGGGTTTTGTCGCGTTCCGTTATATATAAAAACTTTCCTAAATAATTACAAACTGCGTATTGTTTCATCAGTTTCCCAAATTTCCCGAGCGGAGTTTGCAACGTACGGAATTTTTAAAGCCGCCTGTTTTGCGTCAGGAGAAAACACCTGTCAGGCTGCAAGAGCCGCATGCAATGCGGCTATGTAGTGGCTCCGATAAGTGAAATTACAAACTTTACCGAGCGAAGCTGCCTGTTTTGCGTCAGGTGAAAACACCTGACGCGCGCAGTGCCTTTCAGGCTAATAATTAACTCAATGTAACTCCGTAAAGCAGAATTAAGAGTATTTGCCAACGAACTTACAAAACGCTGCAAACTTCCCTACATGCAGCCCTATTACAAAATTGTCTTATATCTTAATACTTACATCTTATATCTGAGTTCTGATTAAAGCAAATTATGCTGCGAGTCTTCATTAAAACTATTAATAAAATGCCTAATTCAAAAAATTCACGCTTCCATATATTTCTCAATAGGGTCACAGGTACATACCAAGTTTCTGTCGCCGTAAGCATCGTCCACACGTCCTACGGGAATTTGAAATTTGTTATCTCTGATGTAATCCAAAGGAAATGCGGCTTTCTCGCGAGAATACGGGTGGTTCCACTTGTCTGAAATTAGATGTTGTTCTGCATGAGGTGCATTTTTCAGCACATTATCGTCTGCATCGGCTTTTCCGTCTTTAATTTCTCTTATTTCATTGCAAATGGAAATCATGGCATCCGTAAATCGGACGATTTCTTCACGAGATTCACTTTCCGTAGGTTCGGCCATAAGGGTGCCGTGAACGGGAAAAGAAAGCGTAGGTGCATGAAAACCGTAATCCATCAGTCGTTTTGCTATGTCTGCTTCGGTAATACCGGCTTCGGATTTGAATTTTCTGCAATCAATAATCATTTCGTGAGCCACTCGGCCTTTTTCTCCGGTATATAAAATATCGTAATGCCCTTTGAGTTTGTGAGCCATATAGTTGGCATTCAGAATGGCAATTTTTGTAGCTTCGGTAAGCCCTTTAGTGCCGAGCATTTTAATGTAACCATAGGTGATGGGCAAAATACTTGCGCTTCCGTAAGGAGCTGAAGCAACGGCCTCAATGGCTTTTTTGCCGCCGGTTTTTACAATTCGGTGTCCGGGCAAAAAGTCAGCCAGATGTTTGGCTACGGCTACGGGGCCTACGCCCGGTCCGCCGCCGCCGTGCGGTATGGCAAATGTTTTATGAAGGTTGAGGTGGCAAACATCGGCACCTATGATGCCGGGGTTTGTGAGTCCTACCTGAGCATTCATGTTGGCACCGTCCATATATACTTGCCCGCCGTGCCGGTGAATAATTTCACAAACGTCCTTAACCGAGCTTTCAAAAACGCCGTGAGTAGAAGGGTAGGTAATCATAATGGCCGAAAGATTATCGGCATATTTTTCCGCTTTGGCTTTTAAGTCTTCTGTGTCGATGTTTCCGCGTTCGTCGCATTTAACGATTTTCACATCGGTTCCGGCCATAACTGCACTGGCCGGATTGGTACCGTGTGCCGAAGCCGGTATAAGCGTGATATTGCGATGCCCTTCGCCTTGATTTTGTTGGTAAGCCCTGATAATTGACAAGCCGGTAAATTCGCCGGCTGCACCGGAGTTGGGTTGCATGGTGATGGCGTGCAATCCGGTAATTTCAATCAGGTCTTTTTTAAGTGCGTCAATCAGTTCGGTATAGCCTTTTACCTGATCGGTCGGTACAAAGGGGTGGATGTTGCCGAAAGCTTCCGAACTGAGCGGCATCATTAAAGCGGCAGAGTTCAGTTTCATGGTGCAAGAGCCTAAAGGAATCATCGATTGTGCCAGTGAAACATCACGACGCTCCAATTTTTTGATATAGCGCATCATTTCGGTTTCCGACCGATATTGATTAAAAACGGCTTGATGCATATAGTTTGAGGCACGCAGCAAGTGTTTGGGTATTGCTTTATCGGCAGAGAATTCGTTGATCTTTGCTGCTTTTTTTCCGAGAGCTTCCGCAAAAATTGATATTATATCATTAATGCCTTCCATATCCAAAACTTCATCGGTGCTTATGCCAATGTATTCGTCTTCGAAAAAGCGAAAGTTATAGCCTTTTTGTTCGGCAAGTGTTTTGATTTTTTCCGGACTTAGATTTTTGGGTGCGGCAATGCGCAGGGTATCAAAATAACTGTTGTTTTCGATTTTTAAGCCAAGGCTTTCCAAGCTTTGGGCAAGGCTTACGGCTTTTGCGTGTACTGTTTCGGCGATTTTCTTAAGACCTTCCGGCCCGTGCCATACGCCGTACATTCCGGCCATGGTTGCGAGTAAAGCCTGAGCAGTACAAATATTGGAAGTAGCACGTTCGCGTTTAATGTGTTGTTCGCGAGTTTGCAGCGCCATACGAACAGCCGGTTTTCCGTGTACATCCTGCGACACGCCAATGATACGCCCCGGCATGTTTCGTTTGTGTTCTTCTTTGGCAGCGAAATAAGCCGCATGCGGCCCGCCGTAGCCCATCGGAACGCCAAAACGTTGTGCTGAACCAAACACGATATCGGCTCCCCATTCGCCGGGAGGCGTAAGCATGGCCAAACTGAGCAAATCTGCAGCTACGGCTAATTTAATACCGGCTTTTTGAGTTTTTACGGCAAAATCTTTATAGTCTCTTACTGCACCGTCGGCGGCAGGATATTGGATTATGGCTCCGAACACTTTTTCGTTGAAGTCAAAATTATCATAAGCTCCTACTATAATGTCAATACCGAGTTTATCGGCTCGGGATTGAACTACATCCACGGTTTGCGGAAAAACATTGGCATCAATAAAAAGGGTGTTTTTCCCTTCTTTGATTTCGGAGCGCTTTCTCAGGGCTGCCATCAGGCTCATGGCTTCGCCGGCTGCCGTGGCTTCATCCAAAAGTGAAGCATTGGACAGCGACATGCCCGTAAGCTCGTTTACCATGGTTTGAAAATTCAGAAGTGCCTCTAATCGTCCTTGCGATATTTCTGCCTGATAAGGCGTATATGAGGTGTACCAAACGGGATTTTCAAAAATATTGCGCCAAATAACAGCCGGTGTAGCTGTGCCGTAGTAGCCCATTCCGATAAGGGAAGTGAGCACACGATTCTTACCGGCCAATTTTTTGATATGAGCGGTATAGCTGCTTTCGTCCATTGCTTTTGAAATGCTTAAGGGCTTATCAGCAAAGATGTTATTCGGGATTACTTCATTGATTAGTTCATCAACGGAGTTTAAGCCCATTTCTTTCAGCATGAGTTTTATGTCATTTTCTTTAGGGCCGTTGTGTCTGTAAAGATAGTTTGTATTATACATTGTTTTTTGTTTTATTTTTCAGGGTAAAATTAGCAAGAAGTTTATTCTTTGATTGATTTAGAAAAGAAAAATATTACTTTTGTTTAACATGTTTTGGGCTTGCATGTATCGGATGCTGTTTTGTGTAAGCCGCTTAGTATATAATTCAAAATAATAAGGCTATGAAAATAACGGTTTTTTTGATTACAGCGGTCTTGTTTTTTAGTTCTGTCGGATTCGCTCAGCAGGAAATACTTATGAATTCCGGAGAACAGAGAACGGCTTACGAGGTAAAAATAGATGATCAACGCAATGTGCTGTTTTATACCGATAAAAAGGGAAAAGTGAAATGGGAAGATTTAGAAGATGTTTTTTCACTGACTCGCACGGATAGTGTACACATTATTTTTTATAAAGCCGATTGCGAGGATGTTTGTTTTAAAACTCACCAAATGCGAGAATACTTAAACGGTTATGCTGCGGGTGAGCAAGAAAGCGCCTTTTGGCCGTTTATCTTTGGTGCGGCAACGGGTTCTGGTTTTTCTTATGTACTTGTAAATGCCGGATTATCGGTCTTGGCTCCGCTTCCGCCGGCGGTTAATGCCATGATTTTCGGAAGCATTAGGCCTAAACCGGAAAATTTCGAAGCTCTTGATGCATACAAGGACAATGAACATTATACCGAAGGATACATACAGCGCATCAAACGAAAAAGAACCGTCTATTCCATATTGGGCGGAGCAGTCGGCATACTTGGCGGCGGAGCCGGAGCTATTCTTTTGAAATAGGCTGTATTTCAAAATTGAATTAGGTGCATGGATACTACAAATATCAAAAGTACAGCATATTGTTTAAATATGCGGTTCCCCCTTAGAAAATGCCTGTTCCGATTATTTCGGAAGGGTTAGGGGGATTGATTACAACCGGATGCGAAAAAATTCAATTTTTGCAGTCCACATTTTGCATGATGAAAACATTTCTTATAGTTCAGACATCCTGACCCATTAACTGAATATCAAATTATTATGGATAATAATTCGCAAACTGAAAATGTCGTTTAATATCGAATATTGAACACCCAATAATGAATTTTGAAGTTTTGCTTACGCACGAAAACCTATTCAATCAATGAGTTACTTCTTGATTCGATATTAAATGTTCGATATTCATGATTCAAAAAAGGCGACATCTGAAACTACGAGAGGTCAGGAGTTCTGATAGTTAAAACTTTTTGTAATAGTTGTCAATCAAGGACTTGTCAGTATTAGTAATGTGCCTAATTCAATTTCAAAAAAGCATAAGTATGCACTTCTCTCATTTTAAAATGTAATGAACGGATTATTGCGCTTTTCGTAGCCTATTTCGGTACTTGGGCCGTGTCCGGGAAGTACGGTGGTATCATCTTTCAGCGTATAGAGTTGGGTAACAATGCTTTCTTTAAGTGTATCAAAGTTGCCGCCGGGCAGGTCGGTGCGCCCGATGCTGTCTTTAAACAATACATCACCCGAAATAACTACATTTTCCGTTTCCGAATAAAAAACCAAACTGCCTTTGGAGTGGCCGGGAGCATGCAGAATTTCCAGCTTTGAGTTTCCGAACTCAACGGAATCGTTTTCATCAATAAAATTTTCTAAGGGCGGCGGTGCAGCCATGGTAAGGCCATAGTTTTCGGCTGCTTGGGCGGCAAAGTCATTATTGGGTTTTTCGTCTTTGTGGGCTTCCGGGCTAAGCTTATAGCGCTCGCTTACAAATTTATTACCAAAAATATGATCCAAATGGCAATGCGTGTTTAAGAGCCGAACCGGCTTTAGTTGGTTTTCACTGATGTATTTTTCCAAAGCCTCTTCTTCTTTTTTTATATAACAAGCGGCGTCTATTATGATGCATTCTTTGCTGTCGTCATAAACGAGGAAAGTATTAACTGAAAAGGGACTGAATACGAATTGTTTTATAGTCATGGGATATGTTTTTTGTATGAAGAAAAAATACTCTAATTTTTGCCTTTCAAAAAAGGAACAAAGACAAACTTTCCGTGTTTTACGGTTTCATAATTATCCTTATCGGTTTTGATGATTTCCAGCATATCTTGTGAGCCGGAGGGCCCGACCGGAATTACCATCCTGCCGCCGATTTTTAGTTGTTCGAGCAAAGTTTTGGGAATTTCGGAAGCGGCGGCTGTTAAAAGTATTTTATCAAAAGGTGCGTAACCGGGAATGCCTTCGTGTCCGTCGCCGTATTTGCAATAGGGTGAGTAGCCCAGTTTTGAAAGAATAATTTGAGCGGACTGAAACAGTTCTTTTTGGCGTTCGATGGTATAAAGTTTAGCTCCCATTTCACACAAAATAGCTGCCTGATAGCCGGAGCCGGTTCCTATTTCCAAAACTTTATCGCGCTTTTTAATTTTTAAAAGTTCGGTTTGAAAAGCTACCGTATAGGGTTGCGATATGGTTTGGCCGGCTGCAATGGGGAAAGCATTATCTTGGTATGCACGCTCTTCAAAGCCCGAAGGCATGAAATAATGCCTCGGAATTTTTAATATGGCCTCCAGTACTTCTTTATCATTAATGCCTTTAGCTTTAAGATTTTCAACAAGTTGCTTTCTCAGTCCTTGATATTGGTATGTATCGCCCATTTGTTTTTTATGCAAAATTAAGACTAAAAAAGAGCTTTTAAAAATTTGTTTTTGATGAATTGTTCCAAATTTTATCGGGAATTATCTATTTTTGACAATCTTAAAAATCAGGTATTGCTTATAAAAAGTATTGAATTAGGCGTATGAATACGACAAACTATTATATTATATCCAAGCATTTATCACCGGCTTCGACAGGCTCAGCCTACGGAAGCGTTCGGAGGCTGAGTCCTTCGACCGGTGCTCAGGAACCGCCTGTCGAAGCCGATATATCAAAACAGAGTGCAATTCGATTGCCGAGGCGGTCATCACCAAACATACGCGGCACTTAGGACAGAAGACTTTATAAGTATTAATTATCCGCCTAATTCAAAAAAACTAATAAGCAAAGCGGGTTCTGAGAATAGTAGTCCAAATTTTGAAAAGAACATAGGATTGAATGAACACATTTAGACAACGCATCAGATATTCTTCACTTGATTATATTGCAGCTTTATTATCTTGGGTTGCTTTTTATGCTTTTCGGAGGCTATATATTGAAGAGGCCCTTCAAAAACATGTGAAAATATTTATAACCGGAGAAACACGCTTTTGGTTGGCTTTGATGCTGTTGCCTTTGATATGGGTTTTGTTTTACAAAATACTGGGGCATTACGAAAATGTGTATCGCCGTTCGCGCCTTACCGAAGTTTGGCATACCTTTCTGGCTTCACTTATCGGCAATATATTTGTTTTTTTCTTTCTTATTTTAGATGATGTCGTCAATTCTCACAAAGATTACTATTTGTCTTTTTCAGTACTTTTCAGTTTGCACTTTATGCTTACATGGCTGTTTCGGCTATTGCTCACAAGTATTACAAAAAACCGCATAAATAAAGGTAAAATCGGTTTCAGAACCATAATAATCGGAAATGTGACTGATTTTAAAAAGATTTCAAATAAAATTGTAAATGTAAAAGCCGGGCATAAGCTGTTGGGATGTGTAAGTGTTTCAGAGACTTTGTCCGAAGCCGATTCCGGACAGGAATTGCCTTACTTAGGAAGTTTAGATCAACTTCAGGAAATAATTGATACTTATCGTGCAGATGAAGTAATCATAGTTTCCGAAGAAATGAGTCATCAGGCAGTTGATAAATTATTGGAGCATTTGCGGTTTAAGAATGTTTTAATAAAAACGGTGCCGGCTTTAAGCCCTCTTTTGGCAGGAAAGGTTCGTATTTCTTTTTTTATGGGAGCACCTTTGGCCGTTGTAGAAATAGATTTGATGAAACCCTGGCAGCAGAGTTTTAAGCGTATTTTTGACCTATGCTTTTCATTGACAGCTCTGATTTTACTTTTGCCTTTTTTCCCGTTTATTATGGCAGGTATAAAATTGAGTTCTGCCGGCCCGGTATTCTACAAGCAGAAGCGCGTAGGAAAACACGGGAAAAGCTTTTGGATTTATAAGTTTCGCTCCATGTACACCGATGCCGAAAAAGACGGACCCCAATTGTCATCGGGCAATGATCCGCGTATTACCGGATTTGGAAAGTTTATGCGAAAATACCGTGTGGATGAAATTCCGCAGTTTTTTAATGTTCTGAAAGGCGATATGTCGGTGGTCGGCCCGCGGCCGGAGCGCCGATACTTTGTGGAACGCATTATGGAGAGAGCACCGGAATACTCCATGCTTTTGGCTGTGAAGCCCGGTATAACTTCCTGGGGTGCAATTAAATACGGCTATACCGAAAATATCGAGCAAATGCTGGAACAGTTAAAATACGATATTTATTATGTGCAAAACCGTTCGTTACTTTTGGATTTTAAAATACTTTTCGGAACCGTTCTGGTGGTTTTGGGAAAAAAGGGCATGTAAATCGACAGTTATTATGTTTCCAATGCATTTATAATGTCAATTATTTTTTGAGCCCCCGCTTGATTGGAAAAGCGTTCTTTAAATACCGCTTTACGTTTTTCATATTCTTGTCCGTCTTCATCAAAGACTTGATAGTGAAGTTCTTCGATGAGTTTAATTAAAGCTTTTGAGTCATCGGCAATATTGCATAAGGCCTCCAATCCCGTGCCGGCCACCATGGGACGATTGCAAACACAAAACCTTCCGAGCGAAAGAGCATTTAGCAGTTTTAGCTTAATTCCGGTTGCCTGAAAGGTAATTAGAATATTAATTTGTGCATTTGAAATCAAAGCTTCCATTTCTTGTTTTGAGGGGTTGGAAATGAGCTTTATATGGGCATAATTTTTAACCGCATCTTGCAGTTTTTTATCCGGATTTCTGCCGGCTATAATAACCGGATGCTTGATTTTAGAAAACACATGTTCAATCAGATAAAGGGCTGCCTGTATGTTTTCCCCAACCGATAGATTGCCGTGATAAACAATGCCTTCCCCTCTTCTGCTTTTTTTCCGTATGGTTATTTCTTCGTGAAAGGCCGGTATGAGGTAAGTGTTTTTATATTTTGAAAAATGAATGCTGTCCTGTTTGGAAATACTTAAAACGGCATCGGCAGTATTCAGCTTTTTTTCAAAATGCTTAAGCTTAAAGGCTTCGATATAAAAAAAAAGCTTTTTCGGATTTTTTTTTTCGGCTCTGCCCAAAGCTGTATAATAATCGTGTTCAATATTGTGTGTTCTTACAAGTTTAATGCGGTTTTTCAGCGCTTTAGAATCCAAAAAAGCACAGCTGTGAAGTCCTTCAAAAAGAAGGGGAGAATTGTCTTTTTGCAAGTTTTGGAGAAGCTTTTTATTTTTGCGCGTTACAACTATGTAAGGAGAACTGTCCAAAAGTTTTAAAAAATCCCTTTTTCGCGGGTAATAGTTCACGCTTTTGCATAGTTTTTCAAGTTCCGGGCTTCGTTTTCTGCCGTATTCAAAACAATGCAAATGAATATCAATTCCGGCTTCCGCCAAAGCTTTTATTTTGTAGAATACATCAATTGCGCCGCCGTAATCCGGCGGGTAGGGTATGTCAAACGATATAATATGGAGAGTATTCATAGCTTTTGCTTGTTTACAGCAATACGGCTTTATCCGGATAATCGACATTATAATGCAGGCCGCGGCTTTCTTTTCGCTTAACAGCCATTTTTATAATTAAATAGCCAACGTTTATGGCATTTCTCAGGCTGCATATTTCATCGGAAACAATGGAGCTTCGGTATAAGTGTTCGGTTTCTTTATATAAAATTTCCAAACGCTTAAAAGCGCGTTCTAAGCGAAGGTCTGAGCGCACGATACCTACATAATCGGACATGATTTGTCTGAGTTCTTTAAATTCTTGCGTAATCAGAATTAGCTCTTCGGGATGTTTGGTTCCGCTGTCGTCCCAGTCGGGAATATCTTCGTTTATGCTGTATTTTTTTAGATTGTCTATACTGCTTATGGCTGCGGCTTTGCTGAAAACCACGGCTTCCAACAAAGAGTTTGAAGCCAGCCGGTTAGCTCCGTGAAGTCCGGTTGAACTAACTTCGCCGGCCGCATACAAACGTTTGATGCTGCTTTTACCGTCTTTATTAACGGCTATGCCGCCACATAAGTAATGTGCAGCCGGTGCCACCGGAATGGGTTCTGTACAAATATCAATGCCTATGCTTTTGCATTTTTTATAGATGTTTGGAAATTCGTTTTTTAAAGCTTTAGAATCCAAATGGCTGCAGTCAAGAAAGACGTGGTCATCACCGCTGATTTTCAGCTCCGTATCAATGGCACGCGCCACAATATCGCGCGGAGCCAATTCTTTACGTTCATCGTATTTATGCATAAAAGCTTCGCCGGACTTGGTTTTTAAAATGGCTCCAAAGCCGCGCATGGCTTCCGTAATTAAAAAAGACGGCCGTTCTTTGGGATAATACAAAGCCGTGGGATGAAACTGTATGAATTCCATGTTTTCAACCAAGCCTTTGGCTCTGCTTACCATTGCAACTCCGTCTCCGGTGGCAATTTCGGGATTGGTGGTAGTTTTATAAATATTCCCTATGCCTCCGGAGGCCAAAAAAGTAAGCTTGGATAAAAATTGATTGACTTTATGTGTTTTTTTGTCTAAAACATAGGCGCCGTAACATTCCGTTTCGGTATCGCGTAATATGACACGATAGCCCAAATGGTGCTGCGTGATAAGATCAACGGCAAAGTGGTTTTCAAATATGTTTATGTTCGGATGATTTTTTACTTTTCTGAGAAGTGCATTTTGAATTTCGTCGCCGGTTTTGTCTTTATGATGAAAAATACGGTGTTCTGAATGTCCGCCTTCTCTGGCCAGTTCATAATTACCCTGAGAATCTTTATCAAACTTTGTTCCCAGCTCAATTAAGTCATTAATGCTTTCGGTGCCGTGCTGCACAACATATTCCACGACATCTTTTCGGCATAAACCGTCTCCGGCAGTCAGGGTGTCTTCCACATGCTTCTCATAATTGTCCGGCGAATATTTTACTCCGGCTATTCCGCCTTGCGCATAGCGCGTATTGGTTTCTTGGGCTTTATCTTTGGTAATGATATTTACCGTCCCGTGTTCGGCGGCTTTAAGGGCATAGAACATGCCTGCTATGCCGCTCCCGATAACTAAAAAGTCAGAGTATTTTTTCATTGTGCATCCAATTTAAGTGGCGGATCATTTTGCCGCGAAGCTTATTCAAAAGATAAAATGTTTAATGTATTGCTTACCGGTTCTAAATATCCAAAATGCCGATTATTTATGAATTTCTTCCGGACACAAAGGTAATCACTACAAATCTAATGTTAAAAGTTTATTGAAAAAAATACGCTTTTCCGGCTATTTGCGTTAGAAAATAAATAAATACAAAAATTAACTGAGGCTTTTTTGGTAATTCCTTGCAGATAAGCTGCTTAACGAAAGCTCCAAAAAACAGGGGGCAGAAATATTAGCTTTGGAAGTTTTGGAGAAATCTAAATTCTTTTTTTCCGTAAATCTTTCACTATTTTTGTGCCGTACCAAAAGTGTGTATTATGTATGATTTTATCAAAGGAAAGTTAGCGGAAAGCGGCCCGACACATATTGTAGCCGAAACCGGCGGAATGGGATTTTATATCCATACCTCGCTCAGCACGGCTGCTTGGGCAAAAGAACAAGAAAGCCTAAAGCTTTTTATACATCTGCTTGTAAAGGAAGATGATATGCGCCTTTATGGTTTTTCGGATAAATCGGAAAGAGAAATATTCAGACTTCTGATATCCGTTTCCGGAATAGGAGCCAATACCGCTATGGTAATGTTGTCGTCTTTAAGTCCGGCGGAGATTAAGCAAGCCGTTGAGTCGGAGAATGCCGATTTAATTCAAACCATAAAAGGTATTGGGAAGAAAACGGCACAACGCGTTATTATAGAGCTAAAAGACAAAATGAAAAAAACAGAAACCGACGGTTCATCGGTAATTCCCGGTACAGCTTCCGCAACTATTGAAGAGGCCGTATCGGCATTGCTTATGCTCGGATTTCCAAAAAAACGCGCCGAAGCGGCACTCAATAAAATATACAAGGCAAAACCCACGGTAAGTTCCGAGGATGCGGTTAAAAATGCATTAAAAATGCTCTAATCTTTTTAAGAAGTTTCCGAAACCAAAACTGCCTATGCAATAACTTTATCATTTTAAAAACTAATAATTAAAAACTTCTTTTTGTGAGAAATAACACACGCTCTGTCATTATTGCTGCAATTGTTATATCATCGGCAATGATTATGTTTTCTTCTGCCCGTTTTCCGGACGAATATTCGGCAAAGGAGCCGGGTTTTAATTTTGGTGTAAAAGACTCAATTGACGGCGATACCGATTTGGTATTTTCTTTTCCCGACTACAGGAATCGTCCCGGTATGTATCGTTATCAATCACCTTTGTATTTTAAGCAGCCTTCCAATATACAGTCCTCGGTAGAATATGATCCTAAAACCGGCAAGTTTAAGTTTATTGATAAAATCGGCGATTTGAATTATCGTACACCCTATTATATGGATTTTGACGAATATATGCGCTACAGTGAAGAACGGGCGCGTCAAAACTATTGGAAAGAACGCTTTTCTTTGGAAACAGCTTCCGGAAGTTCGCAAGGCATTGATCGGCTTATTGATCAGAATTTAGTGGTGCCTATAAAAGGCTTTGATAAAGTTTTCGGCAGCAACACCATAAATGTTACTCCGCAGGGAAATGCCGAACTCATCTTCGGTGTAAATATATCCAATGTTGAAAATCGGACATTGCCCGAAGACCTTCAAAAAACCGTTACTTTCGATTTCGATGAAAAAATCAATATGGGTGTGAACGGTCAGATTGGGGATAAGTTAAACATAGGTATTAATTTTGATACGGAAGCCACTTTTGAATTTGAAAACAATGTAAAGTTGGCTTTCAAAGGTGATGAGGATGAAATTATTCAAAACATAGAAGCCGGAAATGTTTCCATGCCGCTCTCCGGAAGCCTTATTGCCGGCAGCCACAGTCTTTTCGGACTTAAAACTACTTTGCAATTCGGAAAGCTGACCATGACCAGTGTGGTCTCGCAGCAAAAAGGCGAAATAAAAACCATTGAAGTAGAAGGCGGTGCCATGACAACCCCTTTTGAAATTACCGCCGATGATTATGAATCCGGGAAGCACTTTTTCCTTTCACAATACTTTAAAAACCATTATGACGAGGCTTTGCGCAGTTTGCCTTTAATTCGTTCCGGTGTTAATATCACCAAAATTGAAGTATGGGTTACCAACCGTTCCGGGCAGTTTGATGAATCCAGAAACATCGTAGCCTTTACCGACTTGGGCGAAGAAAGCCAATATTTATATTCACCCAATTTTTCGGGCAGCCAAGGTTATCCGGCCAACAGCCGAAATACGCTTTATAATTTAATGAATACAACTTATTCCGGCATACGCAATATAAGTAATGTAAGTTCGGTGCTTTCGCAAATCAGTCAATTTGAACAGGGAGCCGATTACGAGAAAGTGCAGAATGCCAGAAAGTTAGAGCCTTCCGAATATTTTTTCCATCCGTCATTAGGTTATATCTCGCTTAATTCCGCTTTGCGCAACGATGAAGTGCTTGCCGTAGCTTATGAATATACCGTGGGCGGGCAGTCTTATCGGGTCGGTGAATTTTCCGATGAAAATCCGCCGGCACCTCAAACTTTGTTTTTGAAACTTCTGAAAACAACAACCTTATCAACCGATTTGCCTACTTGGGAATTGATGATGAAGAATGTTTATTCCGTAGATGCTTTTCAGGTAAGCCCCGATGATTTTGTTATGGAAGTTATGTACCGAGATGATAAAACCGGTACATCCTTAAACTATATTCCTGCCGGAAAAATAGACGGCAATCCGCTTTTGCGCGTAATGGAATTGGATAATATTAATAAAAGCGGTGATCCGCAATCCGACGGGGTTTTTGATTTTATTGATAAAGTTACCATAAACTCCAATAACGGCCGTATATATTTTCCCGTAGTTGAGCCTTTTGGAGAACATTTACGGAAGAAAATAACCGGAGGTGATGACAATGACCCCGAACTTAATCGCATAGCCGAGCAATATGTTTTTGACGAGTTATATACCAAAACACAAAGCCAAGCAAGGCAAACCGCCGAAAAAAATAAATTTTTTCTTCAAGGTTCTTACCGTTCGGCCGGCGGCTCGGAAATAAATTTACAGGCCATGAACGTGCCGCAGGGCTCGGTTACCGTTACGGCAGGCGGGCGCAAATTAACAGAAAACGTTGATTATACCGTCGATTATAATCTTGGACGGGTGAGTATATTAAATCAAGGTTTGTTGGAATCCGGCACGCCCATAAAAATATCATTGGAAAGCAACTCCATGTTCAATGTAGGTACCAAAACTTTTCTGGGAACCCGTCTCGATTATCGTTTGAACGAAGATGTGAATATTGGCGGTACTTTACTCCATTTGAACCGAAAACCGCTTACCACAAAAATAAATATCGGCAACGAACCGATTTCAAACACCATCTGGGGAACCGATTTTTCAGTCAGTAAAGAAGTTCCTTTTCTGACCAAGCTCACCGACATGATTCCTTTTATTGATACTAAAGAGCGTTCGGTATTGGATGTAAGCGGAGAGTTTGCTCAACTCATTCCCGGCTATCCCAAAAGCATTGGGGAAGAAGGTTATGCACATATTGATGATTTTGAAGCCGCTGAAACCTCTTTAGACTTAAAAACACCCAACAACTGGAAATTAGCTTCCGTGCCGCAAGGACAAAGCGATATGTTTCCGGAAGCCGATTCCATAAATGCATTAACTTACGGCTACAATCGTGCAAAATTTGCCTGGTATATCGTGAATACCGATTTTTTGCGAAATACTTCTACAACGCCTGATCATATTACGGTTGATGAACAATCAGACCATCGGGTAAGAGAAGTTTACGAACGTGAACTTTTCCCCAACAGAGATCCCATTCACGGTGTTCCGCCGGTTTTGTCAGTTTTGAATCTGGCTTATTATCCGCAGGAGCGCGGGCCTTATAATTTTGATACCTCCGGTTTTGAAGGCATTTCGGCAGGAATAAACCAAGACGGCAGCCTGCGACAACCACAAACACGTTGGGGCGGAATTATGCGCAGCTTAGTTACCAACGATTTTGAAGAAGCTAATATTGAGTACATTGAAATGTGGTTGATGGATCCCTTTCATTATGATGATAATGAATCCGGCGGTGAGCTGTATTTAAACCTCGGGAATATATCGGAAGATATTCTCAGAGACGGAAGACAGAGTTTTGAAAACGGCTTACCAACCGGCTCCGAAGCAGAAAATGTGGACACTACAACTTGGGGGCGCGTTCCGGTATTGCCGCGAATTACCGAAGGTTTTGCAAATCAACCGGCAGATGCTCGTCAATACCAAGATGTTGGTTTAGACGGCTTAGGAGGAGATGACGAAAGGAGTTTTTTTACCGATTATTTAGAGTCGCTTCGTAATCTTCACGGCGCCCAATCGCAAGCATATCTGAATGCCCTTAACGACCCGGCAAATGATGATTATCGTTTTTATAAATCCGATGTTTACGATCAAGAGCAAGCCGGTATTCTGGAACGCTATAAACGCTTCAACAATATGGAAGGTAACTCAGGAACGGCACAAGACGGAGATAACGGCATGACAGCCGGCGAGCAGATGCCGGATATGGAAGATATAAACCGCGATTATACATTGAGCGAGTCCGAAACCTATTTCCAATACAAACTTGAGTTGGAGCCTTCTAAAATGACTATCGGCGAAAATTTTATTACCGACATAAAAGAAAGTACCGTTAAATTGAAAAATGAGCAAGAAGAAACCATAAAATGGTATCGCTTAAAAATACCGATTCGTGAATTTTCCGACAAAGTGGGTGCCATACAGGATTTTAAGTCCATTCGTTTTATGCGTTTGTTTATGCGCCAATGGGAAGAGCCTATTGTACTGCGTTTTGCCGAGATGAGTTTGGTAAGAAGCGAGTGGCGTAAGTATGATGCTTCTTTGCTTGCCGGTACCGAAGGCACGGGAACGCCCGAAATAACCGAAGCCGGATTTGAAATTGCATCGGTCAATATTGAGGAAAATGCTTTTCGCTCTCCCGTAAACTATGTCTTGCCGCCCGGTATTACACGAGAGATTTCTCCCGATCAGCCCCAGCTCAGAGAGCTCAACGAACAAGCCATTGCATTAAAAGTTAAGAACCTCGACGACGGCGATGCCCGAGCTGCCTATAAAAATGTTGCTTTAGACCTAAGGCAGTTTAAAAAACTTCAAATGTTCATACATGCCGAATCGGTGGGTGAAGAAATATTAAGGGACAACGATCTTTCGGTATTCATTCGTTTGGGTTCCGATTACAGAGAAAATTATTATGAGTATGAAATTCCTTTAAAACTGACCGAGCACGGATGGTATCAGAATGAGTCTGAAATCGACAGAGAAAGAGTATGGCCGGAAGATAATTTTATGGATCTGGTCTTTGAACAACTCCAGCTCGTAAAACAACGCCGAAACAGCAGCATGCGCGAAGCCGGAAGTACTTTGCAGTCCACATCGGTTTATAGTGAATATGACGGTGAACGAAAGATATCCGTAATCGGTAATCCCAATTTAAGTAATGTGCGAACCATAATGGTGGGAATACGCAACCGAAGCCGAGAAAATAACCCTTTGGATGATGACGGTTTGCCCAAATCGGCAGAGCTTTGGCTGAATGAACTCAGGTTGGCCGGTTTCAACGAGCAAGGCGGTTGGGCTGCGCAATCGCGCATCAGCCTTAATTTAGCTGATTTTTCCGATATTGCCCTTGCCGGCGATTACAGCACGCCCGGTTTCGGAAGTATTGAGAAACGTGTTACCGAGCGGCAAATATCCACCGATTTCGGCTACGATTTTTCTTCGAGTTTTCAACTCGGCAAATTTTTCCCGAATAAATTTGGTGTTCACATACCACTATATTTCGGATACTCTGAAGCATTCAGCGACCCGCAATACAATCCGGTGGATCCGGACATCAAGCTGAAAACTACTTTGTCCGACCCCAATTTCAGCCAAAGTGAAAAAGATTCTTTGCTGCATATTTACAGAGATTATGTAAAACGCAAAAGCATTAATGTAACCAATGCCCGTATTGAAGGCAACAGAGAAAAACAAAAAGATGCCGCAAGAGGCAATCGCGGAGGCTTGGCTTCCAAACCGTTTTATCACATTTCACATTGGTCGGTAAGTTACGGGTACAAAGAAATTTTCAGGCGCAATGTGAATGTTCATCATAATATATTTGAGGAATATTCCGGAGCTTTGGGGTATAATTATACCATAACTCCAAAATCCGTAAAGCCCTTTTCTAAGTTTAAATTTTTAAGAAATAAAGCTTTCCAAATAATTCGAGATTTTAATTTTTATTATCAGCCCTCCATGTTGGCTTTTCGAACCGATGTTATGAAAACTTATAATGAGGTGCAGATGCGAAATGTAGAGCAGCCTCAAATAGAGCTGGATACGACTTTTGATAAGCAATTTATTTGGAACAGAGAGTATGATATGCGTTACAGCCTTACGCGTGATTTGAAATTCACTTATCATGCGTCCAATCGCTCATGGGTTAGGGAGCCTTACGGCAGAATAGATGACGATGATCCTTACAGGCAACAAAAAATAGATACGGTTTGGAACAGTATCAGAAATTTTGGTGAACCCAGAAGTTTTCATCAACAAATAACGGGCAATTGGAATGTTCCGATTAACAAATTGCCGCTTTTGGGCTGGACCAATGCCACAGCGCGCTACGATGCCGATTTTTATTGGGACAAAGGACCGGTGGCGCCGCCGGATGAGGACGTGGAATTAGGACATACCATAAAAAATAATCAGCGCATACAGCTTAACGGCCAGCTTAACATGACAAAGCTATATCGCAGTGTAGGTTTTCTGAAAAAGGCTGATGATCGATTTAAGCAGAAAGGACGAGGACAAAAAACACGTACCGAAAATGTTGAATATAAGTCAGAAATAAGCATGGAAGCCGGTGAGCCAAAACGTATTTTTCACAGATTAGATGCGCAGGGGCTTACCGTTAGGTTATACGATAAAGACCGTAAACCGATACGGGGCGAAACCAATGAAATAAATTCTAATGTTCTGGAGTTTACACCCTCACAATCCGTTACCGACGGAAATATAATTGTTCGCGGAAAACGTGAAGTAAAAGAAAGCATCCTTTCCGTTGCAGCGGATTATTTTCTTTACGGTTTAATGTCCGTAAGGAATATTTCCGTTTCTTATTCAGAGACCAACGGAACTATTTTGCCCGGTTTTATTCGTGAAAGCCGATTTTTTGGTTTTGATCGCCATTGGGATGCTCCGGGTTATGAGTTTCTGCTCGGCATGCAAGACCCCAATTACGGCGGTTTTGCGGCAAACAGCGGTTGGCTTTCGGGCGATTCCCTCATAAATTCTCCTTTTATAATGAATAGTAATAAAGGCTACGATATTCGTGCTACTTTAGAGCCTATAAAGGATATGCGCATTGATGTTACGGCCAACAGAAGCCGCGTGGATAATTTTCAGGAATTCTGGCTGCGCTCGGAGGATGACAACGAATTTTATTCGGAAAACCGCATGTATAACGGAAATTTTTCCGTATCGGTAATTACTCTCGGGACTTCCTTTGACATGAATTCTGATACTTATGAATCAGCGGCTTATAATCAGTTTTTAGAGAACCGAGAACTCGTAGCCGGTCGTTTGGCATCCGGGCGTGCTCAAGCTAACAGTGCTTATGACCCGAACGCGCCGAATATCGACTATTCTTCCGGCGAAATTATTAATGACGGATATCCTAACGGTTATTCGCCTGTTTCGCAGGAAGTTTTGCTGCCTTCTTTCGTAGCCGCATATACGATGCAACCGGCCGAAGATGTTAGCTTAAATCCTTTTATGAAATTCCCCATGCCTAACTGGCGCCTAAAATATGACGGCCTGACGAATATGGATTTTATTTCCAAACTCTTGAAAAAAGTAATGATAAACCACGGTTATCGTTCTTCTTTCTTAGTTAATTCATACCAAAGTAATTTGAATTTTGATTTTGACAGTTTCAACCGTACCGGCTTTAGCTTTGAGCGCAATGAGCAAAACGGCATGTTTATTCCGCGATATCAGATTGACGGAGTGGCGGTTGACGAAAAATATACACCGCTTATCGGTATTGACTTAATGTTGCATAATGATATTTCTTTGAAGCTGGAATACAGTCGTTCACGTACCTTGGCTTTAAGTTTTGGAAACAATCAGATGCTGCAGGGCAGTAATCAAGAGTATATTGTAGGTTTTGGATATAAAATTCCCGACTTGGAATTACCCATTAGTTTTGGCGGAAATCAGCAGTTGTTAAAAAGTGATTTGAATATACGTGCCGATTTTTCTTATCGTGAAATGATGACTGTCGTGCGACGAATAACCGAAGCCGACAACCAACTCTCGGCCGGTCAGGAAAATATTTCGGTAAAACTGAATGCGGATTATGATTTGAATAACCGAGTAACGCTGCGTCTGTTCTATGATCAGGTAATTATACGCCCGGCAGTTTCTACGGCTTATGATACCTCAAATACCAAAGTCGGTTTTAGCATCCGTTTTGATTTGGTGCCGCGTTAATTAATTGATTGTAAATATGTTTTCCTGCGCCCGTGTGGTGTTTTCACCGCACGGAGTTTTATAGCTGCCTGTTT
The DNA here is from genome assembly GCA_964472505.1 of uncultured Bacteroidaceae bacterium. Lineage (GTDB taxonomy): Bacteria > Bacteroidota > Bacteroidia > Bacteroidales > JAADGE01 > JAYEIA01. Next base: position 14,318 of record CAYYQW010000036.1, on the reverse strand, counting down.
TGCGTCAGCTGAAAACACCTGATGAGCGCAGTGAATTGATTTTGTAGCTTTCTGGCAAGCACTAATTGATTGATTATAAATATGTTTTTAAGATTATTGATAAAAGCTGTATTTATTTTGAAAAACTACAAAAGAAATAATACTTTTGTGTAAACGATAATTAAAAAAACAGCATTATGAACATACCCAAAAATTTGAAATACACGGCCGATCACGAATGGGTGAAGCAAGACGGCGACTTGTTAGTTGTAGGTATCACCGATTTTGCACAAGGCGAATTGGGCGATATCGTTTTTGTGGAAGTGGAAACAGAAGGCGAAGCGCTTGAAAAAGAAGACGTTTTCGGTACCATTGAAGCGGTAAAAACCGTATCGGATATGCTTATGCCGGTTGGTGGCGAAGTAGTTGAAGTTAATTCCGCTTTGGAAGATAATCCGGAAGTAATCAACAGCGATCCTTATGGTGACGGCTGGATTATTAAAATCAAAGCTTCCGATGCATCTGAATTTGATGAATTGATGGATGCCGATGCTTATTCCGAATCATTGGACCGGTAATATTCCCCTCTGTACGGAATAGGTTTAAAGCTAACTGCTTTTAAATAAGAATTGCGGTTCGTTTCAGGTAGTGAATGCCTGAATACGAGCCGTTTTTTTATTAGTGTGCGCTGTATTCTTTAATGTTGTTTTTTGAAGTCTCAGGCAGTCTCGCTTTGAGTTCCCGGTTTGTTTTGTCTGTTTGAGGATGTATGAAATCCGGTGCAATGTCGCACAGAGGGAACAGTACAAAATTTCTTTCTTGCATGCGCGGATGCGGAATTTTAAGGTCGGGCTTGTCAATTATTCGATTTCCATAATATATTATATCTATATCTATGCAGCGCGACGAATAGAGCGCTTTTCCTTCGGAGTTGTATTGTGTCTTTTGCCGTCGCCCCATAGCTTTTTCTATAGCTTGAGTAAGGCGCAAAACTTCATCCGGAGAAAGTTTCGTATGAATTTCCAGAGCTAAGTTTAGATAGTCTCCGGCCTGATAGCCCCAAGCCGGGGTTTCGTAAATTTTTGATTCGGCAACAATGCTTCCGACTTGTCGGGCAATGCTTTTTTTTGCCGTTTCAAGCATCTGCCGGCGCTTACCGAGGTTACTGCCTAAAGATAAAAATATCTGTTTCATAAGCCGTAAAAACAAAGCTCTTGCAAGGGACGGTAAAACGTTTTTCGCAAGAGCTTTTTTTTGATGAGGATGTCTGCCAATAAAATCGGCCGATTCGGATGTTTAAATTTCTTCCGTTTCAACGATTTTTGCCAAAAGGTCGGCATAAGGAACGAAGACGTATTTCTTGCCTTCAAACTCATATTCTTTGCCCGAGAAATCTTTATAAAGCACGGTATCGCCTTCTGCAATTTCGGGTTTTTCGATAGTGCCCACGGCAATTACTTTGCCGATGTTTTCTTTGTCTTTTGCAGAATCCGGAATAATGATGCCGGTTGCGGTTTTTTGTTCTTTTTTCTCATTCTCGATGCTTAAAAGGACGTTCTCGTTGAGTGGTTGTAATTCTTTCATTGCTGTTTATTTTTTTTATTGTGATACAAAATATGAATGCGTAAAATTAATTAATTCTTTATGAAATCAGTTTAATCCGACCAGTTTATCTATTTTGGCTTTATCAAATCCAATAATGGTTTTGCCGTTAATCAATGTTTGCGGAACGCCTTGCTGTCCGCTTCGTTTTACCATAGCTTCGGCAGCTTTTTGGTCTTTGGATACATCCACATCCCGAAAGGGAACGTTATGTTCTTTTAAGTATGTTTTTAGCTGATTGCAATAAGTACAAGTCGGAGTGCTGTACACGGTAATGTTCAATTTGGGTTTCCCGCCTTTTTCTGCGGAAGCCGTATATAAAGCCTGTTCAAACAGCGATTGATAATAGTCCGGCGTATTGCAGCCTTTTACGGAGCTTTGGTATTTTTCACCCTCAAATATAAGCAAGCTCGGAACACTTTTTATACCGTATTGCGGATGAATATCCCGCACGCTGTTTACATCGGCTGCCAATACATTTATGGCAGCATCGGCTGTTTTTGCTTTCTCTAAATTTGTGTAAGCACAATCTTCAAGGCCTGTTTTTTCTTTGTAGAGCAGCAAATAGCTTTTGCTGTCGGGCTTTAGTTTGGATTTTAAGTCGTCAAGCGATTGAATATCTGTTATTTTCATTTTATGCTTAAATTATGACCTGTTAATGATAATCAATTTTGCAGAGACCATGTACAATCCTTGTGCCGGTGGCGTATATATGTATAAAATGTCATATTTTTAAATATTTTGAAAATTAATCTGACAAAAAGACAAATATTTTTGCGGCCAAAAAAAAAGACTGCTTATTGCAAGCAGTCTTTTTTGGAAAATCTACGTTTAACTAATCTGTTCTGTTATACATTTCTATTTCCCAGAGTCTGATTTGGTAAGACCATTCGCTTCTTACCATTTCTCCGCGAGTGTTTCTGTAATAACACCATTTTTTGAGCTCGTCATCAATGGGTTTCCCTTCTTCTATAAGCTCTTTTAGCTTACTGTTGATGAAATTACCGATGCCTTTTGCAAAAACAAAATGTGCAATGGCGATTTTTTTGTAGCCATAGAGATTCGTTTCTCTTTCAACGGCTCTTACGGCCTTATCAAAATCTTTTCTCAGTAATTTGTCGGCTGTTTCTCTGCTAATGGTTCCCGAGTGAAATGTGTCGCTTGGCAGAACTACGTGCCCGTAGCCAATGGTTTTGTATCCTGCAACACATTCATAGGCTTTTCCGTTGGCAAATCCTTCATGAATTTTAATTTGTTCAATGGCCTCTTCGTAGCCTTTTTGGAACTGGTATTCGCCGAGAAACTTTTCATCTTCTTCTTTGCTGTCTGCATGGGCCGTGGCTACATTCATATAATTGTTGCCTTTTTCGGAATCCATCAGATTGGCTGATAAAAATAAGCTGCTTAGCAAAATTGCAGAAGTTTTAAAATATAGTCTCATATAAAAAAAAATGAGTGAGCAATAAACCGGGAAGCAATCGTACTGTTATCATGCTTTGACCGGCTTTACAGGACTTTCCTGTGTAAATGCGCTAATTATCAATTATTTAACGCTTAATTCCGTTTTAAAACGGTCGGCAAATGTACACCATATTTTTTAGCCTGCAAGTTTTTTTAGCTTTTTTTTACGCAACGGTTTGTGTAAAGCTTTGTTGTCACTCAAATTACAACGACCTGATAATGAAAGTTTTGAAGGCGAAATATAAGTAACAAATGTATCGGGCTTGGCTTGTTTGTTGAAAACTATTTTGGAAGTCGGTCCGGTCTGTCGGAGGTTTTTTCGTAAAGGTTTAAAAAATAACGGTTTTTGTGTCAGGAAAAAAAAACACCCGCAACCAAAGGGCGCGGGTGCAGTAAAGTGTGTATTTATTTTTAACAACCTCCGGCGGCAGGTTTGGCCTGCTTAATAACCGGTTTGTCAAATTTCGACATAATTGTTTGGAGCTTATCCAATTTAACGGCTGTTTCCCGATAAAATTCATACATATTGTAATCACGTTTGGTGGCTGTTGAATCGGGTTGTTCCGGTTCAAATACCGTGCTTATGAAATCATTGGCGGAGCCGTCCAGAATTTTGTTTTCTGAGCGTCCCATGAATTTTGCGGATAAACATGCCATTTTTGCCACGGTATCGGCATCGGCATAGAATATATTGGTTTTGTAGTTTTGTTTGAAAAAGTTTCTATACCTTTTTTCAAAAAAATTATCTAAGGGAATATTTACCGCAAGCGGGATGTGTGATTCTTTGAATTTCTCCGGACTTCTTACGTCTATCAGATTTATTTTCTGATAATTATTCGTAAGTTCAACGGCCAATTTATCAATTGAAACCGTATGAAAATTGCATTCTTTTTGGCGTTTGGCATCTTCAATTCGGTTTTGAATGTATTCTTCTTTGCTTGGGAGAACAACTGTAAGCAAAATCAAGAATATAGGAAGCGCTGCCAAAACGGTATAATTTCGTTTGGTTTTTGCTGAGTATTCCGGCTTTCGGTTGTTAATCCTATTTTCTATTCGTTTTGTGAAATAGAAAGCGGCTACGGCAATTATTGCCATTATGGCCGCGAATGCTTTAGGTGAAATGCCCAAAAACTCATCAATCCGCACAGGTCCCATGGCTTTGGCCAAATACAAGGGTTCAAACAGCGGGAAGAATTCGCCAAAAATAAATATGCCGGCTACCGCTCCCACAATAAAGAGCATGGCATCCGTACGTCCGATGGATGCAGCGCATACACTCGTGCCCGGGCAGAAGCCGCCCGCCAAAAAGCCTAAACCCATTATGCCGCCGCCCACAAGCGCCGCCCACAAGTAGGTGGGGTTAATGTATAAAAGTGATACATCAATAAGTCCGATATGATTAAAAATAACGATGCCAATCATGGCAGTTATGCCGGCAGTAAAGAATACACGCAGCACGGTAAAATCATATCCGTAAAACAGCCCTACAAGTTTGCGGCTTGATGAGAATCCGGCTTGTTCTAAGATGAAGCCAAAAGAGAAGCCGATAAACAGGGCAATTATTAAGTTAAGTTCAAATCCGATGATAGTTGGTACTAAAGGTCCCATAATAAATTATTTTAACCAAAGTTTACGAAAAAAGTAAGCAAACATGTAAGCACTTCCAAATATGGCAAACATGGTAATGATGCCTCCCAAAGACATTACGGCCATGCCGCTGAGGGCAGCGCCGCTGGTACATCCGCGTGCAAATTGAGCGCCTATTCCAAACAACATGCCGCCGATTATCGCGCCTATAATTCGAGCTTTATTGGTGGTATTGGGGCCTTTTTCCAATTCAAATCGGTTGCGGTTAGCTATCAGGCCGGACACAAATGCTCCGATTATCAGTCCGATAACTTGAAACACCAACCAGGTACGCAAAGGCATACCGTCGTTTTTGTTGATAAAGTTTGCGTAGAAGGGCGTACTTTCTGCATGGTCGGGGGCTACGGCTTTTACGCTTGCCGCCACAACACTTTTAACGGCTCCGCTTGCTCCCAATCCGTGGCCGGTAATAAAAACGGCTGTCAGCAGAACAAGGCCGAGCAGGATGCCTGCAAGATAGGGGTTCATGTATTTTTTTTCTTCTTTTTGCATGATTCTGTATGTTTAAACGTGTTCAGTTTTTGATTCGTCAGTTTTTTCAGTTTTGCTGTCATGGTGGTCTTCCAAATCTTCGTATCCGGTTAGCATGGCTTTAATATTTGATGTGGGGGTGTGCCCGGTGGTGGTCATGTAAACATGAATTACCACAAATGCCATTAACAGAAATGCTCCGACAGTATGCAGTACGGCAATGGTTTCTAATTCAAATGATGACACAATGATCATATTGTTTTCATCAAAAGTTTTGTAATACAAATAGAGTATTCCGCTGATAACCACTAAAGGCACCAGAATGAATTTAAAACCCAGATATGTAAACCTTTGTAAAGGATTCAATTTGGATAATGTTGTTTTTTCGGTAGGGTGTGGCTCGCCTTTGAAAATTCCTTTTGAATAATATAGAATCTGCTCTTTCAATTTTTTTGTGGTTGGGATGTATTGTCGCCATTCATCGGTTGTAAAGTGCCAAAAAACAGCAAACACTATCAATAACAGTAACAGATATGAAGCCACGCGATGAAACATAACAGCACTTTCAAAACCAAAGACTGTATATGAACCGTGAACTTCAAAACCCGTAAGCGCAAGGAAGAAAATAAGAGCAGCTTGGCTCCAGTGCCAGAACCGCTCAAAACGTTTATAGATATATACTTTTTTCATAATGAATTATTTTGTGCCGGTCAAGCCGTATGTAATTATTTATCGTTTTGTTTTCTGAAGAACCAAATTCGTAAAGCTGTGTGTAAGGCAACACCTGCCAGAGAGCCCGCAATCAGGAGCCAACCCAAAATATCAACGGCGGCATGATAGTCGCGGCCGGGGAGGTAGAAATCGTCAAGTTCCGCAAGCCGTCCGCCATCTCTGGTGTGGCAATCAGCACAGCTGAGGGCCTGCTCGGCGGGGGCTACCATGTGATTAATCGGCCAATACATTTTTGTGGGTATAAAGCCGTATTCGCCGCTGTACGGTACTCCCATTCTTTTCATGCCGGCGGCAGAAGCTTTGTCCCAGTCAAAATTTTTCCAGTATCCGCTGTCACCCTTTGCTACGGAATAAACTTTAGGCTGGATTATATTTTTGTATTTCGTATCATAAATCTGATCGCCTTTGTGAATTTTTACGGGAATTATTTTCGAGTCCTTGTCAGCATACGATCCGTTAAGTTTGTTCAGATAGACCGTATCGCTTGTAATTGAATCAGAAGTGGTATGGTGGTCGGCAGTACCGTTGAACCAAACATAATCCGGTTTGACATTTCGCTCCCAGCGAAATTGTCCTTTTTTGGATGTGTAGGTGCTATTGCCCAGCGAATCCTCTTCGGAATATGGCTTTCCGTCTTTGTCCATTTTGCCTGCTTCCGACCAATACCATTCCATTTTTGTGGCATTTTCTTTGGCATATTCCGGAATGTGGCAGGTTTGACAAGCCACACGCGATGTATGCTTATTGATCATATCCGAGAAATGTGGCGTATTGCTATGGCAATCTTCGCAATGCAGGCGGTTAGTGTTTTCCGATGAAACGGAATAAAGGCGACCTTTAATTTCGTGATTTTCACCGTCGTGGCAGTCGGTACAGCTCATATCTACACCGTTGGCTGCCATGTGTACATCTACATCACGTGTCGTGGAAAGAAGTGCCACGTCTAAGTCGCCGTGTTTAACATTGTTGCCGCCGCCGCCAAAGAAATGGCAAGCTCCGCAATTATGCGATTCAGGATCGCCTACACTTTGGGCTACATTGGTAAGGTTTACGTTTCTGTCGGGATAACCGGCCATGCCGCTGCCTTTTTTATACTCATTACTATTGTCATGACAAACCATGCAATCTACATTTTTGGCATTTTCAAAATCAAATTGATTGTTCGTCATGCCATAGCCTATATGGCAAGCCATACAAGCCAATTCATTTGAAGTTGCTCCCGTACAGAAGTTGTTGATGATGTTCTTTTTCCCCAAAAAAGAAATTCCTTTGCCTTCCACATAAGCGGCTCTCTCTAAATTCCAATGTGCAGATGTCATGATTTCTTCATGCCGCTTGTTGTGGCATTCGAGACAGGCTGTGGTAACTTCCTGCGGTGTGGCAAATTCTTTTTGCAGGCTTTCAAACCGGCTGTGTTCAACCACTTTTTGCTTCGGCTGTATAAACTGTTGCCTTAGCTGTGCCTTTTTTAAGTTGAATTCAGTCTTCCCGGAAAATCGGATAACCAAAAAGAGTGCTATAACAACCAGGCTGATAAAAATTAATATACCTCGTTTCATTGCAGTAAAATTATATTATTGATTTCTACAGTTTTATTCATTTGTCAGACAAATGTGCATATTTTAACTCGAATATGGAATACATAAGTGAACAAGTTTTACTGATGTTTTTATATGAGTTCGTCTTTTGTAATTATTCTGTAAAAAAGAATTTCCTTTTAAACAGCGCAAATATATGCATTAGTCAATTGATTCAAAACCCTTGTATCTAAGCATATTCAGATAGCTTTGTGTGAATATCTGCTTAAATACTAACTTGTAGATAGTTAGATATTTAGATGCTTTGGTCTTTATTATAAAAAAATATTGTATAACATTAAATTAAATGCTGTTTAACATAAGGTATGCATGCATAATAGTTTCTGCAAATTGTCGTGTAATTGTTACTTTTTGTCTTGGGCAAACAACGGCAAGCTATTTTTAGCAGCCGAGAGACGATTATAGTGCTGTTGTAAAACAGATTTAAGAGCATAGAACCCTTTTTTCAAGCATTTTCGGATAATAGCGTATAGTAATCCGGATATATAGATATTTAGAACCGGTATAAATAAGATTTACAGCTTCATTACTATTTTTTAAATCTGTAAATTTGCGAAACAGAAAGGACGATATTCGGATAAAGGCCGTAAAAAATATACAAACGGAACATTTTTTAATCTGTTTTATCATTCGGAAAAATAGAAACAGCCGGTTTCATAACATTTGATATAAACGTTGTTGTATGAAAACTTCAAGAAGAGAATTTATAAAGATATCCGCATTAGGGCTTGGTTCAGTTGCTTTTGGGGGTTTGGCCCTTAAAGCTGCCGAAAATACCATTTTTGCCGACGGGAAATCTGCTCCCAATCTTAAGCGAACACCCACTTATTGCGAAGTTTGCTTTTGGCAGTGCGCCGGTTGGACCTATTCCGACGGTAAGGGTAATATAAAAAAGGTGATTGGTAATGACAATGACCCGCACTGTAACGGACGCTTTTGTCCGCGAGGCACCGGAGGAGTAGGGATGTATAATGATGAGGACCGTTTGAAAAAGCCGCTGATAAGAGTTACCGGCGATGACGGCAAACAAACCTTTCGGGAAGCATCCTGGGACGAAGCCTTGGATGTAGTGGCTAAAAATATGCAGAAAATTGCCGATGAACACGGCCCGGAATGTTTAGCTTTGTTTACACACGGTTCCGGTGGTAAATTCTGGGGGCATTTATTAAAGTCTTTCGGTTCCAATAATATTTCGGCGCCGTCCTATGCGCAATGCCGCGGTCCGCGTGAGGTAGCTTGGATAGGCACCTTTGGCGAGGGTTTGGGTTCTCCGGAACCTACCGACATTCGCGATACACGTTGTTTGGTTTTGATAGGCTCACATCTCGGTGAAAATATGCATAACGGGCAAGTACAGGAAATGAGCGATGCCATTGATAAAGACGCCACCATAATAACGGTAGATCCCAGATTTTCCACAGCGGCAAGTCATTCAAAGCATTGGTTGCCTATTAAGCCTTCTACCGATATAGCTTTACTTCTGGCTTGGATGCATGTATTGATAAAAGAAGGTTGGTATGATAAAGAATATGTGGAAAAATATACCTTAGGTTTTGAACAACTCAAAGCCCACGTAAAAAATTACACCCCGGAATGGGCCTACGGAATCACAACCATTAAACCGGATGTGATACGCGAAACAGCACGAGAAATGTATAATGCATCACCTTCGGTAATCGTCCATCCCGGACGGCATGTTACCTGGTACGGCGATGATACGCAACGATTGCGCGGAGTTGCCATATTAAATGCTTTACTCGGAAGCTGGGGGCGTCGCGGCGGTTTTTATATCGGCGACGGTATTTCCGTTCCCGATTATCCGCATCCGGATTATCCCAAACCGAAGCGAGATTGGCGTGATTCTTTCCCCGGCAAATATGAACTGGCCGATATGGCTCTGGCCAACGGTATTTGTGATGCTACCATTCCGGCAGCATCAAAAGATTGTACTTTTAAAGGCTGGATTGTAAACGGAACCAATTTAATATTCACGCTTCCGGATATCCGAAAAACTAAAGAAGCCATTCAAAATTTAGAGTTTCTGGTGGTTGTGGATACCATGCCCATGGAAATTACCGGCTATGCCGATGTGGTCTTGCCCGAATGTACTTATCTGGAGCGTTATGATATGCTTCGTACATCGCGGCATCGCGAGCCTACCATTGCGCTCAGAGCGCCCGCTGAAAAACCCAAATACGACTCAAAACCCGGTTGGTGGATGGCTAAAGAAGTTGGTCATCGGCTTGGCTTAGATGAGTATTTCCAATACGATTCCATTGAAGAACTGTTGGATTGGCAATTGAAACAAGTCGGCTCTTCTTTGGAAGAAATGAAGCGCATTGGGCTTAAGAAATTAGACAGAAGTATTTTTAATCCGATTTATTTTGATGAAGTAAGTGAGCAGGAGTTCTTTACCAATTCCGGAAAAATAGAGTTGTATGCCACTTCTTTTGCGGAAAAAGGTTTCGACCCGATGCCCAAATATACGGCGCATCCCGAGCCGCCCGAAGGCTATTACCGCTTAATATACGGGCGAGCACCCATGCACACCTTCAGCCGAACGGCCAATAATCCCAACTTAACGGATTTGATGGACACTAACTCCGTTTGGGTGAACCCGAAAGTGGCCAAACGCTGGGGACTGCAAAACGGACAAGAAGTTTGGTTGCAAAATCAGGACGAAGTAGTAACGACATTCCCCATAAAGGTAAGAATTACCGAAAGAATTCGTTGGGACTCGGTATATATGGTTCACGGATTCGGTCATAAAAATAAGAATTTATCAAGAGCGCACGGACAAGGTGCGTCTGATTCAGAATTAATAACAAACGTGATGGTTGACCCCATAATGGGAGGAACAGGGATGCGAGGCAACTTTGTTACATTCCATACGGATAAACCCGAAAAAGGAGGCTTATTATGAGATATGCCATGGCTATTGACACAAAAAAGTGTGTAGGATGCAGCGATTGCGTAGTCGCGTGCCAAACCGAAAATGATGTACCCATAGGCTACTGCCGCGATTGGGTAGTGGAAGTTACAAACGGAACCTATCCTTTGCTTGAAACTGAAATACGCTCCGAGCGTTGTAATCATTGCGATAACTCACCTTGTGTAAGATGCTGTCCCACAGGGGCCAGCCATTACAGCGAAGGCGGTACCGTGCTGGTTACGCCCGATGAATGTATCGGATGTGGAGCCTGTATTCAGTCCTGCCCTTACGATGCCCGCTTTACGCACCCGGACGGCTATGTGGACAAATGTACTTTTTGTTTACATCGGGTAAAAGAAGGTTTGGAACCGGCTTGTGTTGCGGTTTGTCCTACCAAATGTATGTATTTTGGTGATTTGGATGACCCGAACAGCCCTGTTTCCGAAGTTTTGAAAACTCGAAAATATAAAATATTGGCACCCGAAGCAGGTACAAAACCCAATGTGTATTATTTAACTTAAATAAAATGGTTGAAGATTAAGCAGCTTAGAACGAGCAAGTGAAATTTTTCAACACATTCATTATCTATAGAAAATAAAATACCATGAGAGAAGAAATCATCATAAGCGGCCGAATGAATCCCGGGATAGACCCCGTCATACATGCTTGGGGATGGGAAATTCCGGTCTATCTTTTTCTCGGCGGATTGGCAGCCGGATTATTGTTTTTTGCCGGACTGTATTATTTGCAGGGAAAAGAAAATCAATATACTGCCGCAGTTAAAAAAGCGCCGGTATTGGTGCCGGTATTTTTGATGTTAGGCCTTTTTGCCTTATTTCTTGATTTACATCACAAGCCTTATTTTTGGCGGCTTTATACGACCATAAGATTGGAATCGCCCATGAGTTGGGGAGCTTGGACTTTGATGATAATTACGCCGCTTTCAATCATCTGGGCGGCTTTGCATATTCGCGAGTGGTTTCCGAAATGGGATTGGAAATACGATTGGATAAAAAATCTTGAGAAAATTTTTGCCGGTTACAAAAAACTTATCGCTTGGGCTATGGTTGTGCTTGGTTTGATTCTGGGAATTTATACCGGCATATTATTTTCGGCTTTTAATGCGCGTCCTTTATGGAATACATCCATTCTCGGGCCGCTTTTTCTTGCGTCCGGTCTGTCGGCAGGAGCCGCTATGGTTATGTTGATTTCCAAAAACCACGAAGAACGAAAACTGTTTGCCAAGATAGATTTAATTGTGATAGCCGTTGAACTGTTTTTCATCATTCACATGTTTATGGGTTTTATGGCCAGTACGCAGGTACAGCAAGATGCCGCTCAAATTTTCCTTGGAGGAGAACTCACTGCGCCTTTCTGGATTTTTGTAGTGGTATTGGGAATGATTGTTCCGGCTGTTCTTGAAATTATGGAACTTAGAAAAATAAAAATCCCGGTCGTTGTACCGGCCGTTCTTATTTTGTTCGGAAGTTTTATGTTGCGTTGGTTGATTTCCAATGCCGGACAGATTAGTCGATATTTGTATTAAAATAATTGAATTAGGCGTATGAATACGACAAATTTTATAATTACAGCACACCGGCGATTTTCGGATTCCCCCTTGGAGAAGGGGGTAGGGGGATTGATAGACTATAAATGCGAGAAAAAATCATATTTTGTAGCCTGCATTCTTAATCGCAGAAACATTTTTTGCAAATCGTAGCTTTCGTAAAGCCTGTAAATTAAAATAATTGAAAACTCTATAAAAACCATTAAAATATGAAACAGAGAAAATACATTAATCCCTATTTGGGCGGCGTGCTGTTAGGCTTGGTGCTGTTGTCGGCTAACTTTATATCGGGTCGGGGCCTTGGTGCCAGCGGCGCTTTGAAAAGCGTGGTGGTAGCCACCGTAAATACAGTAACACCCGGCCATGCCGAGAATGCCGCCTTCTACAAGGAATACAATGAGTCGCATACTGACGGACCGCTTAAATCTTGGTTGGTTTTTCAGGTTTTGGGAGTGATTGTGGGCGGTTTTATTTCGGGAGCTTTGGCCGGACGGCTTAAATTCAAAGTGGAGCATTCCCCTAAGATAACATCAAGAAGGCGACTTTTCTTTGCATTGATTGGCGGTGCACTTTTTGGCTTTGGCTCGCAAATGGGTCGCGGATGCACCAGCGGTTCAGCCCTGAGCGGAATGGCCGTGCTGTCGTTCGGCGGAATTATTACCATGGCCGCCATTTTCGGAACAGCTTTCGCATTGGCCTATTTTTTCAGAAAAAACTGGATTTAATAATTAGTGAATATCTGTATGTTTACTCCGAAATTTAATCAACGATTTAGATATGTGGCAATTGAGCTTTTATTCAGATGCACAGTTACTTGCGGTGTTTTCGCAGGCTGAGCTTGTCGAAGCCGGGCATGATTAAATTTTGCAACATTCTAATATTAATCAGACAAAAAATACACATTCAATTTTGAATCATAAAATAATCAATATATGGGACCTTTAATAGTAAACGACGTAATATCACAAGGCACAAATTTTTTCTTTGCTTTTTTGATTGGAATTGGTTTTGGGTTTGTTTTGGAAGCCAGCGGTTTTTCATCAAGCCGCAAGCTGGCCGGGGTTTTCTACGGCTATGATACTGTGGTACTCAAAGTATTTTTTACGGCTGCCGTTACGGCGGCAATCGGCTTGCTCTTATTCAGCCTTTTTGGGTGGATTGATTTAGACTGGGTGTATGTAAATCCCACTTATTTACCGTCGGCCATATTGGGCGGCGTAATTATGGGAGCGGGTTTTATAACCGGCGGCTTTTGCCCCGGAACAAGTTTTTGTGCCGCATCTATCGGTAAGATTGATGCGCTCGTATTTATCGGCGGTTTGTTTCTCGGCATTATTATTTTTGCCGAAGGCTATCCGATATGGGAAGAATTTTATAAATCCGGATTTAAAGGCTATCCCAAACTGAGTGAAATGCTCGGTCTTTCTCAGGGAACCTTTGTTCTGCTTATGACTTTGGCGGCATTTGGAATGTTTTATGTCGGCGAATGGGCTGAAAAGAAATTCCCGCGTAAGCCTTATTAATATTTTCATTTAAACTTTAAAATGTATCGTTATGAACTTTTTTAAAAACATAAAATCTCGAATTATTGCGGCTGTCTTTTTGATACCGATGGCTGTGTTATTGGCTTTTGTACCCGAAAATACGACAAAGCAGTATAAACTTTCTGTTGATGAACTTGTGGGTGAAATAACTCAAGGCGCACAATATTTTTATGCCGAAGAAGTGGCCGATTATATCATCAAAGACGACCCTTCGGTGCAGTTAATTGATGTTCGCTCGAGTGATGAATATGAAGAATACCATTTGCCGGGCGCCATAAATATTCCTTTGTCGGATATTGTTTCGGATGAGTGGGAGCCGTATTTGGATCAGGATGTGCTAACCAATGTTTTTTATTCGAACGGAACCGTAAAAGCCAATCAGGCATGGTTAATTACTACGCAATTGGGTTATAAGAATAACTATGTGTTGCAGGGCGGTTTAAATCATTGGGCGGAAGTGATTATGAATCCCGAAAAACCGGCTTCAACCGCACCGCGCGATGAATTTGCCAAGTATGATTTCAGAAAGGCCATGAATAATGCTTTGGGCGGCGGTGAACTTGAAGAGACCGATAAAAGCGAACAAACGGCACCGCCGATTCCGGTAATCAGCACAAAAAAAGACAAAAAACGACCCGCAGGCGGCTGTTAAGACATTCTTATAAATTAATTTTTCCCCGAAGGCTTCGCTCCAAGCGAAGCCTTCGGTTTTACACATGCAGTAGAATCCGATAATGAAACTTTAATAATTAAGCGCGGTTCAGGAAAAGGAGCAGTTATGATTT
>CAYYQW010000035.1:0-37984 GCA_964472505.1 uncultured Bacteroidaceae bacterium | reverse complement strand
AAGAACGGTGAATTTTTATCGGCCGATGAAATATAATTTCACTCTTTCTTTATTGATTAATTTCATGTTTTCCGATAAAAGCTTTACTAATGTTAATTTTCCCTAAGAATTATTAAGCTTATTTGTTCTTTTTGTTTGTTAATCAGTATATTAGGCAAATAATTTAAGATTTTTTTAAAATGAAATTTTCACATACGGTATTTTTTTATAATTTTCGATTTTATTTAAAACCCTTTCAAAATGCTGCAATTTTTAAAAAATAAATACTTTAAGTTTGGATTTTGGTCGTTAGTATATCTCTTGTTTGTCTTATGGATAGGTAATTGGTGGTTACTTTTTGGACTTTTGGTAATTTTTGATTTTTACATTACCAAATATGTTAATTGGACCTTTTGGAAAAAACGCGACCTTGAAAAGAAAAGCAAATTAATAGAGTGGGTAGATGCTTTGGTTTTTGCCGTAATTGCGGCATCCATAATCCGTATTTTTTTCATTGAGGCCTATATGATTCCAACATCATCCATGGAAAAAACCTTGTTGGTAGGTGATTATTTATTTGTAAGCAAATACTCTTACGGGCCAAAAATGCCAAATACTCCGCTGGCCATTCCTTTTACTCATCATACTTTGCCGGGTACTAAAAGTACAAAACCATATTTGGAGTGGGTACAGCGTCCTTATAAAAGATTGGCCGGCCTTACGGATATAAAACGCGACGATATCGTAGTTTTTAATTTTCCCGAAGGTGATACCGTAGCCGTTGAGCGACAAACAGAGAGCTATTACGGAATTATACGATTAAAAGCCGAGGAATTTATGTATGCAGACCGGAAAGACGGACAAACGATAAAATCATTTGATCATTATTATAATAATGCCCGCACACTGGTCAGAGCCAACTATGAAATTGTAGCAAGACCGGTTGATAAGCGCGAAAACTACATAAAACGTTGTGTTGCCGTTGCCGGTGATACGCTGCAAATAGTTGACGGGCAAGTAATAGTAAACGGCAATGCTCAAAAAGATTTTCCGGGCATACAGTACAAATATTCCATACTTACTGAAGGGCGTGGCCTCAATGTTAAAAATCTTCGTGACATGGGAATAAGCAACGAAGATATTGCCGTGGCCCGAAGATCGGATTTGCCGGGGGTATATCGTTTGCCTTTGACACAGGAAATGGCTCGAAAAATCAGCAAATTTAAGAATGTTATGGACATGAAAGTGTCCAACCGACAGCGTACGGATTCTGCTTGGCAGGTTTTTCCTCACAGCCTGCATTACGACTGGACTCAGGATAATTTCGGGCCGTTGGTTATTCCTCAAAAAGGAGTAACCGTAGAACTTGATACGTTTAACTTACCGATATATGAACGCATTATAAATGCTTATGAAGGAAATGACCTGCGAACGGATGGCGCTAAAATTTATATTAACGATGAACAGGTGACTTCATACACCTTTAAGATGAATTACTATTTTTTGATGGGAGACAGCCGACACAATTCGCTTGACTCGCGTTTCTGGGGTTTTGTTCCTGAAGACCATGTTGTAGGAAAAGCCCTATTTCTCTGGATGTCTATGGATCCTGATAAATCTCTGTTGAGAGGTAAAATACGCTTCGACCGTTTGTTTACTCTGATTAAACATAATTAAAAAACTCAACGCCTGATACTAAAAAAATATCACTGTCTAATATCAAATATTTTATGTTTGTATTCAGATTAGTTTTACGCAAAATCTGAATACAAAGCTATTTGTTTATTGAAATCTTAACTCCACATTGAAGAAAATACTCTTAAAATACTTAATAGCTTTTATAACGGCAATTCTAACAGTTACAGTTTTGCATGCCTTGTTTTTTACCATTTACACCGATAAAGCGGAAAAACCTTACAAGCGTTATCTGATTAAAAGAACTACAGCTATTAACGTAGGCAGTTTGTGCCTTTACAGCTACAAAAATGATTATTATATGGGTCGGGCAGTTGCTAAAAGCGGAGACAGTATAATTATTAAAAACGGACGGCTGCATGTAAACGGTTTTGTGCCGATTACCGAAAATGCAAAAACGGTATATCGTCGCTTATGTTTTACTCCGCATGAATACAGCCTTACAGCTGATACGCTTATGAGCGACAGCTTAGAAGCTGTTATTTCGCAAGATTCCATATTATACACCGAACTTGAATTTCCACCGGGAACCAATCAGAAAATATTTTTTCCGCAATCGCACCGATTTCGTTGGAATCCCGATAATATGGGGCCGCTTTTTATTCCCGGAACAAACTTTAAGGTAGTTAATACAAAAGAAAACCGCATTTTATATAAAAAGCAAAGCATTGCAGAAGCCGACAGTTTGAGCTTTGATTCTGATTATTATTTTATAATAAATGACAGACGAGACAATATTGCCGATTCAAGAACTTTCGGACTTATTTCTGCAAACAATGCCGTGGGATATGTTGTTTACAGTTTCTGATGAAACGGTATAATGCATTGCTGTATGGGGAATTATCACATAAGTCAGCCCGTATCTCCGGTATTAAAAAATTTGCTCATTAAAATTTAAAATGTAAATTTGTAAAAGACAGTTGCAATTAATACAGAGTGCAGCTCAGGAATAATTTCGCGGCATGAAACTGAACATCCACCAAAAATTACTGCTCAGTATTTTAAGCTCATCGGCTATCGTATATCTTATAGCTTTTGGCTATTTGTATATGGTAATGATTGAAGAAGCTGAAAAGAATGCAGTGGAAATAACCCGAGAGGTTGCCGAGAAGTATGCCAATGAAGTGAGTTACGAGCTTAATAAAGATTTTTCGGTAACTAAGGCACTTGCAAACTCCATGCAGGAATATCCGGTTATAGACTCCGAGTTAAGAGAGAATATCTACAAGCCCATGCTTAAGGAGACAGTACTTAATAATTCAAGATACATGTCGGTCTGGTATTCGTGGGAACTCAGCGCGGTTCAGCCGGATTATGATAAAAGTTACGGCAGATCTCGCCTTGCATTTTTTAGACAGGCAGATGTCAGCAGTTTCCAAATGGATACTTTAAATCTGGAAGGTGATAATTTGGGCTCTGTCTATTATAACTTAAAAACGGATCCGCGAGTGATAATGGTTAACCCATATTACGATAATTACACCGGCAGGCCGGGCGATTCCGTGAAAATGACAACCATTGCCGTTCCCTTTAGCTACCAAACACAATTTGCCGGATTGATGGGCATAGATATTAATTTGAGCTTTTTCCAGCGGCTTACCGAGAGCATTAAACCAACAGAAAAATCCAGAACCTTTATTGTTGCCGGCGACGGGAATTTTGTTGCTTTCAGTGATGAGCGTGTTCAGGCGAGTTCCTTTGCCGAATATTTTCGAGATGAAAACACGGAAGCTTTCAGCAGAGCGGGTGATAACCGGCTGCGTTCGTTTCATTTTTATACCAATAAAGAAGGGATAGAGTATTATGTATCTGTTATACCTATCGAAACCATAGGGTCCGAAAGTCCTTGGCTCGTGGGAATTATGCATCCCGAAAGCGAAATATTCGAAAGCATTCGTGAAACGACATTTATTTTTATTGGTGTTTCTTTATTTGGGATATTGCTAATCATTTATGTTGTTTGGGCTTTCTCAAAACGTATAACAAAGCCCTTGAGCGAGATAACCGAAGCCATTGATCTGGTTGCTAACGGAAACATTAGTCCCGAAAATAAACCTTCAATAGATTCCGGTGATGAAATTCAGGATATAAGCCGATCGGTTGGCCGGTTAGTTGATAATTTGAATAAAACGGCACAATTTGCCACGGCTATCGGGAAAGGCAATTTGAGTTATGAGTTTCGGCCCTTAAGTCGGCATGATGTTTTGGGTAATTCTCTGCTGCGCATGCGCGAGAGTTTAGAGCAAGCAGAAGAAGAACGCCAAATTCGTCAGGTGGAAGATGAAAAATTAAACTGGACAAACCGCGGAACAGCCAAATTTGCAGATATTATTCGTGAAGCCTCTGATGATATTGAGAAATTATCTTACTCAATTATTAGTGAATTGGTAAAATACATTGGTGCAAACCAAGGCGGTTTATTTGTGATAAGTGATGAAAATAAAAATGGCGGGATTGACAACGAGAAAAATGAAAAGTATATAGAGTTGATGGCTGCATATGCCTTCGACAGAAAAAAGCATATACAAAAGCGCGTATCACTTGAAGTAGGCCTGTTGGGGCGCTGTGTGAAAGAAGCCGAAACCATATACATGACTGATATCCCTTCGGATTATATGCACATAACTTCCGGATTGGGTAAAGATAATCCCGGCGTATTGCTTTTGGTGCCCATGATGTTCAACGATGAAGTTTTTGGTGTAATTGAGATAGCATCATTCTCTGATATTGCTGATTATAAAAGAAAATTTGTGGAGATAATTAGTGAGAGTATTGCTTCGTCTATTTCGCGAGCCAAAATCAATATGAATACGGCAAAACTTCTGGAAGATACTCAGATCAAGTCCAAAGAGATGGCGGCTCAGGAAGAAGAGATTCGTCAAAATATGGAGGAAATGAAATCTGCTCAGGAAGAATTATCCGGAAAAATTACGGAGCTTGATCACGTCCTCGATGCCATTAAGCGCATATCTTTCTTTGTGGAATACGATACCGAAGGCCGCATAAAAGATATTAATAATCGTTTTTTGAATGTATTGAAACTTTCTCGTGAAAATGTAATTGGTAAATATCAGGGAAGTTTTAGTACCGAGCAACGAAATATTGATGAGTTCAATGCCTTTTGGGATCGATTACGCTCGGGAATGGTGCAACGTTTTGAACAACAAATAGAAACCGAAACAGGCAGCTTGCATATTGTAGGAACTTACACGCCTGTCAGTGATTCCGACGGAAATATCTATAAAGTTATTAGTATTTCGCAGCTAAAATAACAGCTGTAAAGAAAACACTACACAAAAAAAAGCATCTCTTTTGAAGATGCTTTTTTTTACGAATAGAGTTGATATCTATTTTTCTTTTATTCGGGCTTTTTTACCTTTCAGTTTTCTGAGGTAATAAATTCTGGAACGTCTTACTTTTCCGGCTTTGTTAAGCTTAATCTCTTCAATGGCCGGAGAATGAAGCGGAAATATTCGCTCAACACCGGTGCCGTATGAAAGTTTTCTTACCGTAAATGTTTGGGTTATGCCGGATCCTTTACGTTGAAGTACAACGCCTCTGAAATCCTGCAATCGTTCTTTGGTTCCCTCTTTAATTTTTAGTGTAACCGTGATTGTGTCTCCGGCTTTAAAATCGGGATAATTGTGCTCTTTTACGTGTTTCTGCTCTGCAGCCTTTATTAAGTCCATCGTTAAAAAAATTTTGTATGATTTCTTTCTCAAAATTGCGGATGCAATATTACAACAGTTTTTTAAAAACACCAAGTTTTTATGCGCTTAATTACTGTTTTTTAGATAATTCTGATTTGAGTAAAAACAGATTTGATTTTTGCTTATGTAGTTATTTTGTAACTTGTTGATTATTAGTATTTATTGTATTCGGGCTTCAACCTTCGTAACTTGGATCATAATCCGGGTTTTTGTATTCATCGGGTATGTTTTGCATTTGAATAATTCTAATTGGCTTTTTCCCCTGCCTGATAACTCTAAATTCGACCCTTCTGTTATATTTTTTTGAAGCTTCTTTCCATTGTCCGCTGATGAGATTGAAGCTTATGGGATTATTTTCTCCACAGGCTAAAATTTCCGTTTGCTCTTTCAGAGCTCCGCCATTTATAAGTAAGTTTTGAACATGCTCGGCTCTTCGGCGAGAAAGTTTTTTATTGTAAACTTCAGAGCCAACTCCGTCGGTATAGCCTAAAATGATTATTTTTGCTTGCGGGTTGTTTTTTAGATATTCGGCAAGCCTGTCTGTTGTTTCGGGCTTATTTAATTTACTGCCTTCAAAAGCGAAATAAACATTTTCAATTTCGATATGTAGTATATCTTTTTCTTCTTCTTCTTCTTCTTCTTCTGCTTCAATGCTGTCTTGGATCAGCTTTTTTTCGTCTTCTAAATCAGCCAAAAGCACTTGGTTAAATAGGGTATATTGCAGCCGGTTTTCAGCTATGCTGTCTGTTGAGAGTTGAGTGTAAATTCTGTTTTCGGATATCCCTTTTTCCGTTAAATAATCTTTCAACTGTATCGGGCCGTTGCTTGTTTCAATTTTTGCTTCCTTGTATTTTGGGCCGGAAAAGTCAATCATCAATTGCGGATATTTGTTCAGGTATTCTTCGGTCAGTTCCATTTCTGCTTTACCAAAACGGTCAATTATTGCTTCGTTGTTACGAAAAGACAAAAGTTTAGTTTTTCGTAAATTGGCTTTATTTACATCATGCAATACCGCATCATAGCTTATTACGGATTTATTGTTATGGGTTTTGATGTCTTTTGTATCAAAAAGTAAGCCTTCGTTTTCATATACAATTTTGTATCCCTTGTCGGGAAGAAGCAAAAATTGGTAATCTCCGGCATCCGAGTTAGTTTTATAAACATCTGAATATGCCTTGTTGTCCATGTTCCACACGTTTATTTGAGCATCATGCGGAACAGTATATTTCTCAGTTTTTACAAGTGAGTCTTCAAAGCTAATATTGTAAACACTATCTTTATATACCAAATGACTCATACCGGCCATAAAGACTTTGCCTTCGCAAAACACCGTATCTTTTACTTCTTTGATAATACGGTAATTTTTAAATTCGGATTCGTTTTCTTTTACTGTTCCTTTTACAATCAGGTATTCCTCTTGTTCACCGTAAAGTTGAGCTTTATAAATGTTTGAACTGCCCCCGTCTCTGCGCGTAAAGTAAGCAATATTTTCATTTCCGGCCGGAAAATAAAAAATATCATCACCTGTAGTGTTCAGCGGAAAACCAATATTTTCAGGATCAGACCAAGTATTGTCTGCGGATTTTACTGTTTTAAAAACATCATAGCCACCCATTCCTTTATAGCCTTTAGAGCTAAAAAACAGTGTTTTATCGCCTTGCATAATAAAAGGCGCGCCCTCATCATGCTCGGTATTGAACGAAGCATTTATCGGTTCGCCCCAACTTCCGTCTTCTTGTTTTTGGGAAATCCAAATATCGTAACCGCCTTTTCCTTTCCGATAATTACTTGAAAAGTACAGCGTATTTCCGTCAGCTGATAAGGCTGCATGTTGTTGTCGGTTGTTTCGTTTATTAATTGTTTTGCCCAGAACTTGAGGCTCAGACCAAACCGTATCCTCCAGTGTGCTGATATACAAATCACCGGCTGTTTTTTTATTAGCTTTATATATAAATAAAGTTTTTCCGTCGTGCGATACACCGGCTGTGGCTTCATGCATTTCCGTATTAATAGGTGGCCCAATATTATAAGGTTTGGATCGAAGGCCTAAATTTTTATTCCACACATAAATATCTTCATAATATTTACCTTCCGGACTGAGCTTATTTCCCGTGCCGCCTTTTCGTTTTGAAGTAAAAAATATAATATTGCCGCCTTCAGCCGGAATAGGGGTGTGATCATCAAATTCCGAATTTATTATGGAAAGCTTTGTAACCATAATCTGTTTGAAATCCTGCATGAGTTCTTTGGCATTTTTGGCATTTTGTTTGAGGGTTTTTATATCTTCCCCTGAGATGCTTGTTTTTCCGGTTTCTAAAATTTCATCGTATATTGAAACGGCCTTGTCAAAAAGATATATGTTATGATAAGCTTTGGCCATCATCAGTTTTACCTGCAGGGCTTGATCATCGGTTCGTGATTCGCTCGGAATACTATTTAAGACTTTGCCGAATTTATCAATAGCTGAATTTTCCTGTTTTAGCTCAAAATCGCAAATGGCAGATAAATACAGATATTCGATTTTGGCCGGTTTTTTATAAAGGAGTGAGTCGTATATCTGTTGAGCTGCAGTGTAATTTTTGTTTTCCATGAACAAAAAAGCTCGTTCTTCCGGCTTTTGGGCATTAGTGTTTGTGTAAAATACAGTTATAAGCAGGAGTACTGATAAATATTTCATACGGTTTGCTGTTAATTGTTTATAAGATACAAAACCTAATCATAAATGTACTTACTTTGTATGTCACATAATAAAAATTTTGATGAGTTGCTCAACATCTGACAAAAATCATAAAAAACACTTATTTAATATCAAAATAATTTGCAACTTTGTACAAAACATAAATAATTAAAAATATTAAATATGAAAAAACATAACTTTTATGCAGGCCCTTCTATTTTACCTGATTCCGCAATTGAAGAAACAATCAAAGCACTCAAAGAGTTCGCCGGAAGCGGTGTGTCTTTGGCTTCGATATCGCACCGTACAAAAGAATTTGATGCCGTAATGAATGAGGCCGTGGAACTGTTCAAAGAATTACTGAACATACCCGAAGGCTACAGCGTTTTGTTCTTACAGGGCGGCGCCAGCATGCAATTTGCCATGGCTCCTTATAACTTATTGAAAAATAAAGCCGTATATGTAAATACCGGGCGTTGGAGCAAAAATGCAGTGGCCGAGGCAAAACTTTTTGGCGAAGTAATTGAAATAAAAGGTGAAGACCGGTTCTCAATACCAAAAGATTTTGATGTACCCAAAGATGCGGATTATATTCACATTACAAGTAATAATACCGTTATGGGAACGCAATACAAAACAGACAAAGATTACGGTGTACCTACTGTTGCCGATATGTCTTCGGATATCTTCAGTCGTCCGGTTGATGTTTCCAAATACGGGCTTATCTACGGTGGTGCACAGAAAAATCTGGCTCCCTCGGGACTCACTTTTGTTGTGGTTCGCGAAGATCTTTTGGGAAAAGCAGATCGTGAAATTCCAACCATGTTGGATTACCGAACACACATCAGTAAAAACTCCATGTTTAATACTCCGCCGGTGATTCCGATTTTCACCGCACTGCAAACCATGAAATGGGTAAAAGCAAACGGTGGCGTGAAAGGCATGCAAAAACGCAATGCCGAAAAATCCGGTTTGTTGTATAATGAAATAGATCGTAACCCATTATTTAAAGGAACGGTTGCCAAAGAAGACCGTTCGGTAATGAACGTTTGCTTTGTTATGCAAGATAAATACAAAGAATTAGAAGCCGACTTTGTAAGCTATTGTACATCTAAAGGTATGTTGGGAATTAAAGGACACCGTTCCGTAGGCGGTTTCAGAGCTTCCATGTACAATGCTCTTCCGCTTGAAAGTGTACAAGTTATGGTTGATGCCATGAAAGATTTTGAAAACAAATATGCTAAATAATGCCGTTTACGATTAAATAAATTTATGATAATATAAAAATAATGATATGAAATTATTAGTAGCAACCGAAAAACCCTTTCATCCGGATGCAGTTAGCCAAATTCGTGATATTGCACAAAAAGCCGGTTACGAATTTGCATTATTGGAAAAATATACCGATAAAGCTGATCTTATTGAAGCCGTGAAATCGGCGGAAGCTCTTATTATAAGAAGCGATAAAATTACAGCCGATGTAATAGACAAAGCTGAAAAATTAAAAATCATTGTAAGAGCCGGAGCCGGCTTTGATAATGTGGACACCGCGGCTGCCGCCCAAAAAGACATTACCGTAATGAATACACCGGGACAGAATTCCAATGCCGTTGCCGAATTGGCATTCGGAATGATGGTCTTCTTGGCACGCGGAAAATTCAACGGCAAACCCGGGACCGAGCTTAAAGAAAAAACACTCGGGATTCATGCATACGGAAACGTAGGCCTTAATGTGGCTCGCATTGCCAAAGGATTCGGAATGGAAGTATGTGCTTATGATGCCTATGTGGACAAAGAAACCATTGAAAAAGACGGTGTAAAAGCCTTGAACTCGGCAGAAGAATTGTACTCCAAATGCCAATACGTTTCTTTGCACATTCCGGCCAACGAGCAGACCAAAGAGTCAATTAACTACAAGCTATTGTCTGCCATGCCCGAAAATGCTGTATTAGTCAATACGGCTCGAAAAGAAGTGGTACACGAAAGCGATTTGGAAAAGCTTTTAAAAGACCGTACAGACTTTAGCTACATTTCGGATATTGCCCCCGATAATCGAGAGCTGTTGGAAAAAGAATTTGCCGATCGTACATTCTTCACCCCCAAAAAAATGGGAGCTCAAACAGCCGAAGCAAATATTAATGCCGGTGTTGCAGCAGCGCAACAAATTGTCAATTTCATAGAAAAAGGTGATACGACTTATAAAGTCAATTAACACCTAATTATAAAATTAAACTTTTTGACGAAGGTGCCGTTTTCTTGGGTGAACGGTACCTTTTTTATTGCAACTTAAATGTAGGAATTTCTTTTTGCAAACGAATTTCCATAAAAAAGCCATAACTGTAGGCCAACATGTGGTTATAAAAATCGAAATATGCATCAGAAGTCAAAGCGGCATATATTTGCTCGGAGATAATGAAGCGCTTGAAAAAATGGCCGATCAGCAATGCACGTTTTTCCTGTCCGTAGCCCTCAACATGCCGAGACATATTACTGTACAGCGGATTTCCGTCCCCCGAAAACCATTTGTGAGAATACCAATAACTCAAGCCAAAGCGGTACGATTGTATTGCGGCATGAGCTCCCGAAGTAAATCCGTGCCCCGAATTATAGAGCATTTTCTTTTGAGGTGCAAGATTTAAGGACGGCGTGTAGCCGGCAAAAACTTGCAATTTTGAGTACGTATTGGGCTTAAATTCATAGTCTGCGGCCAGGAATCCGTTCAGCACTGTTACAACCGAGGCTTCGGTACGGTTGATTTGGCCGCCGGTGTGTTTTGCTGTGAATTCAAACCTTCCGATAAGTTTATGGCCGCCGCTGTTAAAAAAGTTCAAGCGATTTACACTTGCTGCGGTAAATACTTCAGGATAGGGGCTGTCCCAAAAAATATAATCATCCCACTGCAGCCATGTGGTGCTTTGAATTTTTTCTTTGTGATATGCGATCGAGAAGCCGTTTATGGGTTTTTCGTTTAAATGTATTTCATTATGATATAAAATATCGGATATTCCGGATTCTGCCGGCTCTATGGTTCCGAATTGCAGTGAGAAATTTTTATTCGGCTTCCATAAGAGTGTGTAAACCGGTTCAATACGTTTAAAACCTTTATTTCCAAAATATTTTTGAAGATGAACACCTCCGCTTAACTTTATATCTTTTGTAATTTTAAAATGCGCCTTAGCCTGAGCATAATAACCAAAAAGCGTATAGCCTTTGGCAAATTTGCCGAAAGATTCAAAATTTTTAAAGAAATTCATGTTTTGAAATTCAATAAACGGTATGTCGCAGCTGTTTGTATCCGCAGAATTATATAATAAATTATTATACGGATTTTGAGCTTGTAAATTTGCTGTTACAAAGCCTTGTGCAAGAAAAAATACACAGATTAGAAGTCGAAAAAAACTATTATAAAGCACAACGGAAATTTTAAATTTTTTATTAAATTTGTGAAAAAATATAAACATTCAAAAATACTCTATTTATGGCAATATTAAAACCTTTTAAAGGGCTTAGGCCGGAACCGAAATTGGCCGATAAGGTCATTTCTAAACCTTACGATGTTTTGAACTCCGAAGAAGCCCGACAGGAAGCAAAAGGAAATCCTTATTCATTCTACCACATTAATAAACCGGAAATTGATCTTCCCGAAGATATTGACATTCATTCCGAAGCTGTTTACAATAAAGCAAAAGAAAACTTCGAGAATTTTGTCAAAACCGGTGTTTTTATTCAGGAAGATAAAAAAGCTTTTTACGTTTATGCACAAACCATGAACAATAAAATTCAATACGGTTTGGTAGCTTGCTCCGGTGTGGATGATTATATGAACGGAATCATTAAGAAACACGAATTAACTCGTCCCGACAAAGAAGAGGATCGAATGAACCACGTGCGCGTAACCGGAATCAATGCCGGCCCCGTATTTTTTACTTATCGTGATAATGCTAAAATTGACGAGATTGTAGCTAAAAAAGTAAAAGCCGAACCGGTTTACGACATCACTCCCGATGACGATGTACGCCATCAACTGTGGATTATTGATGATGCCGAAACCGTAGAACAAATCGAAAGCATCTTCCAAAAAGAAATACCCTGCAAATATGTTGCTGACGGACATCACCGAACAGCAGCTGCGGCTCTGGTAGGTAAAGAAAAACAAAAAAACAACCCCAATCATACCGGCGATGAAGAATATAATTACTTTCTGTCGGTTAATTTCCCGGCTTCACAGCTTACAATTATTGACTACAACCGTGTGGTAAAAGACCTGAACGGATATTCCGAAGCTGATTTTGTTGTTAAACTTAAGGATGATTTTATTGTAGAGGAAATGGGCGAACAAGTATATAAGCCCAATAAACTGCATACATTCGGTATGTATCTTGGCGGCAGCTGGTATAAACTTACCGCAAAAGAACACACATTTGATGAAAGTGATCCGATTGATGTTTTGGACGTTACGATTTTGACTAAAAGCATACTTGACCCGGTTCTCAATATTAAAGACTTGCGTCGTTCTGACCGCATTGAATTTGTAGGCGGAATTCGCGGTTTGGGTGAGTTGAAAAAACGTGTGGACAGCGGCGAAATGAAAGCGGCTTTTGCACTGTATCCCGTATCTATGGAACAACTTATGGATATAGCCGACAACGATATGATTATGCCGCCCAAAGTAACTTGGTTTGAGCCTAAGCTTAGAAGTGGTATGATTGTTCACAGTTTGGAAGATTAACAAACTATATATT
Source organism: uncultured Bacteroidaceae bacterium (assembly GCA_964472505.1). GTDB lineage: Bacteria > Bacteroidota > Bacteroidia > Bacteroidales > JAADGE01 > JAYEIA01. The sequence continues at coordinate 25,181 of CAYYQW010000035.1, read as the reverse complement.
TCTAAAAACGCCCGATTATTCCGGGCGTTTTTATTTTAAATTCTTTTTATTTTTAAAAATAAATATCAAAATTATGAAAAAATCAATCTTAGCATTAAGTGTATTATTCTCTCTTTTCGCTTTTCTCTTTGTCGCTTGCAGCGATTCCGGAGAAAAAAAAGACGAAAAAGAAGAAGTAGAAGAAGCCACCACCGACATTCAGGACAAAGTTGATGCTTTCGCCGAATTCAAACTAACGAGCGATATCAGTCATTTTTCTGATAATCAAAAACAAATGTTGCCTTTGCTTTTTGAAGCTGCCCAAATTATGGACGACATCTTTTGGACTCAAGCATACGGTGATAAAGAAGAACTGTTGAACAGCCTTGAAACGGAAGCTCAGAAAGAATTTGTGAAAATTAATTACGGCCCGTGGGAACGATTAAACGGAAATAAACCCTTCATCGAAGGCGTAGGCGAAAAACCGGCCGGCGCTCAGTTTTATCCCGAAGATATGACTAAAGATGAGTTTGAAGCTTTTGAAGATTCTGCCAAAACATCGCTTTATACATTAATTCGCAGGGATGAAGCCGGAAATTTGAAGACCGTATGGTATCATAATGCCTATAAAGAGCAAACAGAGAAAGTTGCAAATCTTCTAAAAGAAGCCGCCGAACTGGCCGAGAGTAAAGGATTCAAAAAATATCTGCTGCTCAGAGCCGAAGCCTTACTAAACGACGAATATTTAGCATCGGATATGGCTTGGATGGAAATGAAAGATAACGACATTGATTTTGTGGTTGGACCTATTGAAAACTACGAAGACGGCCTCTATGGCCACAAAGCCGCTCATGAAGCTTTTATTTTGATAAAAGACAGAGAGTGGAGTCAAAAACTGCAACGTTTTGCCGAATTCCTTCCCGAAATGCAAAAACAATTGCCCGTAGCAGATGAATATAAAACCGAAGCGCCCGGCAGTGACTCGGACTTAGGAGCCTATGATGCCGTATTTTACGCCGGCGATTGCAATGCAGGCAGCAAAACCATCGCTATTAACCTGCCCAATGATGAGCGCGTACACCTTGAAAAAGGCAGCCGCCGACTGCAACTCAAAAATTCCATGAAAGCCAAATTTGATAAAATATTGCTTCCCATAAGTGAGCTGCTGATTACCGAAGACCAACAAAAGCACATTAAATTTGATGCCTTTTTTGAAAACACCATGTTCCATGAAACAGCCCACGGATTGGGTATTAAGCAAACCATTACCGGGAAAGGAACCGTTCGTAACGCCTTGTCGGATGTTTCTACTGCCGTGGAAGAAGCTAAGGCCGATATTCTTGGATTGTTCTTTGTAACAAAGCTCTATGAAATGGGTGAATTTGAAGAAAAAGACCTTATGGATAATTACGTTACATTTTTTGCCGGAATCTTTCGTTCAACACGATTTGGTGTTTCCAGCTCGCACGGTAAAGCCAACATGATGGCGCTTGACCATTTCAGAGCCAACAATGCATTCGTGAAAGGCGATGACGGAAAATATCGTGTAGATTTTGAAAACATGAAAAAAGCCATGCTTTCCTTATCTGAAAAAATTCTTACCATTCAGGGCGACGGAGATTATGAAAAAGCCTCGGCATGGGTAAAAGAAAAAGGGAAAATCACTGATGAGTTGCAAAAAGATTTAGACAAAGTTAACGAAGCCGGTATCCCGGTTGATATTCGTTTTGACCAAGGCCTGAAAAATTTAGGTTTGTAAAGCATCAAAAAGAAAGTTTTAATTGAAATATCCGACCTGCCGGCGTCTTTTGACCCGGCAGCGTCTGCTTTCAGCATTAGTAAAATTTCAATTGTAGAGAAAGAAAGTTGCGTTTTACGTAATTTTCTTTCTTTTTTTTTCTAAATTTGAAATTACTAATCAAAATTTTGGAAAATGAATATTTCAGGAGAACAAATAATTGAATTTGTTGCAAAGCAAGTTGGTATTGGAAAAATGGATTTGTTGCGAAAAAGCTTATCACAATTTCTTGATAGTCAAATTAAATTTCTGAAAAGTGAACTTTTTGAGTTAAAAGGAAAATATAAAGTTGAAACTCCCGAAGAGTTTGAAAAGCTTTATAAAACAGGAGCAATCAAAGAAGAAGATACTTGGAAGGATTATCAAAAGTTTGATAACCTGACGTATAAAATTGAAAAATTGGAAAGATTGAATGAAGGGATGAATAAAATAGAAGAATTAATCCTTGAGAAAGTTTAATTATGGATATCGAAAAGCTTCAACAAATTTCAGAAAATGAATATCCTGATATTGTTGATACAGTAATTATTAAGGATGAAAATGAGTTAAGGAACGGATATGAAATAACCTATAACGGTTTGCTTGTTCTTTTGCCCTTTAACTTCCTTGAAAAAGTTCTTAAATAGCTATGCTATTCGCAAATTTTTCAAGTTGTTAAAGAACAAAATAGCTACGCCAACTATTATATCTTATTTCATAACCGTTCCTAAGGATTATTTTTCAAGATACAAGTTTTGTGGATGTTTGGTTTTCACTAACAAGAAATAATAAATACAGCTATCATTGGGAACGAAGAAAGCTTGATGAAACAATTTATCGACACGATAATGTTCCGCATCCAAAATGGAAACACATTTCGACTTATCCGAAACACTTTCATAAAACATCAGAAGATAATGTTAAAGAAAGCTATATTAATGACAATCCCGAAATAGCAATTCAAGAAATACTTAATTTTGTAAGAGAAATGATAAATAAATAGATACCGTTACTTTTCGTTTTATGCACATTTTGAAAGTATGACTTATATTAAAAGAAACATGACCTGCCGGCATCTTTTGACCCGGCAGCGTCTGTTTATAGTTGGATTTGTACTGCAATTTATACAGCACGAATGCTTCAATAAAAACACTAAACTTATTTCCGCATAAGAAGTATCTTTATAATTTTGCAGAGTTTTTTACACTCTAAATCTTAGGCCGGTGCTTTGGTTAATACTCAGTATTCTTTCGTCATTTTTTATTGTACTTACCTTTAAATTTTTGCAGCAAAAACGCATGCGGCTATATCCCGTAGTGGTGCTCAATTACTTTTCTGCATCGGCTTTGGGCTTTATTTTGAATGATATTGATTTTTCATTTCGCATGTTTACCGAAGGCAGCTGGTTTATTCCGTCTCTGATAATCGGTGTTTTGCTGATTATTATGTTTTGGCTGATAGGATTTTCAACACAAAGAGCCGGTGTGGCCGTAACTACGGTTTCCAACAAAATGTCGGTAATTATTCCGGTTGTATTTTCCATAGTTTATTATACCGAGCCGCTTCCCGCTACAAAAGTAATCGGAATTATAGCAGCGGTTACTTCTGTATTCTTGTCGGTTTACAAAAAACGCAGTCAGAGTTTCAGTGCCGAACAGATATATCTTCCGGTTTTGTTATTTCTGGGCGTAGGGCTTATTGATGCGCTCATTAAATACTCCCAGCAGGATTTGCTGGGCGATGGTGAAATTCCTTTGTTTACGGCTGCATCTTTTGGTATTGCCGGGCTCACGGGTGTAATCGTTTCTTTTGTAAACGGCAGTCGATTGAAATATTTTTTAGAACCGCGTACACTCACTACCGGACTGCTTTTGGGGGTTGCCAATTTTGGTTCCATATACTTTCTGATATTGGCTCTGGAGTACAGCGGAATAGACAGCTCCATTATTTATGCCGTTAATAATATGGGAATCATAGCTTTATCAATAGTTGCTGCGGCTGCTTTCTTTAAAGAAACCGTTACAACAATTAATTGGGCAGGTTTTGCACTGGCTTTCGTGGCCATAATTTTATTGATGTATATATGAGTGAACTCAGCCGAGAAGAGCTTTACGACTTTTTGGAAGCTAAATATAACGCATATAATTGCCCGGATTTTATACAAACGGATCCGATTCAAATTCCGCACCAATTTTCTAAAACCGAAGATATTGAGATTACCGCTTTTCTTACGGCCGCTATAGCTTGGGGTAAGCGCAGCATGATTATTCGCAGTGCCGATAAGATGATTGAAGCTATGGGAAACAATCCGCATGAATTTGTTTTGAATTATTCCAAAGCCGACCAATACCGCTCCGAAAGGGTAGGGCACCGCACTTTTAAACCCGAAGATTTTGATTTTTTTATTCGAGCTCTGCAAAATATTTATACCAATTACGGCGGCTTGCAGAATGTATTTTCAAAAGCTTTTGAAAAAGAGCAATCGGTATTTGGAGCCATACAAGAGTTTCGTAAAATTTTTATGCAAACAGAACATGTCCTTCGCAGTGAAAAACACATTGCCAATCCGGCCAAAAATTCGGCAGCCAAGCGGCTTAATATGTTTCTTATGTGGATGATTCGCAATGATAATCGCGGCGTTCATTTTGGATTGTGGAATGATATTCCCGCTTCAGACTTAATCATACCCATGGATGTGCATTGCGGAAATACAGCTCGTACTTTAGGTTTGATCAGCAGAAAACAAAACGACCGTAAAGCGGCCGAACAACTTACGCACGAGCTTAAAAAATTCGATGCTGAAGATCCTGTCAAATATGATTTTGCGCTTTTCGGAGCCGGCGTTTTTGAAGGCTTCGGAAAGTAGTGCTGAATACGTCAAATCGCCCGCAGGACATTTAAACGTATTCTTATAAAACCGACGGGTTAAGCCGTCAGTTGTTAATTATCAGATATTTACGGTTTTATTCATTGAATTATGGTCTTTTCGGAGTGTTCTCAACAAATATTTAACAACAGCACTTCAAATTATTATTTAGCCGTTCAAATTTAAGATAAGAATGGTGCTTTATATCATATTAAATATTGCATTCAAATCCTTACATTTGTCTAAAAACAGAAAGCAATGAACAAACAATTATTAGATCCCAAAAGTATAGCTGTAATAGGCGGTTCGGAAGATACCGGAAAGCCCGGCGGAAAAGTTTTGAAAAATCTTCTTGATCATAAATACAAAGGCAATTTATACGTAGCTAATCCCAAAGCCGATAGGGTTCAGGGAATTAAGTCTTATCGTGATTTGAATGACTTGCCTGATGCTGATTTGGCGATATTAGCCATTCCTGCTAAATTTTGTTATGACAGCATGAAATTGCTTTGCGAAAAAAAGCAAACGAGAGCTTTTATCATATTGTCGGCCGGTTTTAGCGAAACAAGTGAAGAAGGCGCTGCCATTGAAAATCATATTGTAAAACTGTTGGATAAGTACGATGCCGTTTTGATTGGGCCCAACGGTATCGGGGTTTTAACACCGAATTATGCCGGTGTTTTTACTTCGCCTATTCCAAAGTTGGATGCCAATGGCGTTGATTTTATTTCCGGCTCCGGCGCAACGGCTGTTTTCATTATGGAACTGGGAATACCCAACGGATTGACTTTTTCGAGTGTTTGGTCGGTAGGAAACAGCGCCCAAACCGGTGTGGAGGAAATTTTGGAATATATGGATGAAAATTTTGACCCGAAAACGGACTCCAAAGTAAAACTGTTGTATTTGGAGCAAATAAATAAACCGAGGAAACTCCTTAAACATGCCGCTTCGCTAATAAATAAAGGCTGTAAAATAGCCGCCGTTAAAGCCGGCAGTTCAAGTGCCGGAAGCCGCGCTGCCTCATCACATACGGGCGCTTTGGCAAGTTCTGATGCCGCTATAGATGCACTTTTCCGTAAAGCCGGTATTGTTCGGGCGTACGGACGCCAGGAGCTAATTACGCTTGGCTCCGTATTTATGCATCCTGAATTGCAGGGGAAAAACATTGCCGTAATAACACATGCCGGCGGCCCAGCCGTAATGCTCACCGATGCTTTGGAAAAAGGCGGATTACTTGTGCCTCAAATCAAAAATAAAAAAGCCGATGAGTTGAAAGAACAATTATTTCCCGGTTCATCCGTAGAAAATCCCATAGATTTTTTAGCCACCGGAACTGCCGAGCAATTAGCTTTGATTATTGATTATTGCGATAAGCATTTTGATGAGATTGATGCCATGGCGGTAATATTCGGAACACCGGGCTTGGTCAAAGTTTTTGATGCTTACCGCGTGCTTGATGAGAAAATGAAAACGGCCCGAAAACCCATTTACCCCATTTTGCCATCCATAAATGAGGCGGCTGAAGAAGTGGCGGATTTTTTGAAAAAAGGAAGAATAAATTTCCCGGAAGAAGTATTGTTAGGAAATGCACTTTCAAAAATATATGATACCCCGGAACCGTCCGTTTCTCAAATACCTTTACCGGAAGTTGATACCGATAAAATACGTAAAACAATTGATTCGCTTAAGTCCGACGGCTATCTTTCGCCCGAAAAAGTGCAGGACTTATTAGATGCCGCCGGTATTCCGCGTGCTAAAGAAGCTGTAGTTTCTAAGCTTGCCGAAGCGCAAAATGCTGCCGATGAGATTGGCTATCCTTTGGTAATGAAAGTCGTGGGGCCGGTTCATAAATCGGATGTAGGCGGTGTGGTTTTGGATGTGAAAACCAAAGAACAATTATCCGCTGAGTTTGAACGCATGATGCGAATAAAAGATACAACAGGCATTTTGTTGCAGCCTTTCCTCTCAGGTACGGAATTATTTGCCGGTGCAAAATATGAAGATAAATTTGGGCATTTGATTCTATTCGGTATGGGAGGTATTTTTATTGAAGTACTGAAAGATGTACAAACAGCCTTGGCTCCCGTAAGCAGAACAGAAGCCGGGCAGATGATTGGGTCTTTAAAGGCTTATAAAATGATAGAAGGCACACGCGGACAAGCCGGTATTAACCAAGAATTATTTACTGAAATTATCAGCAGGCTTTCGGCTTTAACCGAAGCGGCTCCCGAAATTACCGAAATGGACTTGAATCCCTTACTGGGCAATTCGGAAAAGATTACAGCCGTTGATGCGCGCATACGTATTGAGCGATAATTCTTTGTAGGGGGAGTTGTTGAGTTGTGGAGTTGTTTATTTGTGGAGTCGTGGAGTTGTTGAGTTGTTTCCAATCATCTGTTTGCAAGCTGTTAACTGCAACGATCTGATATCTGTCTTCTGACCTCTGATTCAGTTGTGGAGTTGTGGAGTTGTGGAGTCGTGGAGTTGTTTCCAATCATCTGTTTGCAAGCTGTTAACTGCAACGATCTGATATCTGACCTCTGATTCAGTTGTTGATTTGTAGCTTTTTTAAACGACTTAGCGACTATGCGACTGTGCAACTTGGCATTTTTTGTGGAGTTGTTTATTTGTGGAGTCGCGGAGTTGTGGAGTCGCGGAGTTGTGGAGTCGTGGAGTCGTTCAGTTGTTGAGTTGTTTCCAATCATCTGTTTGCAAGCTGTTAACTGCAACGATCTGATATCTGTCTTCTGACCTCTGATTCAGTTGTGGAGTTGTGGAGTCGTGGAGTTGCGGAGTTGTTGAGTCGATTTCAATCATCGGCCTGCAGAATATTGACTGTGACGGTCTGACCTCTGATCTCTGATATCTGACCTCTGACTTCTGATCTCTGATTCAGTTATGATTTTTCGGGCGAGGGCAATGTAAAGCTAAATTTACTGCCTTTGCCTTCTTCGCTTTCTGCCCAAATTTTACCCTCGTGTTTTTCAACAAATTCTTTGCAAAGCAGCAAACCTAATCCGGTTCCTTTTTCATTATCGGTTCCTTGTTTGCTGACTTTTTCATGAATTTTGAACAGCTTACTTTTAACCGATTCGCTCATTCCGGTACCGTTGTCGTTTACACTTATTATGCTTTGTTCGTTTTCATTTTTTGCTGATATTTCTATTCGCCCGCCTTTATTCGTATATTTAAGCGCATTTGAAATTAGGTTTCTCAAAATGGAGCTTAGCATATTGGGATCTGCAAAAAGCAAGAAGTTTTCGGGAATCTTATCTTTGATTGCGATATTTTTGTTTTTTGCCGTTTCCAGTAAAAGGTCTTTTGTTTCCGTAACTATGGTATTCAATACAATTACTTGGGGTTTGTAATCCGTTCTGCCGGTTTGTGATTTGGACCATTCCAACAAATTTTCCAACAACTTGTATGTGTTTTTTGCAGAGAGATTAATGGTTTTGGCAAAGGTTTGTATTTTGCTTTTATCATATGTATCGGTTTTTGCGGCCAGTAAATTTGAAAAACCAAGTATGGTATTAAACGGGTTTTTTAAGTCGTGGGCAATAATTCCGAAAAACTTATCTTTAGCGGCATTCGAAATTTCCAATTTTTTATTTGCCTCATTCAGTTTGCTCATAGTGGCAATCAGTTCTTTTTTTTCTTTAAGCAGTTGGCGTTGCAGACTACTGATTTCTTTATTCAAATGGTGCATGGTTTGATTTTGCTCCATAAGCTGTGAAGCATTTACACCGCCTATAATCAAAAACATATTATTTTTCCGGTATATTTCGGCAATAATGGAGGTGTTATACCTGTGATTTTCGCCTATGGTAAGAAAACCCGTAAAAATAAGTGTTTGCTTGTTATCAAATTCAAACAGTTTTTCAAAAGAAGGATTCATCAATTTTTGTTGGCTAAAGCCGTCCGATAGTTCATTTATGGCTTTATTGGCAAAAATCAGATCGCCGTTTTCCCGAAGTAAAGCAATGCAGGAAGAAGTTTTTTCCGATAAATTATGCAGAAGTTCATCGCCCCATTCTTCTAAGAGTATCGACATTTTGGACTGTGTCATTCGTTTATTTTTTTTATAAAGGCTTCAAGAGCGGACAAATTTTTAATTACATGTACATTATAATAGTCTATAGCTATATCAAATGTGTTTTGTGTAAAAGCTTGCCCGCCAATAATAATGGCCTGTTCGGGATATTGTTCCTTAATTGCATTTAACATTTCCATAAGGTGGGGAAGATTGAAATCCAAAGTCATTGAGATGGCCAAAATATCAGGCTTTGCAGATTCAAGAAAGCTTAAAATATCTTCCGTTGTAGTATTTGCACCAAGTATGTGAGCATCCCAGCCGTTCATCTCAAAAACATCGGAAACCAAGCGTGTGCCGATCTGATGGAATTCGTTTTTTACATTACATACGACTGCTGTTTTGCTTAGGGCTACGGTTCTTATAAGCTTTAAATACAAATCATTTATTACATTTTCGGCTATTGCCGAGGATAGGTGTTCGGTAGCAATACTTATTTTATGGTTTTCCCACAGAAAGCCTACTTCATAAAGTGCTTTTGTGAGTATTTGTTCATAAAACACTTTGATGTCAGTTTCGTTTTCAACAAACCCATGAGCTATATCCAAGCATTTCTCTCGGTTTCCCAAAAGTAAGTTTTCTAAAAAAGGCTTATGATTATATTCTTTAGGCATTGTTATATGTTTACTGCAATAAGTGTATGTTTATGTTAATAACTTTTGTATTTCGACAAAGGCTTTTTGATGTGCTGCAATTTGCTCTGTGCCGAATATCTCCGGATTAGTGAGTCGCTGTTTTAAAGCTTGTTTAGATTCAGGCATTCCGTTTGCGGCATCGCACAGAGAACTTGCAATTAATTTTCCGGTATTTTTAAGCGGGTTTTCGCCGGTGTCCGTTGTAATATTCATTTTTTTGTAAATATCTGCAAAAATACGGTTTGATTTTTCAAAATCAACATTCGGTATAATTTTTTTTCTCTTTTGCTCGAAATTATTTACAAGCTCTTTTAAAGCATTATATTTCTCGTTTTTCGCATTTTTTGTGAGTTCCTGAAATAAATATTCCAACTGTTTTTCAAAAGTATATGTGGGCATGCCGGCATTTGCCAAAAAGTTCGACAACCATTGGGCTTGTCGTAAAGCTGTTTCGCGGGGCATGTCGCAAAGCGTTACAAGCCACGCGCTGTCACTAACGGCAAAGCGTTTTCCGCGGGCATCGTAGCACAAAGAGAAATAAGGAAATTCATCCCAAGTTTTGTGTGCGGCTCGAATGGCTGCCTCTATTTCCAACGGTTCGGTTGGTATCAAATGATCGCCGGCCTCGGGATTAAGCGCCGTTATGTGATTACCGAGATTTTCGGGATTTACGGGATGCAAGTGTTCATAAGTATTTATTATGCCGTAAAAAGCCTCGGAAGCTCCGGATAATATGGCTTCACGAGCTGAATTGTCTTCACCGGCTTTATTGATATTATGAATAAATTCAGGCCAAAATTTTTCCGTGTTTTTCTCTTGTAATGCAAAGTAGCTTAAGCCCTGTTTATCTTTCAAATTTAAAGCTTTAGCCACGTGTTTTTGTAAAATTTGCCCGCCGTTTAACGAGCCGTCTAAGGTATAAATATATCCGATGAGTTTAACCGGATTTTGTATGCTGTCTATCAGTATTTTATCTGCAATTAATAAGGCTTCCCGTACGGCCGGAATAATATCTTTGGTGTGTAAGGCATCTATATTCTCCAAATCTTTAAGCAAATACGGTAATTTAGGGATGTAATTTTTTATCAGTAATTGAATTGTCGGATTTTCGGACTTGTAAATCTGATGTTCCAAAGTGCCGTATATTATGGCAAGTGTGCGTAAATGGCCTGTGTAACTCTCTTTTACGATGTCGTTATCCAATAAATGGTTTATGTACGGAGTAGTTTGCGCTCGCTTATGTGGTCGGGCATTTTGTTCTTTAAGTTCTTGATGAAGGCTCTTCATGTTTTTTAAGTTATTGGGATTATTCATTATTGGGCAACAGGCATGGTAAAACTAAATGTACTTCCTTTATTTTCAGTGCTTTCTGCCCAAATTTTTCCGCCGTGTTTTTCAACAAATTCTTTGCACAGCAGCAAACCCAAACCGGTTCCTTTTTCGTTGTTAGTGCCGGGTTTAGAGACTTTTTCATGAATCATAAACAGCTTTTTAACCGTATCTTCCGGCATTCCGATTCCGGTGTCGCTGACACTGATATGTGCCATACTTTTCTGCAGTTCGGCTTTAATTTCAACTTTGCCGGCTTCTTTAGTAAACTTTACGGCGTTTGAAATCAGGTTTCGCATGATGGTGTTGAGCATATTTTGATCAGCACGCAACACAATGCTGTCCGTAAGTTCGTAACTGATTTCAATGCGTTTATTTTCAGCGGCATTTTGCGACAAACCAATGGTTTCAATAAGTGTATTTTCCAAGATAATATTTTCGGGCTCAAATGATATTTTATCGGTTTGGGCACGAGACCATTCCAACAGGTTTTCCAATAATTTATAAGTATTTTTGCTTGAAGAGTGAATGGTTTCGGCGAATTTTTTAATTTTCTGTGTGTCGTATTTGTCGGTTTGTTTTGCCAATAAGCCGGAAAAGCCTACAATGCTGTTGAAAGGGTTCTTTAAATCGTGTGCAATAATATTAAAGAATTTATCTTTGGTAGCATTGGCTGTTTCCAGTTCCGATATAAGCGTATTTAGTTTATTTTCGGCTTGTTTGCGTTCGGTGATGTCTCGAATAATTCCTATGGCGTGTAATTGGTTTTTTATTTCTATGGCCGAAATAGAAATTTCAACCGGAAATTCATCTCCGGATTTTCTCAAGCCGCTCATTTCAATCGTATTTTCTAAGGCAATACCGCTGCCGGTTTGCTTAAAATGTTCAAAGCCTTTTTTAAATCGCTCGTTATATTTTCCGGGTAATATTAAGGGGTGCATTTTGTTTCCCAGGATTTCGTCCGGTGTGAAGCCGAAAATATTTTCGGCGGCTTTGTTCCAGAATTTTACGGTATCTTCGTCATCTATAAGTATTATGGCATCTTTTGCGTAAGCAGTAATGGCTTTAAATTTGGTCTCGCTTTCCTTAAGTGCATTTTCGGTTTCAATTTTTTGGGTAATGTCCTCTTTTATGGCAAAATATTTAATAATTTCTCCGCTTTTGTTTTTAATGGGGGCTATTACTACCTTTTCGATGTATTCCTCTCCGGATTTTCGGCGGTTGATAAATTCACCGCGCCAGGGTTTACCGTTTGTTATGTTTTCCCACATTTCTTTATAAGTTTCGGGCTTTACTTTTCCGGATTTTAAAATACGCGGGTTTTGGTTTTTTACTTCTTCAAAACGGTAACCGGTAATGTCCGTAAATGCCGGGTTGGCGTATTCTATTTTGCCTTCCAAATCAGTTATTAGGATGTATGAAGGACTTTGCTTTACCACCGCCGAAAGCATTTGAAGTTCTTCTTCCGTAAGTTTGCGTTGTGTGATGTCTTCAAAAATTGTGAGGATATATTTTTGCCCGTTAACAATAATGAACTGCGCAAACATTTTAGCCGTCAGCTGTTTGTTTTTTAGAGTTTTAAAATTCATCTCCAAGTCTTCTACTTTGCCTTTCGTCATAAGTTCCCGGACGAACATATTGCGATCATTTTCGCCGTAAAACCCAAGGCCGGTCACTGTTTTACCTTGTATATCAGTTTTTTTGCCCTGCACTTTTTTGCAAAAAATATCATTTACCTGAACTATTTTTCCGGATTCGGCTTCGCTTAAAGCCATGGGTTGGGGCGATCGGTCAAATATTGTTCGGAATTGTTCTTCGCGTTCGGCAATTTGTTTTTCGGCTTTTTTGCGCTCCGAAATATCTCCGGAAACATTCATTACGGCCGGTTGCTTATTGTAATTGACCGGTGTGGCGTGAACTTCTACATCAATTAAAGCACCGTTTTTGTGTCGGAGTTGGGTTTCAAACGAAGCACGTCCCTTTTGCGCAAATTGTTGCATACGTTCTTCAAATTTTTCCGGGCCGACATTGTGTTCCAAATCTATGGGAGTAAATTCTAATGCTTCTTTTTTTGAGTATCCGATGAGCTTGGCGGCATTTTCGTTCATGTCGATAAACTTTCCGGGTTTTCCGTCCGGCTCAAAACTAAAGATTGAAATGCTGTATAAATTGGCTTCAAATAATTCGCGATATTTTTGTTCACTGTCTTTTAATTGTATTTCTGCATTTTTCTTTTCGGTGATATCCACTAAAATTCCCACGATATAATGCGGTCGGTTATTTTCAAAAATAACGTTTGCTGTTAAATCCGCCCACAGAATGCTGCCGTCTTTTTTTAAGTAGCGCTTTTCGAAACGGGTTTGCGGGTTTTGCGGTGTGAGCTTTTCAAATTGCTGAATTTCATACTCAATATCGCTTTCAAAACTAAGCTCATGAACATGTTTTCCGATAATTTCCGATTTCCCGTAGTCAAGCATTTGCGCAAAACTTTCATTGCATTCCGTTACATAGCCTTCGGTATCTGTTATTCCGATACCGACATTGGAAGTGGAAAATATGCTTTCGTACAACTTAAGGGTATGCTCCGATTCTTTTTGATAATCAATTGTTTCTTCGCAGGTTTTGGCTTGTTCAGCAAATGTTTTTTTACAATTCCTGAGTTCTGCCGTGATTTGTTTTAGAACCTCACGGTATGGCTTAAATTCTTTGGGTGCATCTTTATTCAAAAGCTGTTCTGCTTTTGTTATCAACTCCGAAATTTTTTTTTCATTGGTCATTATGCTACAAACTTTGTATGGTTATTTTTGGAAAATTATGCTGCCGGAAGAGAAAAAACAAATTTGCTGCCTCCGTCGGGATTTGTTTCCGCCCAAATTTTGCCGCCGTGTTTTTCGGCAAATTCTTTGCAGAGAATCAATCCCATTCCGGTACCTTTTTCATTATCGGTTCCCAAGGTGGTATAGGGTTTCGATGAGTCCCAAATTTTATTTGTTTCATCAGTTGCTATGCCTACACCTTGATCGCTGACGCTTATGAGTACAAGATGTTTTTCTTTTTTTGCAGCTATTTCAACCACGCTGTTTTTGTAACTAAACTTTATGGCATTAGAGAGTAGATTTCTCAATATGAATTTAACTAAATTTTCATCGGCTGTTAAATGAATGGTTTCATTTTCATTAAATCGAATATCTATGTTTTTTGCAGCAGCTGCAGGTTGTGCTTCATCAATCACCTTTGAGCACAAATCCGAAAAACGGACGGTTGTGGGTTCAAAATCGAGTCTGTCGGTTTGTGATTTTGCCCATAAAAGCAAATCATTAATTAAATCATAGGTGCTTTTAAGGGTTTTGTGAATTTTGAACAATTGCTCATCTAAGCTTTGCTCATCCATCGCTTTACGGTTATCCAACAAAAGCTCCAGTAAACCTAATACACCGCTAAACGGGCTTCGAAGGTCGTGAGCCAAAACCGACATGAATGTGTCTTTGTCTTTATTAAGCCGATTTAGTTCATTGATGTATTGAGTCAGCTGATATTCAATTTGTTTGGTTTTTGTAATATCTCTTATAACACCCAAAAAACCTGAAATGCGGCCTTCTTCGTTGCGCAAAATAGATAAGTGCATTGAAACGGAAATGCTGCTTCCGTCAGATTTTAGTAATTGAGTTTCTATGAATCGGCTTCTGTTCTTTGGCGTTTCCGGGTCTTTTTCTTTTTTCAGCTCTTCTTTTAATACTTTTCTGAATTTAATAAGCTCAGCGGGCGGATATTTTTCTCTTAACGGTTTGTTTAAATGGGTTTCCTTGGAATCTCCGGTGAGCTTTTCAATGGATGGGGTAATGTAGGTCGTTTTAAGCTTTGAATTTACGGTAAATACTACATCGGAAATGTTTTCCGTAATCTTCAAGAATTGTTTTTCCTTAAATTTTAGTTCCTGTTCTGTTTGTTTCCTTCTGAGAGCCAATGCCGTTAAGTGCGAAAAAGAGGCTAAAAGCTTTTTCGACGGCAACTCTTGTGTTTCATTAAAGCCTAAAACGGTGGTTCCGTATATCCTCCCTGAAACCACATGCACCATTGCACAAATGTTACTGACACCGCTCAATTTTTTTAAAATTTTGTTAAGTCTTTGAGGAATAGCTCCAAAAGTTATTTCCGAGAAAGAATTACTGAAAGCAATTTTTTCTGACAGCATTATTTTATAGCTTTCATCATCAACGGGGGAACTGATATTAAGAATTTTTTTTCCGGCTATTTGCACAGTTTTTTGCAGAAGCTGTTCGTCAGAATCTATCGTCTTAATCTCTAAGCTTTTTTGCTTCTCATCGTATGCCGAGTAGAGTGCAAATATGGCTTTTGTGTAATTTTTGATACTTGGAATTGTAACAGGGGTAATTTTGTCGGCTACCGGCAAATCGCTTAATTTAAAAGCCAGAGAGTTCAGATAGCTAAGATTTTTGTGCATTCGTTCTTTCTGCTTTTGAAGGCTGATATCTTCCGATAATGCTGAGAAACAATGATTATCGTGTGCCTGCAGTTGTATTTTATACCAACGATTTGTACGGGCTGAATAATATTCAAATTCTTGCCGAGTTCCTTTTAAAGCGGTTTCTCCGTATATGGCAATACGCTTCAAATCTTCTGCAGTTACTGTATCTGTAAGCTGTCGGAATGTTTTGCCGATAAGGGTTTCTGCTTTACGTCCCGTAATCTTTTCGTAAGCCGGGTTTACTTCTAAATATTGATAATCTGCCGGCTTATTATTATCGTCAAGTATTATTTTTCGATAGGAATAAGCAAAATCTGATTTTTGAAGAATTTGTTTATATATGCTTTCTTTCATTGAGATCTGCTGTGAATATGTGTTTGCATGTATTATCTTTCTGTAAACTCAAAAATTGTTCCGTTTGTTAATACGGGAAGCAGTTGTAAAAGTTGTCGGCTTATTTATTCATTCTGTATGTTTAATAATGCATTTTTCTCGGAAATTTTTTTTAGGGCTCCGAGTTGCGGATAAAAAAGAATTTGCACATTAGGTTTTCCAATTAATTCAACGGGTATTTTACTTAGTACGCCCAGTTGAGCTATATGCATTCGGTCGTTGAATAAAACTTCATCTTTGTAGCTGACAATAATTTCGGCATAATTGGGTATGCGGTAAACAAAGCCGGCTGTTTCTTGTTTCTTCTGCTTTAACTGATTGTCTTTGTAGTTTTCATAAGCCGCAACGGTATGCAGTTCTTTTGACTTTTTAATTTTCAGATTCAAGCTTTCGCCTTGTTCCACATGAGCCGGCAGAATACCAAATCTTTCCGAAAAACGAAACAAGACAAACGTTTCCTCTTCTATATCGGCTTCGGGAACAATGATGAATTTATGTTTTTTACTGCTTTTAACTTTCTGTCCGGTAAACATATTCATGTATTGTTTCTCGTATTTGTCCAATTCCGCAATCATGAGTTTTACGGCCTCGCCGTCCGGAAAATTATTGGCATCGGTAACGCCTTTCAGCAGTGCAAGCCGGTCATCTCGCAAACGGAATATTTGCTCTGCCATTTCTTTGGCTTGTTTTTCGGGAGATTTAAATTGTTTTCGGGCATAAACTTTAGGAACTTTCACAAAAACGGAATCTCTGAAAACATCCGTATATATTGTATCATAAACTGTTTCTCGTACTGATTTTATGGATAAATCGGCATAGTCCGGGCCATACTCTTGGGTGTTGCTTAATTGTATCTTTTTGCCGCCGGTTTCCTCTTCAAATTCAATATCTGTATTTATTCCTGTCGGGGCTAAGTTTTTGTCTAAACTTAAAAAACTGCCGGCAAGGAATTCCGGAGGGCTCAGAATACCGTAATAATGAGCCGAATCCGGACGTGCGATTGAACTCACTTGAATGTTTTTTAATCGATAATAGGTTTCATTACGCTTTACGCTTCGGTTGCTCTGAAAATACAGATCCGTATATTCCGAAAACGGGCCTTTAAAGGTAACGGTTTTTTCTACTTCTGCTTCTATAATTAAAGCCGTTTTCGGTAAGTTGTATATCAGAGCATCTTGTGTGTCTGATATTTTTGTAACCGGCAATACACGAAGCGTGTCCGAACAAGCCGGAAACATTAGCAGAATCAGAAGACTTATGACAGTCGCTTTAGTCATTGATATATTCATAAGGTCGGTTTTTGAAATTTTCGGGATCTTTTAATCGGTTTTCTATTTGTTTTTGATACTTTTCAGATTGCTTAAGCTCCGTTTCATCAGCATTTTCGGCTTTTCCGTTCTTGTATGTGATGGTATGTTTTTTACCGTCTTCGGTATAGTATTCCCATTCGCCGGTTTTCAAGTCGTTTTTGTACTGCCCTTTTTCTTCAATGCTTCCGTCGGGGAAATATCTTAAAAAACTGCCTTCAAGTTTATCATCTTTCACAACGCCTTTAAGCATGGGTTCACCGTTTTGGTAAAATTTTTCCCAAACTCCGTTTTCTTTGCCGTTTTCCATCTGTCTGAGGTCATACACTTGGCCGTTGGGGTAGTATGCTTTCATTTCTCCGTGCAGCACAGCCTGATTATAATTTTCGGTTTGCACCAAAAAATCGTTTTTATAGTATTTCCAAAGGCTGTCCTTTTTTTCACCTGCATAAAAACCCTTTGCAATAAGCGATTCTTGTTCGTCATATAGTTTTGCCTTTGCATAGCTTCCGTCTTCATTGAATTTCAATTCGGCCATTTTTCGGCTGTTTGGGTGGTAACGAAGCATGGTTCCCACCGGCTTATCATCTTTAAATTGAACTTCGTAAGCCGTAACTCCGTTGGGGTAAACTTTTCGCCAAAGCCCTTGTTTACGACCTTTCTCATCGGTTTGGTTTATTTCTCCGGCTTCAGTCAATCGGATAATTTCGCCGTCCGGGCGTTCGGAATATATGAACAATTCTTTGTATTGCTTGGTGGTATCTTGGTATATCTCCGCAAGATATTTGTAATACTTTTCCGAAACTTTCTTTTTATCGGCGGAATAAAAGCTGTCTGCAATCTGTTTGCAGGCTGTTTTCATATGTGCCAACTCTTGGGCATAGTTTTTTTTATAACTATTGTAATCTTCGGTTCCCCGACTTACTTCCCGTAAAGCATTGTTGAGATGCAGGAGCTCTTGTGTATTTTGATATAGGCCAAAATGCGAGAAGCCTTTCAGGTAGTACAATTCACCGAGTGTACGATCCTTATCTAAGTAATTTTCGGCTTTTTTGATACATTTTTCATATTTTTGGTTTTTAAAAAGGCTTTTGCATTTTTCACTTGCTTGGTTTTGTGCATTTGCTCCTTGTATAAAAAAGCCAACACAAAACAGAATAATCAGATGTTTCATAACGATGTTTTTTATTTTAACGAAAATAGGCATTTAATTTATATTCGACAAAATGTTTTATTTTGTCAGTCCAACAGCTTGTTTTAATACGATGCGCAAAATATTACTGGTAAGCATAATACTTCTTTTGAATTTTGAACAAATAATTGCTCAGAAAGAAGCTACGCATTGGTATTTTGGAAATGCTGCCGGTTTGACTTTCAAAGCCGGAATTCCCGAGCCTCATTACGAAAGCGGCATGAATACCTATGAAGGTTGTGCTGCATACAGCAATGCAAAAGGTGAATTACTGTTTTATACCAACGGCGTTCAAATTTGGAATGCCGATCATGAATTAATGGAAAACGGCGACGGCTTGGCCGGCGATACTTCTTCAACACAGTCGGCGCTCATAGTGCCGAATCCGGCTGACTCTAATCTTTATTATCTGTTTACATCGGATGTTTTGGATTACAGTGAAGGAGAAATTTACACGCAAGGTTTACGGTATTCCGTAATTGATATGACCTTAGATTCAGGAAACGGGGCAGTTACTGAGAAAAATGTTTTACTGCTCGAACAGGTTCCCGAAAAAATTACGGCTGTTCAGAAAGCACAGGATTCAGCCTATTGGGTGATTTCGCACGAATGGGGCAACAATAATTTTGCTGTTTGGCTTATTGATGAAAACGGAATTGCTTCGGAACCGGTTATCAGCAGTGCCGGCACAGCTCATGTTCAAATTCAGGATCATAATATCATCAATTCAATTGGTACAATGAAAGTGAACCCTCAGGGCAACCGATTGGCTTTGGCTTTATTACGAGCATCTTTGGTTGAGATATTTACTTTTGATTCACAAACCGGCATGGTTTCGGAAGCCATTACAGTTGAATTTGATTATCAAGCGGTTTACGGTGTGGAATTTTCGCCTGACGGCTCCAAACTCTACATTACTTCCATACGCAGCTTGTATCAAGTTGATTTAGAAGCCGGAACGCCCGAGGATGTGGCTGCTTCACTCACAGAGATTTTTGAAGAATCCTATTTTATGGGAACCATGCAGTTGGCACCCAACGGCAAAATATATTGCACCGTTGATGAATCAGATCGACTCGGAATAATCCATAATCCGAATGCTTCGGCAGACCATTGCGCTTATGAATCCGGAGCCCTGCAAGTCGGAAACGGGAGCTTGCGAATGGGCTTGCCCAATTTCATCAGCTCACTTTTTTTGCCGCCCGACTTTTATGTTTATCCCGTCTGCTACGGAACCGAAACGGTTTTTCATATAGCCGATACTATAGGGACGGATTCCGTGCTGTGGAATTTCGGCGATCCGCTTTCGGGAAGCAATAATACAAGCAAAGTTTTTAATCCTGCTCATTTATACAATGATACCGGCACTTATACGGTTGAACTAAAACGTTGGATATCGGGTGTCGAAACCCGGCTGTCGCAGGAAATACAAATTGATTACGCCTTTACCCTTGATTTAGGCCCCGATACTATTTTATGTGATACGGACAATTATACCATACAACTGCCCGAACAAGCCCGAGAATATCTGTGGTATAATAATGACAGCCTTGCAACGCATAATTTTTCCGAAACCGGAACTTATTGGGCGGAGGGCAAAAGTACTTATACCGGTTGCCGGCATTCCGATACCGTTTCTCTGATTTTTTCGGAAAGCCCGCCGGTTGATTTGGGTCAAGATACGCTGTTTTGCAGTAACTCAATTTTTGTTTTGGAGCCCGAAGTACATTGTGACACCTGCGTTTATACTTGGCAAGATTCAAGTACGGAAAGTCGATTTTACCCGGAAACTGAAGGGTATTATTCACTGCAAATAACCAACGAATACGGCTGCAGTAATTCCGATACCGTATTTTTGGATATAAAACATCCGCCGGTTTTTGAATTGGGTAATGATACCGTTCTGTGCGACGATGCATATTTATTCTTGAGTTCCGGTTGGGAAAATGCCGAATATATATGGCAAGACGGCAGTGAGTCTTTCGATTATTATGTGGATAAACCCGGACTTTATGCTTTGAAGGTCAAAAATATTTGCGGCGAATATACCGACAGCATCCGTATAACTTATGAGTACTGCGGACCGCTTAAAATACCGAATGTAATAAGTCCAAACGGAGACGGCATTAACGATTATTTTTTTGTGAAAGGAATTGATCAACTTAAATGGCAGTTAAGTGTATATACGCGTTGGGGCAACCGCGTATATCATTCCCTTGATTATAAAAATAATTGGTCTCCCGAAAAACTCAGCAGCGGAGTGTATTATTACATTTTACAATCAGCAGAGATTGGTGCTGAGCATAAAGGCTTTGTACATGTTATTAAATAAAATTAGTATTCGGATGTTTACCTAAAATTTAGACGTATCTGAAGATCAGCCCCGAAGCGGGCGAAACATCAACAGCCCCGTGCGAAGCGCGGGGTAAATATTTCAGCTAATTAAAAATACATTACGAATGAGTAAAATAATTTTCACACTCACAGCCGATTGGGAAGGCGAACATTTTAAAGACTTGAATGACTTTAAAGGCATCCGTAAGTTTATCGGAACGGATATTCCCGTAACGCATTTTATCTCTCCTTCATATTTTACCGAAAAATTATCGAATCCAAAAGAAAGGATTCTTTCTGCAATTAGTGAGGGTGATGAAATCGGTTTACACATCCATTGCCTGCGTAGTTTAGTGAAAAAAGCGGGTGTAGATTTTATTGATTCCCCGGATTTTTTTGAACCTTTTACACCGGAAATTCGTTCGTTCATAAACGTCTTGCCAAAATTTATGAGACCTAAGGTGTCGGGCAGGGGAGTGCCGCTTTCCGCTTATGCCGAAAAAGATATTGACCGACTACTTGAAACATCCCGTGAGCTGCTTTCCGGTTTGCTTCGCCAAAAAGAATTAGTGAGTTTTCGTGCCGGAGGCTGGATGGCATCCGATGCCGTTTTGCGCTCATTGATGAAGCATAACTTTAAGTATGATTCATCAGCGGCCCCTCCGTCAATTTTGTCACAAGCATATTCGGAAAATTCACAAGGAAATATGAAGGACGATTACGACGGGAAAAACGGAAAATTCACTAAATATATCCTAAAGTTGTGGGGAAAAGATATTCAGAATGAGTACTTTGTGTCAAATCGTCTTAACTTGAAGTTTTGCCCGGATCCTTATGTTAAAAAAACAACTCAACCTTATAAAATTGATTCATTAATTGAAATGCCCAATAATGCCGGCGTCTCGGATTATGCATCTATTGAGAAAACCATTATGTATATCACTAAATGGGCCATTGCGGAAATCCAAAACGGCCGAGAAAAACCCGTTTTCATAAACTTAGGCTTTCACCAAGAGGGCGACCTCTTATATAAAATGCCCATTGTAAATTATTTTAAAGCGCTTAGGCTTGAAGACAGAAAGCATATTGAGTTTCTAAATTTGAAAGAAGCCGGTAAAATTGCTGAAAAATACCTTCTGAATGATTGATATATAAAAAAATATTTTGTTTAACTCATTTGAATATTATATTTTTAGGTTTTAAAAATAATACAATATGTCTTGCAGAATAATTTCAGTCAGTAACCATAAAGGCGGAGTAGGTAAAACCACCTCAGTAGTTAATGTGGGGGCAGCTTTGGCAGATATGGGCAGAAAGGTGTTACTTGTAGATATTGACCCGCAGGCTAATCTTACCGTAAGCTTTGGTTTTAAGGAAGAAAATAATGACGTGAAGGTTCCTACAATTTACGATGCTATTCGTGGTCATGCAGCTTTGGAACCCCTAAAAATAAATAATAATTTAGATTTAATTCCTTCCACCATTGACCTCTCCGGTGCTGAGATGGAATTAAGTTCCGAACCCGGGAGAGAATACATTTTGCGGGAGCTGCTTGAACCGATGCACGACAAATATGATTACATCATGATTGATTGTCCGCCTTCATTGGGCTTGCTTACCATAAATTCCTTTACGGCTGCCAAGGAAATTTTTATTCCCATACAACCGCATTATCTGGCGGTGCGGGGTTTGTCCAAGATTTTGGAAGTTATTAATAAAATTAAAGGCCGCTTAAATAAAGAGCTCGAAATTACCGGTGTTTTTGTAACACTCTTTGATAAACGGAAAATTCTGCACAGAGAAGTTTACGATACCATTGAAACTTATTTTGGAGAACGCGTTTTCCGAACTAAAATTAAAGAAAATATAGCCTTGGCCGAAGCTCCCGGCGACGGCAAAGATATTTATCAATATGCCAAAACAAGCAGTGGAGCTCACGATTACAAAATGCTGGCGAGAGAAGTGGATGATATGCAACTGCAAAAATCCGTATAACAGCTTGGAAATTAGAAAAGCATAATACTTAAGTTACAGTTTAAAAAATTATGGCAAAGAAAAGTTTTAAAGGCGGATTAGACAGTTTGCTCTCCGGAAGTATTCCGCAGAAAGAACAAAAAGAGAATGATGCTAAGCAGGAACAAAAGCCGCTTAGCAAAGAAGAAAAACATTGGCTGCAAATTAAAAATGAACGCCTGCTTAAAGAACTTCACCTGTGGCGAACCGGTCAGCTTGACGTAAAAAGCTTTCACGAAAGTCTTGAAACAAAGGGGCTTAAATATGATTCCGAAAAAAACATCATCCATTAAAGCTTTACTATATCGATTTCAATTAAAAAGCCTGCTAAAAATTTTGCTTTTTGCAGGCATTCTTTTTACGCTTATTTGGTATATTTTTGCTTTACCCGATCCTCTGTTTTCCGACCCATTTTGCACGGTAATTACCGACAGGAATGATAAACTTTTGGGAGCCAAAATTTCGGAAGACGGACAGTTCCGGTTTCCGCCGACTCAGGAAGTTCCCTATAAATTAAAACAAAGTATAATCGCTTTCGAAGATAAACGGTTTTATCTGCACTCCGGTTTTGACCCGATGGCTGTTTTTCGAGCTTTGAAACAAAATTTGACGGCACAAAAAGTCGTTAGCGGAGCCAGTACAATTAGCATGCAAGTGATTCGTTTGGCACGAAAAAACAGAGATCGAAACATTTGGGAAAAATTTACGGAGATTTTTAGAGCCTCGCGCTTGGAGCAAAGCTATACTAAAGATGAGATTTTGTCGCTTTACATGTCGCATGCGCCTTTTGGAGGCAATGTTGTTGGCGTGGAAGCCGCTGCCTGGCGTTGGTTTGGTGTTTCGCCCGAAAAACTTACTTGGGCTCAGAGTGCCGTCTTGGCTGTTCTGCCAAACTCGCCCGGACTCATACATCCCGGCAGAAACCGAGAACAACTGACTGCCAAACGAAACCGATTACTTCGGAAATTGTTATCCGAAGGCATTATAGACAGTTCTACATACACGCTTTCCCTTGCCGAACCGGTTCCGAAAGCTCCCAAAGCTTTCCCCTTTGATGCTTACCATGTGCTTATAAAAGCTGCATCGGAAAAGAATGAAAATGCACTGATAAAAACAACCATTGAGCGAGATTTACAAAAGAAAATCAATGAGATCGTTTATAGAAATTACAGGCGTTTGTCTCAAAACGGTATCATGAATCTTGCCGTATTGGTTTTAGATACCGAATCGGGAGAAGTGCTTGCTTATACAGGCAATGTCCCTTTCTATAATAATACAAAAGAAAATTATGATTTTCATGTGGATATGATTCCGGCATTACGTTCCACCGGAAGTGTTCTTAAACCTTTTTTGTTTGCATCCATGCTTACTTCCGGCGATATTTTGGAAAATGCTTTTGTATTGGACATTCCCACTAAAATGGGCGGTTTTACACCTGAAAATTTTAATCGAAGCTATGACGGGGTTGTACCTGCATCGCAAGCTCTTGCTCGCTCCTTGAATATTCCTGCATCGCGTATGCTTAGGCAGTATGGTTTGCAGCGTTTTTATCATCAATTAGAAAAAACCGGTATAAGTTCTTTGGATCATCATCCGTCGCATTACGGACTTTCTTTGGTTTTGGGCGGATGCGAAGCTTCCTTGTGGGAACTTTGCGGCATGTATGCTTCAACGGCTCGAAGCCTTTTGCATTTCGAAGAAAATGATAATGCCTACAAATCAAGCGATTATCATCCGCCGGTTTTATTTGCTGATCAAGCTTCAAAGCTAAAAGAGCAGAAAAATAAAGCCGTTTTGGAACAGTATTCAGTTTATGATGCGTCAGCCTTATGGACAACTTTTAAAGCCATGCTTGACGTGGACAGGCCGCAAGGCGAATTGCATGATGATGCCTTATTTTCAACAGAAAAAATTGCCTGGAAAACCGGTACCAGTTTCGGATTCAGAGATGCATGGAGCATCGGGCTTACCCCTAAATACACGGTGGGCGTTTGGGCCGGAAATGCCGACGGTGAAGGCAAAACCAACTTGATTGGTATCACCACGGCTGCACCCGTTCTTTTTCAGGTATTTGATGCACTGCCCGACAGTGAGCGTTGGTTCAGTTATCCCGATGACGATTTTATTGAAATACAAGTTTGTAAACAAAGCGGATTTCTGGCCGGAATAAATTGCCCGGAGCCAATTACAACGTTTGCGGGAAAACATTCCGAACGCTTTGCTGCCTGTCCTTACCACAAAATTGTACATTTGGATGCGGAAGGCCAATATCGTGTACATGCTGACTGCTATCCGGTACATGATATGAAAATTGAAAAGCGTTTGATCCTGCCGCCTGCTGCCGAGATGTATTACAAAAGAAAACACCCTTCGTACAGAGGAATGCCGCCTTATCGGGATGACTGCAAAACCGGTGCTCATTACGAATCGGATAATATTGACTTGATTTATCCGCACAATTACAGCCAAATATACATTCCCGTTGAAATTGACGGCAGACCCGGAAAAGTAGTTTTTGAAGCTGTTCACCGCAAAGAGGATGCGCGGCTGTTTTGGTATATTGACAATAACTATATCGGGGAAACACGCTTTTATCACATACAAGAGTTGCGGCCCGATAAAGGAACGCACAGACTGACCATTGTTGATGAAAACGGTGAAAAAATCACAAGAACTTTTGAAGTTTTAAGTGAAAATGAAAAATCGGAATAAGAGTTAAATCTTATTTGAATTAGGCACATGAGTAATATCAAAATTAAAGTTACAGCATGTCGTTAAAT
>CAYYQW010000034.1:37926-38166 GCA_964472505.1 uncultured Bacteroidaceae bacterium | reverse complement strand
TTTTTTTAACCACAAAGAACACAAAGGGCCACAAAGGGGTTTTGTTTTGCATTCTGCTGATTTAATATTTTTTTCTGTGTGAATCTGTGTGCGCTGTGTGGTTTATATTTTTACCACAGAGAACACAAAGGGACACAAAGATTTTTATTTTGTACTTAGCTAATTTAATGCTTTTTCTGTGTGTTACTGTGTGTGCTGTGTGGTTTATATTTTAACCACAAAGAACACAAAGGGCCACAA
>CAYYQW010000034.1:0-37826 GCA_964472505.1 uncultured Bacteroidaceae bacterium | reverse complement strand
AGTTAATTATTATTGTACAGACTACTTGATTGTTTTTCTATGTGTTTCTGTGTGCGCTGTGTGGTTTATATTTTAACCACAAAGAACACAAAGGGCCACAAAGTTAATTATTATTGTACAGACTACTTGATTGTTTTTCTATGTGTTTCTGTGTGCCCTCTGTGGTTTAATATTTTTTATTTTTCGGGCAGCTCAGCAAATAATTCATTCACAAAAGGGCTTATTCCGTCAGTTAATTTTACACTGTTGAAATTTATCAGCAGGCCTTTGGGGATTTCGGCCAGTTTCATGTAGGTTAGTATTTGAGCATCATATAAAGGGTTCATATCAATAACCGCTTTTAATTCCAAAATGATACAGTCATTTACCAACAAATCAATTTTTAGGTCATTTTTTACTTGTATGCCTTTGTATATCACCGGAACAAGGACTTGGCGCTTGGGATGCAGTCCTACTGACAGCAGCTCTTCATACAGACATTCTTCATAGATGCTTTCCAATAACCCGGGGCCGAGCTGTTTGTGTACTTCTACGGCAGCGCCTACAATTTTGTAATTCAGGTTTTTGATGTATTGTTTTGTTAGCTTCATCTTTATTCTTTTAAAATTACAAAGATTATTTGTTTTGTATTCTGCTAATTTAATGATTTTTTTTCTGTGTGTTACTGTGTGCGCTGTGTGGTTTATATTTTTTTAACCACAAAGAACACAAAGGGCCACAAAGGGGTTTTGTTTTGCATTCTGCTGATTTAATATTTTTTTCTGTGTGAATCTGTGTGCCCTGTGTGGTTTGTATATTTTTTACCACAAAGCACACAAAGTGACACAAAGATAATTATTTCGTCTTCTGCTGATTCATTGTTTTTCTATGTGAAACTATGTGTCCTCTGTGGTTTATATTTTCCCATATTTCTTTTAGTTTTTGGCGTTCGCTTTCCCAAGCTGAATGCTTTGCTTTGTTAAAACGATTTTGTTTATCCCTTCTGAATGAATCGATGCTTTCAATAATGTGCATCACCGATTGCTTAAAACTATGGATATTTTGTTGAGCGATCAAACCTATGGTCTCTTTTTCATTTACAAATTGCCTTTGTGCCGGTGTATCGGTGGCCAAAATATACAAACCGGATTGAAAATAGGCCCAGATTTTGTTTGTCAGACATATTTGCCGATTAAAATCTGCCGTATTCAATTCCACGGCCAAACCCACATCATATTCCGAGAGTTTAAGGTTTAATTCTTTTTGCGGCAAGGGTTTATGAATGCTTAGAATATCTGAATATTGTGCTAAGTATTCGTCATAAAAATTTTGGTATAAATTCCCGATTAAATGCAGTTCAATTTTATCCTTAAATTTGTACAGAGCCGGAATGACCAATTCCAAACCTCGGCCGGCGGCTATGTTTTGCGAAAACCAGACAAATTTTACTTTCCCGGAATGATTTTCTTTGTATTCAAATTCTTTTTGAGAGAAACAATTATTTATCAAACGATGTTTGCTTTCCGGGTAATGATTCAGAAGCCCCAAACTTTCTTTTCCGATTAAGGGCGATGCGTAAGTCAGAAAATTTGCTTCGGGCAATAATTTTTTCATCAAAAACTTGCGCCTGTTGATTTCATTTTTGTCGGCAGCGGCTTCGCCGGGATGATAGTCTTCGATATCGAAAACAAAGGGGATGTTTTGTCTGCGAGCCAAGCGGTATGCCGGGTATAGCGCGGGCAATGTGTGGGCTGCAATTAAATCGTATTTTTTTCTGCATGCTTTCAGTTGCCGAGAAAGCAACCAAGTTCTTTTGGAATGTGCAAAAGCATGAATTTTTACGGACTTCCTGAACAGGAAAGCCGTTTTTCGGGAAAATCTTTCCGCAAAGCTGCTTAGCAGCCAAGTAACCGGACTTTTACGCGTTACCGGCAGGTATGTGAATTCGGCCGGGATATCTTTGTTAATTTCCTTATCTATCTCATCGCTCCATGTGTTTAAATCGAAACCGACAAAATCAACTTCATATCCAAGTTCGACAGCATACTTTAGTTCTTTGAGCAAGCGCGGGTTGGTGGTAAGATTGGCCGAGGAGAGGAAGAGGATTTTTTTTTTCATTTAAAATTTAGATAATAAATATTCATTAAAATTCCATGCTTGTATGTGTTCTATTCCGTTTTTATTGTTAAGTTTAAAATCATCAAGTGAAACTACAATTTTTTTGTAATTATCCGGAATGCTTTCAAGGGAAGCGTATTCGCGTTTAATTGTTTTTTCGTCAACCAACAAATAGCTAACTTGGACATACAGATATTTTGAATTTTTAATCGCCACAAAATCCACTTCTTTATCTCTCATATACCCGACATACACATCAAATCCGGAATTTAATAATTGAAGAAAAATCAGATTCTCTAATTGATAGCCTATTCCGTAAGAAAATCCTTGAAAAATATAGTTTTTGTATGCTAAATCATTAATATAAAATTTATATGTTCCGGATAGGGTTTCTTTACCTTTTATATTATATTTTGAAGTTTGATGAATTAAGAAACTTTGGCTTAAATATTTAATGTAGTTTGCTACTGTATCGTAACTTGTTTTTTTATTCTTTGATTTATAATAATTTACAATGTTGTTAATTGATATTAAGTTTGAAGCATTATTAACCAAAAAAGAAAAAATATCATCTAATAGTTTTGGGTCATTAATTTTATAGCGAAGTATTATGTCTCGTAATAAAATTGTATCTTTTACTGCTGCTACATACTGTCTTTTAGTTTGGTCGGTTTTTAAATTAAACAATTCCGGCAATCCTCCGGTGTTTAAATATTTTAAAAAATTATTTTTGTTATTTTCTAATTTACTGAAGGAAATAAACTCATTATATGAAAAAGGAAAAATTTTAAATTCAATGTATCTGCCGGATAAGTAGGATGATAGTTCGCCTGAAAGCAATTCGGAGTTTGAACCCGTAATAAAAATTTCGTATTCTTTTGTATAATCCTGCGACAAAGAATTTATTATTTTTTCCCATTTGTCAATATTTTGGATTTCATCAACAAATAGATATATTTTTCCTTTTGGTTTAATCGTTTTTTCGTATAAATTGAGTAAATCGGAAAGGTCTGTATAGCTTTGAATAAAATCAAAATCTGTAAATTCTCGGTTGATATAAATAATATTATGTGGATTTGTGTTTTTTTGTAATAATTTAAAAATTATCTGCCTTAATATAAAACTTTTTCCGCTTCTTCGTTGACCAACTAAGACTTTTATCAGATTATTAGACATATAATCAGAAATTTCGGAGATATAATTTTCTCTGATAAATCCGGTTACCGGAATTTGATTGTTCCGGAAATTATATTTTTCTAATACCGCTAATCTGTCGTCCACAAACTAAAGTTTTGTCAAATATGCAATATTTTTGTCTGAAAACGAAAATATTGCGGGCTTTTTTTATTTTTATCCCAAAAAACTATATAAAACCATGAGCTAATCCCGGATATTGTGATTTAAAAATAAATTTCATAATGTAGCACCTCAACGAGGTGCAATAAACCTTCACTAAATTTTTTTTATCGCTATTTCACCTCTAACGAGGTGTTTATTACAAATCACAATATTAGGGAATAGCATGAAAAACCGGTTCATATCCAAGCTCGACAGCATACTTCAGTTCTTTGAGTAAGCGCGGGTTGGTGGTCAGATTGGCCGATGAGAGAAACAGGATTTTTTTGGGCATTTTTAAAATTTTCAGAAATATTTTTTCTATTCGTTGGATTTGTTTTTTGTTTATAAAGTTTAAAAAAAGTTACAAATGCAACATATATGGTTGTATATAAAATTGGTTTTGAGCGGTTTCAATTAAATTTCTATTTATGATATAACTTTTTTCTATTTCAACATTTTTTGAAAACTCGCTTATTGCTCTAATTTTTCTATGTTTTTTTAATTCTTTGAATTTCACTTCAACCGGGATTATTTTATTGTTTTTTTTAGAAATAATAAAATCTATTTCTGTTGCATCTTTTGTTCTGTAAAAATAAATCTGACTTTGTTTGTGATTTTCTAATAATTGCAAAAAAACATAATTTTCAAAGATTTGACCCTTGTCTGTTCTTATATTTATGTCGTTGAAACTGTTATAAATAATATTTCGTAAACCCAAGTCGCAAAAGAATATTTTTTTCATTTTAGTAATTTCTTTGCGTAAGTTGCTTGTAAAAGGATTAATTAGTTGAATTATAAACATTTGCTCCAAAATATTTATATACGCCTCGCAAGTTTTATAGGGCAATTGAATCGTATTTGATATTTCGTTGATATTAAGCAAATAGCCGGTTTGAGCAGCAAGAATTTTCAGTAATTTATTGAAAGCGACAAAGTCTTGATTTTTAATGTATTGCCTTACATCTTTTAGTAAGTATGTTTTAAAAATATCGTTCAAAAGTTCTTCTTTTTCGGCAAAATCTCTTGCGAGAGCTACTTTTGGAAGCCCACCGTATAATAAATATTCATTCAGTAAAATTGGTATTTGCGGAAAAAGAATATTGATATTATCATCGAATTTACATTTGTTGAAATTTCCGGATAATTCAGAATTTTGAAATTTTACAAATTCGCTAAACGAAAGTGAGTAAACATTTATTAATCTAATTCTGCCGGCAAGCGATTCCTCAGCTTTTTGCATAATATCCAAACTCGAACTCCCGCTACATAAAATTTTAAGATTTTTATATTTGTCGGCTAATAGTTTTAGGATTAAAGAAATATCGTTTATAAATTGAAATTCGTCAATAACAAGTAAACCGTTAAGATCTTCGTTGATATTAATTTTCAGATAGCGCTCAATTGTTGAAAATTTTTCAAAAAATTGTGCTGTTTCCGGATTTTGACCGGTGAGCCACAAGTTTTGTTTGTCTTTGACAAACATTTCCATTAAAGTAGTTTTTCCAACTTGTCTTGCTCCAATCAAAACAACTATCGGATTGTATTGAAATCCTGCTTGTATTTTTGTTAAATAATGCTCTCGTTTAATCACAATTCGACATTTTTTACAAAAATACAAAAATTATCTCGATATTTTTTATAAAATTGAAAAATTTATCGATTTAATTTATGATTTTTCAGTAAGATTATCGCTTATTATTTTTTCGATGCGTTGGATTTGTTTTTCATAAAGAAAAATTTCAGATGTTGCCAAATATAGATTAAAGGTATAAACGGGCGTTTTTTCCAATGGATTTTTTTCCAATGTATGTTGAAAAAGGAAAACGAATTTAAAACAGTAAGTTTCGGATTATAAAAACAGGCATTCATGCTGTGGGCGTTGAGCAGCGATAAATATTGTTTTTCCTGTTTTTTAGGATAGTTTTTTTCAATAATTTTTTTTCGGAATTTCTGTTCCAGCTCCAATTGAAATTTTAAGCGTTTTTTGAACTGCATGGAAGAAACAGAATTGGCATTCCAACGGTTGTAAATACAATAAAAACCTTCGGCATATACAAACTCAGCGCCGAGTAATGCCGCCATGGTAAAATATTCGCGATCTTGAGCCACTTTAGTTTCGGGCTGCCAGCCGGGCAAGTGATGTAATTTTTCGGCAATACTTCTTTTCAAAAGATAATTGGCCGGTACCGACCAATTGTCGGCCAGTATTTCAAAAGTAAAATCGGGGTAGGGGGCTTTTTTTTGTTCTTCGCGGCGAATACATGTTGTGCTGTCTTCGTAAAAATCCATATACCAATCGGAATAGACAATATCTGCTTTCGGATTATCCCGGAATTTACGGATTTGATTTTCAAATTTGCCTTCCAACAGAAAATCATCGGCATCTAACCATTGAATAAAATCGCCCGAAGATTTTGAAAACCCGAAATTCCGGGCTTGGTTGCCGCCTTTTTTGGGATTTCGGTATATTTTTATGATTCCCGGGCTTTGCTCTTTTAATTTTTCCAATACTTCCCAACTATCATCTTCCGACTTGTCGTCAACTACAATAATTTCATGTAAGTGTTGCTGTATCAGGCAACTTTCAATCACTTTTGGCAGCCATTTAGAGCAGTTGTAGTTTGGAATTATTACAGTGACGCCAACATTCATAATTATTTATTTTTAAAATTAACTGATTAGTCATTACTTTCCGGCTAATTTGCTTTATTTCATCCGCAATTTCTCAAATCGAAAACTATGTTATAAAATCCAAATAATTATCTTTGTTAATAAGTTGGAAAGATGAATCCGCATAATTTTTTTGCCATTGCGGCGGAACTTTTACCTTCTTTTTTGCATATTTAATTTCGTAAGCATCAAGTTTTTCGTCTTTTAGTTCTATCCAATCAATTTCTTGTTGCGAATAGCTTCTCCAAAAATGTGTTTCGGCAAATATTTTATTGTATGACAAGTATTTAACACGTTCGGAAATTATATAATTTTCCCAAAGTTGCCCGATGTCATTTCGTAAATCAATAGCATTAAAATTACTAATTACGGCATTACGAACACCGTTGTCGGCAAAATAATAGCGCGACATTTTACTGATTTCTTTACGTTTATTATTGCTGTATGCTTTAATTTCAAAGATAACAAAAACTTTCTTTAACAAATCAATATACCGCTCAACCGTATTTTTGCTGACACCAATTTTTCCTGCAATTTCATTAAGTGAAACCTCACTGCCTACTTGAAATGACAATAATTTCAAAATATTAAACAGTTTGTCGGAATTTTTTATATTATCAAAAATTAGAATATCTTTTAAAAGATATGAATTAACAAGCTCATATAAATATTCTGTTTTTTCCACGTAACTATTATAATGAAATATTTCCGGATAAGTTCCGTAAAGCAAGCGCTCGGGCAAATGTTCATAAGTTTCAAAATAATTTTCAGACGCTGACAATTCTAATTGTGCCATGGGAAATATGCGGACTGTTTTTTTTCTGCCGGTAAGCGGCTCACCGAGTTTATTTGACAAATCAAATGCTGACGAACCGGTTGCTATTATTTTCAGTTTTGGGATATTGTCGTGTATCACTTTTAAAATATGCCCGATATTATTAATGTTTTGAGCTTCATCAATGATAAAGAATTCTGCATTGCCTATTATTTTCTTATATTCATCAATGGATTTATTTTGCAATAATGTTGTTGTTTTATAATCATCGCCGTTTAATACAATTATATTCTTGACTTTCTTTTTCAGTTTATTCAGAATGTAGGTCTTACCGGTTCGTCGGGCACCGAGCAAAATCAGCACTTTATTTGTTTGTTGATTAACCGGTTTAAGTAATTCCGGTAGTATTATTCTGTCAAAATCGCTTTGCATTCGTTTTAAATTTACTGTCAAAATTAGTAGAATTTATAATACGGCCAAACAAATTTAATATAAATTATGTAAACATATTGACAAAATTAATATTAATAAGATTAAATGACTGACAGATTTAATATAAATTATGTCAAAGTTGTGATTAGGTTTTCTTCAAATGCATTAATCGAATTTTCAAACTTGCCTGCTTTTATTTTTTAAAATCTCCCAACTCTTGTCTTCCAACCGGACGCCCGCCACAATAATTTCGTGTGAAAGTTTTTGTATCAGGCAGCTTCCAATCACCCTCGGCAGCCACCGGGCGCAATTGTAGTTGGGGATGATGACGGAGGTTTTGGGCATTTAACGGAGCTTATTCATTCTCTAATATTTGCGTGTAAAAAGTTTCAAAATCCTGCAAATTATTTTTCAATATTGATTTTAGAATTTCAATGTTTATGGTTTCGTAGTTATGAACGGCAATATTTCTAAAACCGGCCATTTTTATCATTTTTTCTTTTATATTTTCATCAATAAAATTATGCTTATATAAAATTTCAAATGCACTTTTATAGTTTACCGGCAAATCTAAATTATACTCTTTTATGATAATGTTGGTAATGTCAAAACTTGCTTGAATAGCTCGCTGCAAATTTAGTATAAATATATCCTGAACATCAAAATTATTATCCAGGCTTTCCGGTAATAATTTTGTAGTATCTTTTATGCGTTTTAAGCAGTTTTTAATAGTTGATGTTTTTGACAGGAGAATATCATTCATAATACTTTTGTTTTTAAATTTTCTTCAAGGTTTTTACGAAAAAATTTAAAATCGAAATACATACCTCTTCTTGAACTTATGAAATTTTCCGTAAAATTCTTATCGTTGTTAATTATGATTTTACCGGTTGTAATTATTTGATTGCTTATAATTATATCTGCGCTGTTTAATATAAGCAGATCAATATCATATTCAAAATTAATGCTTTTTTCAGCCCGATATTTCAAATCCGTAAGATATTCCGGAGGTAGCGGGTAATTTTCTGCGTATATTGCAATATCAATATCGCTGCCGGCGGTAAAATATTCCGTAAGTGCCGACCCAAAAAGAAAGGCAAACTTGACTTTCTCCGCAAAGATTTGTTTTATTTTCTCAGTGTATTTCGGACTAAGCATATTTTATAACAAAGAAATTATAACAAAAGTAAAGTTTTTAATTTAAAAGAGCAGCAGTTTTTGAGGAATACTTCGCTTTCAAATGGTTTTTGAAAATTGTGGCCAAGCTCCAAGTGAACTTTGTTTTTGTATCAGGCAGCTTCCAATCACCCTCGGCAGCCACCGGGCGCAATTGTAGTTGGGGATGATGACGGATGTTTTAGGTATTAGATTTTTTTTATTTTTTTAGCCGGAATTCCGCCGTAAATTGAATTTGCCTCCGTACTTTTTGTTACAACAGCGCCGGCAGCTACCACACAGCGTTCACCGATTTCAATTTTGGGCAAAACGGTAACGCTTGATGCTATCCAAGCGCCTTTTTTTATTGTAACCGGATGTTTTATTATTCCGCCTTTCCAAGCGGGCAAATTGCTTTTTGTGTAATCGTGGTCGTGGGTATAAATTACGCAGTTGGGGCCTACGGCTACTTCATCTTCAATCGTGAGATTGTCTGCCGTGTCTATTATGGTGCCGTCGCCGATGTGTGTGCCCTTGCCGATTTTCAGCGCGCCCTCGTGCCCGCCTTCGCGCGAAAAAATTGCGCAATTCGTTGCAATCGCAACATCGTTCCCAAATTCAAACGTGTCGGAAGTTCTGATTACGGAGTTTTTCATAATCCAACAATTATCGCCGAAAGTGATGCGTGCATTTTTGCCGGCAATTATTTCTGCGCCTTCATCTATTCGGCAATTATTACCGAAAATGATATGACTGTCGGCTCCGCAAGCAAAAAACACATGCTTTTGAACTTTGCAGTTATTTCCGAAGCTCAGATTTCCGCTGCCTTCGGCCTTTACGGGAAACCGGATTTGAAAACCGCTGCCTTTTTCAGCCTGCATCAAACGATAAATCCAATACAGCCGTCTTATTATTTTTCTGAAAAAATCTTTTAAAACAAGAATTATCATCATCCCTTTTTAAATGCTTTAATTAATACTTGATTTTTAGATAGATTACTCATTTTTTGTAATTATAAAATCAGGTGAGTATATGGTTTCTAATAGAAATTTATAAGCAGGTATGGCTTCAATAATTACATCGTTGTGCGTTTCGGTAAATTCTTCTTCGTAGGTAATTATTAGTCCTTTTTTGGCGTTTAAAAATTTGCAAGCCGCCAGCAAACCTTTTATTTCTCGTTGTTTTGTTTCTGCGTTGCTTAGCGAATAAGAAATTTGTAAGGGTAAATAGTTGTTTTTTTTGGCAATAATAAAATCGCACTCTTGATTGTTTTTAAAATAGAAAATATTATTTTCTGATTTTAAGATTTCTAATGCCAACAAATTTTCTAATAATTTACCAAAATTTTGCGAAAAAGAATAATCTAATGCAGACAAAATTCCATTATCGATGGTATAAGCTTTTTTTTCGCTTTTTTCTTGTTTTATTTCCGAAAAATCAAATTTTTTGATTAAAACAGCAGTAAAAGTTGCCTGAATATAATCGGAATATTCGTACAATAGGTTATTGCTTATTTTATAACCCATTGATTTTAAATCATTATGTAGTTTATTTACCGAAAAAGGTTTTGTTACCTGTTCTAAGATTTTCTTTATAAAAAATTTTAAAATTGTTGGATTTGTGATGTTATATCTTTCTATTAAATCTTTGTAAATAATAGAGTTGAAATAATCTTGGAGCTTACGAATTTTCAAGTTTTCATCTAAATTTATCAGTTCGGGGAAGCCTCCGTAAATCATAAATTCCTTAAATTGAGCAAGTATTTTAATTTTTTGTCTTGTACCGTAAAAATTGCTGTCTATATTTTTAAAATACAAAAATTCTTTGAAATTCAGGGGATAAAGGGTATAACTGATTGTTCTGCCTCTTAATTCGGTTGCAATTTCGGAGCTGAGAAGTTTTGAATTAGATCCGGTGATGTATATATTTTTTGAAACAGTATCAAAAATTCTTCTTATAAACTTTTCCCAACCGTTGATGTTTTGTATTTCATCAAAGAAAAAATAACATTCCGCAAGTTTTTTGTCGGGATATAATTCCATGTATGCTTGCAAAATCAAATCTAACTCAGTTTGTTGAAGTTGTATTCGTTCGTCTTCAAAATTCAAATATAAAATATTAGTTATCGGAATATTATCTTTTAATATTTGTTTAATAGTTTCGTATATCAAAAAAGTTTTACCGCAGCGCCTGACGCCCACAACAGAAATAATAATACCGGTATTAACAGGCAGTTTGATATTTCTGTCAAAACTTTGTTTTAATTCGCTTGTATGAAAATTTGTAATAATATTTTTTAGTATTTCTTTCATGCTTTAAAAATACAAAAAGTTTCGTTAATAGGGCGAAAGTTTTTTAAAAAGCTTCGTTAATAAGACGAAAGTCTCTAATTATATCTTTCCAAATGCTTTTGTTAATACATCGGACATCGTTAAATTTGACATTTTTTGCAATTCTGTCGCTGTTTTTATTCCGTGTGATTTCAAATGACGCAAAATGTAGCGGGATTCTTAGCTTTCATTAGCCGATAAAGCCAATATCGTTTGCGGATGTTTATCCGAAGAATGTCTTTTATGAGTAGAATACGTATTTTTATGTGTTTATATTTTTTATTTCAGTGATATTTAAATGATTAATGTATAAATTTTCACTATATGTAATCAAAATGCAAGGCCGTAGCGGCACGCCGCGGCCTGTCGCTATAAATACAACCATTCGCATGTATGTCAAAATTTTTGTCAGGGGTGTTTCATATCAATTATTGCGGGTTTAATTTTGCATCGGTAATGTTTGTGCAGGTTTTGCAGAGCGAATTGTCGGTGCCGAGTAAAAAATCGTCGGCGATTGTTTTTATGGTGTGTAAATATAAATTTTCGTCTATCGGGTTTGAAGTCCAAGTTAAATTTTGCAGTAGGTCCACAGGGAAGCTGTGTATTTTTTGTGCTATATCCAGTTCATTAACTAATGCTTTTTGTTTTACATCTTCGAAAATATCAACCCAATTGAACCTGTAGTTTTGTGAAATATGAACAATATCGAACATATCCTTCGGCTCTTCTCTGTTTACGATTGCCGAAAGCTTATTCGACAAAA
Organism: uncultured Bacteroidaceae bacterium; assembly: GCA_964472505.1. GTDB lineage: Bacteria > Bacteroidota > Bacteroidia > Bacteroidales > JAADGE01 > JAYEIA01. Next base: position 26,266 of record CAYYQW010000034.1, on the reverse strand, counting down.
TATTGTAAGGTGTATCTACACGCAATTTATTGAGGTTTAGTGGCATGCCTGCTCTATACGGAGTATCGTTTACAAAATCGAGTTTCAAAACTGTATTTTCTTCTTTTATGAAAAATCGAGCAAAGGTATCGTATATAACATTATCAAATCCTTCGGTATGAAAATATTTTTTTATATTAACGAATAGTTCTTGGATGTTTTTACCGAAATTAATATCATCGTTTACGAAAAAATCTAAATCATCGCTATATCTGTGATGCAACCAAAAACGGCTCAAAGCTGTGCCGCCGGTGAGGTAAAACGGCATGTTAAGTGTTTTCCAAAAGTCGAAAAACTTATCTTGCAACAGGTATAATTTCCTGTAGTCTTGATTTAACATAGGTATATTTTTCTGCTATGGACTTTATCCAAATCTTAGTAATTATTTTTTCCGACAAATTTTCTTTAATGAACTCAATGCCGAGCGTACGAACAAGCGTAAACCACGATAAACTTTGAAGCATTTTTAAGAATAGTCCTTCTCGGTCATAATGCCCCGCACGCTCGATTTTGCCCGAAAGCAGTTTTTCGATGTCTTCTTTTGGGATGTTGTAGTCCCACATAATTTGGAGGTATATATCGTTGCTGAGTTTCATTCTTGACATTTTCGACAAATATACGAATTTTTTAGTTACGAAAATGCTTTTTTAAAAACGTCTGCCCACGACATACCGGCTTGCTTGCGCAACTGATTTCCTATTTTAAATCCGTGTGTTTTCAGGTGGCGGAGAATGTAACGGGCTTGTTTTTGCAGGCATTTGTTAACTGCTTTTTGCTGATGCGCTTTTGAAAGGGGGCAGTTTTCAGATTTTAAAAGAATTTCTTCAGTCAGCAAATATTCAAACATTTGTGCGGAATTATCACGAGCAAATTGCATTTCTCCTTCATCATGCTCCCTATACCAAACAATGCCGTGAGGCATGAGTACCACTTTAAATTTTTGAGATAAAATATTCCACATTTCAAAGTCGCCGACCATTCTTTTTCCCGTAAAACCACCAACTTTATCAAAATATTCTTTTTTAATGATTGATGAAAGCGGAGCTTTATGAAAAATCCATTTTTTTGTGAAATAATGCCTGTAATAGGCTTCTTGCGGCGAAAGTTGAAAGGGATAAATCATATCATCGTCTTGCGGAAGTGAGCAAAGGCCGTAGCCGGTTTCCGGAAATTGTTCCATATAAAATACCAACTGTTCCAAACCGTAAGGATAAATGAGATCATCGGCATCCACATACTTTAAATATTTCCCTTTGGCGTAGCTTGCCGCGCGGTTACGGTTGGGATAATCGCCCAGGTTTTTTTCATTGATAAAGAGTTTTATGCGCTTGTCTTTGGCTTCATATTTCTTTGCAATTTCTACAGTACGGTCTTGTGATTGGTCATCAACAATAATCAGCTCCCAGTTTTGGTAAGTAGAAGCCAAAACACTTTCTATGGCCTCAGCTATGTATTTTTCGCGGTTGTAAGCGGTCATTAAGACGCTGACTAAGGGTTGAGAATTCATTGGTTGTTATATTTTATATGCTTTAACCTTTGTTATTACTGATTCCTGAATTTTTTGCAAATTCAAATCTGTTTCCAATATAAGTTTGGGCCAATCCTGAAGAGAAATGTCACCCAAAACCACAGAAAGTCGGTGTCCTATTTGCAAAGCAAGGGAAGTGCCGCCGGCAAGATAAAAATCGGAAAGGAGTTCTTCGGCTTGCAAATTTCTCAGAAGTTCCAGTGTGTTGTGTTCGATTGTGTTTTTGAATAACATTTAAAATCTGTTTTGTTTAAATTTAGAAATAACACAGCCCAATTTAAAGTCTTATTATCTAAAGCTCCGGCTTTTTTAATTTCTTTTCGGATAGTTTTTGTGTCATATATTTTGCATAGTATTTTCATATCGTCCAAATCGCCCCGACTGAAAACACGTTCGATTATGTATGTCTTGTTTCTGTCTGTGTCCAATTTGCTTTTATCTACATCCCAAAAAAGATGTTCGGACAATTTAGAAACTAAGCTTTGATTCTGCATATAGCGTTTATTTTTTGATGTTCCGATAAGCTCTTTTTTCGATTTGCCCGGACGCATTGCTAATACCCGAGAGCAGCCGTTTTTTGCATATTTTGTTTTCTGCCGGTTCCGATTTTTGTTTCATGTCCATTACAAATATAAGCATCTGCTTTGAAAAAGGAAAGATATTTTTGTCGGATATTTATGAATTGAAATCTATCCGCACGGGATGCAAATACGCGCGAGCTATGACGCTTACTAAAGGTTGTGCGTTTATTTATTTATCGTATCTTTTATATAGTCATCAAAAGCATCAATAACACTGTGTTTTACCGTTAACCAATCTTGGTTTTTAAATGTTTGTGGTTCAAAATCGGATTCACAATCTTCTGAGAAAAAAGTGATGTTTTCCAAAACTTGTTTAATATCGTTGTAAGGATAGCGTTCGGCGTAAAATTTGAGAAGTTTTTCGAGCTTATAGTGATTGAGAAGTTCTGCGATATCGTAAAAATCTTTTTTTGTATTTCGCGATGTGATTGCTTCCAATTTCATGGCCGCTATATCCTCTATATGGGCAAATCTGATATTCTGAATTATTTGAACCTCACGGATAAATGGGTCTGTTTCCATAATATCAATTTTTAATTCCGAATTAGACGGTGCAGGTACGAAGAGCGTTAAACCAAACGACAATTTTCTGATTTCAGCTGTCGGGAATTTTTTTCTGAGAATTTTGGCGGTATCTTCAATGTCGAATTCCTTGCTGCTGAATAAATCAATATCCACAGTTTGCCGATGACCAAATTGTAAACTTAAATTTGTTCCGCCGACTAATCTGAAATTTTTTAGTGCCTCACAACGCATTAAATCTTTGAGCGTGTCGAAGAGAAATGGCGGTGTGGTATGTGCGTGTAGCATTTGAAGTTTGATTTTTCGAGTTTAAATATTGCGGATGCAAAATGCAATGTTTTTTCAGGTAAAAAATGCGCATTTGTCAAAACATGAATTACCTGTTGTTTTCCAAAATAATTTATCACATTCAGAATATCCTGAAACTTGCCGTATTCAAATGTTCTGCGAATAATATAGCTTGCATTTCTGTCTGCGTTTTCAAGCAATTTTTCAAAATCAACATCCCAAAATGCTCTGCTTGATATATTTAATTTTTGTTGCATATTTTGCTTTTTGCCGGTTCCGATTTTTGTTTCATAACTTCTACAAATATAAGCATCTGCTTTGAAAAAGGAAAGATATTTTTGCCGGATATTTATGAATTGAAATCCGGCAGAATTATACAGTAGGGTTACATTGCGCGTGTCCGGCGGAAAATTATAATTTTGGGTGTTTAATTATTTTTCTGATTGTTTTTACAAGGAAATTTGGGAGATATGGTTTGTTTAAAATTCTACCGAGTGGTAATTGTTTAAATGTTTTCTCGTCAGGTTTTGTGTTTATGATTAAGGTTTCGTATTTTTTTGCTTGTTCGTGAGGGTCAAACATTTTATCGGCGTGATTTTTTGCATTTTTGGACATTTCTTTTCTTACTTTCGGATTATTTGCAAGATAGGCAATTTTTTCGGCAAATTGTTTTGTATCTCCAACCGGAACTTTAAATCCTGTAACTCCGTCAAAAATCAATTCGGGTATTCCACTTGGAATATCGCTTACAACAGGGACGCAATCGCATTTCATGGCTTCTATTACGGAAACAGGCATCCCCTCCGAAAAAGAAGGGAATAAAAAAACATCACATTTTTGTAATATATTTAAAACATGAGAGTTTGGAACTTGCCCTATAAGTTTTACGTTTGAATTATTTTTAAATTCATCGGTTAAAAGTTCATATAAATTCCCGTTCCCTATAATACTAAACTCAAATTCAATTTTTTTTGCCGAAAGATAATTGCATATTTCTTTAAAAAGATGACTCCCTTTACTTTCTGATAAAAACCCTGTATAAGCTATATTAATTTTTGATATATGTGGTTTAATTTTGTCTTCAATTTTTTTTACAGGAACATACTCAGTAAAAATTTTACTATTTCCAGTTATTTTTGTTGAAAGGGTTTTATTTATAAATTCAGATACGCAAATATATTTATCAATTATATCGTTATATATTTTAGATATTTGATAGTAATATTCAATATTTCCATGCACAATATAAACTAACGGGTTTGGAAGCTTTAGTGCGTTTGCCATACGAAACTCTAAGCCATCGTTAGCTACTAATATTGACTTTTGGGAACTTATATGTTTTTTTAATCTTCTAAAGACAGTATATAAATTTTCTTTACCGCTATAATCAAAAATTATGTGCTCGTTGGCATTAAATCTCATATCAAAATCCGGCGTATTTCTTTCTTTCAATCGGTATTGTATTATTTTGTAATATATATCCGATTTGGGTCGGTATTCTAAAAGATTACGTACAAAAGAGCTTACGCCGCCGTGTGAGTAGGGTAAGAAGTAAATTATTTCTTCACTTTCCATTTAAAAATTGATTTTATGATAATACGAATGCTAACTTTAAAAGGTAAATATTTAACAGCCCAAATTTTTGTATTGAATAAGTCTTTTAAAACATCAAAATTATATTGTTCTTTAATGAAATAAGACTGTATGATTTTTTGTTTGACATATTTCTTTTCAGAAATTTTGGTGTTTTCCAATAGTTTGAAAACGGTACAAAGTTCATTAATGGTTTGTGCTTTTTTTCCTTGCGATAATTTTTCAAGAATTAGTTTTTCTTGTTCATTCAAATTATCAATAAGCCCTCTTTTGTAATCATTTACAAATTTGAGATAATGATAGTTTCTCAAAACTTCGTTATATTTTTTTTCCGAAATATTTTTGAAGCCCGTTTTTTTTCTTCGCTTGTATGCTTTTATAATTGCCAGATAATTAAATTCGTGAGCATACGATTTGTTGTTTTGTTGCGAAATGCCGTTGGGATTGGTGCGGTATAGGTACTCTTTAAGCTCCACCGAGATAATGGGAGCTACTTCTTCCATTGCAAAATAAAGTGCCTGATCGGCTGCTTTCTTTTGTTCTGTATCAAAACCTGCACTCTTTTCGTAAGCCCATTTTTTGAATGTATCAAAGCCTACTAAACCAAAATGCTTTAAATATGTATCATTTGTTTGTATTTTAGGAAAACCTATTGCTGTTTTTGTTCTATTTAGATTGGTGTCGCAAAAAACTTTTTGACCCATTATCATTGAACAATTTTCGTATTTCTTATGTAATAACACAACTTTTTCCACGGCTGTTTTAGTTAAGCCGTCATCTGCACCAAGCATGATTACTATTTCACCTGATGAATTATCAACAGATGATTGAAAAGCTGCGGAAACTCCTTTATTTTTGTCATGCTTAATCAGTTTTATTCTTTGGTCGGATATATATTGATTAATAATTTCAACAGAATTATCACTTGAACAATCATCAGTAATAACTAATTCCCAGTTTGAATAAGTTTGTTTTGAAACGCTGTTTATTAGTTCCGGTAAGTATTTTCCGTTGTTGTAATTAGCTACAATGATTGAACATTTCATTTTCCTATTAATTTTTTAACTTCTTTTCTGCTTCTTTTCTTGTTTTAAATTTTGCTTGCAAAAGAGCTTTAGTTTTTAAAAAAAACAGGTGCAACTGCAACTGTCAATATTACATTTTTCTTTGATTTATGACACTTTCAAGCGTTTCCCCGATAAACTGATCTCGGTTGTAGTTTGGGATTATGATGGAGGCTGTTTTTTGATGCGTCATTTCCCTATTAATTTTTCAACTTCATTTAAAATTATTTCTCTGTTTTTTTCAAAAGATAGCTCTTTGGCGTATTTGTGTGCTTGGTTTTTGTAATGCATAATTTTTTCGGGGGTTAGTTTATTCAATTCGTCTGCCATCGACATTGCCGAAAAATCTTTACTAATAATACCTAAATCGTATTTTTTCACATAACTTACCATTTCCGGAGAGGGGCCTATTGCAACTGCAAGGCGGGCTTGGACAAATTCAAAAAACTTATTTGGCAAAGCATATTTATGATTGATGGTCGTAAATGGCAATAAAAAAATACCAATATCATAAGATTTATTTAATGCAGATAAAATTTCATTATACTGTAATTCTCCTTTAAAATGTATGTTTTTATTATTTATATATTTTTCTTTAAGTTCTGCTACATATCTTGTTGTGTATTTGCTTTCTAAATAAAACAAATCAAGTTCAAATCTATTATCTAAATAGTTGAAAGTGTCTAACATGGTTTCAATTTTCCTGCCGGGATTCGGCACGCCGTGATGAACGAGTTTTATTTTGTCGGGAGTTCCGCTGTTGGGTTTTAGTTCCTTAAAATCGGGTGCATTCGTAATAATATGTGATTTTACTCCGAATATTTTCTCGTATTCATCGGCTATTCCTTTGCTTACGCAGAACATTGAATCTGCTTTCTGTAAATATTCAGCACACAGGTATGTGTAATACTTTTGTTTTGCTTTTATCCACTGTGGATTGCTTTCGAACTGGCGAGGATAATACTCATGAGCATCAAATATGATTTTGGTTTTTCTGTTTTTTGCATATTTTACAGATAAAGGAAGTGCTGATACATCATTAGCAAAAATTAAATCAAATTCATGCTTTTCTAACTCTGCCGACAGGTCTTTTCTTTCGTCTGTCTGATACTTTTTCTCGAAATATGATTTTTTGTATAAAAAAGAGAGCTTTTCATAGGCTTTATTTTTAAATGATACTGCTTTCCGCAATAAAACAGGAAAAGACCAATGTTTGGGTTTATCCGTATTGACTTTTTGAGTAAAATGTTTTTTTACATTTAGTTCTGAATCAGTAAACCCGGCTGTATAAATCTCATATTTATCTTGCAAAGCCATTATCTGCTTCAATACGCGTGGGTCTCTATGCAATTCCGATTCGCAATAAATCAGTATCTTCTTCATAAACTATTGGTATAAATGTGCAGCAAGAATAAACTCCCAGCTTTTGTTATGTTCTTTATTAATTCTTTTAGGGTTTAAAATTTTTTCTTTTTCCAAAATTTTTTCCGCAGATTTAACTTTATCTAAAATTGCCGAACTTTTCATCCAATTTTCTTGTGGAGGTTCGTAGCCTATTTTATCTTTTCGCCATGTTATTTCTTGGGGTAAAATATCTTTAAAACTTTCTCTTAGAATATATTTTGTCCAACCGGAATTTATTTTGAATGAAGCAGGTAAAGAAAATACAAATTCAACTAATTCATGATATAGAAAAGGAAGTCTGACTTCACGCGAAAAAGCCATTGAATTGCGGTCGGAAAATCGTAAAAGACGCTCAAGCCCGCTTTGCATTGTTGAATGATATAAATTCTGATTCAAAGTATTTTTCTCGGTTTTAAAATCTAAATCGTTTATGTAATTCCAATAATCATTTGTAAACAAATGATTCCTTCTTTTTATTTTATGGGATACACTTTCAATAATTTTAATTTTTCGGATTCTTTCCTTAATTCCTTTTTTTGTCTTTTGATTCGTGGATTTATTAATATTGAAATCAATATTCAAATTTTCTTTTGCAAAATGTTTTTCTTTTTGAAAAAGCTGTTTGTCCGTTTCAAATAATTCGTTTAAATAGGTATGATAATAGTTCATGTAACCGGCAAGGTATTCATCAGCTCCTTGGCCGTCGAGTAAAACTGTTGTATTGTTTTGCTCGGCAAGTTTCATCACTTCCCATTGGGCAAAAATACTTGCAGTTCCAAACGGCTCCTCTTGATGAAATAATAATTTATCTAAATCTTCAATCAATTTATTTTCATCGGGATAAGTAAAGAAAGGTTCTATGTTTTTTCCTTCAATTACTTTATTTATGAAATACCCTTCGTCTTTTTCAAAGTTTTTAAAACGAGCCGAGAATGTTTTTTGAGTTATATTGTTGCCTTTATTCATCTGATTTATGGCAGAAACTATAGCAGAGCTGTCTAAACCGCCGGATAAACTTGAGCCGACCGGAACATCGGAACGTAATCTTCTTTTTACGGAAGTCTTAAACAGTTCTCTAAACTGTTCTGTTGCCGTTTCAAAAGAAATATTATAATCTATACTTTTATAATCAATATCCCAATAGCGTTTTTTAGAAACTTGTATTTTTTTATTGATAATCATATAGTTAGACGCTTCCAGTTTCTTTATTCCGTTGAAAAACGTTTCAGAAGCATCGCTTGGGTTATGAATAAAAAAATTTGCGTGTAAAAATCTGAAAACTAATTTTCTGTTTATGTCTTTTTTAACTCCTGCTTCAAAAATGGCTTTCATTTCAGATGCAAAAATAAAAGTTTTGCCCGGCTCATAGTAGTAATAAAAAGGTTTTTCGCCAAACCGGTCTCTGGCACAAAAAAGCTGCTGCTTTTGTTTATTATAAATTGCAAAAGCAAACATGCCGTCCAAATCAGCAAGACATTTTTCGCCTTTCTCTATATATAGGTTTAATAAAACTTCAGTATCAGATTCTGAATGAAACTTGTACCCTTTTTTTAAAAGGGTTTCTTTAATTTCTATGTAATTATAAATCTCCCCATTTAGAATGATAACATACTTATCGCAAAACGAATGCATTGGTTGCGAAGCATTTTCGGATAAATCAATAATTGACAGCCGACGATGTCCTAATCCGATATTTTTCTTTATCCAGTGCCCTTCTCCGTCGGGTCCGCGGTGCTGAATTATATCAGTCATTTTTTTAAGTTGATTAAATTCAACTTTTTCGTTTTTATTTATTATTCCGGCTATTCCGCACATATTTGTTTATTAATAGGTTACTTGCCCAAAGCGTTTGCTGTCAGGGTTTTGATATTCATTAAATAAAAGCATTTTTTTCAATAAGAAAATATACCTGTGTATTCTGCTATAATTTTGTTTTTCGTGAGGGTATAAGTTTGTCAGATGTTTTAATTTAACTATTTCTTTTTCTGAATTTTGCTCTGCATATTGTTTTATCCATTCTGATACTTGCGGGAAAAATTGATATTTATCCAGAACTAAATTTTTGGCATATTTAATTGCATCAATGTTTTTTTCATATAAGTTATCTTGTATTGCTTTTTCAATTATGCGTATTGCTTTTTTAGGCTTATTAATGTCAATCAGCAGCATTGATTCTTTCGGAAAATATTTTGTTATTTCTTTACATCCGTAATATACAGGCATTGTACCGGATAGGAATACGTCTTGTATTTTTTCAGTCCAATAATATTTACCGCTGTGGTTTTCAACTGCTATACTATATTTATAGGGCGCAATGGCATCCCATTTATCATCAATTTCTTTGAAGCCTCTTCCAAATATATCTATTTCTATATTGTTTTTAATTCGTTCATAGAAATGCATTCTTTTTTTATGTCCTTTACGCCCTTTATAGCTGCTTGTAACCCAAGATATCTCTTTTGATTTTTTTTCTTGATGAGTCGATTTCAGTTCGTCGTAAGTCTTTTCTATGAACCAAGGAACCGAAACATTTGTTTTTATAATTTTTGGATGATCAATTAGTCGTGTATCCGTGCAAAATACTTTCGAGAAATATTTATAGCCCTTTCTAAGCCAGTCATATTCTTCTACAGGACTTTCAAGATTAATTAGCCAAATGTTATTCTTTGGAACTTTTATCTCTATATCCTTTGGTATTCTGTCCAGACAAATAACCAAATCTGCTTCATTTAAGTCTTCTAAATGAAATTCAATATTATTCCATATACCCTGTTGTTTGGGAGTTTGTCTTAATAGTTTACGGTAAGGATGATTTAATATTAGTAACTGAACTTTCATTTATTTTTTTCTAAATTTACGGTTATTATTGAGAGTTTGGGGTTTTTCATTTTGTTTTTTGATGGTGCGGCTATTTTAGATAATAAATTCATGTTACAATAGTTTTTCGCAATCCTTCGGCATGGTTTAAATTTACGGTTATTATGGAGAGTTTTGGGGGTATATTATTACTTGAATAAGGTTATCAAATCTTATTTTTCAACAAAAAATTTAAAAGTGTGAGGTGCTGTATGCCTTGCTTGTTGTCAAATTGAAATGGGTCTAAACTCACGACATATTTATTGTAACTGTCATTTATTTTGTGAAGCTTTCCGAACTCTCGTTCTATTACTTTTTCATCTGAGAGTAAATAAGCTACTTGAATGTAAACTTTGTCGTTATTTTTTTCTGCAATAAAATCAATTTCCAAATTGTTTAGTTTCCCGATGCTTACCGTATATCCCATTGTTAGAAGATGCGAAAACACAACATTCTCGAGTATTTTGTTCATATCCTGCGGCTTAAAACCGACCAATGCGTTTCTGATGCCGACATCCGTAAAGTAATATTTTTCGCCTATTTCCAAATATCTTTTTCCTTGTAAATCGTATCTTTTTGTTTTGTTGATAAAAAACGCATTGTCAATATATTGCAAATAATTTAAAATCACCGAATTAGATATTTTCATATTTTGTGATTTCAGAAAATCGGTAATTTTTTTTGCGGAAACGATACTTCCGGTATTATCGGCGAGAAACAGAACAAGTCGTTCTAAGAAATCAACATTTTTTAAATTATAACGCGCTACAATATCTTTAAGCAGTATGGTTTGATAAATGTTTCGCAAATAGGTGTACACAATTTCCTCTTCTAATTCCAGATTTTTCAGAAATGGCATACCGCCGAATTTTATAAATAAATTCACGGCATCTTGATTTTTATCTAAATTATGAAATTGGCAAAACTCCGAAAAATTCAGCGGGTTTATTCTAAATTGAATGTAACGTCCCGAAAGCATTGTTGCCAATTCGCCCGACAGTAAAGACGAGTTGCTGCCGGTGATGTAAATATTGTAATTTTTTGTAAAAAAATGTCTGACGGCTCTTTCAAAATCTTTTATTTCTTGAATTTCGTCAATAAATATGGCATTATCGGTAGTTTGTGATTTGCTTTCGATGTAATTAACCAGTTTTTCGGCTGTGTTTATTGTTGAAAACTCAAATAATTCTAAGTTCAAATAAATAATGTTTGCAGCCGGTTGGTTTTCTTTTATAAAATCAATCAGTTGCTTTGTAAAATAGCTTTTCCCTACGCGGCGCTGACCTACAATAACTTTTATAATTTCATTATTTGCATATTTTGAAATTTCTTCGATGTATTTTTCGCGTTTGATTATGTTCATTTTTTCTGTTTCGACAAATTTTAAAAAATCAGTTTGCAAATATAAGAAAAAGATGTAAGTAAACTAAAATATTTTGGTTATATATCTTAAAGATGTAAGTGTAGTTACATGTTTCCGCAGGCCTTTGGCATGGTTAAGATTTACGGTTATGATTGAGAGTTTGGCTTGCATTTTATTTTCCATTGGCAACCTGAGTTTATTGTAATGTATTATTTTTATGATTATCCGCATGTCCCCCTGTTCACATTTTAAGCGACTGATTATTAGATTGTTCCGCAATCTTAGTTATCAACGGCTTCGACAGGCTCAGCCTCCGAAAATACAGTAGGAGACTGAGCTTGTCGAAGTCGGTGTTTATAATCTTGGGAAACATGCGGATAATCATTTTATTTTTTAATAGTTCGTTATGCTTTTCCGTTAGACTGAAAATGAAAACTTTGCCAAAGTTTATCCACTTCACTTATAGTGTTGATTATTAGTTTCATTACAGTTTGCAAATGCAACTTTGGCAAAGTTTAACGAACCATTGATTTTCAATGTCTTTTGCGGGAATTTTCAAACCAATGTTATCTACATGTGCTACATCTTGGAAGAAGTCAGCTAATTGTTTTGTTAGTCGCCGCGACAAGTTTGCATCAAGCAATAATTTCATTATTCCGGCTGATTATTTGAGTAAACGCCTCGCGTTTGGCGGCATAGGTGAGGGCGGCATAAATATGCTCTATGTTTAATAACGGATAATCTTCTATTATTTCTTGGTAAGTCATACCGGAAGCGAGCCTGTCCAAAATATCAGAAACAGTAATTCGAGTTCCCTTTATGCAGGGTTTCCCAAAACGTATTTCAGGATTCATGCTTATAAGATGTAAATATTTTTTCATCTGTAAATAATTTGAAAATTTGAAAATGTGCCAATTTGAAAATCATTTTAATGCTTCTTTGTGTGAAAATCCTTTCTCATGGGTGTTTCATTTGTTATTATTTCACACTGCAAATTTACGTTTTTTTTTACGACAATCCGACACTTGCAAGATAATCATTTTTTCGTTTTATTCCAAATTTACGATTATTCCGGAGCGTTTGGGCATCATAAGGCGGTTTAAAAATCTATGGCGGTTTCGGTTAAGAAGGTTTTTATGTCGTTTTCGGCGGGGGCTTGGTCTATGAATATTACGGGCTCCGAAAAATCAATATCGTCAAAATAACAGAGTTGCGCCCGAAACAGTTTTTCGGAAAACAAATCGCCGTATATTGCAGTGGCTTTTTCGCTTATGTCATTTACGGAATAATAATCTTTTAAAATGAAATATAAATCCGCATAATCTTTCCATTTTGATCTTCTGCCTAATGCATAAGCTTTCATGGCTGAAAGGGTTAATAAATCGGGCATTTTAAATATATTTTCAAATTTGCAGGGCGTTTCAACATCGAACGGATATTGAAAAAAAGTGAGTTTAACTTTGTTTACTATCAAGTTTAATTGCTCCGATACCCGGCGCGTAACGGTGTATGAATAGCCGGCATCGGAAATTTTTGAAATAATTTTTGTGATTTTTAATTCGCTTTTTTTGAACATATCAAAATCAACGGATTGCCTGTGCCCAATATGCAGCGCAATTGCCGTGCCGCCGACGAGATAAAATTCGCGTTTGAAGCCGGACATAAGCGGAAGTAACTGTTTCTGATTGTCGGATAGTATCTCACTGTGCATATTGTTTGAAATAAAGTGAGAAAAAATTGTGTATTTCCGGGTAAAAATTTCCGATTTTTCTGTCTTTCATTGAAAAAAATATGGCTGCAACGGTTTTTAAACCTAAAAGACGGAACAGTTTTTTAATTTTGGTCATATCGCCGTAATTCAAAATAAATTCAACCAAAACCTCCGGGCTGATGTTTTGTTTTTCCGATTCGGGTATGTACCAAAACAAATCGGCATTTTCGGCAATAAATGCTTTTATTTCGTCTGTGTTTTGCATGGATTTAATATGTATTACAAATCTATGAAAAATAAATGAGTTTTGCTCCGCTCTGCGAACTAATATAATCAAGCTTAACTATTGCAAAATAATATAAACCGGTAAAAATCTTAGTAATGCATTGTTCCTTTTTTCATCGTAAAAAATAAGTGTAAAACGGCATAAATTTTACAACTGTTTGATTTATTGTTATTTCTGTTTCAAAATTTCGATTTATTATTATTGCCTCTTTGGGCTGATATTTTTCAATAAAACTACGAAACGAACGCGAAACCGTTGGTTTTGATATTTTGCCGTATTTTACTTCTACGGGCAGCAGCTCGGTTTGTTTGTTGATAACGAAATCAACTTCTGCTTTGTCGGTGGTGCGCCAAAAATGTATGGTTTGGTTTTCCCCCCGGATATGTTCTTTAAGCATATTGTAAACAAAATTTTGAAAAACAAAACCGAACTGACTATTTACATTCAGGTTTCCCATTTGCCCCAAGGTATAATTTCTTAATCCCAAATCGTTGAAATAATAAACCGGCGATTTAGTAATTTCTTTTAGCGGGTTGGTAAAAAACGGCGAAACATAATGGATACAGAAGGTTTTTTCGGCATACCACAAATATTTTTTCAGAGTGGGCAATGCAAGTCCGCAATCATTTGCTAATCGGCTGTAATTTATTATGTTACCATTTTGTGTGGCAAGTGTTTTTATTAATAATTGAAAAATTTCAGGTCGCTCTATTTTTAATAAAAAAACTAAATCTTTTTCTACGTAACTTCTAAAAATTTCGTTGATTAAAAGTAATTTTTCAGATTTTTTATATTCTGTTATTATTCGCGGATAACCGCCAAAATTCAGGTATTCATTTAATAATAAAGAGCTTCGTTCTTTTTCTGTTTCAAAATCAAATGTATTTTATCTTCGTATTTATAATGTGTTTTGAAATTTACAAATTCAAAAAAGCTTACGGGCATCATTTCAAACAAGCGTTTTCTGCCGGCGAGAGACTCGTTAATTTTTTCTTTCAATTCCAAACTGCCCGAGCCGGTTATTACAAACTTGTATTTAAGATTTCTGTCGTATAAGCCTTTCAGGAAAAGTCCGGCATTTTCTAAGCGTTGTATTTCGTCTATAAATACAAAACCGTCTTGTCCGAGTTCTAAATTAATTTTTTGCAGAAGTGTTTCTTGTGTTTTGAAATAAACTGAATGGCTGTCGTTATCTAAATTTAAAAATAAAACTTTTTTATTTTCGGCTTCCAAATCTTTTATTATTTCGCCGATTATGGTTGTTTTGCCTATTTGCCTTGCTCCGGTAATAATTGTAAATTCTTTATGTTGCAGATGATTTACAATTTCGGCTTTAATATTTCGGTTTATAAAATTCACCTATGTTATTTTAATCGGGTTAAATGCAATGCAAACATACAGAATTATCGGGTTAAATGCAAGTCGTTGTTAAAATATTTTCGAATATTTTTTTCGGAAACACCCGATTCAAATGCTCGCCTTCGCCTTGCCTTATTATGTTTTGGATGTTTATGGGCATTTTATTTTGTTGTGATATGATGAATGTTATTGCTGTTTTTTTCCTTTTATAGTTTTCTTTATACGAGGAAATAAAATAGTGCCCAATAAATAATTACGCTCTTGTCGGCTTATATTTTTTTTATGCGCAAGGTACCTGTATAAGGCTGTCCAAAAAACCCTTGTTTTTTTTGAGCTGTGTCTCATAATGAATAAGGAATACCTTGCAATGTTTTCGTTTATTAATTCTTTATATCTGCCTTGCGTAAATTTGTTATAATAAATATTAATATCAGAAAGAGATTTTTGCAGGCTGCTTATTTTTTTAAAAGTATTTGAATAACCGTTATCGTGCAGCCTGTAAACACTCATAATTTCTTGCAGGTAATAGGCTTTTTCCCCATTTGCTGTGAGTAAAAGCTGCATCGCATAGTCCAAATTTTTTACTTTTAACAGCCATGCCGGCACAGTAAGATTTTTTTTTCTGAAAACTATGCTTGCCGTTGGCATATACCATTTATTGGCAAGAATAAATTCAGCATTAGTTGTTTCGGGAATTATATTATTCCCATTAAAATATCGGATTAGATTGCCGCTGTCATCACTGATTTTTGCATTATGAGAACAAATACTGTACTCTTTATTCTCCTCCAAAAAATCCACCTGCTTTTGGAGTTTTAGGGGGTCGGTCCAGTAGTCGTCGCCTTCGCAGAGAGCTATGTATTTGCCTTGGGCGCGCGGAAAATTAAAAACTGCCGAACCACGCCGTCCTTTTTGCCATTGGTTTTCTTTTTCGTACAGCGGTTTTATGATGTCCGGGTATTTGGCTTCGTATGCTCTGATAATTTCTTCGGTGCCGTCGGTTGATGCGTCATCATGTATGAGTACTTCAAATTTGAAATTGGTTTCTTGCATTAAAAAGCCGTCCAAACATTGGCGAATGTACGGAGCATGATTGTACGTGATGGTGCTTATGCTTACCAATGGTTTTTCCATAAATGCTATAAAGTTACGTCTGCATCTGACAGGTGGTCAAATCTTTTGCCGTTCATCTCTTTTTTCATGTCATCAAGCATTTGGATATAATTGTATTTCGGTTCGTAGCCCAGTTCTTCGCGAGCATTGCTTATGTCGTAAAGATAAGAATTTTGATTGGGCTTTTCGGGGCGATAAACGATTTCGGACGGTTTTTCTTTAGGCGAAAATACTTGAACAACGCCTCTGATTTGTTCTTCGAGTGTGGTGGGTTTTCCGGTTGCTACATTGTAAAAGCCTTTTTCTTGCTTGACATTGATAGCCTGTTCAAGCATTTGGTTAAAATCTTGTACGTAAACAATGTCTTTGGGCGATTCGGGCTTTCCCCAAATTTCAATGGTTTCTGATTTTAGGGCTTTATCTATAAAATAACGGTATCCGATGGGTACGTTTTTGCCGTTTACATACATATCCGGTATCGGTCGCCAACAATAAATGGTAGGAAGCCTGAATATAAATGTTTTAAGTCCGTAATCCTGCCGGTAATGCTCAATTAAATCTACGGCGGCATTTTTAGAAATAATGTAAACGGCATGATCCCCTTTGTAGTTGAGTTTTCGGGGCGCATCGGCTTTTATGTATTCACCGGTGTTCCAGTATCCGGCTACATCGGAATGGCTTTGTGTAAAAAGCAAACGCTCAGCCCCGGTTTTTCTGCAATATTCCAATACATTGAGTGTTCCGGTAATGTTTACATCAATATAGGTTTGCGGTTTGTAGCCTTCCATACGCGACGGCATGGCACCCGAAATTAAGACTACTGCTTTTACATTTTCTTGCGGCAATTTTTTAAAATCTTCTTTTTGAGTAAGATCCACACTTGCCGATTCTATTCCTTTTGATTGATAGTATTCTGTATTAACATTTCGTCTGCCGCTTGCAAATATTTTGTATCCTTTTTCAGACAGGTAATCTGTAAAGTATGTACCGAGTGTCCCGGTGGCTCCGAGTACCACAATAATATTTTTGTTATTTGAGTTCATATTTATATAAGTTTTCTTTTATTTCAGCTTTTGTTTTAGTCATCAGCATATCAATAATTGATAATTTGCTCAAATCGGATTGTGTTTGTAAAAACTCTAATTCAATAGTACTTTTACGAAAGTCGGAAATATCATAAAGTGTTTTACCTCCAATCGGGTTAATATAATTATCCGAATTTTCTTTTTTGCAAATATCGACAATACGTTTCCATGAATTCAGATTGGAATTGTTATAAATTTCCGAGCTTTTAATGATTTTTGTATTAATATTCAGATAATCAATTACAGCAAAAATACTTTCTTTTGCATAATCTGATATAAAATCGGATTGAATATTTAGTGTATTTTCAATGACAGGAAAAATAGTTTCGTAGTTTAGGCTTTTGCTGTATGCTTGTTGTATCGTTTTCAGAATTTTTTTCTTTATTCTTCTAAAATCTTGGGTGTTGATTTGGGTTTCATTGATTTTTCTGAATGAACTGATGTCTTTTACGGGCAAAGAAAACAATTGAACGTGCTCATTTAACATTATATAATTTCTGTTAATCCAACCTTGTTTTATGAAGTTTACATCATCGTATATCACAAATTTATCAACGGCATTTATGAGTTGAAAATAGCCGATATACGGGAAAAAATATGGTTGCATTATGGCAATTTTCATGCTGATAGTTTATAATAAATAATTGTGTTCTGACAGGTTTAAATTATATTTTTCGGATAGATTTTTATTTGATTCTCCGAAATGTTCTTTAAAGACAGCGTCAAATTTTTTATCATAAGACAAATCAAGGGATTTAACTTCTGTTTTTTCGGCAATGCTTTCGGCAGCCATACACAATTTATGCCTCAAATGATAATCAAAAAACACATCAAAAGGCACTTCTGTTTTTAGTTCATCTGTGTAATACGGGATATATCTGTGATTATCAAAAGGATTGTAAAAACCCTTTTCGGATGTGTGCGGATATTTTTCGTTCATAATTCTTTTTACTGCAAGAGCCTCGTTTGAAAGCTGTTTATTGTAATGGGTGGTAATCTCAGGAATTAAATCTGACTTAATGGTCAGAAAGTCAGACAATGAAGAAAGAAACTCAGTTTGTTTTGTTTTAAAGTCTTCAAAAGTAAAAATGTGTATGTTTTCTTTACCAAAATATCGCTCATACACGCTCACTACTTTATCGAAACAAAATTCGTAAAAAAAACTGCGGTCTTTGTAGTTCCATAAATATTGTAAAAAGTCGTTGTAGCTGCCGGCATATCCAAAACGAATTTGTTCTTTGTAAAGGGATTTTAATAAGTCTTTTTGTTCTCTTGTTATGATAATTATTTTAGTGTCTGAGCCGAAAATCTCATGCAAACGACGGGCTTTTTCTTCTATATCAATGCCGTAGTTCCATTGGAAACTGTAGTTTTCATTGGAAATGCCGCAGGCTTTAATGTCTTTTGAGTTTTTTGCTTGTGTAAAGTATTTTTGAAAATGAGCGTTTACTTTCTCGGCATCATAAGATAGGGAATTACGGTAGCGCAGGTCAATTTCCATTGCTATATTGATGTTTTTGTCTATATAGCCCAAATCATCCCAATAATCCGAATGGCCTCTTGCTCCGCAACCTAAGTGCAAGAGTTGCGGGTGTTTTCCGAAAAACCCGTTTTGTAATGCAGTTGATGCGGCTTTTGGATAGCCAATGTGTATGTATTTTAAGAGTTTGCCGGAATAATCTTCATCACTTTTGTATTCAATCATCGGTCTTATTTTATCTTTGTAACGGGCTATATGAAATCCAAAACCGATTCCTTTATTCCTTCCCAGTTTAATTTTTTTATCTAATTTCATTGCTGTATAATTCTTACAATATACTCTATAGTCTCTTTTTCCAATTCGGCATCCAAAGGCAAAGGTCTATTTTTTATTCTAAAATTTGCCAATATCCGGATTTTCTGCTGCCTACTCTTTTTATCAAATTTGCATTTTGCATTTTACTAATATCTCGCTTTATTGTCTCTACACTAACTTTGCATTTTTCAGCAATTTCATCTTGTGTAATGTTTTTATTTTCTTTTATATAATTCAAAATAGCATTTGTTCTGTCATTTAAAGTGTCATTTAAAGTGTCATTTATAGGGTCATTTAAAGTGTCATTGAGTTTTTCCTTAAATAAAGTTACACGAAATCCTTTGGGAAGTTCTTCAATTTTTGGCGGAATTGTTCCGTAATTGGCACAAATATCTATAATTCTTTTGATTCCGGTACCGTATCGTTCAATCAATCCAACTTCTTTAAATGCTTTTGCAATTAATTTATTTCTTGTTTTTGACGTATAATTACCGGATAACAAATCGTTTACAGTTAGTCCGTCGTACAAATTGCCCGGATTAAAAAATTCTATTCTGTCATCGAAAATTTTAATAATTGAAGCACTGCTGTTTCTGTAGTCTCTGTGCACAATCATGTTAATGACTATTTCGCGTATGGCATCTGTCGGATAATCAAACCGTTCGGTTCGTTGTGCTTCGCCGGTAATGATATACTCCACCATCAAATGTTTTCGGATAAAAGCAAGTATTTCATCCACTTCGGCAAACAGGTCGGTATTTAATGAGATGCTGTCGATAATTGTGATGTCGCTTTTAAATCTGCCTACCTGAATATCGGAAATCGTGCAATGATTTTTTACAAACAACAGATAAGCACCCAAAGTTAATTGCTCATTGCGAATGAATTCAAACTTTTTTAAAAATTCAATCGCATCAATTGCTATTTTGTTGTCATTTTTACGTTCTGTTTCTGCGACAAAACGCCCGACTTTGTCTATGTCTATATCATCAATGGTATGGTAAGGGCTTGGGTAATAATCCCAACTTGTATTGATTGTTTTTAAATGTTCGTTAGCTATTTCATCGGTGCTGAGCAAATGATTGGAATTAAATATTCTTTTATAATATTTTCCTTGTGTAGAAACGGGCTTGATAGGATATTCGGCAATTCGCAGGCGAACGATTGTTTTGTTTTCAATTTTAATAAAATCGGAATCGACTATCAAAGCCGGCGTTGTTTTGCTTTTAATTTCGTTAATCCAATTTTGGATGCTCTCTCCATTGACTTTTACGCCAACTATGTTATTTGTTTTTGAAATACCGATATAAATACTCCCGCCTTTTTTGTTTGCAAAAGCCACAATGGTTTCAATCACTTCCTTATTGAAAGAAGTTTTAAACTCCGTTTGTTCGTTTTCGCCCTGTGCGATAATATGTTGCAAGCTGTTTTTATCCATTTATTATCTTCACAATTTTTTCAATCGTTTCGTTTTGCAACTCGGCATACAAGGGCAAAGGTATATTTTTTACTCTAAAATTTGCCAATGTCCGCCTCTGTCTCCTCCTATTCGAAGCAATTTTTTCTTTTTCTTCAGCATTTTTATATCTCTGGCTATTGAACTTCTTGATACATTTAAAATTTCAGCAATTTTTGATGTAGTAATTTTATTGTTTTTGCTTATTAAGCTAATTATTTTAGATAATCTTATATTTTCTGTGTCAGTTTCTGTGTCAGTTTCTGTGTCAGTTTCTGTGTCAGTTTCCGATTCCTTCGCTTTGTTAATTATTTTTTGTTCTTTGTATCCTATCTTCGTAAGAAATCCGCCGGAGTTTTCTTCAAAATCAAAAAACATGGTCGGATATTCCGCAATATATTCTCTTATTCTGCGGTATCCGCTACCGTATTTTTCAATATCTTTGGTTAAATAAAATGCTTCGGTTATGAGTTTGTTTCGGCTTTGTGCCTGATAATTATCGGTTTTCAGGTCTTCAACGGTTAATCCGCCGTAAAGTTTCCCGGGATTAAAAATCGTAATCTCTTTGTCAAAAATTCTAATTTGAATATCAGTCGGGCTTTTGTAATCTCTGTGTATAATTGCATTTAAAACTAATTCCCGGATTGCCGGAAGCGGGTATTCAAAAATTTCAGTTCGTTGCGATGTTTTTCCCGTAATTTCAAATGCTACTTTCAGGTGACTGATAATATAGGTCATGGTATTGTCAACGGCTTCAAAAAGTGTACCGCGTACCATTTTGTCGTCAATGATATGCGATTGGGTTTTAAATCGACCGATATGAACATTGTAAAACAGTTCTTCTTTTGAAAACAACAGCATTGCTGCATTGGTAGGTTCATTGTTTTTAATCAAATGTAATTTTTTTACACATTCGTAAGGTGTTCCTGATAATTTGAACCGTCCGCTTTGATTTACTTTATCTGTGAAATTTGTAATTTTATCTTCATCCAAATCAGAATATTTTGCATCAGCATACGGATAGCTGTCCCATGATGTTTGTATGGATTGTAAATAAAGGTCATTGATTTCGCTTGCCGAAAGCAAATGATTTGAATTGTTTTTTCTGATGTAATATCTGCCTTGCACCGAAACGGGTTTTACCGGATATTCCTGAACAGATATACAAATAACCGTTTTTTTTTCTATTACATAAGATTCGATGTCGGGATTAATAGCCGGCTGAGTTTTGGATTTTATTTCGTTTTGCCAATTTTGAATACTTTCTTGTGTAATTTCCGTGCCTATGATTGATCTTTTATCGGAAACACCGATAATAATATGACCGCCCCTGCTGTTTGCAAAAGCCGCAATAGTTTCAATAGTCTTTTTATTGAAAGAAGTTTTAAACTCCGTTTGTTCGTTTTCGCCCTGTGCGATAATATGTTGCAAGCTGTTTTTATCCATTTATTATCTTCACAATTTTTTCAATCGTTTCGTTTTGCAACTCGGCGTATAAAGGCAAAGATAATACTTGTTCGGTGATTTTTTCGGCAATCGGTAAATTTTCTTTATTTGCCGTGGGCAATTCTTTATAGGCATTGAATTGGCTGATGAGCGGATAAAAATAGCGCCGGGCAAAAATATTATTTTCTTTAAGTTTGTTATAAACTTCGTCCCGGCTTTTGCCGTATGTTTTTTGGTCGATAAATATCGGAAAATAGGTATAATTGTGCCGGACGTTTTCAAAATCCGTAAAAAATTTTATACCCGGTGTATTTTGCAATAAACTGCGATATAAATTGACCTTTTCGCGTCGTTTGCGGATGTTTTCGTCAATGGTTTTAAGTTGCAGAAGGCCGTAAGCGGCTATGAGTTCATTCATCTTTGCATTTATTCCGTAACCGATAACGGTGGTTTCATCAGCAAAGCCAAAATTTTTAAAATAATCAATGCGTTGTTTTAATTTTTCGTCTTTAGTAACAATGGCACCACCTTCCACGGTGTTAAAGGTTTTGGTGGCATGAAAACTCAATACACTTGCATCGCCCCAATTTAAGATACTTTTATCATGTTTCTCTACGCCAAAGCCATGAGCGGCATCGTAAATGACTTTTAAACCGTAAATATCGGCAATTTTTTGAATTTTGTCGTTATCACAGGGATTGCCGTACACGTGTACCGGCATTATGGCCGTGGTTTTGGGGGTAATGTGGGCTTCTATTTTTTCGGCGTTTATATTACAATCGTGTTCATTAATATCGCAAAATACAGGCTTTATGCCGTTCCAATGCAGGGCATGCGTAGTGGCCACAAAACTGTAAGGCGTAGTAATGACTTCGCCGGTGATGCGCAATGCCCTCAGAGCCGTCATAAGAGCCAGCGTACCGTTTGAAAAAAGCGAAAGGTTTTGGACTTTTAAATAGTTGCACAGCGCCTGTTCAAATTTGTGATGAAATGGTCCGTTATTGGCAATATGCTTGCTTTCCCAAATTTGTTTTAATAATTTGGTGTACTCTTCCAGATCGGGAAGTGTAGGTTGAGTTACGTAGGTTATGTTTTGTTTTTCCATGGAAACTTATCGAAAATGGGGCTTATATTTAAGGAGTTACAAAAATCTTTATAGCTGTTTTTTTCTGAAACATTTATTATCAATAAATCTTTTTCTCTGTGTCTGAAATAATTTTTTACGTTGTTTATGTGGTCAAGATACTGTTTAATCAGTTTTTCTTTATTGTACGGGTCTTCTTCAGGGCTGGAAAAGAGCATTCTGTTCATTTGCCATGGTCTACCTTTGTAATATCTCGTAGCATTCTGAAGGTCTTGTTTTGTTGGCACATTTCCGTCTGCCCATAGTTTACTGTGAAATTTTACGATTGAGTTGTACCATTGTTCAGGATTGTCTCTTAGAGTAAGGATAAATTTGCTGTTTGGAAAAGCCATATCTAATGCAATGAATGTATGCGGAAAAGAAAACGGGAAGTCTTGAAACGCATCAGCTTTTTTGCACGATTTAATTATGCGAGAAAAATCACGTGCAGCCCAATCATTGGCATAATTTGAAAACACAGACTGTTTTTCTACACTAAAATTATGTTGTTTTAAAGTATATTCTAATGTAGTTGTTCCTGTTTTATTAAAACCTATACAGAATATTTTGTTATATTTATTATCTTTTAGTTCTATAGGTTTTTGTTCGTTCTTCTTAAATTGTCTTGCAATATTTAATGAGATGCCGACAAATTTTGATTTAGTATAAGGGATATTTATCTTTATTTTCATCATTAAACATTTAACCATTCAATATGTGGTGTTAAATAGGTTTTCCCTTTGCCTGTATTTGATCCCAAAGCTTTTTTTTCCGGGTTGATGCTAAAAGCAAGCACATCGTCTTCTATATTAATAACATTTTTTCTGTTTTTTACAATCATACAGTCTAATAGATAATTTCCATCTTTAAGAAACATATCAGGAATAATAACTTTGAATGTATTATTCCCTTCGGAAATTTCAATTTTATTTTTGGCAATGGTATTTGCAGTGTTAAACAGATAAACGCCATCGTCAGATTTTACGCGTAAATTTATATGGTAAAAAGAATTATCCGTTTTTTCATAATTGTATTTAATGAAAATCTCAAGCACATTATTTCTGGCTAAAGGTTCTGCCGGGCTTTTTCCTTTTGCGTGTATGCCTATTTCTGAGATATAAAGGCTTTTGTTGCCAAAATTTTCCGGTTCGAAATTTTTATGCTGTGCTGTATTTTTTCCGCCCCCGGATAAATAATATGACACAATATTATCTACACCACCGATTTTAGCAATTCGCCCATTTTCCAGTAAAACTGCTCGCGTACACAACGCCTTCACACTTCCCATATTATGACTCACAAACAATACCGTGCGTCCTTCACCTTTTGAAACATCCTTCATTTTGCCGATGGCTTTTTTCTGGAATTCGGCATCGCCTACGGCCAGTACTTCGTCCACTACCAGAATGTCCGGCTCCAAAAAGGCGGCTACGGCAAAGCCCAAGCGCACGCGCATGCCGCTGCTGTAGCGTTTTACGGGCGTGTCTATGTATTTGGCTACGCCGGCAAATTCTACTATTTCATCAATTTTGGATTTTATTTCGGCTTTGCTCATGCCCATAATGGCGCCGTTCAGGTAAATATTTTCCATGCCGGTAAGCTCCGGGTGAAAACCGGTGCCCACTTCCAACAAGCTGGCAATGCTGCCGTTTATTTCCACCTTTCCGGTGGTGGGGCCGGTTACGCGCGAGAGAATTTTGAGCAGCGTACTTTTGCCGGCTCCGTTTTTGCCTATAATGCCCAGCACTTCGCCTTTCTTCACTTCCAAATTAATATCCTGCAAAGCCCAAATATGTTTTCCGCCGCTTTCAGCCAGTTTGTTCTCTTCGCCAATTTTCAGCGTAGGGTCTTCCTTGCCGCGCATGCGGTACCACCAGGCCTGTAAATCACCGCGCAGCGTATTGGTTCCCACCAAGCCCAGTCGGTATTTCTTCGAGAGATTTTCTATTTTCAGGGCAATGTCGTTTGGCATCTTTAATCTTAGTTTGTCTGCAAATGTAATGGTTTTTTGATAAAAATTGTTTATTCGCGGAGCTGTTTTGTTTGTTTAGTTGTATAGTTGTGGAGTTGTTAATTCGTGGAGTCGGGGAGTTGTTGATTTGCAGCTTTTTTTTACGACTATGCGACTGTGCAACTGTGCGACTTGGCATTTTTTGGTGGAGTTGTTTATTTGTGGAGTTGTTTAGTTGTTTCCAATTATCGGGCTGCAGAATATTAACTGTGTCGGTCTGATATCCGGCCTCTGACCTCTGATCTCTGATTTGTTTGTTGCTTTTTTAAACGACTTAGCGACTGTGCGACTTGGCATTTTTTGGTTGAGTTGTTGAGTCGTGGAGTTGTTGAGTCGTGGAGTTGTGGAGTTGTGGAGTTGTGGAGTTGTGGAGTTGTGGAGTTGTTTTCAATCATCGGGCTGCAGAATGTTAACTGTAACGGTCTGATATCTGACCTCTGATATCTGACCTCTGACTTCTGATCTCTGATTCAGTTGTGGAGTTGTTTATTTGTGGAGTTGTGGAGTTGTTTCTGATTATCGGCTTGCAAGATATTAACTGCGTCGATCTGATGTCTGACCTCTGATGTCTGACCTCTGATTATATTATGCTTTCTAAAAGTTCTATTTCTTGAATACGGGCAAAGTGCTTAATATTTTTTGTGGCAAGGGGTATATTCAGCGATGCGGCTGATGCTGCTATAAAAATATCTCTAATTTCTATTATTTGATTTCTTTTTTTTAAATTATTGTAAATTAAGGCCGCGTTTTGGGCTACATCGCCGTCGAAGTTGTGGCGGTTAATGTGGGCTAAAATAATCTCTGTTAATTTTCTGTTTGTTTCATTTAAGCCCGCATACAGCTCAAAACAACTTACGGCAGAGATATACAAAATATATTGCTTATCGAAAAGTTTATAAAGATCCGATTTTTCTTTCTGTTTTTTTCTGATATAATCAATGATAACGGAAGTATCTATTAATACTTTTCTATGTCCCATGAATTAATGTCTTTTTGAATTTGATTTATTTTTTCAAGTTCTTTTTCTGAGACATGAAAGCCCTTTTTCAAAAAAAGCATAAAGTTTTCTTTGCCTTTTTCTGCTTTACTTTTATCCGGGATATCATTTAGAACAATATTATATTTATGAACGAAATAATTAAGTAAATTGTTAAATTCCTGTCGTGCTTCCGAGTTTAGTTGAGAAAAAAATTCTTCGGGAAAATTTTCAATAATATCTATATCTATTTTTTTACTCATGCTGTTCTTTTTATTCAACAGGTATTTTAAAATTATAATGTTTCTTTATTACAAATATAATGATTTTTTTTAAAATTCAGGGCTGATGCAAAAAAGAGTTCGGCAGAAATGGTTCAGCTGTGGAGTTGTTTGTTTGTTGAGTTGTGGAGTTGTTGAGTCGTGGAGTTGTTGAGTTGTTGAGTTGTGGAGTTGTGGAGTTGTGGAGTCGTGGAGTCGTGGAGTCGTGGAGTTGTTTAGTTGTTTCCAATTATCGGGCTGCAGAATATTATCTGCGACGGTCTGATATCTGATATCTGACTTCTGATTTGTCTTAAATCTAAATACTTATATCTTACATCTTACATCTACTAACCCTAATAAAGAAATCCAAAAATCCATAAAGGAATACTGTTTGCGTGGCCTGT
>CAYYQW010000033.1:0-39259 GCA_964472505.1 uncultured Bacteroidaceae bacterium | reverse complement strand
TTTTTTACGGGTACTTGTTTTTCGAAAACTGAGTCCTTGCGTTGGAGTTTTAATTTTACGGTACCGGGGGTTCTGAGCAGTTTTACTATTTCAGAGCGATTTGCCTTAGTGGCTTTTATTCCGTTTGCTTCCAGGAGTATATCGTCTATTTGTATGCCGGCACTGTCGGCGGGGGAGTTGTGAATAAGGGCTTGCACTAACAATCCCTTATTTTTATATATTCCTGTTTCAAAGCCTGCCCGGTAAAATTCTTCTTGTTCAATGTCTTTATAAGGCTTAAAATACATTTTCCTCATAGGATAATCCAAGATAATTAAATAATTCGACAACAAATCATTACCTATAACGCCTAATTGATAAGTATCCGGATTTTTTACGGCAACAGGGTTCTCATATTCTTCATAAGCTATTATTGTTTTTTTTACTTCGAACAACCTATTTTTTAAACTTTCAGCCACAAAAACATGCATTTTCATATCGCCTGAAATGTTAGCATTTTTTCCTTCAATTGTAAGCCTATTTGAATAAGCACTTTCTCCGATATGGGCTTCGGCTACATGCTGCCAGAGCATTAAAAATCCTGAAAATCCTGTGTCAAGAATAAAACTTCCTGTTATTTTACTGCTGTCTTTAAGCGTGATGGAAGCTTCAATACAGGGTTTTCCTTTAGTGAGTGTTATGGGAATTGAATCTAATCCTGCATATTCTTTTATAGCAGCTCTTTGAATGAAGTTGAAAACTTCATTTTCAAAATCAAGTAATAATATTTTATCTTTTAAAAATTCAGCTCCGATAATCCCTTCATAATGATTAATAAAAAAATCATCGAAATTAAATACTGAAAACTTGAGATTTTCATAGGTATTAGACTTATATCTGAAACTTAAGCTGTCATATACAACTCGCTTTATTCTTTTTGAACCGGGGCCGGCTGAGAAATTTGGTTTCCCAATTACCGTTTTTGACTTTATTACGTCAGCATAAAATGAACTGTCTAATGAAATCAGACCACCGCCTGTATCAACAATAAAGTGCCCTGTATCGCTATCATTACAAACAGCTTTGATAACAATTCTGTCATTTTCGTAGTATGAGTAAATTTCATTTTTATTATCGTTGCAACTATACTGAATAATAACTAAAAAAAATAAAAAGATTAAAAGTTTTTCTTTTGAATACTGCTTTTCCATAATTATAGATTTGAACAGGTCATTATACTATAAAAACATAATGACCTGTATAACTCTCATTATTTACAAAATTGATTAAAGTAATGCCCCGGGAAATGTTCCATGTATTGTTATCATAATATCTCCACCTGATGCCGCCGCTCCTTGTGTCGTAGAAATTGCTATATTAGTAGCTGCATCCGCCAAATCACTTCCGCCGCTTAGCTTTTGCATTTCCTCTGCTTTCAATTCACCGTTTGATTCTAAAAATTCTGTTAAATTTTGCATTTTCTTCAAGTTTTAAAATTAATAAAAAAATTTGTTTTGAAAATTTTGCGCAGCATTTTTATCGGACAAATGTGCAAAAGAGGCTACCGAACTTTTGAACGTCCGGAGGACTTCAAAACGTCTTTGTTTGTTCGTTCATTTTGGTTCCCCACCCACGTTCAAAAGTCCTGTCCTTCGACTGTAGCTCAGGAACCTCGGACGTTTTGAAGTGTGCGCGAGATTGAGCAGTTTTTAATTTCTACAGTCTGCGGCAATTCTTGAGCAAAACAAAAAGCAGCTTTTTTTCTAATTTCTGCCCGGTAACATGCCGCTCCGAAGCATACTCCGATTAATATAAGTTAATTTTGTATGAAGAAAAACCAAATAAACTAATACCATGGCAAAAATCACAAAAGAAGAAGCACTCAATTATCATTCCGAAGGCCGGCCCGGCAAAATTCAAGTGGTGCCTACCACTGCCTACAGCACGCAACGCGATCTGTCTTTGGCCTATTCGCCCGGCGTAGCCGAGCCTTGTCTGGAAATTGAAAAAAATCCGAACGATTCTTATAAATACACGGCGCGCCAGAATTTGGTAGCCGTTATCTCAAACGGTACTGCCGTTTTGGGTTTGGGAAACCTCGGCGCATTGGCAGGCAAACCCGTTATGGAGGGAAAAGGCCTGCTGTTTAAGATTTTTGCGGATATCGATGTGTTTGATATAGAGTTAGATACTGAAGATATAGATAAATTCGTGGAAACAGTAAAAATTATGGCGCCTACTTTTGGAGGCATTAATCTGGAAGACATTAAAGCCCCGGAATGTTTTGAAATTGAAGCCAGACTCAAAAAAGCCTTAGATATTCCTGTGATGCACGACGACCAACACGGAACGGCCATTATATCGGCAGCCGGTGTTGTGAATGCCCTCAAGATTGTTAAGAAAAAAATTGAAAACATCAAAATTGTGGTGAGCGGTGCCGGCGCATCGGCCATTGCCTGCACCAACCTGCTGATTTCTATCGGTGCCAAAAAGAAAAACATTGTCATGTGTGACAGCAAGGGCGTAATAAATGATAAGCGCACAGATTTATCGAAATATAAAAAACAATTTGCCACCTCCCGAAAACTTTCAACTCTTGAAGAAGCCATAAAAGATGCCGACCTGTTCCTTGGGCTTTCGGTAAAAGACCTTCTGAGTAAAAAAATGGTAAAAACAATGGCCGACAATCCGATCATATTTGCCATGGCCAATCCGGATCCGGAAATCACCTATGAAGATGCTTTGGATGCGCGCTCCGATGTAATTATGGCTACCGGCCGATCGGACTATCCCAACCAAGTAAACAATGTTTTGGGTTTTCCTTTTATTTTTAGAGGCGCTTTAGATGTGCGAGCTTCAGACATCAACGAAGAAATGAAAAAAGCAGCCGTATATGCACTGGCCGAACTGGCTAACGAAGATGTACCTGAAGAAGTAAATACGGCCTATAACAATAAGCAGTTGATTTTCGGAAAAGAATATTTAATACCCAAACCATTAGACCCCAGGCTCATTACAAAAATAGCTCCTGCTGTGGCACAAGCGGCCATGGATTCCGGCGTGGCGCGTGTAAAAATCACTGATATGGAAGCCTATAAGGAAGAACTAATTGAAAAAATGGGCCACGAAAACAAACTGATTCGTGAAATTTATGCACAGGCTCGCAAAAACACCAAAAAAGTGGTTTACGCCGATGCAGACAACTATACCGTTCTGAAAGCTGCGCAACTTGCACACCACGAAGGATTTGCCCAACCCATCTTAGTTGGCGATAAAAAAACTATTGAGAATTTAATTGATGAATTTAAACTGGAAGAATTAAAAGAAGCAGCAGTTATTTGCGATCCGTATGCACCGGAAATGGCAGAAAGAAGAGAACGCTATTCCAAATATTTTTACGAACACAGACACAGAAAAGGCGTATCGCCAAACGATGTTAAAGAACTCATGTACAACCGTAATTATTTTGGAACCATGCTGGTTGAAAGCGGTGAAGCCGATGTATTTATCACCGGTTATGCCACTAAATACAGAAATGCCTTACGCCCGATTATTGAAGTAATTAATTGTAATGATAAAATTGAGCACGTAGCCGGTATGCACATCATATCGACAAAAAAAGGCACGTTCTTCTTTGCCGATACCAGTACCAATATCACCCATGATGCAAACTCATTGGTACAAACCGTACTGACAGTATCAAAAACCATTCGAAAAATGAATATTGAGCCCAAAATAGCGATGGTTTCCTATTCAAATTTCGGTACCGTACGATCGGGAATGGCCAATGTTGTGGCACAGGCTGTGGACAAACTCCACCGAGAGCATCCTGACATAATGGTGGACGGTGAAATGCAAATGAATTTTGCTCTGAACCCTGCATTAAGAATGAAAAAGTTCCCGTTCACAAAACTGCAAAGAGAAAAAATTAATACCCTTGTATTTCCCGATTTGGATTCGGCGAATGCAGCCTACAAAATGATGCAGGAAATTGGCAACTCCGAAGTATTCGGACCGATTCTAAACGGTGTAAAACGCCCCATTCATATCGTACCTTTAGAAGCCAGTGTAAAAGAAATTGTACACATGACTGCTATCGGAGTAGTCGATGCTCAAAATCCTTCAAAAGGTTTTAAAATTTAAATTTAACAATAAAGAAAAAAACCGCTTTAAAGCGGTTTTTTTCTTTATGCTTTTTCAACAAAGCTCGTTAAAAATTCTTTTTGAAATCATCTGCCTTTTTATCGGCAAAATAGATAATTGCCGCAAAAATCACTACTGCAACGGGAACGATTATCCACGGATGAATACCTAAAAAAGCAGAAATATCACCACTCATTGAATTGGAGGTCAGGTTTTCTTTGAAAAACTTAATATTTACGGCAAAAAATACAATTCCAAGCACCATACCGACTAATCCGAGCCAAGCATCTTTTTTGCCTTCTCCGATTCGAGAAAGCATGGTTCCGGGGCAATAACCGAGCAAAGCCATACCAATTCCAAAAATCAACCCTCCTACGGGTTTTCCCCAATCAAGCGGTTTTGGGTTAAGCGAAATAACACCAAAGCTATCCAAGGCATAAAAACCAATCATTGAGAAAGTTACGGCTGTAAGCATAAACTTCAATATTTTGAAATCTTTGAGCAACAACAAGCCCATTACTCTCGGGTATTTAGTAATACCGGTTCTTTGCAATGTGTAGCCGAATACAAATCCTACGATTATACCAATAATTATTTTTAGTACCATTATTTATGTCCTCCTGTTTTTGAGTAAAGTAATTTAGCTATAAGTATTCCGGAAATAAAGAAAGAGGCACCGGCAACCATGCTGCCAAGCGATAAATGTGCCCATCCCTGCAAAATGTTTCCGGTAGTGCATCCGCTTGCAAGCACAGCACCCCAGCCGAGTAAAAATCCGCCGATCAATACCGTTATGTATCTTTTCCACAAGCTTGAACCGTGATATTTTTCCCATACGGCCGGTATCAACTCGGGAGCATAAGTCTTACTGATTTTGGCAGCGACAAAGCCTCCCAAAATAACGCTGAACAATATACCGACTGCTACAGGAAGAGCTGAACTGTTTGCATATTTCAGAAGAACCGGGTTTTCGGATAATGACGGGAAAATATAATGAAAAACCGAGGCTATGCTTCCAAAACTTGCCGTTATGCCGAAAGGATAACTTTTGTAACTTAATTCCTGAAAAACAACATAAGTAGCCATGCTGAGCAGAGAAACAATAAGCCCTCCCTTAAACCAGTGCCACTCGTTGTTTGGTGTTTTTTTTGTTTTCATAACTATTAATTTTAAAATTTACATTCATTCATTAATAAAATCCGAAGCATTATCCCCGCGCAAATAACTTGCAAGGCCTAATAATCCGTCCGTCAGATATTTAACTCGATATCCTTTGGTTTTAAGATAAGTCATGGCTATGATTGCGCGATCTTTATGCGGACAAGCCGTTACAATAATTTTTGCTGAATCTAATTTGTGCAGATTCTTGGGTAAATCGGGCAAAGGAATGCTCAGAGCAAAAGGCATATTCCACGATTTATACTCTTCTTCAAAACGAATATCAACCAATTGTACTTTATCTGTTTTGATAAGTTCAATTAGCTGTTCGCTTTGTATTTTCATCGCTTTACGCGATTCATAATCGTATTGCAACAAATAATCTTCCAAGCTCAACTCCTGAGCATTGGCCTGTGCTGCCATAAAAAGTATTGCCAAGGATAAAAACAATCTAATTTTTCTCATCTGTTTATTTTTTTGATAATTTTAAAAACAATTTTTTGAATAATAAAATATTTCCCGCATGCTTATTGACAGATTGTGTTCCGCCTTAAAACCAATTCGGAATTTTTGACATTTAATAAAAAGCACAAAAAAAATTGACTCTAAGACGAATATGCTTGCTAATTAGGCTTTAGAAATATCGCAAGCAAATAAAATCCGATGTCTGAAGCCATAATATTGACAATGTCGATAAAGCAAAAAGTTTTGAGAAGTTTATATAAAATTAAGCTAAACTCAGCGAATTACCACAAATTTTTCGGTATATACGCCACCCTTTTCCGTATAGGCTTTCAAAAAAAATATCCCTCGTCCGAGGCTGCTTATATCAATATAGTCTTTATCGAATTTTTTCTGAATGAGCATCTGCCCGGAAACGGTATAAACTTCATAATAGCGAATAATTTCATTATTGGTATCCGGGAAACTTACAGTCAGGTAATTTCGAGCGGGATTAGGGCTTAATGTCATGCGTTTTTTTGTATCCGAAGCGGAATCTTCTTTCTGTCCGTTTTTCATTACCGGACGCATCATCAGCGTACCCTCAACTTGCGAAGGTTCCCAAGCTCCGCTAATATTAAAATATAAATATTGATTGGATACGGTATTCAAATCAAAGCCCACATTAAGCATTTCAGCTTGTGTTTGAGTCCATCCGATATAAAAGGTATCCTCAACAAAAACCGGCTCCTCGATCTCGAAAGTATGAAATGTATTTAATGCATCGTAGTATTCAGGCCTTACACCTTCCAAAGAAACAACAGGCTCGGTTTCGGGCAAACCGTTTTCGGCTTGCTTCCAAACATTCAAAAAGAAATAATCGCGTCCTTCATCATTCAAGCTGCGATTAAAATGCATCTGTACGGCCGAAATATTGGCCGGGGTTTCAGTATAAAACTTGTAGGCAACGCGTCCGTATTTTGTTCCGGAACCGTATAAACCGTAGCCGGCTTCCGCGGTACCGTCATCATACGCATAGTAATCATCCAACTCATGATAACGTTTTATGCTGTTGTTTCGCTCAGGGTCAAAAGTAGCCGTTACTATGCGAGCCTCAGTTTCAAGCATGAGACGGTCACTGCCGGTATCTGAAAAACTAAAGTCAGCCGGAATATTCACACTGCTCCGTGCATTAGCGGGCACATTGTATGAGCCTGCATTAACGGTTTGTATTTGGTTATAGTCGGGATAGTCG
The DNA here is from genome assembly GCA_964472505.1 of uncultured Bacteroidaceae bacterium. Classification (GTDB taxonomy): domain Bacteria; phylum Bacteroidota; class Bacteroidia; order Bacteroidales; family JAADGE01; genus JAYEIA01. The sequence goes on along the minus strand of CAYYQW010000033.1, from coordinate 32,283 downwards.
GCTACAGTGAGCTTCAAGCTGTCGATTAAGCGCAAGGTATTATCATTATTTTTATAAGAAAGCTGCACGGCAGGCGCAAGATGTTTTTCCGGATTAACTATAAAATGACTGTAAGGCATAGCGCTGTATGGGCTCAGTAAAGAACTGATCGGCGATGTAATGGCCAAATCTTTAAATACATTGTCGGAAGACGTACGATTACGGTCTAAGTAAACCATGTCAATATGCCAATAATCAACGTTTATTGCCAAATCAGCATGCATTTCCGAACCAAGACTCACATAATTTTTAAACCGAAACCTAAATCCCTTTTTCAAATAAATATCCTCATCAACGGGTATAATTACAAACTGAAAATCATCCGCAATCATACCTTCTGAATACCAAACTTGTTTCCAAACCTGATTTTCAACATCCAAAAACTCCAGAATTAATGAGTCCTGAATATCCGGATAATCTCCGAGTCCTTGCGAACTGAAGAAGAAACTAAGGTAAACAGAATTATCATCCGGAAAATCTAAATTAATCGGATTAGATGTCAATCGGTCAGCCACATGCGACTCGTTATAATCAGCTTCGGCATAAAACGCACCGTTTTTATCCACGGCATCCAAGGTAGCCATTCCCCAAGTGGGCGGATTTTCGGCAAAATATGCATTGACATATACATCTTTATCGGCCCATAAAGCGCTATCGGGCTGAGGGCCGGTGTATGAAAAATCATCATAAAAAGGCAAACTCAAAGTATCGGTTTTACCGGCTTGAGAAGTTTTTTGATTGGCAGCCTGAGTATTTACCACAGGAATAAGTAATTCCTGTGAATAAGCCGAATAGCCGGTCAGAAACAGCAAAATTAAGATAATACGGAATATGTATCGCATAACAGAATATAAACTAAAATGAGCGAAAAAATTGAAATACACTGTTTTGATAACGGGAAAAACAAAATATTGTTATCTGTATTATGAGCGGGAAAATATTGTTTTTTAAACTTAGAAAATGGTATCTTTTAACATACTCATCCATAAGTCAACATCATCGCCGGGATTCAACGGTACGTTTGGAACGGGAAACTGCTTTCGTACCAAAGCACTAACCGAATCAGCAGTTGTAACTACGGTTTCATCGTAGAGTACAACACCCAAATTTAAGTTTCTTTCGTTTATTTGTTTTTGAGCTTCATCTCTTGTCAGGCCAATAAGCATTGGGGTAATGCTGTTGCCCATGTCTTGCGATTCACCCAAAACCAAATCTATTTCGGAATATTGTTCAATTTCAGTACCCGGGCTTATTACTTCACCTTTATATTCCTGCTCCAATACCACATTGTCGTACTTAGAGGGCTTGTAAATTATTTTTCCTATTTTAAGCCCGTAACTTTCCACATCGGCCTTTGCCTGTACAAAAGTCATATCGCGAAAATCCGGCATCTCAATGATTTTGGGATTTACCGACTTAATGGTTACAAATATTCTGCGATTTTGTTTCACCTTAAAATCGGGCGGCGGGTTTTGGTCAATAACCGTTCCGCGTTCGCCGTCAGCCGAGTAAACCGAATCTATAACGACTAAGCGCAGTTCCTTTTCTTGTGCAAGCGATTTGGCTTCTGCTACGGTATGTCCCTTAAAGTCAGGCACCGAAAAAGCATCGCCGTGGTCGGTGTAAAAATTTAGCCACCCAAAAAAGGCAATACCCGATAGTAAAACTAATGCTGCAATAATAAGCAGCGTTTTAATAACTTTTGCCCAGCGAATCTTCTGATTTGCAGTGGCTTGTTCTGTTGAGTCCATCTAACTAAACGAATTAATATTAAACAAAAAAGCTTGCCCGAAATTATAAAATAAGTCTGTGAAAACAAATAAAATTCAGAACCGTATAATTCTCCGAAATTTAAACTCAGCTTCTTTCGCAATCTGAAAAGCTGATATTTTACAGTTCCGAGTAAATAAGTTTTCGGGGGCAGATTTAATCAAAGCCCTGCGCCCGTGTGGTGTTTTCACCGCACGGAATTTTAAAACCGTCTGTTTTTCGCCGGGTGAAAACACCTGAAATATTTGCATCCTTGAAAAAAGTGAATTGAATTTGAAGTTATCTGCCCAATACTAAATAAGTTTTCGGGGGCAGCTTTAATATTTCTTAATTGTTCTGTAGAGAGTATCCCTTTCTATTGGTGTTTTGCCGGCTTGTTTAATCAGATCAACCAACTGCTTGGTAGTCATTTGGGGTTTTTGGTCTTCGGCTCCGGCAAGGGAATAAATTTTTGTGGAATCATCAATGGTACCGTCCAAATCATCAACTCCGAAAGCCAAAGAAGCTTGCGCGGCAGATTTTCCGATTCCGGGCCAATAGGCTTTTAAATGCGGGAAATTATCTAAGAAAATTCGAGATACGGCATAATTCTTCAGGTCTTCAATCAGCGAAACTTCTCCGATCTGCGACATGGAATTATTCTCTTTTCGGTATTTTAAAGGTATAAAGGTGTTAAAGCCGTCGGTGCGGTCTTGCAAATCGCGCAATATTTTCATGTGCTCAATGCGGTGTTCATAGTTTTCTATATGCCCGTACAAAATAGTAGCATTCGACGGAAGTCCTACCGAATGTGCTGTTTCATGAATCTCCAACCACATTTTGGATGAAGCTTTTTCATCACAAATTTTACGGCGTATCTCGGTATTGAAAATTTCGGCACCTCCGCCCGGTATGGAATCCAATCCGTATTCTTTGAGCGTTTGTAAACCTTCTTTCAAGCTGAGCTTTGATTTTTTTATCATAAACTCCAGCTCAACTGCAGTAAACGCTTTAATATGAATATCGGGAATAAAGGTTTTAATTTTTTTCAACAGCCCGCCGTAATAATGCAAATCTCGTTTGGGGTGCACACCGCCTACAATATGCACTTCGCTTACTCCGCTTCCTACATATTGTTTTACTTTATTTAGAATTTCTTCCTCGGAATATTCCCAGGCGCCTTCCTCATTTATTTTTCGCGCATACGAACAAAATTTGCAATTGTAGATACAAATATTTGTCGGTTCAATATGGAAATTTCTGTTGAAGTAAGTTTTATCTCCGTTTTTTTCGACACGCACAAAGTTAGCCAATACACCCAAGAATGCTAAATCCGACTCCTTATAAAGCAACAAAGCGTCTTGCTCATTAATCCTTTGCCGATCAACAATTTTTTCGGCAATTTGTCTTAGTTTATCCGAGAGTTTGCTGCTTGATATCAGCAATTCAATGGGGCTGCTGTTGCTCATATTATCGGGAATTAACTGAGATAAAAAAATCACAATATATAAAAAATCCCTCGACCGATAAAAACGGCAGCGAAGGATTCTCTATTGAAAAGTATTTATGATGTAATATCTATACTTTGTGGGCATCGTAAGAAGAAACTGACAAGCTCTTGCGTCCTTTTCGTCTTCTGCGCGCCAATACTTTTCTACCGTTTTTTGTTTGCATTCGGGATCGGAATCCGTGCTTGTTAACTCTCTTTCTCTTCGACGGTTGAAATGTTCTTTTCATGATATTTTATTTTCGGACTGATTTTAATTTCGAGCTGCAAAGGTAAGTTTTTTTTAAAAAGTACAAAAAAACAGACGATATTTTTTTGATGCAAACTCTTTTATTTCCGTTTTGCTTGTTTTTTATGCCACTTAGCAATGCAAAAAAAATCTAAAATAAGTTTGCAGCAAAAAGATTCGCTGCAAACTTATTTCAAATCATTTGCTTTTTTACCGCTGCGTATTTAAGCTTTATATCTTTGCTCCGGCTCTTCGCTCTCATCCGAAAACGCTTTTTTTAAGTCATCCAGTGAGGTTTTAAAAGCATCGGCAGAGGCTTGGAACACCTGTTTGGTTGATTCCCACTTTGAGTCGGCATCGGTTTTTAAGCTTTCATACTTTTGGTTTAAATCCTTACGATAGTTTTCCAAATCACGAATCATACGATCATATTCGCCCTCGGTGTATTTTTTCAACTGCTCTTTTTTTGTATTTACATCATTAAGCATGCGCTGGTACTCCGATTCGGTATAATTCTCAGCATTTTTCTTGTAATTTTCCAAGTCAGCGACCATACGCTCATATTTTTCTTTGGTATAGTTTTTTGCTTGGTCTTTTTTTTCCGAAATAGCTTTCAATTGTTCGTTTACTTGATCTATTCTTTCTTTTGCTTGTTTTTTAAATTCTTCTCTGTTCATTTTTCTAATTTTTAATGATTATTGTAATGTATTTCTAATTCAAGATTCCTGTCTCATCTGCCGTAAATGTATCACGGCCAATTGGTGCTTTCATTATTTTTGTACGGAAGATAAAATTCTATACTTCTTCTCAGTTTGTTGCAGTGCTTCCACAATTATTTTTTCACTCACCAAATCACCAAATTGCTTAGCTGTATCTGCTGCTTCCATAAAGAATGAAAATAAAACTTTGCAATCATCAATCAATTCTTCCAACATTTTATCCGTTGGTGTTTCATCGGCTGAATCTTTAATTTCGGCATTATCGGCCATGGTTTGCAGATGAAGTTGCGGTTTCATTCCCAAAGATAAAATGCGCTCGGTAATGGCATCGGCACTCTTCAAAATGTTTTGATAATCATTTTGAAAAAAGTCGCGCAAACTAAAATAATTATCACCGTCAATCAGTAAATAATATTTTCTGACTTTATGCGCATGCATAAGGTAATTTGCATTAAGTGCATTGAGTTTATCGGTTATTTCAAGTGCTTCATCCAATGTAAAGCCCAAATGTTCATAATTCATCATGGTGTATCTTTTTATTTCGGTTCTCTACAATTATATAAAAATTTAGGCTAAAAAGCAAATAAAACTATAATATTTTATTAAGATTTAAGCTTTTTATAAAAATTTTAACATAGAATTCAATAATCCGCTTTTATTTATGCTAATCAACAAAAACAAAATATTCGTTGAAGGCAGAATTATATGTCGCCACTAAGCAGTTTTTCCCGACAAACTTGTAAAAAGCTGAATCTCCCAATTATGCAACCGGATTGCAAAACTGTCTGAGCTCTGATATCTGAATAAAAACAATTTATGCTGCGAAACTTTACTTAACAATTTCTTCAAATTTACTTCAGATTGAATTAACCCCTTTCGGATTTCTATCGCTTATGTTTGCAGCGTGAAATTTCTATTAGTCAAACTTTAAACAATTTTAAAATGAAACGAAATTACATTAAAAATCTTTTCACACTTGTATTAGGCATGAGCTTGTTATTTACTGCTTGTGATGACGATGACCCAATCATTGACGACACCGACCCGGTGGAAACCGGTAACATCATCGTTAGTAAGAACATCAGCGCAGATGAAACTTGGACATCTGACAAAGTTTACCAACTCGGCGGACGTATTACCGTACTCGATGGCGCCACGCTGACCATCGAACCGGGAACAATTATCAAAGGCGAAGCCGGTACCGGTGCCAATGCCACCGCATTACTTATTGCCCGAGGCGGCAAAATTATGGCTGAAGGCACAGCTGATGCGCCTATCATCTTTACATCCGTAGCCGATGAAATTAGTCCGGAAGATGTAGTGGCCGGCAATTTCGGAAGCCCGAACTTAGACCCCGACATCGACGGACTGTGGGGCGGTGTAATTGTTTTGGGTAAAGCCAAAATATCCGCAAGTAACGAAGGCAGCCAACTCTCGGAAGTACAAATTGAAGGTATTCCCACCTCGGATCCTAACGGTCTTTACGGAGGAAATGACAATGCCGATAATTCAGGTGTACTGAAATACATCTCCATACGCCACGGCGGTGCCAATATTGGCTCAGGTAATGAAATTAACGGACTCTCATTGGGCGGTGTCGGAACAGGCACGGTAGTGGAGAATATTGAAGTGGTATCAAACCAAGACGACGGCATTGAGTGGTTTGGCGGAACCGTAAATGTTACCAACGTTTTAGTTTGGAACGTGAATGATGATGCCATTGATACCGACCAATCATGGGAAGGAACTTTAGACAACTTTATTATTATAGCCCCTACCGGTCATTGCTTTGAATTGGACGGCCCCGAAGGTACTTATGAAGCCGGGCATACCATTAAAAACGGCACGGTAATAGCCGGGGATGATAATTTGGAGCGCTACGCCCAAGACCTCATAAATGTAGATGACAACTCCATTGTTGATTTACAAAACATCTATTTTACCGAAATTGCAGAAGGTCAGCAAATTAACCGCGTAACGGCAGCTGGTGTCAGCTTTACCGGAATTGAATTTGATGTAGCTCAAGAAGATCTGTCAAGCCACGTAAACGGAGATGTACCGGCAGGCGTAACAGCCGGCGGAACTCCCAAAGCGGATGCAAGCGTATTTTCTTGGACTTGGGCCTCTAAAAGCGGCGCTTTAAATAGTATAAAATAATCCATCAGTATTTTAAATAAACAATAAGCAGATTACAAAACCGACGGGTTTCCGACCCGTCGGTTGGCTTATTTTTAAAGGCCTAACGCAAAGGCCGTTTCATTTTTTTAATATATCACACACAAAACACTTTAAACCCGTTTGAAATGAAGCACATCTTTCTTATTCTGTTTATCTTAACCGGAGTGCTTGCCCAAGCCGATAACGGCATCGTGAGAGGCCGTGTATTTGACGGAAATACCGGAGAATCAATGGTGGGCGTTACCGTTTTTGTAAAAGGCACAAGCATAGGAACCACAAGTGATCTTGACGGGCATTTTTCCTTTGAAGTACCCGAAGGTCAGTACGATATTCAAGTATCTTATATTTCTTACCAAAACCTGACCATTGAGAATGTGGAAGTAAAAGCCGGCCAAACCGTAGTATTGGATAATATAAAGTTAAACCAAAGCACTCAAGAGCTGGCCGAAGTAGTGGTTACGGCCGATGCTCTGCGCACTACCGAAACGGCACTGCAAACCGTGAAACGGAAATCGGCTGTTATTTTAGACGGTATTTCTTCTTCAAAAATGCAACTAATCGGCGATGCCACGGCTGTAGAAGCCGCCAAACGTGTTACGGGCGTGAGTGTGGAAGGCGGCAAATATGTATATGTGCGCGGCCTGGGCGACCGCTATTCCAAAACCATGCTTAACCATGTAGATATTCCCGGCCTTGATCCCGACCGCAACAGCATACAGTTGGATATTTTCCCGAGCCATTTGATTGATAATATCATGGTAGCGAAAAATTTCACCGCCGATATGCCGGCCGATTTTACCGGCGGCATGATGAATATTGAAACCAAATCTTTTCCGGAATCTAAAGTAGTGAGTTTCTCTTTCAGCACGGCTTATAATCCGGATATGCACTTCAAGTCGGATTATCTTCGCTATAAAGGAGGAAGTACCGATTTTTTGGGCTTTGATGACGGCACACGCGCTTTGCCCGCCGGTGCCGAAAACAGTGCAATTCCAACGCCGCTCAGCGGCCATTCTCAAGAACAGGTCAGCAATTTTATCAAGAGCTTTAATCCACAGCTTGGTGCCGAGCGAAAAACATCGCTGCCCGATTTTGGAGCCAACTTTTCTCTCGCCAATCAAATTCAACTTAAAAAAAGATCAAGCTCTAAATTGGGATACGTTTTTTCCCTTTCGTATAAATCAGACATCAACTATTACAGCGATGTTGTAAACAGTGAATATCAACGCACCTTCGACCCGGATCAAACCGACTTGCGCTATTCTTTTATTCAGGAAGGTGAAATAGGCGAACACAATGTATTAATAGGACTTCTGGGCGGTTTGGCTTATAAAAACAATTTATCCAAGACGCGCTTAACCGTATTACACCTGCAAAACGGAGAAAGCACCGCCGGACAGTTTAATTTGAAAGATAACGGACAAGCTGTCGGGCAATCGGGCTTTACCGGCATATCGCATAATTTGGAGTATAACCAACGTTCGCTTACTAACATACTGCTTAACGGCACACGTTTGTACGAAAACAGCGGTTGGGAAATTGATTGGCGCATTTCACCCACCTATTCCACTTCTCACGACCCGGACATTCGTAAAACGGCTTATACCGATCATAATGACGGCGTTATTTTTCATGCCGGTGCCGCCGGAAATCCTTCTCGCATTTGGCGCAGTCTCAATGAGCTGAATGCTGTAGGAAAAGCCGATATTACAAAACGTTATAATTTATTTAATGCCAATGCCAAGCTTAAATTCGGAATGGCGCATACATACAAAGTAAGACATTATGAAATATTATTTTTCGATATGCAATTTTTCGGAAGCCAATCATGGGACAATGCCAATCCGGATGAAATCCTGACTGACGAAAATATCTATCCTAACAGCCCGAATACGATTTATTATCAATCGGGCAATAATGATCCCAATCCCAACGAATACAGTTCTAATGTAAACAATACGGCAGCTTATGTCTCTAATGAATTTCACTTAATGCCCCGCCTGAAAATGATTTTAGGCCTGCGTGCGGAAAACTTCGTACAAAGACACACCGGACGCGACCAAACTTACGCAAGCGGCGACCATGAAAACGGCAGTAATTTGGATAACGATAAAGTATTGGCATCCTTGGATTTTTTCCCTTCCGTAAACAGCATTTTTAATATTACCGAGCAGCAGAATCTCAGGGCATCCTATGCAAAGACCATAGCACGGCCTTCGTTTAAAGAGCTATCGTATGCCCAAATCTTAGACCCGATTTCCGACAGAATTTTCAACGGAAGTTTATTCACCTATAATAATTGGGACGGACAAATGACCGAAACCCGAATAGATAATATTGACTTACGTTGGGAAATCTTCATGAATAAAGGACAAATGTTTTCCGTAAGTGCATTCTATAAATATTTCGATAAACCCATCGAATTAGTGCGCATTCCCGAACAACAAACCAGCACCGAATATCAGGCGCGTAATGTGGGCGATGGTATGCTATACGGAATGGAATTGGAAATTCGGAAAAATTTGGGTTTTATGGCCGGTAGTTTGAGTAATTTAACCGTAAGCGGAAACCTCACTTTGGTTGAATCGCAAATTGAAATGACCGATGCCGAATATAATTCAAGACTATCTTACCTAAAAACAGGCGAAAACATAGAGCGTACCCGTCAAATGGCCGGGCAATCACCTTATGTGGTAAACGCCGGTATTACCTATGCGCACTATGAAGCCGGATGGGATGCCGGAATTTTTTATAATGTAAAAGGGCAAACACTTGCCATTGTAGGAATAGGTTTGTACCCGGATATTTACGATGAGCCTTTTCACAGCCTAAATTTCAGCCTGAACAAAAAAATAGGCATAGAACATCGTGCATCAATCAGTTTTAAAGCATCAAACCTACTCAACAGTCGAACAGAAAGTATGTTTCGTGCGTTCCCCTCCGAAGCTGAGATTTATTCAAGCATGAATCCGGGGCGCAGTTTTAGTGTCGGTATCAGTTACAAACTTTAAAATACAAATCTCTAAGCAGACAGAACCCTTTTCATATCAGTTTTTTTTTCGGCAACTTTATTTTGCAGGCTGCAAATTTAAAGTTGCCGTTTTTTTATTAATTTTGCCTTTTCGGAATAATCCGACTGTTCGGAATTCCACAATCATAAAGCTATAATTATGACAAAAGAGCAAAAAGAAATATTGGAAGAAGTCATTAAACAAGAAACCGAGAAACTAAAAAAAAGGCTGAAAGAACTCAAAGAATTCACCAAACCCATTGCCCCGGATGACGCCATCGGAAGAGTTTCGCGCATGGATGCCATAAACAACAGAAGTGTAACAGAAGCCGGAGTGCGGAATATTGAAAACCGCTTGCAACTGCTCACACGAGCTGCTCGCAATATTCATCAGGATGACTTTGGGCGATGCACCGTATGTAAGCAATTTATTGACTTTGAAAGGCTTAAACTGCGCCCCGAAATACGCCAATGCACCGAATGCGTAAATAAATACAATTAGAAATGAGCAATTGGTTGAGTTTTCTGAGAAAAAACAAGCGAATGCTGAATTTTGGTTTTCAGTTTAATTTCTTTTCAGCTTTCGGACAAACTTTTTTAATCTCACTATATGTGCCATACTGGCTCAAAAGTGTGGACATTTCTAATGCCGCTTTTGGAGTCATTTATTCGGGTTTAACCATTGCTTCAGCTTTTTTACTGAGCTTTTTTGGCGGATATATTGATAAAATGCCTTTAAAGCGCTACGGACTTATTGTATTCATTGCACTAATGATTTCGGTAGCGGCACTTTCACAAGTTAATAGCTTGCTTTTTTTAGTTGCAAGTCTGCTTTTGGTGCGCTGGCTGGGGCAAGGCATGATGACGCACAGCTCGGCAGCCGGCATTGCCAAAGCCTACGGCAGCGACCGCGGAAAAGCCTTAAGTATAACAGCACTGGGAATGCCCGCAAGCCAAATATTACTTCCCGGCATAATTACATTCCTGATTGTTACTTACGACTGGCGCACAAGTCTGCTGATACTTGTTATTTTTGCATCGGCAATCCTTTTTCCCTCATTGCAGGCCATCAACAAAGTCAGCCTGCCGCAAGGAGTAAATATAAAATCGCCGATAGAACTCGCAAAAGAAGGCTTGCGTCATTTGAAAAGGCCGGTTTTTCGCCTGATAGCTTTTAACTTTTTTCTTATTCCTTTTGTTTGTACGGCCATTTTTCTATACCAATATGCCTTGGGTGAAACTGCCGGATATAGTAAAGAATGGGTTACTTTTTCCTTTACTTTTTTTGCCGTTTTCAATGCCGCCGGAATGCTCCTTTCGGGCGAATTAACGGATCGATTCAGCGGCAAATTTTTATTCCCAATATACCTTATTCCGGCATTCATAGGTTTGGCAGCATACAGCTTCATTGATACGAAATGGGTATTTCCGCTTTTTTATGCTCTGCTGGGTATATCATCGGGCATAGGAACTACGGTTTCTACAGCCGTTCAGGCCGAAGTTTACGGACAAAAAGTTTTGGGAAAAATACGCAGCTACTTTACCACACTCTTAGTGCTCAGCACGGCCTTAAGCCCGCCGTTTATGGGCTTTTTTTTAGATAATAATCGTCCCGTACAAACAGCACTTATCATTCTTACGGCACTCACCGGTTTAATTATTATTATGAGCTTCAGACTGCCAAAGCTTATCGCCAAAAATCCACCGAAAATTGAAACACAATCGAAAGAGGAGTAATTACTGTTTTAAAAAAGAATCATTATTTTTAACAACAAATTTAAAATATATTTTAAACATATAATATGGGAAAATTAAATTACGATGAACTTTTAAGAAACAATGAAGAATGGATAAAGCAAAAGCTGGAGCTTGATGCCGACTATTTTAAAAAATTGGCTCAAGGCCAAAGCCCAAAATATTTAATGATTGGCTGCTCAGACAGCCGCGTTCCGCTCAGCTCAATGCTTAAAGCCGAACCGGGCGAAATATTCATTCACCGCAACATTGCCAATCAAGTTAGCTTACGCGATATGAATTTTTTGTCGGTATTGGAATTCTCGGTTATCCACCTAAAAATCAAACACATAATCATCACCGGGCATTATCGTTGCGGCGGTGTGGCGGCTGCTGTTGACGGTATTGACCACGGCCTTATTGAAAATTGGATCGCTCCGATAAAAGACCTGTATAATAAAAATAAGCAGGAATTGGAAAAAATTCCCGAAAAACAAGATGTTTTAGATAAGCTTTCGGAAATAAACGTAAAAGAACAAGCCAAAAATATTTTTAAAACCCCGGTAATGGCACGCGCATTCAGCAGAAAGGAATATCCGCGCGTTCATGCATGGATCTTTGATATCTACAGCGGACGTATCAAAGAACTTAGCCTGCCCACAGAGCAATGGAAAAAAGAGGGTTTGATACCCGATTTTTATTAGAAAAAACTAATTGAAGAAGCCCGTCGTTTTTTTTGCAATTCCGACGGGCTTTTGCAATTTTCATTAAGCTGTAAAATTAAAACCGGTAAGCCGCTTTTTGTAAGTCTTTCAAATTTCTGAAAGGCGAAGGCGGATATAAGTAACCATTTAAAAACTTATAAATTTTCAATCGTATCTCTTTGGCCTCTTGAGTATCCATTCGGTCGAATGAATGACCGCCGGGTACATCTTGGTAGATTTCATACTCAAACTTTTTCCCTTCGGCTTTAAGCGATTTTATGAGATGCTCCACTTCAAATACATTTACATCGGCATCATTGGTGTTGGTGTGAATCAATAAAGGGGTTTGTAATTTGTGGGCATTCCAAGCCGGCGAACGACGGCGATATTCTTCCACATCCTCATAAGCCGTTTTCCCAATATGATAATCAACCGAGTACAAATCTCTGTAGCCTTGGGTTTTATATCCCATACGGGCAATCAAATCGCTTACCGGAACACCGGCATAGCAAACTTTATAATCTTTCGGATAATTAAAAATATTCATTAAAGAAATCAGTCCGCCGTGACTCCAACCAATGGCTCCGATACTATTTTTATTCACAATATCGTAATTATCAATCATATACTGTCGGGCATAATGCACATCTTCAGTTTCCAATCCGCCGTAATCTATTTTTTCGTAATGGCTTCTTCCGTAGCCTGTACTGCCTCGGTATTCGGGAGCCACCACAATATAACCTTGCGCCATCATTTCGCGAATAATGTGTGTATAATAGGTATTGAAATCACCGTGAACCCCGCCGTGCGGAAATACCAACAGCGGATACTTTTTGGAAGCATCAACACTTTTGGGTATAAAGATATATGACCAAAACTTAACCGGATTGCCGGCACCCTGAGCTGTAGGATTTTTTTCCTTACGCAATGGCGGGCCGTACATATATACTTTATCAATATAAGCTACATCGCCTACCCGATTGTGCCAAGTAATGTCATCTATTTTTTTATAAACGACATCCAAACGATGCCGCAAATTCAAATTATCTTCCTTTAGTTCTTCCAACTCTTTCTTTAGTTCGGAATTTGGTACTTGAGCAAAAAGCGAACTCACCGACAGAGCGGAAATAAGCATAAATACAAACAAATGTCTCATAGTTTTTAAAATTTAATTTTCGTTTCTTTAGTTTGTGTTCTTTTAATTTTTCTTAAAAAAATATCAACTTCTTTGGGTAAAACTATGGTTTTTTTCGCTTTTTATAAAAAAAAAGAAAAAATCATTAAGGGATATCCCTCAATTAAATGTAACCATAATAAACCCAAATAAAAACAGTTTGAAACTAATAGACAAAATAAGAATAACGGCCAAAATCTTCTTTGGAGCAGCCGACTATAAAGAAAAAAGACAGCTTTTCAGAAGCTCCGAATCAAATCAAATGCTGCGTGAGCATTGGGAAAATGCTGAAAAAGAAGCACTGAGCTCTGAAAAACCGGAATCGGAAGCGCTTTACAAAAAAATTCAAAGCAATAAAAAGCGGTTTTACATAAATCCCCTCGCAGTCTTCATCGACAAATACGCGGCAGCCATTATTTTGCTTCTGCTTGCCGGCGGGGTTTTTAGTTATGTATTATTCTTTGACATCAACGGTTACACCGTCCCGAAAATAACGGGAAAACATGCCCCCAAAGGCCAAGTAATCAACTTTTTCCTGCCCGACGGCTCACAAGTGTATTTGAATTCAGGCAGCACATTGCGTTTTCCCGAAACATATAATTCCGACAAGCGTTCAGCAGAACTTACGGGTGAGGCCTATTTTATAATAAAAAAAAATGCAGAAAAACCCTTTACGGTAAAAACTTCTGATATAAAAATCAGCGTATTAGGGACGGAATTTAATCTTTCGGCATATCCCGAGAACGAAACCGTTGAAACTACACTAAACTCCGGAAGTGTAAAACTCTCACATACCAACAGCCTAACCCAAAAAGCCCGCCACATTATTCTTATGCCCGGCCATAAAGCAGATTTTTACAAACAAGAGAAAACCTTTGTGAGCGATAAAGTCAATACTCAACTATATACCTCGTGGATACACGGTAAGTTAATTTTTGATGACAGCCCGTTGAGCAAAATCATTCCGATACTGGAACGAAAATATGATAAAGAATTCCGTGCCGAAGACGACTTACTTGAAAAACACCGCCTGACCATGACCATAACCAATGAAAGTTTTGAGCAGATTCTGAAGATGATTGAAAAAACAACGCCCATTGTCTTTAAGGCGACCGGAAAACATATCCTGATTCGCGAAAAAGCAAGAATCCGATAAAAAACAGCCTTTTACAGGAAGATATAATTGATTTTAATATTAATAAAAATTGCACTTATGAAAAAAATACCAAAGTTTAAGCTGAATTCCAACAGGAAAAAGCAAAGCGGCAAAACGTTTTTTATGCGTTCGCTGATGCTGATCTTGTTTTCGTTTTTTGTAGGCGCTTTAAGTGCCAACAATTATGCGCAAAACACTCGATTAAGCATTGATTTGAAAAATGTGAGCCTTAAAAAAGCTCTGAAAAGCATTGAAAAACAGAGTGAATTTTACTTCATGTACAACGATGCGCAAATTAATGCCGGTCAAAAAGTAAGCATCCAAGCAGAACGACAAACCATATTTGAAATTCTAAATGTATTACTTGCAGATAAAGACATTGATTATGAAGTAATGGGAAAACAGGTGATATTATCAAAGAAAAAACATCCTAAGGATATACAGACCAAACAACCCAAAGATACCATTACCGTTACCGGGCAAGTGTACGATGAAACCGGCGGCGGCTTTCCCGGTGTAAATGTTACCATAAAAGGCACAACGCAAGGTACCATGACCGATTTAAACGGAAAATTCAAACTTAAACTGCAGGAGCCGAATCAAACATTGGTATTTTCATACATCGGCTATGAAACGACAGAAATAAGCACAGCAGGGAAAAGTAATGTTGAAATTAACATGCAACCCGATTTAACCGACATTGAAGAAGTCGTGGTAATTGGTTACGGTACGCAAAGTAAAAAACTCATAACCGGTTCCGTTTCGGATGTCAGCGGTGATGAAATATCCGAATCGGTCTCGACAGGCATAGAAGGCGCCTTGCAAGGGAAAGCTGCCGGCGTGCAGGTTGTACAAAACTCGGGAACACCCGGTGCGGCTTCCTCAATTAAAATTCGGGGTACCGGCTCCATTTTTTCCGGCACGCAACCTTTATACGTAATAGACGGTGTTCCGATGACTACCGGGAATTACGGGCAAATTAGCTTTGAAGGACAAGGAATAGATGCCGGCATGGATATAAACCCGGCTGACATTGAATCCATAACCATACTTAAAGATGCAGCTGCGACCATATATGGCGCTCGTGCGGCCAACGGAGTGGTGCTTATCACAACAAAATCCGGAGCAGCCGGAAAAACCACGGTAAATTATTCCGGATATACCGGCATACAAGAAGAATGGAAGCGTTTGGATTTACTCAATGCCGAACAATGGAAAGAATATGTAAGCACTTTTGACCCCGGCTTTGTGGGATCGTTAGACCCTAATATTGATACTGATTGGCAAGATGAAGTATTCCGTCAGGCTCCCATAAACAATCATAAAATATCAATTTCGGGAGGTAATAAAAAAACTAAAATATATGTTTCCGGAGGCTACTTTAATCAAGTAGGCATTGTTCTGGGCTCGGACTATGAAAAATATTCCGGAAGAATAAACTTAGACCATGCCGTTACCGATAAATTTGACATAAAAGCCAATTTTGGCTCAAGCTACGTTATAAACAACCGAATTGTAGGCGACCAAACCATTAACGGAGTGCTGCCCAATGCCATTTCAAAACCCCCGGTATATGCCGTAAAAGACGAGTTCGGCAACTACTTGGAAGAAGGCTTCTGGGATAATCCCGTAGCCATTGGCAATGAAGTTACCAACGAAGCACGTACCATAAGAAATATCTCCAATATTGAGCTGAATTATGACATTAGCGACCGCTTGGAATTTTCCAATCAGACCGGTTTTGATTTCTATAACCTGAATGAACGGCGCTACGAACCAACTACCGTAAAACGCGGTGCGGCAAGTAACGGCATAGGAATTGATGCGCGCTCAAACGTTCAAAAAATCATTCAGCAATCCACAGTCCGATACAAACTGAATTTAAATACAGACAATCGCATACGCATTCTGGCCGGTTACAGTTTAGAAAGTATCCGAGACCGATACAATTTTATTCGAGGCATTGATTTTCCCTCCGATAATCTTGAACTTCTGAATTCAGCCGGTACAATTGAAAATGCCTACTCAGGAGGATACGACGAACGCATCAACTCCATTTTCGGAAGAGTTAATTATAACTTAAAAGATAAATATTTATTGGAAATCAGTATCAGGCGCGACGGTTCGTCCAATTTTGGAGAAAACAACAAATACGCAAGCTTCCCTTCGGCCTCACTTGCTTGGCGTGTTATCGAAGAAAACTTCATGAACAACAGCATATTTAGCGATTTAAAACTAAAAGCAAGCTTTGGCCTCAGCGGAAATGACCAAATCGGAAGCCACCGTTATCAAAATTTATACAGCTCAGGCAATAACTATTATTACCAACCCGGACTTATTCCGCGCCAAATACCGAATCCGGATTTGCGCTGGGAGCGTTCCGAAAATTATAATGCCGGTTTGAATCTATCCGTCTTTGAAAACCGAATCAGCTTTGCAGCCGAATTCTATTTGAACAATACAAGCGATCTGCTTCTGCCCCGACCCATTCCGGGGAACTCCGGCTTTACAAGCTACACAACTAACATCGGAGAGCTTGAAAACCGAGGCATGGAATACTCGCTCAATACCGTAAATTTCGAAGGCGATTTTACTTGGAGCTCAAACTTTAATATTTCATTCAACAAAAATGAAATTACCGCACTTTACAACAACCAGCCCATCTTAGGAGAAGGCAGAGGAAACAACGCAGTCATTGTTGGTGAGCCGGTAGGCGTTTTCTATATGCACGAATCGCTCGGGGTTGATCCCACTACGGGTGAATTGGTTTTCAGAGATGTAAAAGAAGACGGTCAAATAACCGATGAAGACCGAAAAGTGGTAGGCGATCCCAATCCGCTTTTCACAGGCGGTTTCATTAATAATCTGTCTTATGCCGGTTTCGAACTGCGTTTCTTTTTCCAATATTCATACGGAAATGACATATTTAACGGAACACGCCAGTATGCCGAAGCCATGGCATTCGGTACCAGCGACAATCAACTTGTAACCGTGCAGGATCGTTGGCAGGAACCGGGCGATGTAACATACATTCCGCGCTACAACGGCAAAAACAACCTTTTCCCCATTTCATCACACTACTTGGAAGACGGTTCATATCTAAGATTAAAAGATGTCAGCTTGGCATACAGCTTTTCAAACAAAGCTTTAGATAAAATTAATTTTATCTCAAAACTCAGAATTTATATCAAAAGCCAAAACCTGCTGACTTTTACCGGATATTCAGGCTTAGACCCGGAAGTAAACTACTCCGGAGTCGGAACCATACGTCAGGGCACGGACTTTTTCACCTATCCGCAAGCAAGAACTTATATATTTGGTGTAAACATTGATTTTTAAATATGAAAAAAAATAAAACCATGAAGATAAAACTAATTTACAGCATATTTCTAAGCGTACTCATTTCAAGCTGCAACTTTTTAGATGTAGATCCATTGGATGCAGTACCCGCCGAAGATGTCTTTACCGATAAAAAAGGTTTGGACGGTGCACTTACCGGAAGCTACAACACGCTCTACTCGGCATCCTTATCACAAGATGCCATATTGTTTGCCGATTTACTTGCCGATAATCTGATTCATGTCGGCACCAAACAGGAATATCGACAAATCAGTGATAATATAATCTTTCCGGATAACGGATACACAGCCGGTTTGTGGAATCGGTCGTATGACGGAATTAATCGAGTAAACAACATTATTGCTCAGATTGACAATGTGGAAGGTGTTTCCGATTCGGAGAAAGAGAATTATTTAGCCCAATGCTATTTCCTGCGTGCTCATTTTTACGCAAATTTAGTAAAGCATTTCGGCGATGTGCCACTCAGAGAAGACCCCATTAATTCAGCTAAACCGGAAGACCTTAATATTGCACGCACTTCTGCCGGGCAAATTTATGATTTTATTCTCACCGACTTAGAAGAAGCAGAAAGGCTTTTGGAAGGAACCGGCAAAGGCAATCCTTCATTTGCCAACGAAGGAGCGGTCAAGGCCTTTTTGGCAAGAACCTACCTTTTCCTTGAAGATTGGCAAAAAGCTGCCGATAAAGCTGCCGAAGTAATTGATATGCCATACGAATTGGAAACCGAGTTTGCTGATATTTTTGATGAAACCTCCATGAGTAATGAAATAATTTTTGCCATAAATTTTTATGATGACCAATCATCATTCAATGCTACGGCCGAGTGGGTTTCGCCCGAAAGCCGTTTTGAAGTGGCCGCCTGGGAAACTACCGAAAAAACATCCTCGGTTTACAACTACTTCTCGGAAAACGATGCACGCCGAGATGCCACCGTTCAGTACAGCGAACTAAAAAGCGCCTACTACTGTGCAAAATACCGAACATACGGCTCCGATAAAGATAACATGATTATTTTTCGATTAGCCGAGATGTATTTAATTGCGGCAGAAGCCCTCAATGAACTCAACTATGAAGCTGACGGCGAAGCTTTTGATATGCTTAATGAAGTACGAACCCGCGCCGGACTCGCAGACCTGACATCAGCGGAAGCCGGCGACCAAAACGCTTTCAGATTAGCTTTGGAAGAAGAAAGACGATTGGAATACGCCTTCGAAGGCCACCGTTTTTTCGATCTTAAACGAACCAATCGTATCAACGATGTTTTACCCGATATCGGAACGCTCAAGTCAGCTAACTGGCTTTTTCCCATACCGCAATCCGAACTGGATACCAACGAACATGAAGGAATGACCCAAAACGAAGGTTATTATTAAAAAACATTAAAAAATACACAAATGAAACATTATTTCTTAAAAATATTGACAGCAGGACTGTTCTTTACAGTGTTTTTTAATGCCTGTGAAGATTATACCGAAGATTTTCCCGTCCCCGAAGCAAGCATCGTTGTGGACTTTACGGTAAGTGACGTGGAAGAATTGACTTTTCCGCTTGAAATTAACTTTAGATCCGAAAGTATAATCCCCGACAGAATTAGCGAATACAGCTACCGGTGGGATTTTGGTGACGGCGAAAGCTCCAACGAAGAAAACCCGACACATACCTACTCATCACCCGGGCTTTATACGGTAATTCTAACCGTTAAAGCCGATTCGGAAACCCATACCGCAGAAAAAGAATTGGATCTTCGCGGTTCACTCTTTGAAGAAGACTTTGAAGAAACCGGCGGATTAATTCCGGAAGACTGGGTATTGGTAAATGTGGACGGAAACGTTCCGAACAGCTCAGGTTTAGCATCCATGGCCGACAGCGCTTGGATTGTAACCAACTCAAGCTACTTTGAAAGCAATATCGCCATGGGCGTATCTTATTATGATCCCGAAGCCGGTGCCGATGACTGGATGATTCTGCCCAAAGTATCACTCGGAAACAACTCGCTGCTGACATGGGACGCCATGTCGCTGACCTCCAGCGGAAATTATCCCGACAGTTACGAAGTTTACGTATCAACCACCACACAAGACATTGAAGGTTGTAATGCCAACGGCGTGGCTTACAGCGTAATTGACGAATCGGTGGGAACCGACGCCGGCGGCGAAGGAATCATAACCCACGAGCTGGATTTGTCGGACTATGCCGGAATGGATGTCTATATCGCATTCCGACTTATGACTCCCGATCCGGGCGGCGACCGATTAGCCATTGACAACATTAAAATTGTTGAACCTTAGTTCCTGTTTTCATAAACCCGCAAAGGCTGTCTGAAATTATATCTTTTTCAATAAACGGGCAGCCTTTAGCATTTTCTTATACTTAAGTTATGATTCTGATAAAAAATATTGAGTTGTACGCTCCGCAATACCTCGGAAAAAAGGATGTATTAATTGGCAAGGAAAATATTCTCTCTATTGAAAAAGAAATTGATCTTTCAAAAATAAAGGGAATTGAACCGGAAGTCATTGATGCTAAAGGAAAATTTCTGGTTCCCGGGCTGGTTGATGCGCACATTCACATATCCGGTGCAGGCGGCGAAGGCGGTCCCAAAAGCCGAACTCCTGAAGTTCAACTTTCGCATCTTTTACAAGCCGGAATTACCACAGCTGTCGGATGCCTCGGTACCGACGGTTATACACGCAAACCGGCCGAAGTGCTCATGAAGGCCAAAGCCCTTAAAGAAGAAGGCATATCGGTATGGATGTACACCGGCTCCTATCAAATACCCCCGCCTTCTGTTACCGGCAGTATTGCACATGATATTACTTTTATTGAAGAGGTGATTGGTGTGGGCGAAATTGCTTTATCTGATATTAGAAGCTCACATCCCTCTAAAAACCGTCTGGTACAGCTTGCCCAGGAAGCCAAAGTAGCCGGTATGCTGGCCGGTAAAGCGGGAATTTTAAACATTCACATGGGCGATGCCAAAAATCCCTTCAAACCATTAACCGATGCCGTTGAAAACACCGAACTTTCGTTAAAACAATTCTTTCCCACCCATTGTAATCGAAATCACTATATTTTTGAAGATGCAAAAACATACGGCAAACTCGCTTATGTTGATCTCACAACTTCATCATACCCCTATTTTTCAGACCTTGAAGTGAAACCCGCAAAAGCAATAAAAGAGCTTCTAAATGCCGGAGTTCCCGAAGCTCATATCAGCATGACCTCCGATGCCATCGGCTCATTGCCCGGTTTTGACGAAAACGGAAAACTCGAACGCTTAGACATCGGGCAAGCCGATACGCTTTTTAAAGAATTCAGAGATGCCGTATTGGAAGAAAAATTGCCCGTGGAAACGGCTTTGAAAACCGTAAGCCTAAACCCGGCCAACACCCTGAAACTATACAATAAAGGACGAATAGCGACAGGCTTACCGGCAGACTTGCTGCTGCTTAACAAAGATTTCACCATACACAGTTTATATGCCAAAGGCCGTTGTATGATTAAAAACAACCATTTAACAAGCAAAGGTATTTATGAATAAATTAGTACATTTGTGATGCAAAAAATAACCGCATCGCAAATTGGACAATGCTAAACAAAACATACCACCCGAAAAAGCTCTGATCAAACGAATTAATAAGAGTGACCATGCTGCTTTCAAAGAATTATACGATCGCTATTTCGACCGTCTTTATTTCTTTACACTGCGCTATCTCAAAAACAAAGAAGAAACCGAAGGGATGGTGCAGGAAGTTTTCACTAAAGTATGGGAAATCAGAAGCAGTATAAATCCCGAAAAATCATTCAATTCTTTTTTATTCACCATCACCAAAAACGCCATATTCAACAAAATTAAAAAGCGAAAGCATGAAAGAGCTTATGCCGAATACATGAAAGCATTTTTGGATAAACATCATAACAAAACTGAGAACGACTTGATTTTTGCCGAAGTTAAAGCACGTATTGAATCCGTTGTTAAAGAACTCCCGCCGCAGCGACAAAAAACCTACCGTCTGAGCCGCGAAAAAGGCCTCAGTCATAAAGAAATTGCCCTTAAAATGAACATTTCGCCTAAAACCGTTGAAGCGCACATACGACTGGCACTTAAATCCATTCGAGCCGTTTTGAATACTGAAATCATACTGCTCATTCCGCTGCTTATTCAGTTTGTAAGCTAATACACGTTTACGAAATTAAGGCATTTATAAGTTCGTAAACCAGTATTAATCTTCTGCACATTTTAAATAAAACCCATAATCGTATTTTGTAAACTTAAGCAAATAAATGATTAAGGGATATACGAGCTTCGGCTGTATAATAATAAAAGCCTGAAAACAATTCATATTTAACAATAAAAACTATCGCTCATGAAATTATCTTTTTCAATACTTTGGACTCTTTTGTTGCTCCCTTTCCTGCTAATGTGTTCCGATGCAAAAAAAAAGAACGCACAAAAATCAGAAACCGAAATTAAAGGCAGCCTTTACATCATAGGCGGAGGCAGCCGACCCGACAGCATGGTAAAAGAAATGGTAAAACTCTCCGGTGCCGACACCGCGGGCTACATCATTATTTTGCCCATGGCAAGTTCAATACCGGATACGGCCGCTTTTTACGGCATCAAACAATTTAAAGATTTAGGCTATGAAAATACTTACAGCCTGTACTTTACAAAAGAACAACCGGCCACACCGAAGCAATTGGACTCCCTGCGAAATGCTTCACTCATCTACATAAGCGGCGGAAACCAAGCTAATTTTATGGAAGCCGTAGCCGATACCGAAGCGGAAAAGGCCATCAAAACAGCATACAAAAACGGAAGCATGATAGCCGGCACCTCGGCCGGAGCGGCTGTAATGAGCAAAAAAATGATTACCGGCGACGAGCGCAAACATCCGGAATACACCGGTTTCTTTCCTACCATAGAAGCCAATAACCTTATTTTGGCGGAAGGGCTCGGCATGATTGATAATGCAATTATCGATCAGCATTTCATTCAACGTCAGCGACTGAACCGACTGATTGCCGTTTGCTTGGAGAATCCGGAAGATATTTGTATCGGAATTGATGAGTCCACGGCCATACACGTAAAAGGCGACAGCGCCAAAGTACGCGGCGAAAGCCAGGTAATTGTTCTGGAGCACCCGGAAGCCGAAACAAAAATTGCAAACGGCTTGCTCGGCGGGAAAAATCTGCGGCTCAGCATATATCTTCCCGATGAAAGTTTTATCATAAAATAAAGCTTTTCTTTTATAACCTTAAACCCGCAAGTCTTTAAGTGAAAGTCTTATTAGTCAGAGCTTTACATTCCAAAAACTCACCCTTATAAGTGAATGCAATTACTTATAAATGAACAATTCAAACCCTGACTTTCGGATTTTAGGTATAATAGTTGATAACCGTTTCCTTGCCGGGAAACGGTTTTTTTATCTCTTCTAATTAAAAAATTTCATAACTTTGAGTTTTAAATGAAATCACAAAACCGACAAACACTTTTATGACCATATCACTCATAGCAGCCGTAGCCGAAAACCGTGCCATAGGAAAAGACAATAAAATGCTGTGGCATTTGCCCGAAGATTTAAAGTATTTTAAAAATCATACCGTGGGGCACAGCCTCATTATGGGAAGAAAAACTTTCGAATCGTTTCCCGTAAGGCCATTACCCAATCGCCGAAACATTATAATTACCCGTCAATCGGATTACCCCTGTGAAACATGTATAATCGTTAAGTCGCCCGAAGAGGCTCTTGCCCAATGTAAAGATGATGAAGAAGTATTTATAGGCGGCGGTGCCGGAATTTACAAACAATTCTTAGATAAAGCCGATAAAATGTATCTGACTCACATTCACGAAAGTTTTGAAGCGGACACCTTTTTTCCGAAATTCGAAGCTGAAAATTGGGAAATTATCAAAAAATCTGAACGAAAAACGGATCATAGAAATAATCTTTCCTATACATTCGTTGAGTATAAAAAAAAGACCCGAAAACCATGAAACAAAAACGATACGCTTTAATTTTTGCCTTATCGGCTGCAGTATTCACTTTTTCAGCCTGTGAAAAATTCCGCACGCCCCAAAATGACATTATACAAACCGTTATTGATAACGCCGTAAGCAATGACCTTTTTGATGACCTGTCGCGACAAACCGCTTTGTACGAGTCCGGCATTACCGGTAATTGTCCGCAAGTAACCATCAGCACTCCCGACACCACCGATTACCCCAGAGGTATCATCATAAATTATGAAGACGGCTGCACCGGGCCTTTTAACCGAAATCGCAGCGGACGCATTCTCATTAACCAGTCGGCACCCTTTACCGAAAAAGGCATGACACGCAAAATTGTGTTGGAAAACTACCGTGTGGATAATATAGAAATACAAGGCTACCGAACCGTAACTTGTACCGGGAAAAACACCCAAGGGTATCCGAAATATGAAGTAAGCGACTCGCTCGGCTTATTGCTTTTGCCCGGTAAGGAGGAAATAAGCTATACGGCAAACATTATCCGAGAATGGACCGGCGGTTACTCCACCCCAAACGAACTTTCCGATGATGTTTGGAAAATCAGCGGAAGCGGAAACGGTACAAATCGCTTGGGATTCAGATACACTTTTGAAATATATGAACCCATGTTTTTCGATATGCGCTGCGAATGGAAAATGTCAAAAGGAAAAATACTCATTCGTTCCGAAGGCTTATCGGCACAGGCAGATTACGGAAACGGTTCCTGCGATAATGAAATACGCGTTACAACCGATGAAATTGAAGAAATTGTATATTTTTACTAAACACATATTATTCAATCACTTTTTAATTAAAAGCCAAATAAATGTAAAAATTCCGAGCTCTTGACAGCTCGGTCTTTTTTTTGTTTATACCGGTGAAATCTGTTTATTTTGCAAAGAACAAAACCGTATTATACGGACAATATTTCTTCAGCGCATTAAAACAATTATAAAGAATAACGGCATTATGACAAAATATCCTTACAGTGAAAAAAAAGATACCCGTTCGGGTTTTGGCGACGGGCTTGTAGAAGCTGCCAAGCAAGATGAAAACATTACGGCGCTTTGCGCTGATTTGACCGGCTCATTAAAAATGGGTGACTTCAAAGCTGCTTTTCCCGACCGGTTTTTCCAAACCGGCATAGCCGAAGCGAATATGATGGGCGTAGCAGCCGGAATGACCATTGGCGGCAAAATACCCTTTGCGGGAACCTTTGCTGAATTTGCCACCGGACGCGTTTACGACCAAGTAAGACAATCCATTGCCTATTCCGGTAAAAATGTAAAAATCGCCGCATCACACGCCGGACTTACCCTCGGCGAAGACGGAGCCACACACCAAACATTGGAAGATATTGCACTGATGAAAGCCCTTCCCGGGATGACCGTAATTAACCCCTGCGACTATAATCAAACAAAAGCGGCTACAATTGCAGCAGCCAAATATGAAGGACCGGTTTATCTGCGTTTCGGACGGCCAAAAATCCCGGTTTTTATACCCGAAAATACTGAATTTATAATTGGTAAAGCCCTAATGCTTAACGAAGGCAGCGATGTAAGCATTTTCGCAACCGGCCATCTGGTATGGGAAGCCATAGAAGCATGTGAAATTTTGGAAAAGAAAGGTATTTCTGCCGAAATAATAAATATTCACACCATTAAACCTTTGGATGTTGAAGCCGTCTTAGAATCGGTGAAGAAAACCGGATGCGCCGTTACGGCCGAAGAACATTCAATACACGGCGGACTGGGCGACAGCATTGCACAAGTATTGACAAGAAATTATCCGGCGCCGCAAGAATATGTGGCCGTAAATGATGTATTCGGTGAAAGCGGAAAACCCAACGAGCTGATGAAAAAATATGAAATTGACGCCGAGGCCGTTGTAAAGGCCGCAGAAAAAGTCATTGAGCGAAAAAAATAATGCAGGAATTGCCTTCAGACGAAAAACTATTACAGCTTTTCGAAAACGAACAAACTCAAAATGAAGCCTTCGGCGGTATTGTACAAAAATATCGTGAAAGGCTTTATTGGCATATTCGCAAAATGGTAATTTTGCACGAAGATACCGACGATTTGCTTCAAAAAACATTTATAAAGGCCTGGAAAGCTTTGCCGAATTTCCGAAGCGACTCAAAACTCTATACATGGCTATACCGTATAGCCACTAATGAAACCCTTACATTTTTGGAACAAAAAAAACGTCGAAACGAAGCTTCTTTTCAGGTATATGAACATTATTTGAGCGAAACAATGATGAGTGACGAATACTTTAGCGGCGATGAGGCGCAAAAGCTGCTGCAAAAAGCCATTCTCACACTACCGGAAAAGCAACGCATCGTGTTCAATATGAAATATTTTGACGAAATAAAATACCAAGACATGTCCGATATTTTAGACACCTCGGAAGGTGCACTGAAAGCATCGTATCACCATGCCGTAAAAAAAATTGAAGAATTTATAAAGAACCGTTAAACCTTAGCGGAATAAAACAGTCAAAAGTAAAAAACACAAGGAATGCCCAATTTATCCGACATACCGAAAAAAAATCCCTTCAAAACGCCCGACGGGTATTTTGATGATTTTACACGAGATCTTGAAACAAAGATTAGCGAAGCGCGTATTGCGGAAAAATGCGGTAAAAAACTGCCCTTTTCGGTGCCGGAAAACTATTTCAAGGAACTTACGGAAAAAATCACCAAACAAGCAGAGCAAAAAGACAGTTCAAAAAGAAAAATCATCCGGCTGTTTGCACCTTATGCAGCTGCGGCAGCGGCATTAATTCTTATTTTCTCACTTTGGAACGGGCTGCTGCAAAATCGCCTGTCCGACAGAAATACCGCAGAAAATACCGAGATAAAAGCGCCGGTAAAGAACAATTCCGAAATTGCCGGTTTAGACCCTGTTTCAAGCATTATACCGCACGATGCGGATACCGCAGAAGTTGAGCTTATTGTAGGCAGCGTTCTGGACGACATGAGTATCGCCGAAATCACCGAACTTTCAACAAAACCGTCTGATACAACACAGATAATTCCAACTAACGCATACGATGCTGCTTTAGAAGAGTATTTGATGGAAAATGCAGATTATTCCGACATTATTGCCGAATTATAATTTTAAAACCATGAAAGCAATCAATATATTTATTATTCTGTTTTTGTTAATTCCGGGAGCAACTACTGCTCAGGGAAAACATAAGCACAAAGAAATGATGCAGGAGCGCAAAATTGAATTTATTAAAAAGGAACTTCAGCTCACCAAAACAGAAGAAGAAAAATTAATTCCTCTGCTTAACGAATTTGACAAAAAAGAGGATGCACTTCGCAAAAGGCATAAAGCTCTTTTTTTAAAGTTTGAGCAGAACCACCTAAATATGTCCGAAGACGAAGTAAAAACCCTGAACGCAGAAATGGCTGAAATCTTTGAACAAGAAGCCAAGCTTAAAAACGAATATCATGAAAAATACAAAGCAATTCTGGCGCCGGTAAAAGTTTTTCTGCTTTATAAGGCTCATCATGACTTCAAACGCATGATTATAAAAGAATACCGAAACCGAGGCCGCCACGGCTGTTTTTCGCCCGAAAAAACACCAAACGAAGAACCGGCAGGCAAATCTTCCGGAATGAGCGGTTAAGCTTGAGCAAAACTCAGGATTTACGCGATAAACCCCCGATAAGGAAAGATTTTTTACGAAAACTGTACGAAGTATCATAA
Source organism: uncultured Bacteroidaceae bacterium (assembly GCA_964472505.1). Taxonomy (GTDB): domain Bacteria; phylum Bacteroidota; class Bacteroidia; order Bacteroidales; family JAADGE01; genus JAYEIA01. Next base: position 4,995 of record CAYYQW010000033.1, on the reverse strand, counting down.
TTTTTATATAATTTTGCAATCCGTAAAATACGGCTCCGTAGTTCAATTGGATAGAATATCAGGTTTCGGCCCTGAGGGTTGTGGGTTCGAGTCCCGCCGGGGTCACAGGCCGAAAGGCAAATAAAAAGCCGCCAAGTGTTATGCTTGGCGGCTTTTGCTTGTTAGTTGGGGCTTGGGAGGAAAATTTTTCTGTTAACCGACCGTAAAACGGGCATATACGAAATAGCTTGCAAGCTTCGCTTATCACTTTTTTATTGTTTAGACTATGATGGACAGAAGTAAATTTTGCCGAGCTGTTTCGTTTTTTATTTTTTTCAAACTACTCCGGTGAGGGCCGATTAATCTATAATTTATTTAAGAACGTGATTAAAATCTACATTTGAATAGTCGATCTTTTTTTTGTAAATATTCCCATAACTTGGTATGGCAATTTCAATTATACTATCATTTTCCATATAAAACTCACTAATATAAAAACCAACAATCCAGTGTTTTTTTGATACAAAACAGACAATATTATCATCCGTCCCAAACATCCCGATACTATCTAATCGAAAATGATATATACTATCTTTTAAACCTTCATCATAAAATTTATTTTGTAGAATCAATGTATGTCTTTTTTGAATAAGTGTATCGGGTTCATTTCCATAACCTGAAATTTGCCATGATATTGTTTCTGACTCTTTTGTACGAAATTTGAAATCAAACAATTTAAATGTGTCTAAATTAGGGTGATCTAAACTTATCCAAATTGCACTATTCTTTGAATATAACCTACCTTGAATTGGTATAGGGTATTCTTCATCGTCTGTCATAAAACTAATACTTCTATATTCTTTTGTATTATTGTTAACTTTATTAAATGCTATAAACTGATTGCTTATAGAATCATTGTATTTATGAATATCTATTTGTTTATCTATCGGAGTGTTACATGATAAGCTATAAAAAATCATCAACAATACAAGATAAAAGTTACATTTGTTATTATTCAGAAAATTTTCTGTTGACAATTTCTTTAAACTGTTGTATGTACTCATAATTCTTGGTATTTCTATATTTAGGTTCATTTTCTATATCATATATACTTGGACTTCTTCCCCGTTCGCTTTAGGCTGTGGTGCGTTCGGCGGTCGGCTCTGCCGCCAAATTTGGTCATTTATTTTGGTTACAGCCTCGGTTTAACGAAGCAATATCATCAAGAGGCTGTTTTTTCTTTTTTTACTGATGTATTATTTGAAATTCAACTCGTCTGTTTTTGGCTCTTCCGCTCTCCGTTGCGTTGTCATCAATTGGTTTTGTATCTCCATAGCCTTTATACGTCAGACGCTCACTATTAATGCCGGTAGAAATAAGGTAATCATAAACTCCCTTTGCCCTTCCTTCAGACAGCGCCATATTATGAAGTTTACTTCCAATATTGTCTGTATGCCCGTTGATTTGGACTTTTATTGTTTTATTTTCTTTCAAAAACCGAATTACCTCATTCAAATATAGTTTTGAATCATTGGTTAAAGCTGTTTTATTAAATTCAAATTCAATATTATGGAATGTAATTTTACGATTTGTAACATCAATCCCTTCTCTAATGTCAGACTCAATTTCTTTTACGGTATAGCTTTCTTTTACTTCGTTTACGGTAACCGTGTCTCTTTCAGACTCATCACGTTCAACCACTCTTATTGTATCGCGTACAGGTTTGTCTTCGGTATCGTCCCCGATAATTACTATTTGATCTTTCTTTTTATTAATCACAAACATAAGCGATGCTCTTAATTCCGGAGCTCTGTTTTTTCTTGTTCCTTCAATAGTATAATCGTTTACATTCAAGGCATTTGCAGTACCGTTGAGTTCTGAATCCGAATATGTGTCGGAAAGGCCGTAAAAATAGTCGGCCTCAACTGAAAAGTACATTTTAGAAGATAATCGAAATTTCACTCCTGCGCCCGGACATAAAGCAAAACCTGTCTTTGCAAAACTGGAAGTATTTAAGTCTGTGCTTACATCAGCCGTCCCCACCGTTCCTCCTGTTACGATTTCATAAACAGGAGCCATATAAAAAAAGGGAGAAACGGATTTGTCTGTAGCAAATGTTAACATTAGCGGCAAAGCAAAATCAATATTACGAGATGCCAAAAGATACCTGACACCTTCAGTATTAATTTCTGTTCCTCTTCCGGAATAATACAAAGCAGGGCGTAAAGAAATCATTTTCCCAAAATATATCTCGCCTGCAACACCAAATTGCGGGTTTAGGAACAAATCCTGTTTATACTTACTGTATTGCTGTGCCGAGTATGTAAATGAAGACATATTGCCTCCGCCGGTTACACCAATTGCAAAAATTGGCTCAGGGGGTTCATTACAATCATTTTGACTCCAAACACATAAGTAAAGAAAAACAAGCAACGAAGTATAAAGAATTTTCATAATAGTTTATTTGCCGTTAATAAAACAATTTAATCTGAGTCTCACAGCTTGGAACCGGACCTCCGGGATATGACTCGTCCAACTTAATCATATCAATATAAGAACCCGCTGTGTATAGGTCAAAATCTACCGCAAAATGATCTTTTCGATAGACTCCGGATTCCACAAAATCATATCTGACATCTGCCGACAAAATATTCAATTCTCGATTGTATATTCCCTTTACTTCCACATCAATTGCCTCTCCGTTATAATCATAGCCTGACCCGGTTGCAGTAAAATTTTCTTTGTCGCTCTGCGTGGTCAGATTAAGTTCTATAGCCACAGTTGTTTGCTCTGCACATTTTATGGCCGCATTCCAATTTTCGGCAATAGATTTCGGCAAATAGCTTTCTCGGTGTTCCGGAAGGACTATGGTATCCGTACCCTTATCCAAGCATGCGCCTGCCAAAAGCATAAAAAAAATAAATATCAAATTTCTTTTCATGATTATTATAATTTAGATATTCGTTGAGAACCTTCAGGTGCAATATAAGAAGATTTGATACCGGATTCTTTTCCGGTTATTTGCAAATACACACATTGGTTTTCTGTTCCGGGAAAATTAAAGTGAGTTCCTTCTGTCGCATCCATATAATTGGTATTATTTTGGTATTCATAAAACCTGATGGTTGAATTATAATGTGTTTTATAATAGGCAATTCGGTATATGGTATTCGAAGAGGACGGAACAAGAATATTCTCGGTAATTTGGTCAGAATTGCCATAATTTACAACAAAAGGGCCATACGCTAGGGACGAAGTATTCTTTATATAAAGAAAAAAATAATCGGTATCTGTGCCTAACTCCTCAATTGTGGTATCAGAGTCTAATGACAGTGTTTTATCCCAAGCTAAGGTTTCACCCAAAGGGTCTCCACTTGAATTTGTTCCGCGGGCTGTTCCCGAAAAAGAATACCCTTGGGACACATCTGAAATTATAGTACTCAGAAACGGCCTTATAGTGTAAGAGTCAGACTTATCAACTAACTCAATATCAGCATATGCTCTGCTTCGCAGAACTACAACTTTTTCTTTTTCGGTGGGAATAAATTCCTTTTTACAGGAAGTTAATGATAAAATAGCCCCTCCCGCAAGCAAAAAAATCAACAATTTGGTTTTCATAATTTTGCATTTGATGCGCATCAGTATTCCGATGCAAGTTTTATATCAAATTTACAACTTTTTTAATCAAAAAATACCGTCCAATCATTATCTTTTAAATCGGAAATTGAATTGGATAATTCTCTGATACAAAGCTCTTTTATTAAAACACAAATTGCATGCTCAAAAAAAATTAAAATATATTTGTAAATTTTGGAGACAAACCCCGTTCGCCTTCGGCTGTGGTGCGTTCGGCGGTCGGCTCTGCCGCCGCCGAAATATTATTTGACCGGTTTCCGGAAAAAACTAATAATACTAAGATCAAAAATATTTTCTTCATCGGCATAATTTCTTGCCCGACAATTTATAGTGTCAGAATGTAAACGCTTTCCCTTTTTTCATTTTGAAGCCCGGGGACATGGTTTTTTTTCAAAAATACATATTATTACCGGTTCGTCAGCCTATCCGGGCAAAGCCTTAGAAATAAAACGACGGCGGCAAAGCTGACCGCCGAACTTGGACAATTATTTTGGGGATAGCCTTGGCTCAACAGAGTATAATATCTTATTTTATTCTATAACCAAAATCAGTCTTTGAATAATCAATCCTATTTCTGTATATATCACCTTTTGTTAGCGTAATAACTTCAACGGATTTATCACTTCGATTCATAAAATCACCTAAATATAATCCAAGAACACCGGATCTTTCTCCTACAAAATATGTTATATCATCATCATGTCCATAAATTCCGAAATCAACTAATCTAAATTGAAATATTTGTTCATTTAAATCTTTGTCTAAGAACTTATTTTCCAGCAATATATGATACTTCCTATTTATATTTAAACTATCTTTTTCGCCGGTATAGATTTGAGTTCGCCAATTGACATTTTCAATTTTTTTTTCTTCCAAACTGAAGTTGAATATTTTTATAGTGTCTTGAAACTTATTAAGAACTTTAATAAAAACATTTTTTTTATTAATGAACATAACACCCTTAATATATTCCGGGTATTGACCATCAAAGGATAAAAAATTTATATAGCGAGAGGAATCATCTCTCATTGTAGAGTCAATTTTTATATATGGGCTACTAATCGAATCATTAAAAAAAAATGATAATTTATTTCTGTTATTATCCTCACTACAATGCGAGCTAAAAAAAAGAAATATTAGAAATAAAACTTTAGTTAAATTTCTTATCAACAATTTGCATAATTTGTTGGAGGTTTTCATATATAGGATATTTCTTATATTTTTCTTCATTCAATGTTTGATGAATATCCGGAGAGTAGTACTTACCCCGTTCGCTCTATGCTGTGGTGCGTTCGGCGGTCGGCTTTGCCGCCGTCGAAATATTATTTAACTTGAGTTTTCTACAAGTAAAATTCCCGGGCATATAAGTGTTACATATAC
>CAYYQW010000032.1:0-39261 GCA_964472505.1 uncultured Bacteroidaceae bacterium | reverse complement strand
AAACCCCCATAATGGACTTCCACCATATAGTTATTTACCATGCACGGCACACAATGAAAAAAGCTGCTCGTAAAACGGGCAGCTTTTTTTACTCTTCTCAAACTAAAAATTAAACAATTATTTTTTATCAAAACCTTTGCGTTCAAGTAAGGGTTGAATATCGGGAGCATGGCCTCTGAACTGTTCGTAGAGTTTCATTTCGTCATCACTTCCGCCTTTTGATAATACATTTTCGCGGAATGCCAAAGCGGTTTCTTTATCAAACAAACCGTTTTCTTTAAAGGCTTCGAATGCATCGGCATCCAGAACTTCAGCCCAAATATAACTGTAGTAACCTACGGCATAACCACCGCTGAAAATATGCGAAAAGTATCCGGAACGATAACGCGGAATAATCTCATCAATCAAACCAATTTTATCCATGGCTTCTTGCTCAAAAGCATTTACATCAAATTCACCGCCTTCAGTCAGGCTGTGCCAGCTTAAATCTAAATATGAAGCAGCCAGATACTCAACGGCTCTGAAGCCTTCATTAAATTTTGAGCTGCGATCAAGCTTCTCGAGTAGATCTGCCGGTATGGGCTCACCGGTTTCATAATGTTTTGCGTAAGTAACAATAACATCCGGATGCGATGCCCAGTTTTCCATTATTTGTGAGGGCAATTCTACAAAATCTCTTGCTGTGGAAGTTCCCGACAAAGTATGTGTCTCAACATCAGAAAGCAAACCGTGAAGGCCGTGGCCAAACTCGTGGAAAAGGGTTTGTACATTGTCAAAACTCAGCAAAGCAGGTTTTCCTTCTTCCGGGGCGGGAAAGTTAAGCACGTTCATTATTACGGGTATCACACGCTCATTATCCAGATAATATTGTTTTCTGAATGAAGTCATCCAAGCACCCGAGCGTTTGGATTCTCTTACAAAGAAATCCATGTAAAAAATTCCGGTTAAACTACCGTCTGCTTCTTTTACTCTAAATACACGCACATCTTCGTGATATTTTGGAATATCATCGGCTTCTTCCATTTGCAGGCCAAAAAGTTTTTCAGCCGTATCAAACATTCCGGCCAATACATTGTCCAAACTAAAATATTGTTTTACTTCCTGCTCATTAACTGCATACTTTTCTTTACGCAGTTTTTCGGCATAATACCACCAATCCCAAGCTTCTAATTCAGCACCGGGAATATCGTTTTCCAAAAGTTTTTGAAAATCTTCGGCATCTCTTTTAGCTGTTTCCAAAGCAGGTTTCCATACTTGATCCAAAAGCTCATAAACATTTTCGCTGTTTTTGGCCATGCGGTCATCCAATACATAGTCGGCATATTTGTCAAAGCCAAAAAGTTTTGCTTTCTCTAATCGCAAATTTATAATTTCGTTAATGATTTCTTTGTTATCATTTTCATCATCGTTATTGCCCATATTGGCATAACCCAAAAACATTTTTTTGCGCAAATCACGTTTATCGGAATACTGCAAGAAGGGAATCAATGAAGGCTTGTGTAAAGTAAACTTCCATTTGCCTTCTTCATCAGCTGCTTTAGCAGCAGCGTTGATGCTTTGCTGAGGAAGCCCGGCCAAGTCATCTTCCTTATCAATGATTAATTCAAATTTATTATTTTCAGCCAAAATGTTTTGTCCGAACTGCAAAGTAAGGCTCGACAGCTTGGAATTAATTTCTTTCATACGCTCTTTTTTGTCATCAGACAAGTCGGCACCGCCGCGTGCAAAGCGCGTATATAGCTTTTCGGTAAGGCGTTTTTGTTCGGTCGTCAAATCAAGTTCATCCAATTGTTCATAAACAGCTTTTACACGTTTGAACAAACCTTCATTCAGCATTATATTATCACGATGCTCAGACATTAGCGGCGATATTTCTTTAGCCAGCTCGCGAGTTTCCTCATTGGAGTGTGCACTAAGCAAATTATGAAAAACGCTTGAGTTTCGGCTCAAGAAAAGACCTGAGTGATCATAAGCTGCAATGGTATTTTCATAAGTGGGTGCATCGGTGTTTGAAACAATAACTTCTATGATTTCGTTTTGTTTCTCCATTCCGGCTTTTATCGCCGGCAAGTAATGTTCCGTTTTTATGGCATCAAAATCCGGTACATTATAAGGCGTTTCAAATTCCGTCATTAGAGGATTGTTAGTTTCATCTTCATTGTTCTTGTCTTTGTTACTTTCATCGCCACAGGCTGCTATTAAAAACAGAGGCAATAAAAGAAAGATTAAATTTCTCATATTAAAATCAATTTAAGTGTATAATAAATAATTTTCAAAAAATAGAATAGTGTAAAAATAGAAAAAAAACCGGAAAAAAAATCATTTCAAAGCAAGCGTATATCATATAGTACTTGTATTGTATTGAAGAAGAGTTTGTAAAAAACAGCATACCTCCCGGAAAAAAATAACGAAAGTTTGTATTATTTGCAAACAATTAGATTTTTAATAATTTCGTATGAGTTTAACTTTAGGGTGTCGGAAATGCATTAAGTGACATCCGCTTATGATTCATAAAAAACAGTCCCATGAACAAAAAAAAATACATTGATTTGCGATCCGATACCGTAAGCCTTCCCAACGAAGCCATGATTAAAGCCATACAAGAAGCCAAACTGGGTGATGATGTATTGGGCGAAGACCCTACCGTAAATCAGCTGGAAAAGGAAGCAGCCGAAAAACTGGGAAAAGAAGCAGCCTTATTGGTTCCTTCGGGAACATTCGGAAACCAGGCTGCCATTTATACACATACCAAACGCGGCGATGAAATAATAGCCGCCGACCCGGCACACATTGTACAATATGAAGTGGGTGCAGCAGCAAGTATATCGGGCGTGCAATTGCGCAGCATACAGTCCGAAGACGGTTATATCACAGCCGAACAGCTAAGGGAAAAAATCAGAGCCGAAGCCGATATTCATTATCCGGAAACCGGCCTTATTGTGGTGCAAAATCCGCTGGGTAACGGCCGCGTAGTGCCGCCAAACGTTCTTGCCGAAATAAAAGAAACCGCCGAAAAATACTCAATTCCCGTTCACATGGACGGTGCCAGAATATTTAATGCAGCCGTATATCTGAAAACCGATGTAAAAAATATTGCCGCTTTGGCTGATTCTGTAATGTTCTGTTTATCAAAAGGATTGGGCGCACCGATAGGTTCTGTTCTTGTCGGCACAAAAGCATTTATCGAAAAAGCCCGAAAAACACGTAAAATGATGGGCGGCGGCATGCGACAAGCCGGCATTATTGCTGCTCCCGGTTTATATGCTTTACGCGTTATGACAAAGCGCTTAGAGGATGACCACAAGAATATTCAAAAACTTGCACGCGCCCTTAACCGCTTTGAAATTTTTGATGTGGATTTGTCAAATATCCATACCAATATTCTGTATCTCGGCTACCATTCCGATAATCCGGAAACAGGTAAAAAATTCAGCAGCATACTGGAAGAATACGGCATACTCACCTACCCGCCCTACGGAGGAAAAACTCGTTTTGTAACACACCATAATATCAGTTCGGAAGATATTGACCGATTCGTTAATTTATTACCGGAAATAACTGAACGATTAAACTCAGATTAAGTAAAGTTTATATAGAATTTATTAGCTCACTTATACTTTTTCAATACGCGATCCGGCTAAAAAATTTCTTTACGACCCCATCAGTGTTTTTTTCTGAAGATACAGATAAGCATCAATCTGAGCACGATATTTCTCATCTGATTCTTCTTTCGCTTTGTCAATATTATTAATATCTGCATCCAAAAACTTTGCTTTGGTATTATCTTTCAGCTGTATCTCCAGAATATCGACAATTTCATTGATTAAAGCTCTGTCAAATACGGGAACAGCGATTTCAACACGCCGGCGCAAATTTCTGTACATAAGGTCTGCGGTGCTCAGATATACTTTCCAATTTCCGCCATTGTAGAATGCAAATATTCGGGAGTGTTCCAAAAAACGATCCACAATGCGTGTAACCTGAATATTGGGACTGAAAGCTTTTCCGGAACGCAAACTGCAAACTCCGCGTACCAACAAATCGGTTTGCACACCGCTTTGCCCGGTTTCGTATAGCTTTTCAATGACTTCGTGATCTTGCAAACCGTTTACTTTAAATATGACCCGAGCCGGACTGCCTTCGCGGGCAGCTTGTATTTCATTATCCAGCAAACCAAACAGAATATCAAGAAAATTGAAGCGCGGGATCAAAATATGCTTAAAATTAAATTGCTCAAGAGGTGCTTCGAGATAATAAAACATTTTTTCCAAATCGGAAGTAATCCGCTTATCGGAAGTAAAGAAACCCTCATCGCAATATTGCTTGGCGGTTTTTTCGTTAAAATTTCCGGTGCTGATAAATGCCAATGCTTTGCGTTCTTTGTTCTTTTTGGGCTTACGAATAACCAATGCCGCTTTGCTGTGAACTTTAAGACCGGGAATGCTGGCTATTACATTTATGCCTGCTTCTTGCATCAAACGAGCAAAATGCATATTCGCTTTTTCATCAAAACGCGCTTTGAGCTCTACGAATACGGTTACTTTTTTATTGTTACGCGCAGCCGTTATGAGTGCATTTACTACTGCCGAGTTAGTAGCCACCCGATACTGCGTGGTTTTAATTTGCTCAACGGTAGGATCCAGAGCAGCCTGATTAAAAAAACGCAAAACATAATCATAGCTGTGGTAAGGGAAATGCAACAGCACGTCTTTCTTTTTTACGGCTTGAAAAACCGATTCGTATTTTTCCAAAACTTTATGCTTTAAGCTATGCAAAGGGGACAGCTCCAGTCGGCTTCCAACCGGATTTGGGAAGCTAAAGAAATCATCAAAATTTTTTACCGGCCCGGATTCCACTAAGTCACTGTCATCAATATTAAAGGCCATTTGCAATACATTAAGCAAATCTTCGGGCATATCTCTGTCGTACGCAAAACGCGCCGGGAAGCCGGTTTTACGCTTTCTTATGCTGTCGCGAATTTTTTCAAACAGATTACCCGAAAATTCATCGTCTATCATATAATCAGCGTTTCTGGATACTTTTATGCTGTGAATATTTTCAATACGATAACCCGGAAAAATAACATGTAAATTCAGTTTTATGATATCCTCCAAAAAGAAAATTAAATATTTCCCAAAATACTTATCATTGGCTTGAATAAAACGAGGCAGATGGTGCGTAGGGTTTTTTACAACGGCATAATAAGGACGCTGTTCTTCTTTATCACTTTTCTTGAACATTTTTAAAGCCAGATATATAACATTATCCTGTAAAAAAGACAAAACATTTCCCGAACGCGACAAAAGCACCGGCTGAATATACGGCAAAACCTCTTCATGAAAAAAATCCTGTACAAACTCTTTATGCTTTTCGTTTAATTCATGCCTGCGGTATATAATGATTCCTTCTTCTTCCAATTCGGGAATGATTTCATCAAAAAAAACCTTTTCATATTCCACTTGCTGTTTTTGTACGTGCTCATTAATTTCTTCTATAATTTGAGCAGCTGCTGCTTTTTCGTCTTTCTTTTTTTTATCTTTATAAAGATTGAATAAACTTCGGTAGGAAGCTACACGCACTTTATAAAATTCATCCAAATTAGATGAATATATAGCTAAAAACTTAATGCGTTCAAAAAGCGGAAGACTTTTATCCTCGATTTGTTTCAGTACAAGGTGGTTGAAACTTAACCAACTTAAATCTCTGTTATAATATTTTTCCGTTGTTATCTGCATAGTATTTTTCATCCGTTTTTAATCAAGTTCTTTCCCTGTTTATCTTTACAAATATACTAAATTTATAAGATCTTAAGCTCCGAAAAATATCGGTTTAAAAATAATTTAATATCTTTTTGACTCTTTTTCGAATTATCGCCAAAACTTTCGTACAAAAGACACAAACTTAATTTTGCCAAACTCGGTCAAGTGTAAACTGCAGGAAAATAAATGCCGGCGGCCAATATAACAGGCCACAGGGCAGTGATATATTTATTTATTTTTTGAAAATCAGACACTTAAAATCCTACCTTAAGTAAGCGGATAGCTAAATTAACAGATTGCCGTTGACCAAGTCCGAGTATAACCGAGCTCTCGGATCTGCTATCTTAAAAGCAACAGAGCTTCGTCTTTATTGTCATGCTGTCGGCTTACAATATTTTTCTTCAAAATTCTTAACAAGTTGGCATTTTAGCACTATCCGTCGCCCGGATCTTATCTGTTTTTAGCTATGACAAGCGCCTGCGGTCAAAATATATGCAGCTCGGCAAGGGCATAACGGTTATAGGTATTTTTAAAAATAAGACTGTCAGAAACAAATGTCAACTTCGAAAATCTAAACAATTGTGCTGCTCATTTTTTCAGAAGTAAACTTTAGGACAATACTATTCAAACCATGTTCTTAAGAAAAACACTCAAATAAGTTCAAGCTGTTTAATCAGTATCTTCGACAAGCTCAATATCAATATCCGTAAGCTCTTTATATCGCATACCGTCGGTACGCATATCGGTATCGCCGCTTGCATAGTGCCATTTTACGGTTACTTTATTTTGTTTGCTGAGACGCTCTGTAGCCAGCATAATTTTTGCTATTTGCTTGGCCGATGCCGTGTTAAAATAATCATAGCGAAAATGAATATCGGTATGCTCTAAAGGCTTTTTTGAGTAGTCTTGAAGCCAATCTAAAACCGGCTTATAAAAACTTACGGCATTCTCCGGAATGGATCGCCCGGTTATGGTAAAGATACCTCGCTCGCTGTCCAAAACAATTTCGGGGGTATCATTTTCTTTCTGAATTAATAATGGTGTCATACTGCTGATCTTTTTCTTTACTCGTATTTTTAGTGAAAAAAAGGAGTACTCATCATCCACGTCCGAGAACTCATATTGAAAAGAATTGCCGCATTTCATGCGGATATCAATCAGTCCTAAGCCGGTGTGGGAATCAGTATTACTTTCAAAGTTAAATAGGGTTTCGTTGTAAAACTCGTTTAGTTTTCCTTCATCTAAAGCGTTGATTTTATCTAAACGCTTTTGAAATTTAGGAATTCGCTCTTTTTTAATAAAGTTTCCGCTGTTAAAAGCAAGAAAATCTTCCTGTTCACTGATAAAAAATATTCCGTGCTTTCCGCGTTCTTTATTAAGCGTATAATTATCGGCATGCTTTACTATATTTTGCAGCATTTCCACCATGAGGTTAAAAACTTTCACCTTAAGAATGACACTTCCGTGCAATTGCTTCTCAATAATAGACAGTAGGTTTATTAAAGTTTCCTGATTGAAAATACCAATAAAATTCAGTATAATCTTTTGGTTATCAATTCTCTCGTGCAATATCGTAAGATTCTGCAAAGAGCGCTCATTATCTTCATCCGATATGTAATTTTCATTATAATTCACTTTAGTATGAAGATAAAAGAAATGCAAGTTATCATCCAACTTTTTAAATCTATAAAAAAGTTTATTCCCGGACTTACGGGCTATTTGTATCAGACCCAGTCCGGCTCCGCCTTTGGATGAGATATGGCCGTTCTTGAGTACCTCCAAAGAATATTTCTTAAGCGCTTTGGATTCCAGGCTGTTGATTTTTTCAATCTGTTGGGTAAGCAGGCCTATGTCTTCCTCTGCCACAGCATTTCCGGTAGTAATATAATAGCCTTCATCTTTTTTCTGAACTACAAAAAGGGCGGGATATTCAACTTCGCCTTTACCGGCTTCGGGTGTCTGGTGCCGTGTAATATTCTGCAAGCCTTCAACCATAATAAAATACACGCGCTTTCTAAGTTTGGTGCCGATATCCGACATATCCAAATTACGTTCCGCCAAAGAAAGTATGGTTTCCGAAATAGCACTTGTAAAGGTTCCTCTGTAGGTATATTCCACATTTTCGCTCAACATCTGATCAAAAAGCGTATATACGGAATCTTCATTCGTTTTGGGTGTAGCGCTCATATAATAGCCGTTATACCGGTGAAAAATTCTTCGTAAAGTTAAGGTATTTTTTTTTTAATAGAAAAATTATTTAGGAAAAGAACGGAATTGTTTCAAAAGGTATTACAATATTTTTTACTTGAAGCTTTTGTTAAAGCAAATTCGACTTATATAATTTTGTAATATTTAATTATGAATACAGAGCGGGAGCTAATTGATTATTGTGTGTATGTACTTTTTGTAAAAAATGCAAAAACAGAAGCATTATGCTGAATAAAGACAGAAGGGGCAGGGCTTCTTTTAAGAAATTCATAAAACAGCTCATCCTGTACAGACTTATTCCCGAATGCAGTTAACTCCCTGAGAATTTCACAGAACAGCCAAAGACTGTCACATGTAAAGCACAGTTGATTAATATGCCGTTAAACGGCTTTACTTTCATTAAGTAATTTGCTGTAAATCAGTGAATTATTTTTAGGAGTCTTACATTCGGGAATATATATTTTATTGCCTGTTCTAAAGTACTGATTAATAGGTGATTATATTTTATATCGCTTAAATTTCCGGTATTCCTATACTTTTCAATGAGCAGGCTGAATGCAAAGCAAGTCTTGTTTCATTCACGGGAATTACTGCAACAATGATAATCCGGCGTACAGGCTTGCTATACGGGCGGAAGCCTAATAAATATACATTATAACGGATTGATTATAAAAACGTTATTCGATATATTATTGATTATCAGCAAGTTACATGTCAAGCAACCCAATAGTTTACACTTGTAAACACCGTTTACGTCTGTAAACACAAGTAAAATCTAATATAGCAAACGGTTCCATACCATTGGAAAGCTTCCGGCTCAAGCTTATTAAATAAGTAATTTATTGTTTGACTTATAAGCTGAATTCGGAATTATAAATTTCTCAGCATTTTCCGATATCAATCCCCCTGCAAATTATATTCGGAAGAATAAAAGCAAATATTAAGCAATTCAGTATAAATATAAATTTCTGAATGCGAAGTATTATAACATAATGAGTTCAGAGCTCCGCATTACGATTAAACATTGCTTATAATGCTACATCCGCTATGAATATATATATATCGCCACCACGAACCCACAGAGCCGAACTGATACAGCCCTGAATACTCTATAATATTTCAACTTTTCACGATTTATTTGATTTTGAAGTAATTTGAAAGGCTTAACTCGTTTTAGTATCTGAAACGGCAAATAAGCACATATACCGGCGCTTATTTACTTGCAGGTGTGTACATTATATTAGAGAAATTTTTCAAGCCACAATCCTATTCTAAATATCACAAAACCAGATATTAATGCGTTTTAACTGAAGTAAAAATACAGTATCAGATTCGGAAAACAGACCTTTGGCATGCAAGAAGGGAGTAGAAAACTTAACATATCTTTCATAAATAGTTTAAAACCAGTACTTTATTACGATAAAGCAAAAGTTTAGCTTTAGTATAGTTCTTTCAATCAATATTATTGAATAATATGCTGATTTTAAACGATATATGCTTAAAAATTGAAGATTATATTGCTGTTAAGAGTGAGGCAGCCTATTTTGTGATAAAACTCTGCAATAACCTATGGTTTCCCGGAACTTAACTATCGCAAATACAGATAAAAATTCAACAGCTTGAGTAGATAAAAATAACTAATCAATTTTGATCTGTTTTTCTAAAAATAATTTTACAGTAATACCGGATCAAAAAGCGTAACATTTGCCAACAAAAACCAAAATCAATAATTAGCGCCGATTCGTTTACATTCGTATCGAAGCCAAGCCAATTTACTAACGTAACAAATGTAACAGGCTTTAAGCCCAATAATTAAATAATTTCAACCGATATACACTTGTTCCGCAAGAAATAATAATCATATTAGAAATAAACAGCCTTACGGAACAGAGCAGAACACTTTATCACAGAATAATTACACAGGCGTTATGACTATATCTGTGAATATCTTTTAAAATACGCGTTATTATAGTGTTTCGACTTAGTTATTAACAATTTGTGAATAAATATATTTGCGGCTTAAGGATTTTTTTTATATTTTTATTTACAGTTTTATACAGGAATCACGTAAGAATTACCCCAAACAATAGTTTACATTCATAAACACCCCTAATTATGATTGAAGACATCAAGGATCGGATTCACAAATTGATCGATTCAGAACAGTTAACATCATCGAAATTTGCCGAAATGATAGGCGTTCAGCGCGCTACTATTTCTCATGTAATTAACGGACGTAACCTTCCCAGCTTAGATTTGGTTAGAAAAATTTTAATAACATTCAGTACACTGAACTCCGAATGGTTGATTTTTGGCCGTGGCCCGATGTACAAGGATTCCAAAAACAAGCAACTTTTCGATGAAGATGAAAGTGAAACCAAAAAAGAAACGTCTGAAAAAGAACCGGTTAAAGAAGAACTTGAAGCAGAAGATAAAAGTGAATCTCTGAAAAATGAAAAACCGACAGAAGAAGAATCCGAAAAGTCTGAACAGCTAATCGAAGAAAAAAATTCGGATCCCGAAGACCGACACCCTATTAAAGAGCCGGCCGAAAAAAACTCTGATAAAAATATCAGCTCGACTGAAAAAATTATTATCTTTAATTCTGATCGAACCTTTGTTGAATATAGCCCGAAGTAATTATTCCGAACAAAAAGTACAACAAACATTACTTTTATTTATAAAAGCCTATTAAACAGGTAGTTACAATTTCGATTATGTTTTGTTTTCAAAAAGCAATTTTTTTTGACAATTTTTGCCTCCTAAAGCCTTTTTAAACTCCCTGAGATTTCAATATTTTAAAACTTCTTTAGTAATCATACATGCTGATTGAATTTCGCAGACTTAATCATTTTTTTGGAAATATTGTACAAAAACAGCAAATTTGTGATTATATTTACAAAAAAACATTACACAAAGTAAAACAAACTTTACTCAAATAAGATGGCATCAAAACTCTTAAAAATTAATAGTTTTACAAGCGAAGAAATAAAAAATTTGCTTACGGAAAACGATGAATATAAAAAAGGCCTCAAGCTTTTTGCCGTTTATCTTATAAGCAAAGGTTGGAGCGCCCGAAAAATAGGCGAGCTTATGGATGTCAGTTTCAAACAAATTACGCTTTGGATTCACAGTTTCAATGAAGAGGGTGAAGCCGGACTGGAAGAAAAACCCAAAACCGGGCGAAAACCCAAATTGAGCAAACCGGAAAAAGAAAGTTTGAAAATGATTATCCTAAACACAGAGCCAAAAGATTATGGGATAAATGCCGAAAGATGGAAAGGGGATGCCGTACAAACTTTCATAAAAAATGAATACGGAATTAATTATAAAACGGCACAAATATATAATATTATCAACGGTTTAAATATTGAATACAAAAACGGGCAATGGGCTGAAAAATAAGACACTACCCGACCCTGCCTTCCGTAACTCTTAACTCTTATTCTATGTACAAATATCTGATTCGCCCGATGCTGTTTTGCTTTAAACCCGAGCGGGCACACGGTATTAGCTTTTTCTTTCTGAGAATGCTCCAAAGCTTTGCTTTCGGTATTACAATTGCAAAAAAAATATTCCATAAAAAACAAACACCTTATGAGCTATTCGGGCTGAAATTCCCAAACCGCGTAGGACTGGCAGCCGGATTAGACAAAGAAGCCGAAGCTTACGATATACTCGGAGCATTGGGTTTTGGTTTTGTGGAAATTGGTACAATTACGCCCAAAGCACAGCCGGGCAATCTCAAACCGCGGCTGTTCAGATTGGTGGAGGATAAAGCACTCATCAACCGGATGGGCTTCAATAACAAAGGCGCAGAAAATGCCGTGAGAAATCTGAAACGGAAAAGAACAGATGTCATCATCGGCGGGAATATCGGCAAGAACAAAAGTACCGCCAACGCTCAAGCTGTGGACGACTACAAAACGGCTTTTGACGCCCTGTTTGATTATGTGGATTATTTTGCCGTAAATCTCAGCTCGCCCAATACACCAAATCTTCGAGAACTTCAGGAAAAAGATTCGCTGCAAAAAATACTTGCTGAGCTTATGAAACTCAATAATAGTAAAGAAAACGCAAAACCTGTTTTACTAAAAATTGCTCCGGATTTGAGTACTGAACAATTAGATGATATTTTGGAAATCGTAAAAAAAACAAAAATCAACGGTATTATTGCCACCAATACGACAATCAGTCGGGAAGGCATTTCTGCCGATGAATCTAAGCTGACAAAAATCGGGCAAGGCGGATTGAGCGGAAAACCGCTTGGCAATAAATCTACAGAAATCATACGATATCTGAGTAAAAAATCAGAAGCTCAAATTCCCATAATAGCATCGGGGGGGATTATGACGGCTGAGGATGCTGCAGAAAAAATTTCGGCCGGCGCAAATTTGGTGCAAATTTATACCGGTTTTATTTATGAAGGCCCTGCCCTGGTTAGAAAGATTAACAAAAAATTGAATTCACAATAAGCAAAAAACCGATTTTACAAACTTCAGACATGCTCAAACAAAAGCAACTGCTGTATTTTCTTGTAATTATATTTCTGAACCTAAGTTGTGCCCGTTTTCAAAACAGCCTAACACGAGAGTTTAAGAAAAAAATTACCGTTGAAAATTTATCGGAGTTTTCGCAAGCTTATCATATAAAACCGAGTAAAATTCTCGTAGGGAAAAGCGGAGAAGCGTTTAAAAATCAAAACGAAATATTTCTGCAACACTTGGTTTGCGACAGCACTTTCAATCTCAAACCCGATTATGTGAAAGCAGAATTTTTGAATAATACAATATATTTTATGTTTTATGAAAATAAATTGCTCGTAAAAAAAATCGGAATCGAAGCAAAGCTGAAAAGAAACGGCTTTATCAAACTAAAAAATACGAAAACAAATTGCCAAGGCATTCCATATATTTTTGGGGGTTGCGATCAAAAACAAATGCGAATCGGATTTACAAAAAATGAACAAATGACAGTTCAAGAAGCTGTGAGCAATACCGGTGCTTTTTTATTTGTTTTCGGAACCGGCTATTCTTACAATGCCGTTTATATTTTCGATGCAATTGAGTAGAATTACAAATTCTGCAATTTTATACAGACCGAATTTTCAAAATCCGTTTTGTGCTTTCCTCTATTTTAAAATCATCATTAATTCTATCGCCTACAATCCAAACTATTTTCCCTGCACTCAATAAAATGCGCGTTTCTGATTTTTGAAAATAATCCATTTTTTGGTCGGTAAAAAAATCGCTCAATAGTTTTTGGCCGCGCATTCCTAAGGGCCGAAATTTATCACCCAATTTTGGAGCGCGGTATATCAAAGGAAATTGAATTTTGTCAGCATCTAAATATGCACAGCCCGGCTCATATTGTATATTTTGGAATTTAGAAACTTCATAATATTCCGGCAGCAAACCAAGTTCTTGCCAAACGGACGGGTTATCTTCCGGCAACTCAATTTCGCCGGAAAATATTTCAGACTGTTTTTTTACAATATAATATGTACGGTCTTTCAACAAAACATGCGTTTCGGAAAAAAACAATTTCCCGGAATCTGAATCAGCCGCTTCAAAAACATCCGCTGTTACCGAAGCATTAAATCCAAAATCGTATAAGATTTCAAACAGTAAAGTTTTTGCATTGGGCTGTTTTTGCAATTTTTTAATATCAATCAAATATTTATCATCGGCTTTACGAGTAATTTTATTTTCAGTTTGCCGAATGCTGCGCAAGTAGATTTCTTCGGTATCCGAAAGTATCCTGAAATTCCGACAAGCTGTCTGCAAAAATGCAGGATTAATCTTTTTAAATTCCGGTATAATTAAATTTCTTATACGGTTGCGCACAAAACGATTGTCGGAGTTTGACTTGTCAATTCGATAAGTCAGTTGCCGATTTTTACAATAATCCAAAATATCCTCTTTGGATGCAAACAAAAGCGGGCGGACAATGTTGCCGTTTTTAGGTTTTATGCCGGAAAGCCCTCGAATGCCGGTTCCAAAAACAAAATTTATAAAAAAAGTTTCGGCATTATCATCGGCGTGGTGCGCTGTGAGAATGTATTTATAGTTGTCTTTTTCAGCTATTTTTTGGAATTCTTCATATCGCAAAATTCTGGCCGCTTCTTCCGTTGAGTATTTATGCATTTGGGCAAAAGCTTGGGTATCAAATTCGGCAAAGTAAAATTTCAAATTCCGGTCGGCAGCGAATTTTTCGCAAAATACTTGGTCGGTATCTGCATCTTGTCCGCGCAAATGAAAATTAATATGTACCAAAGCCGGTCGGTATCCCAACTGCAGCAATAAGTCAGCCAGACAAACTGAGTCCGGTCCGCCGCTGAAAGCCAACAGCAAGTTATCATTGCCGGAAAACAAACGGTTTTCAACCGCATAATTTTGAAATTCCTTTCTAAGCTTATTTTGCATTCAGCAAAAATACAAAAAATATCGGGCTATTTTACCAATTTAAATTCCGGATTATAAATTAACCCAATGGTATTTCCCCAAGGATCTTTAACGGTTGCCGTCATAATCGGTCCGCCGACATTAAAAGGCTTTTCACTTTCTGACGCACCGATATCCGTAAAATGTCGGTACGCCTTATCAATATCTTCTGCAGCCCAATAAGCAACTACAGATTCCTGTTTGGCTTCAGCCGGTTGATTATCGGGTTGCAGGCCCAATTCATAACCACCAATGTTAAAGCCGACATAAAACGGCTCATCAAAATATGCTTCGGTTTTAAAAGCCTTTGCATACCATGCTTTGGCTTTTTCAATATCCGATACTTTATAAATTACGGTTCTTAATCCGGGCATAGTTTTATCTTTTTTAAGTTTGTATTGAAACTCTTTCAAAAATTCTGCAAGATATTTAATATGGTTATTTTTTCAACTTATTGGTAAATTTAAAAAACTTTTCGAATTCCGAGCGAAAGAAAAAACCAACGCCTTGTGTGTATGGCGCCGAATTATAAATTAGATTTCGGTTGGAAGCATTATAAACACGCATACGATATCGTCCGTCCGAAGTAAGATTAAACTCAATTTCAAAATCTCCTACGGTATTACTGCCGGGCGTATTATAGTAGTTGCCGTGTGCCACATTTCCAGACAACTGGAGTCGATTATCAAATAGCCCTGCCGAAATATCCAACTCAATCTCGTCGGTTTGTCGAGTTTCCAAACGCTTATATTTAAGTCCGACATCAAGATTTTTATTAATTGACGAAAGCAAAGGTCCCAATTGCTTGGCCAATAATGCAGACGGATCAAAGTCGGAAGCTGTATTATCTGCTGCTTCTTGCCGAATTCCTCCCATGGGTTGAAACTTCTTAAAAAGCAACAATGATACAAATTGCTTATTTAACTCATCGCGGTGCATATTGTCCAATACGGAACTAAGCGTTCTTTGACTCTCGTCAGTAGAAAGCCCGAAAGAGATATCCGGCTGCATCAAACGATTCTTTATATATATGTGGCAAGTAATCGGGACATAAATATTTTTTGAAGTTTCATTACGAAACAGGTCATACAAGTCTATACGGCGTAAGGTATATTGAGCTTCAATATCGGTAATTGCTTCTTCGGGTGAGCCTGTCCAACGTATGGTACTGCCTTCTTTAACGTCAAATTCATAACCAAAAAAGTCTTCAATATTAAAATCATATTTTCCGCGTAATATTTCATATTCTCCGGTCATTTCGATATCACTGCCTGTGCCGGATTTAAAACCCAACAAACCCCGCCCGCTAAAACTTAAACGATCGTTAGTTACGGGGTCGGTAATAATTTCAAATTTAGCCTCCGGTTCCAGGCGCAAGTGCATATTCAAATTCATATCCCCTGTAATCTCGGCAGCTTCCTCTGTACTGTCCGGCTTAATATTCTTTTCGTTTCCTGTAAAACTGATAAATTCATAGTCATCCCGAACTGCTTCGTCCTGCATGCTCACAACTAATTCAGTACCCGGCAGCGTGCGAATATCCGCATCAACTTTGTAATCGGAAAAACTCCCGATAACATGAGCATTGCCGCCGGCAAAAACACGGCCGTAATAATCTTCCTTATTTGTTGCTTTGGTATTCAGAACCATGAGACGATTAAAATTCATATTTACATCAAAAATAAAATCATCAAATTTTTGATGTCGGATTTCTGCTGCAAAATCTCCCGTATTTCCGTAACTGTCGGTAATCGTAGTTTTGAAAACTTCCAAGCTGCTGTCGGTTAATGCTATAATCGGAGAAAACTGATACTCGGTTCCCAGATAATGAAGACGAGTTTTTAAACTGTCGGCACGCAGAACTGCATTAAAAGAAGGGTTTCGAATATCGCCGAAAATCTGCAGATTTCCGTTTCCCGTGCCGCCGTATATATCCAGATCATCTTTAAACATATCGTGCAAAATGCGCATATCAAAAGCAGGAATTCCTATTTGAATGTCAAGTGTTTCGTAATTTTCCAGATCACCCTTAAGCGAAAATCGGTTATCACCATTAAAAGCAAAGATATTTAAATGCGTAGTATTCTCAGAAATTTCATGACCTGCAGAAACAGATAAATCTCCAAATTCATAATTATTTATTTTAAGTGAATTTATTGAAGCTGCCACATCAAAACCCGGTGAAGCAAGCAAATTATAAAGCGCTATTCTGCCACGAAAACTACCTTCCAACTGAAAACCCTGAAAAGCAATATAGCGCTTTAAATTATCTAAGTAAAGTTCATAAAAATCTATCACCACTGCTTCTTCCGGATTTGAAGACAAACGGCCGTTTATCTCTATTTCAGAAGCACCTGAAACCATAAGCACCGAATCAAAAGTTAAGCTGCCTGAATGATAATCAATCGATTTTCCGACAAAATCCCAAGCTTTTCCTTTAAGAATAAAACGTGTGGGGAGAATACTGTTATAAATAAACATACCATTCTCAGAATCAGCAAACTCAGTAAAAATCGAAAAATCTCCGGCATGCATCAAAGAATCGTTATTATACCAGCTTAAAACAGTATTAACTTCATTGTTTTCAAAGCTGCTTTCAAAATAAATGCGATCCAAAAACAACTCATCGTTCATTAAGCTGCCGGATGATAAAGCAGTAAGGGATAAAGTCTTTTTATCACCGAAAACATCTAAATTAAAATCTGATAATTTATTATCGGCTATACGTATTTCCGGAATTCTGCAAGTCAATTCAAATTGCTTTTCAAATATATTATAATATGCCTCTATATGAAGCTCACTTCCTAAATTATAATCCGGAAAAAAGAATGCATTGACCGGCTGCATATTCTTTAAATCCAAACTAAGATTTGTTATTCCTTTCATATCGGAATCGGCGAGCATAATGGTTTTATTATCCGATAAAACAGGGACAAAGTCAGAAAAATAGCTCTTCAAATATACCGGCAATTCACTTAAATCTGCTGTTGTACGAAAATCCATCTGTCCATACTCCGTATCCAATTCAAATATTTGTTGACCGTATTCATTTGTCATTTTCAAAACTAAAGCAGCAAGCGAAAAGCTTTGACTATTTTTTTTAAAATTCAAATTGGTTGCGCCTATGTATCCGTCTAACTTACCGAAAAAGGAGCCTTTAACGGAACCGGCAATTTCTCCGGAAACAGTTAAACTGTCTGTTCCCGAAGGGATCAAAAAATGATCAAGCTGAATCGAATAATCGTATTGATCGCCCTTGCTTGCCGGAAAATAATCCAGATCGGACAGAAACTTATACTGCAACTCATCTGCAGACAAGCTCATACTGTATTTTGCGGGTTCAAGCAGCGCTTGCGCCTTAAGCATCTGAAAATTGAACGCTTGGTAAGAAGTATTATAAAAATTGGCGGAAACCATAGCTCTGTGAAATTTGCCGGACTTGAAACTCATATAGTATTCCGTATGAAGCGATTGAATACTAAAACTATCAATTGGGAGCCATGCAGCTCGATCCGTAAAATCTATTTTAGAACTCCCTTTAATAAAATACCTGCCCGCATAAGGAACGTAAGTCAAATCATGTTGCGCGTTAAACAAATTACTATTCATCAAAGCATTAAAACGAATACTGTCAGCTGTATAATCAAGCTTGCCTGTCAGATCAAGATATTCCAAAGCGTGTAAATTTTCAGACAATATGGCCGTATCGCCCAAAAGTTCATAAACAGGAATATCGGTAAACAGTGATTTTTCGGCATGAAGATGAATAATATCGGCAGAGACATAAAAATCGGGCGATTTAATATTCTCAGAAGCCACTGCATTCATTCGCAATTCCGTATTTCCGACAAGCAAACTTAAGTTGTCCGTTACATATTGATTTTCATTTTTATATAAAAAGGCCGTCAAATAATATTCGGAGCGATTCCCCTTAAAATATTCGGTAAAAAAAGCAATATCCCTTCCGCTAATACGGCTTTGAGAAATGCACCCTGTTTCCTTTTCAGCTGCGGTTTGCGAATTCAATCTACCAACGGAAAATGGCATATCAAAGTTAAACACAGAGATATCAATTTTGGAATGCGGGGTTCGCAATCTGAACTGTTCCACCCGCATACGGCTTCCGGATATATTAACAAAAAAAGTCAAACTGTCGGCAATAAAACCGCATTGCTCCGAAAAGCTAATCCTTTCGGTAATGAATGAAAGACTGTCGCCGTAGTGAATATCGCGTAAACTTACATCCAAATCACTCAAAAGCATGTTTGAACTGTTAAAAACATCGTCAGGTTTGTTGGCATCAAGCGAATATTCACGATATGCAAAACGCCCTTTTTTTATAAGGATATGCGCTGCATTTATATGCAAAGGCTTAGCATCTGTCGATGCTTCGGATGCACCAAACAGCTTTAGTAAAAAATCATAATTATAAGCAGAAAGCGTTAATTTATTTATCTTTACTACCGGATTTTCCAGCTCAAGGGTATCCAATGCATAATAATTCTGAGATAAACTCAATGAATCAAAACTTGCTCGAAATTTTTTCACGTATATTAAAGTGTCCCCGGCTTGATCGCCTATAAACAAGTCGGTGATTTCGAAATCTTTCAATAAACGCATTTCAAAACTACCGACACTTACAGAGCTTTGCGTCCGGTGAGCAACAAACTTAACCAACTTTCGTGCTACAAAAGTCTGCACTTCCGGTAAGAATATGATGGCTGAAATCATCAAAGTCAAGCCCGTAATGCTAAAAATTACAATGCGTTTTATCCATTTATTTTTTTTCACATTCACAAAAATACTACTTTTGAGCTAAGAATTATCTGCCGAAAGCATAAACAAAAATAAGTTATAAAATATAATCGGTCTATCCATACAAATACCTATGAAAAACTACATACTTTTCAGCAATGCCACCTTCGAAATATCTGCTGCGGATGTTGGCATCTCAATTCTGTTTATAGCAGCAGCAATCGCTTTGAAATACCTGAGCAGATTTTTAATTCGGAAAATAAAAGACGAAGACAAACGAAGTCTTCTGAATAAATTATTTTCAGCCGCACTTATCATTTTCACTTTATTTGGAATAACCGGTTTATTCCTAAAAAACTTTTTTGGTCTTCACCTTTTTCAAACTGAATTCTTCTATTTCAATGCACCGCATATTTTTTATCTCCTTCTAATAGCACTATCCGCAATCTTTTCAACCAAACTTTTAGAAACGCTGCTCTCAAAAAGAGGTCAGGAAAAAAGGCAGTTAGAAGTAAAAAGAAAAGGAATCCTACTTGTTAAATATCTCATTTGGCTGATTGCCGTTTCATTTATTTTTAAGATTATTTTGGTAGAACCCACCCTTGTTTCAGATTTCGAACTTATCTCTATCAAAAATAACAATATCACGGTATTGGATCTGTTAATAATCTCCATTATTTTTTCAATAACCGGATTAATACTTCTCGGTTTAAAAAAATATTTTCAGTATCAGGCCGAATCATCCAATATCGACAGAGGAAACGCATCTGCCTTATACAAAATTATAAAATATATTTTGTGGGTACTGGCTATTATTATTGGTTTACAAACATCCGGTTTTAATATATCACTGATACTTGCCGGTTCGGCAGCTTTATTGGTAGGTTTCGGTATTGGGGTTCAAAACATTTTTGCCGATATTGTGTCGGGCTTTATACTGCTTTTGGAACGACCGCTAAAAGCAACCGATGTTGTTGAAGTGGACGGTACAATCGGCAAAGTAAAAAGCATTGGCATTCGTACCACTACTCTTTATACCCGAAGAGACACCATTATTCGGGTGCCCAACTCAAAATTCACAACCGAAACCATCAGCAACTGGAGCGACCTCAAATTCAATACCCGTTTTAGCGTAAGCGTAGGTGTAGCCTACGGTTCGGATGTAGAGTTAGTTATGGAGTCCATAAAAAAATGTGCCGAAGATCACGAAAAAGTGGATAAATACCCCCCGGCTTTTGTACGCTTTGAGGACTTCGGAAATTCTTCATTGGACTTTTCAGTATATTTCTGGTCATCCGAGAATATGGGTATAGAAAACATTAAAAGCGATATACGCGTTGCCATTGATAAAGTTTTCAGAGAAAAAGGCATTACTATTCCTTTCCCACAGCGCGATTTGCATATTATTAAATAGCGTTTGTCTGTAATGTCCAATTTCTTCCTTACGCCTCGGACTTAAAAGTTATAGCTCAAACTCTTGACTAAATAGTGTAAAACAGAAAACAGAAGCTGTAAAAAGCCAAATATTATTTTCGATAATTACCATGAATTGAAAACTTTTTATTTTTTTTTCAACACAAACAATTCACCTGACTTATAGTGATTTATATGGCTTTAGAGCCTTCCTGTACAAGACTTTTAGTAAACTGTTGAAACTTATTTTTGCATTCTCTTTGATATTTTGAATATTTTTGCAAATGCAACTACATACAAAACTTGACTTTATGTTAAGTTTTATGTATATTTAATTATATTTGTATATTAATACCCCAAATACAATGACAAACTATACGGAAGATACCATTAAAACCCTTGAGTGGAAAGAGCATATTCGCAAACGCCCTGGCATGTACATTGGAAAGCTTGGCGACGGTTCTTCGCCCGATGACGGCATATACGTTCTGATAAAAGAAGTTTTGGACAACTCCATCGATGAATATATGATGGGTTTTGGAAAAAAAATTGATATTGAGCGCAATGAAAAACAAATGCGAATAAGAGACTATGGACGCGGTATTCCGCTGACCAAAGTGGTTGATGTAGCTTCTAAAATGAATACCGGCGCAAAGTACGACTCCAAAGTTTTTAAAAAATCAGTAGGACTTAACGGCGTAGGTATCAAAGCGGTAAATGCACTTTCGTCAATATTTATTATCCGCTCATTTCGAGAAGGCGAAATGAAAGAAGTAAAATTTGCAGCCGGGCATTTGACCAAAGAATCTGATATTCAAAAATCTAAAGAAAAAAACGGCACCGAAATCATTTTTGAACCGGACGCTGAACTATTCACCGACTTTAATTATATTGATGACTATTTAGAATCTATGTTAAAGTACTATGTATATCTAAATGTAGGACTCACGATAGATTATAACGGAGAAAAATTCAGATCGGAAAACGGCTTAAAGGATTTACTGAGTGACACTATAAAAGAAGATGAGCGACGCTACCCTATTATATCCATACGAAAAGATGATTTAGAAATCGCATTCACACACGGCCTGCAATACGGTGAAGATTATTACAGTTTTGTAAACGGCCAACATACCACACAAGGCGGAACACACTTAATGGCCTTCCGCGAAGCTTTGGTAAAAGGAATTCGTGATTATTACAAGAAAGATTATGAAGTTTCGGATATTCGTACCGGCATTGTGGCTGCCGTGAGCGTAAAAATAGAGGATCCGGTTTTCGAATCGCAAACCAAAACCAAGCTCGGCTCAAAACGCATGTCGCCCGAAGGGCCTACCGTAAGGTATTATATTGTAGATGTATTATCCAAAGAAATTGAGATATACCTGCATAAAAATCAGGAAACAGCCGATGAAATAAAGCGAAAAATAGAAGAGGCTGAAAAAGAACGAAAAGCCATTTCCGGCATAAAGAATCTGGCTAAAAAACGTCAGAAAAAAGCCAGCCTTCACAATAAAAAATTGCGCGACTGCCGAAACCATTTTAATACAAAATCGGAACTGGCCGGCGAAACCATGATTTTCATTACCGAGGGAGACTCGGCCAGCGGATCCATCACTAAGGCCAGAAATGTAAGAACACAAGCTGTTTTTAGCCTAAAAGGAAAACCTCTGAACACCTATTCTCACTCCAAAAAAGTGGTGTACGAAAATGAAGAATTCAGCTTGTTGCAAGCAGCACTGAATATTGAAGATGGTATTGAAAACATACGATACAACAAAGTAATTATTGCCACCGATGCCGATGTGGACGGAATGCATATTCGACTTTTACTTATCACGTTCTTCCTGAAGTTTTTTCCGGAAGTAATAAAAAACAAACATCTCTATATCCTGCAAACTCCACTGTTTCGCGTAAGAAACAAGAAAGAAACCGTTTATTGTTATTCGGAGGACGAACGCGTAAAGGCCATACAAAAAATTGGAAAAAATGCCGAAATAACTCGCTTTAAAGGTTTGGGAGAAATATCTCCGGATGAATTTAAGCATTTCATAGCACGCGATATCCGTCTGGATCCCGTAACAATAAATGCCGAAGAATCAGTAAAAGAAATGCTTGACTTTTTCATGGGGAAAAACACAAAAGAACGCCAAGATTTTATTATTGACAACTTAAGACGCGAAGAAGAAGTATTATAGAATATACAATATCAAAGCTGCAAGCTAATTTTTGCCTGCAGCATTCATACGAATTAACCGTAAAAAATTAAGCAGATGAGCCCTCGAAATTGGCTGAGATTATTATTTATTTTGCCAATATTAAGCATCATCTTGACTATGTGCAATGAGCAAGAAGAGATGCCGGTAATCAACAAATACTTTCTTAAGAAAAACGGTAATATTTATTATCGAGAAATAAACCCTGCATCCGAAAATAAAATAATTTTGCTGGAGCAAGCCAATCCCGAGCATTTCAGAATACTTTATGACAGCACTCAAAACATAACCAAAAAACAATCGCCCCTCGCAGCCGATTGTATGAACGTATATTACAGAAACAAAATATTAACAGGTGCCAATCCGCTTACATTTAAAGTATTAACAAACGGTTTTTCAAAAGATAACAAACGCGTATATTTTAAAGATAAAAACATAAAGGGTGCCGATGCATCGCAATTTACAATACTGAGTAATTATTATGGGAAAGACACTAATAATTTATGGTTTGGCCACACACCCGTAAAAAATGCCATACACCTTCCAAGCTTTGAGGTAATTGACGGGTATTTTTCCAAAGATAAAAACCATGTTTTTCTTAACAACAAAAATGAGCTTGTGGTTCTTGAAAATACAAATCCGCATAAGTTTGTAAAGACAGAGAACAAATATTCAAATAAAGACAGTTTTTCGATTTACACCAACAACGAAAAAGTATTCGTTATCAACAAACTGCTTCCAAGCGACAATCCGGGTTTTTTGACAACAATAGCAGCTGAGCCGGAAAGTTTTAGAATACTGAAAACAAATTTTTATAAAGATAAAACCGCTTTATATTACAAAAACAGAAAAATTCAGGGAGCAGAAGACTCAAGTTTCCGAATTCTGAATGCAGATTATGCCAAAAACACCGAGCGGGTATATTATAAAGGAAAGCCTGTAGAAAAAGCCGACAGCAAAAGCTTTGTAATTAAAGAAAGCGACAGCACCGATGCCGCCGACAACAATTATTACTATTACAAAGGGAAAGCTATAGATATAAAAAAATAACTGAGAACACAACGTAATAAATACCATAAAAAAATGGCAGAAGATAAGAATAAAGACAAAAGTCCGAAGCAAGAAACCGTAAAAGAGGGCAAAGTGAAATACATCTCCGGGATGTATGAAAACTGGTTTCTGGATTATGCTTCTTATGTGATATTGGAACGTGCCGTACCGCATGTAGCCGACGGACTTAAACCCGTACAAAGAAGAATTATGCATTCCATGAAACGCATGGATGACGGACGATACAACAAGGTAGCCAATATTATAGGGCACACCATGCAATTTCACCCGCACGGCGATGCATCCATAGGCGATGCTCTGGTTGGCCTCGGCCAAAAAGACCTATTGGTTGACACACAAGGAAACTGGGGAAATACGCTTACCGGCGACAGTTCGGCGGCACCTCGTTACATTGAGGCTCGCTTATCGAAATTTGCTTTAGACGTGGTATTTAACGCAAAAACCACGCAATGGAGAGATTCCTACGACGGAAGAAACAAAGAACCCGTTAATCTGCCCGTGAAATTCCCGCTCCTGCTGGCACAAGGAATTGAAGGTATTGCCGTAGGACTGGCATCTAAAGTAATGCCTCACAACTTTAACGAACTCATAAACGCTTCGATAAAACACCTTCAAGGCAAAGATTTTGAGCTCTATCCGGATTTTTCTACCGGCGGCATGGCCGATTTTTCAGAATATAACGACGGGCTCAGAGGCGGACGAGTGAAAGTGCGTGCAAAAATTGAAAAAACTGACAAACGCATTCTTACCATTACCGAACTGCCCTTTGGAAAAACTACCGATACCCTAATCGACTCCATTTTGGCAGCTAACGAAAAAGGTAAAATCAAAGTTTCGAAAATCGAAGATAATACTTCCGAAAAGGTTGAAATAACCATTCACTTAGCCAACGGTATTTCTCCCGACAAAATGATTGATGCCCTCTATGCCGTTACCGATTGTGAAGTGTCTGTTTCACCGAATGCAGCGGTAATATACCAAAACAAACCGGTATTTATGGGTGTTACGGAGATTTTAAAAATATCCACCGAAAACACCAAACAACTCCTCAAGCGCGAATTGGAAATCCGATTGGATGAATTGACCGAATCGTGGCACATGTCGTCATTAGAGAAGATTTTTATTGAAAACCGAATTTACAATGAAATTGAAGACTGCGAAACTTGGGAGGAAATCATTGAAACCATTGATAAAGGACTGGAACCTTTCAAAAAAGTACTAAAAAGAGAAGTTACTCGCGATGACATAACGAAGCTTACGGAAATAAAAATCAAACGAATTTCAAAATTTGACAGTTTTAAAGCAGACCGCCTGTTGAAATCCATTGAAGAAGAAATGAAGGTCATAGAGAACCATTTGGCTAATTTAACAGACTATGCCATTGCCTATTTTAAAGACATTCAAAAGAAACACGGAAAAGGCAGAGAGCGCAAAACCGAAATACGCAGTTTTGAGGAAATTTCGATAAGAAAAGTAGTTGTCAAAAGTGAGAAACTATATTTAGACAAAGAAGACGGTTTTGCCGGAACCTCTTTACGTAAAGCAGAATATATATCAGATTGCTCGGATATTGACGACATCATCGTATTCCGTGATGACGGCACATACTTTGTAACTCAGGTGAGCGATAAATTTTATGTCGGCAAAAATATTCTGCATATCGCTGTTTGGAAAAATGATGATGAGCGAACCATATACAACGCCATCTATCTGGACGGAAAATCCGGCAATTATTATATGAAACGATTCTTTGTAAAAAGTGTAACTCGCGATAAAGAATACGACCTTACTAAAGGAAATCCGAGCTCCAAAGTATTATGGTTTACAGCTAACCCAAACGGAGAAGCCGAAACCGTAAAAATCATACACCGCCCTCGCAAGCGGCTAAAAAAGAAAGCCATAGAGCTTGATTTTAGTGAATTGACCATAAAAGGACGGCGTTCAATGGGAAACTTGGTTACAAAATATCCCGTTAAAAAAATCATGCTAAAAGAAGAAGGAGCTTCTACGCTGGGCGGAAGGAAAATCTGGTTTGACTCAAATGTAAACCGCTTAAATACTGAAGAACGCGGAAAATATCTCGGCGAATTTAAAAGCGACGAAAAAATTATCGTTTTCTATAAAGACGGTACATTCGAGACCACATCGTACAGCTTGGAAAATCGTTACGACAATGATGTAGCCGTAATTGAAAAGTTTGACCCTGAGAAAGTCTGGTCGCTGGTCTATTTCGAAGGCGAACAAAACTACTTCTACCTTAAGCGTTTTAAACCCGAAGAAATAACAGGTTCGACAAGCATCATCGGTGAGCACGAAAAATCAGAATTTACGGCAATTTCGAATGAAAAATACCCGCGTTTTGAAATTAAATTTAAAGGCAAACACAAAGACCGCGAAAACGAAACGGTTGAGGCCGAAGAATTTATCGGAGAAAAAAGTATTAGAGCTCGCGGCAAACGGCTGACTACATACGAAGTAAAATCCGTTAGCGAAATTGAGCCGCTTCCCGACCCGGATAAAGAACAAGAAGGCAGCAACGGCAATGAGCCCGAATTTGAAATAACTCAAACCGATGAAGACGGTAACCAAATTCAACTAAAGTTGTAAATTAAAATACACCTAAATAAATAACAAACGAGCAGTATGCATTTTGCAAACTGCTCGATTGTTTTGTCCTTATTTCTCTTTTACAAAAAAGCCCGATTTCCCGATTGTTTCCAAATCAAAGCTGCCGCGTATGCAATTGCTGAGAGCCCCGAAGTCAAGCATACATGTATAGATCAAAAAGACCTAAGACAGACAGGGCGCTATGAATCAATCACTTGACTACACAGACAGAGCCTTATTATATATTCACCCCATGCTGCTTCAATTGGATACAGAATAACTGTTACTCATAAAAGAAATACTACATTCCGTCAAAAACAAAACCTGCAACTGCCTCAAGTACAGAAAAAAATCGTAACATTGAGTATAAATAACACCTGAAGCAAGTGAAGTTATAGAAGCTGAAAACAGAGATTGTAAACGGAACATATATACTGCTTTCAAAAAATATACAAACTTCATTTGTGTAAGAAGTTTTTTTTTTAATAATTTAGTTTTTTTCATAAGCAAAGCCCGTATTTATTTGCGGGCTTTTTTTTAAAAACCAAGACTGTGAATATTATTTTTGTAGGAATGCCGGGCTGCGGCAAAACAACTGCAGCCGGAAAAACAGCTGAAAAGTTAAAGCTGAAATTCATTGATACCGATGAGCGCATCGAGCAAATTTACCGTATGCCCATTCCAAAAATTTTCAAACTTGTAGGCGAAGACGGTTTTCGTAAGTTGGAACACAAAGTATTTTCCGAAATCATAAAAAAGGAAAATAATTATGTTATGGCCACCGGTGGCGGCCTTCCCTGCTATTTTGACAACATGAAACAAATAAAGGAAAATGCCGTAAGTTTTTACATAAAAATGTCACCTGAAATGCTTACCGACCGAATTCAAAACTCCAAAAAGAGCCGGCCGCTAAGCGATAATAAAGATAAAACTGAACTGCTTGCTTATACAGAGAAACAACTGCAGCGCAGAGAAGCTTTCTACCTAAAAGCAGATTTTATATACAAAAAAGCCGTATTTGATATTACCGATTTTGTAGAATCAAAAATCCAATATTCAGGAAGTTAGATCATCGGCAGCAATTGAGTGTCTACCCCCTTTGCGCAAAAGAAAATAACCGAGAAGACCTGCCGAAAGCGAAGCAATTAAAATGGCCATTTTAGACAGATCAATCAGTTTATCCCCGTGAAATGCCAGGTCAGTAATAAAGATTGACATGGTAAAGCCAATACCCGCTAAAAAACCGGCACCGATTATATGACGAAACTTGATATTGCCGGGCAATTTTATTAGTTTGAGTTTTCTGAAAAGCCATACAAAAAGCGAAACGCCCACAACTTTCCCCAGCAACAAGCCCAACATTATTCCTATGGGTAATGAAACTGTAAAAACAAGACTCCAATCAATTCCCGAAAAGCGAATACCGGTATTGGCAAATGCAAATAATGGCATTATAAAATATAAAGTAAAATTATGTAAACTGTTTTCAATTTGCTGCAAAGGAGAGCTTATCCTTGCTATGGATTCTCTAATTTGAGTTATGGAATCATACTGCTCCGGCTGCAAAATAAAACTGCTTTCTCCGCTTTTATACTTATCAAAATTTTTAAGAGCGCTTTGGGTATCTGTCAGGAAATCACGAGCATTAGTTTCACGCTTCAGCGGAATGGTGAAAGCTAACAGAACTCCGGCGATGGTTGCATGAACACCCGATTTCAAAAGCGGATACCATAAGCCAAAAATGCCGATTACAATAAATACCCAAAAAACCCTTACACCCAGTCGGTTCAATAAAAATAAAAACAAAAATACCCCAAGGGCAATGAATAAATACATCAACGATATTTCTTCCGTATAAAATACGGCAATGGCCAATACAGCTCCAATATCATCAACTACGGCCAAAGACACCAAGAATATTTTCAGCTCTATGGGAACCCTGTCTTTAAGCAAAGCAATTACACCCAATGCAAATGCAATATCCGTTGCCATGGGAATGGCCCAACCGTTAATATAAAGCGGTTCGTTATAATTGAAAGCAACAAAAACAAGTGCCGGTACCAGCATACCTCCTACAGCGCCTACCAATGGCAATGAGGCTTTCTTAACCGAAGAAAGCTCCCCTACCAGCAACTCTCTTTTTACCTCTAATCCGATAAGGAAAAAGAAAATGGCCATTAAGCCGTCGTTTATCCAATAATAAAGCGGTTTATCAAGCTTCCACGGTCCGAAATCAATGCTTATTCGTGTTTCTTCAAATATCCGAAAATAGAGGTCGGACAAAGGCGAATTAGCTATTACCAAAGCCGCTGCTGCAGCAAAAAGCAAAACCACTCCGGCATTCATCTGTTTTTTTATGGAACGCAATACGGGCAAAAATTTCATGATAAAAATTGTTTTAACAGTACTTCTTCGAGTAAATAAATGATCCGACTATAATTACAAATGATAAATATCACAAAAAAGGCGGCAAAGATTTCCAAGTCTATACCTGCCGCCTATTCATGATTTTTATAACTATACAAACTAAAAGAGACCGCCTTTTTGGTATATTTCACCTTGTACTTCGTAAAAAGGCGATATTTTCGCTTCGGTTCCTTTTGACAAATTCTTTATTTGTCCGGTTTCAAAATTCAATTCAATCTCATCTTTATCTTCCGGTTTCAAAGCCGATAAATCATCATAAGTTAATACCGGAAACGCTGCATTAATGGCATTGCGCTCATAAATAGAACCAAAGGATTTAGCAATAACGGCCTGAACGCCCAGAGCTTTAAAACAGTCAACCGCTTGTTGTCTGGAGCTTCCGCTTCCGAAATTTTTTCCGGTAATAATTATATCGCCTTTTTTTGCTTTTTTAGAAAAATCCTCATAACCTTCCAAGTTATCAAAGGCGTACTGCCCCATTTCATTAATATCGGTAATTGCAAGGTAGCGGTTATGAAAAATCATATCGGTATCAATATTATCTTCGTCAATTACCCAAATTCGTCCTTTAACGGTCATGGGACGTTCATTTTCGGCCGCTTTATCGACAGCGGAGCGTTGGCCTGAAGCTTTTTTCGGCTGCTCAAAAACTGCCGGTATTTCGGGTATGTTGTTATAAACGGTAATATAACCGGCCACGGCCGAAGCAGCTACATTTGCCGGTGAAGCCAGATATACACTGCCTTTTCCTTGCTTACCGGGAAAGTTTCGGTTACCGGTGCTTATGGTGATTTCACCGGGACCGTTTTGCCCGACTTGTCCGGCGGCGCAACCGGCACATCCGGCATTGGACAGCAAGGCACCGGCTTGTTTAAACACATCAATCAAGCCTTCATCCAGTGCCTGTCGCCATATTTTATCGGTAGTCGGTACTATTTTCAAAACGACACCCGGAGCAACTTTACGATCTTTTAGAACATTAGCAGCCTCACGCAGGTCTTCCATCCGTCCGTTGGTGCAACTGCCTATAAAAGCAGAATCAATTTTAACTTTGTGCGCCTCAGTCCAATTCACGGCATCGTGGGGCTTACCGGGGCGCGAGACCATATTCACAAAGGTGGAAATATCTACATCATATTCGGCTTCATATTCGGCATTTTCATCGGCATATACCGGCTCTATTTCTTTGCCGGCTCTAAGTGAACAATACTCAATCACTTCACCATTGGGAGGGAACATCAGAGTTACCACACCCATTTCGGTACCCATGGAGGCAATGGTAATGCGCTCATCAAGCGAAAGTTTATCAATTGCATCTCCGTATAATTCAACGGAATAGCCCAGTAAGCTGTTAGCTCCAAAACGTTTTAAAAGATTCAGCACAATATCCTTTGCGGAAATTCCCCCGGGGCGCTCACCTTTAAAATTAAGTTTCACTGACTTAGGTACCTTAAACCAAACTTTTCCGGCACTGAAAGCCGCTGCAATATCTTTATCGCCCATGCCTTGTCCGAAAGCGCCTACGGCTCCGAGAATATTGGCATGTGAATCGGTAGTAACCACCGTGCTTCCGGGATAAGCCAAACCTTCATCAATAAAAGTGTGTGTTCCGATCCCGTTATCGATATCGTAAACTTTTATTCCGTGTTTGCGCGCAAATGTTCTGCAAATATGCTGATTCACTGCATACTTCTGATCAGAGCCGGTCGGGTTTGTATCAAAAGTAAAAAAGCACTTGGAAGGATCTGCTATTGGTAAATCATTTTTCTCAATATGCTGAATTACATTAGCTCCCCCAAAATCTCTGGCTCCTCGAACGTCAATTGTTACGTCCGGAATATCACCCGGTTTAAGCGAATCTTTAATACTGTGATTGGATAAAATTTTTTCAATTATTGTCATAATGTTATGTTTTGAGATAAATTTATTATATTTGAACTTTAGGTGTTGAATAAAGATTTATTGTTTAAATTTACTGTCTAAATTCAAAAAATCATTTAGAGACAAATATCATAAAAAAAAACCTATTTTTAAACTATTTTAATCTGATACATAATCGATTTTTTTTAAAACGGAATTAAACAAAATTAAGGAATACCAAAACCAAGCAAACCGCTGGCCGGAATTACGAAGTCAGCTAAACAAACCACAGAATGAGTAGAGCGCAACTAAAACCAATTGTGATCTTATTTATATTTCTGTTTGCTTTTCAGCAAATAAAAGCAGAAATTGGATGCTCAGGCAGCCGGTTTATTTATGCAAACTTGCAAGAAAGCCCACAAACAAATAAACTCTATGCACATGCAAGCAACCACATAACAAACTGCGGCACAATAGCTGCAAACTTCCATAATTTCGAGTTAGTTTTTGGGTTCAATACGAATAATTCAAAGCAATTAACATACATCTTTCTTATTGCTTTTGGGCTGTTGTTGATATTCATTTTATGGGCATTACGAAGCCGTTTTACTATAAAAAAGACCAATCGATTTCTGGAACGATCCCTTAACAATATTTCAGATGACAGGTTTGAAGTCAGAGAACTGAATAAAACACTTGAAGAAGCTAACCGAAGAATTTCGGCACAAGCTGTCTTAGGAACAATTTTAAAAGATTCAGTTGAAACCGGTTTTTCCATAAATAATTTCTTAAAAAAATCACTCAAATTGGTTCTGAAAACGGTATGGTTCTCGGAAAAACAACGGGGATTTATTATTTTGATAAACAATAACAAAAGAGAAATTGTTGCGGTTTCAAACATAGAGCATGATATGATTCAACAAGTTTTCGAGCGTTACAACAAGTTACCCGACGATCTTAATCCATTGATAATAAAAGAGATAAAAGAAAGCTTTGACCCAATAATTTCAGAGTCGGCTAAAAATATATCAGGAAACAAATGCCTGTTGGCGCCTCTGAAAAATGATGAGCAATATATGGGAATAATAGGTTTGACGCTCGATAAAGGCAGAGAAAAAGACAAGGAAATTTATACGGATTTCATTAAGGCCGTTTCTTCCAGCTTATCAATTATCATTTCGCGCGAACGCCATATCAGAGAAAAAAACAAACAGCAAAAACAACAGGAAATATTAAACCAACAATTATTTGCCCAAAATCTTGAGCTGGAATCTAAAAACATTAAGATTGAAAAAGTTACAAGCAAGCTTAAAGAGCAAAACGATAAGATTGAGAAAGTCAACAAGAATATGACGGCAAGTATTGAATATGCCAAGTACATACAATCGGCTCTGTTGCCTTCCGACAGGAACTTAAAAGAACTTATTCCCGAACATTTTGTCTTTTACCGTCCGAAAGATGTAGTAAGCGGTGATTTCTACTTTGTAAAAAAAGTGAAGAATTTTATTGTGATTGCCGTAGGCGATTGTACCGGGCACGGAGTTGCCGGCGCCTTACTCTCGGCACTAAGTATCAGTATTTTAAACGACGGTACAAAACGCCCGGAAACTTATACGCCGGATTATACATTGGAACTTTTGAGAGGCAAAATTAAAAATACTTTTAAACAATTTGGATCGGAAAATCATAACGGACTGGATATTTCTTTATGTACTTATGATACAAAGACAAAACTTATGCAATATTCCGGCGCCTTTAATCCTCTTGTAATTATTCGCAATGGTGAGCTAATCGAATATTCAGCAACTCGTAACCCAATCGGTTTCTACCCGGTCGAAAAACGTTTTACGAACAATGAAATTCAAATGCAAGACGGAGATTTGGTGTATCTGTTTTCCGACGGTTATTACGACCAGATTGGCGGTCCGAAAAGGAAAAAGTTGACTAAAAAGAAATTCAAGAATATGCTGCTCGAAATTCAAGATTTTAAACTTAATGAGCAAAAAAGAATTCTGGAAGAAACCTTTGACAACCGAAAAGGCGATAATAATCAAGTGGATGATGTTACCGTTTTGGGCTTACAATTATAAGCCAAAGCTACTCTTGCAAAAAACAGAATGTTTCCTTTTTTAATCAAAAATGGCCTTGGCAGCTTCAGCAGCTTCAGCCAATGCTTCACGATTAAGCTTATGAGGAATATTGCGCTCATCCAGCCACAAAATAAAATCCATGGTATTCAAATTGCCAATGAGCTGTTTGCCGCTCATGGGGCAACCGCCCATGCCGTTAAAAACGGTGTCAAAACTTCTGCAACCGGCATCATACAAAGCCTGTACTTTTTCGGTCATTTGATCGGGATAGGTATGTAAATGTACATTGAATTCAACATCCGGAAACGAATGATTAATTTCCGAAAACACTTTATACATCCGTTCGGCATCCGCTTCGGAAGTGGTATCGGCAATCGGAATATACTTCAAACCGCGGCGTGCCAGATTATCAATATGCTCTGACAAAATACCAATGCTCCAAGGGTCACCGTATGGATTTCCGAAGGCTGAAGAAATTGTAATCACAGCCTTTTTACCGGCTTGTTTGGCCGTTTGAATTATTGCATCGGTTTCCCGATAAGATTTTTCAAAATTGGATTTGAGGTTTTTCTGCAAAAAAGTTTCGGAAACAGAAAAAGGATAATTGATATAATCCACCGAAGGAATCTTTGCTGCCTGCAGAGCATAACGGGAATTCCCTACCAGCACTGATATTTTGCTTGTGCTTGTGCCGGTATCCGTTGAGCGGATTACCTGCTCGGTATCGCTCATTTGGGGTATGGCTTTTGCCGATACTAAACTGCCGATATCAATGGTATCAAAACCAAGCCGGAAAAGTTTATTAATGTACCGAACTTTTGTATCGGCAGGAATTATTTTTTTGAGGCCTTGCATGGCATCTCTCGGTGATTCGGTTATGCTTATCATTTTTTTGAGCTTTAAAAAAGAGCAGTTAATCTGTAAGCCGGATTCTGTACTCGGAATTAATCCGAGCTTTTGTCATTTATCTGAATTACGACTCACGCCGCAACTTAAGCTTCCTACCCCTCAAGATTGGGCGAGCAGCCCTCAAACCTTGATATACGCGGAATTGCAACACACCGGCGCAAACAGCTGCTTGGTCACCCAAAACACCGGTAAGCTCTTACCTTACCTTCTCACCCTTACCGCAAGACAAGCCTGCGGCGGTTATTTTCTTCTTTGCATCCATACCCTCGCGGGTATCTTCCAATTAAGAAGGGCGTTGCTCTGTGTTGTCCGGACTTTCCTCTGCCTGCCGAAACAGGCAGCGACAAAACGACTAACTGCTATGCAAATATAGGCTAAAAGCACTAATAAATCAAGGATAATAATTTGTATTAAAAATTACAGAGCCTTTTCAAACATATAAAAGCTTTGATTGTTCGCTATATTTTTTATTTTTGAAGTTAATGGTTTTCCGTTTTTAAAAGCGAAACAGGACATTGAGCCGTGAAATAAAGATTTTAAGTTATGGAAATTATAAAAATTGAAAAAACAGACTCAAGCAACCGCTACGCCCGCGATTATATTCGTAAAAACGGCAT
Source organism: uncultured Bacteroidaceae bacterium (assembly GCA_964472505.1). GTDB lineage: Bacteria > Bacteroidota > Bacteroidia > Bacteroidales > JAADGE01 > JAYEIA01. Next base: position 4,886 of record CAYYQW010000032.1, on the reverse strand, counting down.
AAGTGAAACTCTGTTTTTTTCAGTTAAAGAACAATCTGCCGGCAGAGGTCAGGGTACAAACCGTTGGTTCAGTCAAAAAGATAAAAATATAACCTGTTCTTTTGCTTTCAAACCAAAAATCTCACCCGTAAACCAATTCATGATATCTCAAGCTATATCATTGAGCATTATAGATTTTCTTGAGCCGTATTCTCAGAACTTCAGTATAAAATGGCCCAACGATATTTATCATCTAGATAAAAAAATTGCCGGGATATTAATTGAAAACACACTCAGTGGAAACAGTATAAAGTACTGCATTGCCGGAGTTGGAATTAATATAAACCAAAGAAACTTTCCGAAAGAGTTGCCAAATCCGACCTCTTTAAGCCACATTACGAATCAAAGGTTTCAACTTGAAGAGCTTCTGAAAAACTTTATTGAAACTGCCGGTAATCATATTTCCAAGTTAAATGATTCGGCAAAACCGGAAACGGAATACCGATATTTAGAAAAACTCTACCGCTATAAAAAAACATCACGCTATAAAGACCGGGACGGTGAATTTGAAGGTATAATTACCGGTATTGACTCATACGGGCATCTAATGGTTATTGATACCTATACCGGAAAACAAAAAAAATACGATTTCAAAGAAATCGTATTTTTATAATATTTCGTCGCTTTTTTAATTGTCCGGCGGAGCTGTTTCTTCAAAAATAAACACATCCTCGTTGGTTCTTTTCATGTAATATTTTTCACGCGCATATTTTTCCAGATAATGGTCATTTTCCATTATTTGAAGCTGTCGCAGGTTTTCTTCACTGCGCTTCTCATAGTACTCAACTGCAGATTTCATTTCTTCGGTTTCTTTCTTTAGTTCGTAATAACGTACCAAAGAATATTCACTCAAAAATAAAATCCAAATAACAAAAAATGTAGCCGGAAACCAAATAAAATGCTTCCTGACAAATTTTGCCGTACGTGTTAAATTAACTTTCAATTCCATGATTAGAATCTTATATGCTTTGTATTACATTTAAAATACCACGTAAAAAAACGCTGCATATATAGAAAAAACTATACATGCCGGTTCTTACTAATTACCTCCGAGAATTAAAGGTAAACCATCTTCTCCGCTGCCTACCACGACTACTTTTGCATTTTGCGATTGAGCCAATTTCAAAGTAGCTTCAATACCGCGCATCCGGAGTAATTCGTTTGTAAGTGAGCTGTTGATAATTTTATTGGCCGCTGCTTCACCTTCGGCTGCAATTTTTCTTCTTTCGGCTTCACTTTCTTCTTTCTGAAGTTTAAACTGATAAGCCAAAAATTCCTGTTCCTGCTCCAGTTTGTTTTCAATGGCAGTTTTGATGTTTGGCGGCAGAACGATAGAACGAATCAGCAGAGCCGACATATTAATATTATTTTCAGGTTTTTGAAGCACTTCGCGTGTTTCTTCAATAATGTCTTCTTCCACTTGTTTTCTTTTCGTAGAATAAATTTCTTCCGCCGTAAAACGCCCCATAACTTGGCGTACTACCGAACGCAGCTCCGGAACTACAAGTTGTTGCGTATAGTTTATTCCGAATCGTTCGTGCAATTCCCCAATTTTATCATACATGGGGTAATATCTTACCGATACTTCAACTTGAATTGACATACCGTTTTTATCCAGCACATCCATTACTTCGTCAATTTTTTGTTCCCTTACATCGTAAACAAACATCGTATTCCAGGGAGCTATTATATGAAAACCGTCATTATAAACAGTTTCCTTATCCAGCCCGCCGCTGAATTTTCGGAAAATAATTCCTTTCTCGCCCGGCTCAAGAGTTATAAAAATCATTGAGCTAAATATCAGAATAGCAGCCAGTACGACACCGGCAACAATAAATATTGATTTAAATTTTGAGTCCATTGTGTAAAAAATTTAATTTGTATTAGTTTAAAGTGGTAAAGATACAAATAATCCTCAATTTGTCAAATGCTTTAAGCTTTATTGGTATAAAAAAAAGAGCAAATAGCTGCTGCTCTTTGCTCTTTTATCATATAAATATCTGTTTATAAAACGGCTGCAAGTGCATCTATATTTCCGTAACCAAAGTTGCTGCTTTTGTTCGGATATAAATCAGCAGATTCTTTCATTTTTTGTAATACCTGAGCCTTGTTCCACGACGGATTTCGAGCCCAAATAAGCGCTGCAATGCCGGCAGTTGTAGCCGTAGCTACCGAAGACCCGCCCACATAATTTGTGGTATTATTGTAATAGCCCAAGCAAACCGAATGCCGATCGGTATCCCATGAGCGCTCCATGGTTACGGTAAAATCAATTTTATTTCCGGTATGACAAACATCGCATTCATCATAGCTGCTGCCGCTTTTAATACCGGTTACGGCAATGGTTTCATCCATATTAGCCGGAAAAATCACACCCGCCCAATTTGTGAAATTCGTGGAAGTTCCGCCGGCAGCTATAATCATCTTTCCCTTGTAATCAGCATACTCAATAGCATCAGAAATCCGATTGTTCGAAAAAATATGCCCGATGGACATGGAAATTATTCTGAGCGAAGGATTATTGGCCAGTGCCGTTAGTGCATTAGCCACTCCTTTTTTCTCATGGTAATCGTTCAGCACAACATCGCCGGTGCCGCGGTATGAAATAAAGTTACAATTATAAGCTACACCTACGGGCATTCCCGTATCGTTGCGCGGTGAAGCAATGGTAGCAGCCATGGAAGTACCGTGCCCGCATTTATCGTTGGGTCCGTCGGTTTTGGTTACCCAATACCACCATGAGTCCACATAAGTCCCGTATTTCTCAATACTGCGGCCGGATGAATATCCGCTGTTGAAATTAGAGCCCAAGAGTGTTTGGTGCGGGGAAACTCCCGTATCAATCAAACCTACGGTAATACCGGCTCCGGTGCTGTAATTCCAGGCCTGCGGAATGTTATGCTCATCATAAGTCCACGATACCAAGGCATTGGGTGCAATGGTTCTGTAATCGGAAGTGTAAACATTAGCGGCATCAAAAGAACAACCGGCAGAACTCTTTTCATAAGCATTATGAGCATAGTAGTTATAAGCACCGGGCTCAACATAACGTACGTCTTTTCTTTGCAGAAGCGCCTCTACGGTTTCGTAATCAACCGCTCGCACATCAAACACATTGATTTGTTTATCTTCATACAGAACAATGCGTTGTTTTTCGGCTATTTGTTCCGATTCCATAATACTGCGTATCAGATTATCTTTTACGGATTCTGCCGCTGCTTTATCGGCAATTGAAAAAGCTGCATCGGCATAGCCCACGGTTAACAAACTGTCGCCGTGCATAGCTGCACTCCATATCAGGTGCGCATCGGCATCGGCCCAATTAAAATCGCCGGTTTCAATAATGCTCTGGTCAATTCTGTTGTTAATTTCCTCCGGACTCAAAGGTTCAATTTGTTCGTCTGCTGCAGGGGCAGGATTTTCGGCAATAAATTCATCGCCTTTTTCACAAGCCGCAAACATAAAAACTACGGCAAATAATACGAATAACTGTCGTTTCATTTTATTTGGTTTAAAAAAGTTAAAGAATAAGGAAATACACGCACTAATTTCCCTGAAAAATGCCTAAATATACAATAATCATTTTCAAATATAAAGATATAAGCTGTTTTTTATCAAAAAAGTTTATAAATAAAATGAAAAAGGCCGAAGAGATGGGCAGAAAACAAGGAAAGCACAACAATTAATATCCAACGAAGCGCTTTGGAACCATATTTAACGGCAAATTTGGAAGCCAGCACGCCTCCAAGCGTGTTTCCTACAGCCGAAATTAAGCCCAAACCGTAATGGATGTGATCGTTTAATATAAATACGGATAAAGCAAAAGGCGTATAAATAAGAACTACAAACACTTTATAGCTGTTGGCCGAAAGCAAATCGTAACCTGAAATAAGCACCAATGCAGCCAACAGAAAAATACCCACACCAATATGTATAAAGCCGCCATAAGTCCCAATTGCAAAGTACACCAATATTTGCCGGATTTTCGGCTTTTCTTTTCGTTCGGTTTCAATGCCTTGCAACCAACGCTGCGGTTTATAAATCACAAAAAAAAGCATCATTATTATGGCAACGCCAATGATATATTTGAAAATCTCCTGATTGATACTAACCGCTATTTGAGCGCCCAAAACCGAGCCGGCTGTTATGGGAATTGAGATATACAAGGCCTGTCGAACTTTTAAGATACCCTTTTTATAAAAGTTCCATGAAGCCGCAAAAGTTTGCGGAATTACACCGATACGCACCGTACCGTTGGCATAAGCAGGCGGCAAACCAAGCAGCATAAAAACAGCATATCCGATAGCCGTGCCGCTTCCGGCAAGCGTATTAACCACGCCTATCAAAAAACCCGTAGCGACTAATAATAAAATGATTTCGGGCGAATAAATATCAGCTTTTAAAATGTAATCGTATGTCATGTTGCAAATGCTGTAAAAACTTTGCTAATGTAGAAATTCAGAACCGCTTTTAAAAGAAGATTTTTAGTTAAAATACCCAAAGCAGTCAATTGCCCGCATTAATCCGAGAAATTTTTTATTACTTTGCTTCGAAGTAAAAATTTAATATGTAAATTCGTATGATTAGCTGTTAGGATGTGGAGTTGTTTATTTGTGGAGTTGTTCAGTCGTGGAGTTGTGGAGTTGTTTCCAATTATCGGCCGGCAGAATATTGACTGTGATGGTCTGATATCCGGCCTCTGACTTCTGACCTCTGATTCAGTTGTTGAGTTGCTGATTTGCAGCTTTTTTTAACGACTTAGCAACTATGCGACTGTGCAAATTGGCATTTTTTGTGGAGTTGTGGAGTTGTGGAGTTGTGGAGTTGTGGAGTTGTGGAGTTGTGGA
>CAYYQW010000031.1:12439-39763 GCA_964472505.1 uncultured Bacteroidaceae bacterium | reverse complement strand
ATCATGTCCTAATTCAAAATATTTATCTGCCGAACCTCTGAATTTTGCTGCTTCGTAAAAAAAACATATTTTTGAATCTCTGTATATTTAATTAAAATACACCATGCTGCTTCAACTAAATAATATATCAAAGTCATTTAGCAATGCCGATAAAACGATAAGCCGAACCGTACTTGAAGATTTGGATTTCCAATTGGAAGCCGGTGAAACTGCTGCCGTAGTCGGGCCTTCCGGCTCGGGTAAAACGACATTGCTGAATTTGATTGCCCTACTGGATAAACCGGACTCCGGCCGTGTTGTGTTCAACGGAGAGCATCTCTCTGCTTACACAAAATCACAGATTAATACCTTCAGAAATCAGGAAATTGGTTTTGTGTTTCAAAAGCATCATCTTCTGCCGCAATGTACGCTTTGGGAAAATATCCTTTTGCCGGCTTTGGTTTCCGAGGAAAAGCGAGACGTTTATGAAGCACGAGCCGAAAAACTAACGGATATTTTGGGCGTAAGTCATTTGCATGACCAAAAACCCGGTGAACTCTCCGGTGGTGAATGTCAGCGTGCAGCCGTAATACGTGCCTTGATTAACGAGCCTTCGCTCTTGTTGGCCGATGAACCCACCGGCTCCTTAGATGAAAAAAATGCTCATGAATTAATGCAGCTGCTCGCCGATGTTAATAAGAAAACCGGTACTGCCCTTATTGTTGTTACGCATGCCGACCGGATAGCACAAAAGATGCAAAAAATTTACCGGCTGACAAACGGAAAATTGTCAAGCCATTAGCCGGAGGAATTTTTAAGTTCCAAACTAACTGATACAAGCAAAAATGAATTTTTTTAAGCTGATAATAAAGAGTTTCGCCTATTTTTTAAAAGGAAATCTATCCATTGCCGCCGGTGTGGCACTAACGGCAGCCGTAATTACCGGCGCTCTGCTGGTGGGCGACTCGGTGCAATATTCATTGGAGCAAGCTACTCGATATCGACTTGGGGATATTACGCATACCGTAAGCGGACAAGATCGTATTTTTACCAAAGCTTTAAGTAATCGACTTACCGAGACTGCGGGTTTGCCGGTTTCAGCTGCTCTTTATACTCAGGGAAGTGCTCTAAAAGACGGCGGAGCTCACAGTTTAGATAATGTACAGATATGGGGGCCGGATGAGAATTTTGCCCAAGTTTCCGGAGCCGATTTTGCTTACAATTCTTTGGCGGAAAATGAAGCGGCCGTGAGTGAGAATACGGCAAAACGTCTGATGTTGAAAACCGGTGATTATTTATTGCTGCGGATTCGAAAAACCGGCATAATTCCGCCCAATACACCTTTTGCTGCTGATAATCAAACCGTTTCTCGTCGCTTTAAAATAAAAGCCATTGTAGGAAAAGAAGCGCTCGGACGGCTGAATTTAAGACAATCTCAAACTGCTCCTTTTAATGTTTTCTTGAATTATGAGAGCTTAAGCGATGTCTTGGATTTGAAAAATAAAGTCAATATGCTTTTTATTTCAGCTGATGCTGACACAGAACCGGAGATAATAAAAAGCGCATTGCAGAAATCTTGGACATACCGTGATGCCAATTTGAAACTGAGAACGCTTTCTCAAAATAATCAGCAAGAGCTTATTTCAGAGCGTGTGTTTATAGATTCTTTAAGCGCGGTGCGTATGGCTTCGGTGATTCCGAAAAAAACGGATGTTCTGACTTATTTTGTGAACACCATTCAATTGGGTGAAACAGAAATTCCGTATTCTTTTGTAAGCGGTTTTTCCGAAATTGGTTTGCAGGATAATGAAATTATAATCAATCAATGGGCAGCCGATGATTTGAATGCAAAAATCGGCGATACCCTGCGTTTGAATTATTTCACCGTCGGGCCCATGAAACAGCTTGATACCGACAGTGCCGAATTTATTATAAAAAAAATTGTAGCTCTTGAAGGTATTTATGCCGATAAGAACTTAATGCCCGATTTACCCGGCTTGTCAAATGCCGGCAGTTGTAGCGACTGGAATACCGGCGTGCCGATAGATTTGGATAAAATTCGCAATAAAGATGAACTTTACTGGAAACGCCATAAAGGCACACCCAAGGCTTTTATTTCTTATAAAAAGGCTGCTGAACTATGGTCGAACCGTTTTGGTGCGCACACCGCTTTTCGATTTTCGCAAGATGCATATGCTAAAGATGAATTACAGAAAAAACTCTCCGAAACCATTCGCCCCGAAGATTACGGGGTATCGGTAAATGCAATTTTGAAAAACGGTCTGAAAGCCGCAAAAAGCGGCGTGGATTTCGGCCAATTGTTTTTGGCTTTAAGCTTTTTTATTATTGTATCCGGCATTTTGCTCACCGTATTGTTTTTTAAGTTTCAGATCAGCCGGCGTAATACGCAAATCGGAACCTATTCAGCCATTGGTTATTCCGATAAACAAATTATTCGAATTATTCTGGGTGAACAATTCATAACGGCTTTTGTAGGTTCTTTGGCAGGAATATTCATTGGCTTATTGTATAATGAATTGGTTTTTAATGCACTGAATAATCTCTGGTACGATATTGTTCGTACCAATGTATTGCATACTAAACTTTATCCGTCCACACTGTTGGTCGGGTTTGTCATTACTTTCGGAATATCACTTCTGAGTCAATTTTTTGCAGTTAGGCGCATGCTGAAACAGGAAAGCGCCGATTTACAAAAACGCACACTTTTGTCAAAGAATGATTTTTGGAAACGGCTGCATAAGATTTCTTTATACGCATTCCCCGCTGCTATCGTTATACTTGCCGCTTTGCAATTTACGGATGATACGATTCAGAATCCGGCTCTGTTTTTTGTAATTGGCGGTCTGCTCTTGATATACATCGTTTTATTGACTGCCGCAGTATTGAAACGCTTGAATAAAAAATCGCACCGAAAACTGTGTCTATCCGTTCTTTCGGCTAAAAATGCCGTACGAAATCCGCAGCGCAGTTTAATGGTTGTATTGCTTTTGAGTATCGGCACTTTTTTGGTTATATCAACCGGCGTCAATAAGAAAGATATGTTTTCTAATGCCGAAAAAAATTCTTCCGGGACGGGCGGTTTTGTTTATTATGCCGAATCTACCGTTCCCGTATTGAAAAATTTGAATAAGCCGGATGTCAGGCAAGAGTTTTCATTGGAAAAATCGGATACCATTGTGCAATTTAGAGTAGCCGAAGGCGATGATGCCGGATGTTTGAATTTGAACCGTGTGAGCAATCCTCGCATTTTGGCTGCTAAACCGGAATTATTAAGCGGACATTTTTCCTTTGTTACAAAAACCGATTTTTTGGATGAAGATAATCCTTGGGAAGCATTGAATCGGGAAGCCGATGGCTTTGTGCCGGCCATTGCTGATCAAACTGTTATACAGTGGGGGTTAGGAAAGAAGGTAGGCGATACTTTATCTTATATTAATGCTCGCGGTGAAAATATTAATTTGAAATTAATCGGCGGATTGAAAGCTTCTGTTTTTCAGGGAAATGTAATCATATCGGAAAAATATTTTTTGCATCACTTTCCGTATTCCGACGGCAGTAAAGTGTTTCTGATTGATGGTAAGTTTGCCGACAGCACGCGCATTAAAGAAGAATTAGATTTGGCTTTCAACGATTATGGCTTTGCCCCCGAACTAACCGCCCGTCGTTTGGCGGAATTTAAAAGTGTGGAAAATACCTATCTTACGATCTTCTTGGTTTTGGGAGCCATTGGATTGCTCTTGGGAATCATCGGTTTGGCGGTCGTAATCGCCCGCAGTGTTTGGGAGCGACGTAATGAAACTGCTTTATTAACGGCAGTGGGGTATTCACAAAGAAAAATTTTCATACTCTATTTCAGAGAGTACGCCGTTCTAATGCTTATCGGAATTTTTGGAGGCGCTGCTGCCGCCATAATTTCCGTTCTCCCAAGCATCTTGTCGCCCAATACCGATAACGACTTGGGATTTGTCTTACTCTTGCTGTTTATCATTATGTTGAACGGTTTTATTTGGATAGCCCTAAGTATATATGCTCAGTTAAAACGTTTGGCAATCCGCTCGGCACTTCAGGCCGAAGGATAGACAAGCGCTGTCTTTTGAAATTAGAAAAGTCTCTTGCAAAGGGTTTTATTGTTCGGTATTATTTCATATTTATGCGCATAATGCAGCTCTGATTGTTTTGATATAATCATTCGGTTTAAGTAATGTTTGGCAGAAAACTGCAAAATTAATTCACTGCGCTCGTCAAGTGTTTTCATCTGACGCAAAACAGGCGGCTTTAAATCCTGCGGTGAAAATGCCACACGGGCGCAGGGTTCTCTGCCAAACAATAAGCAGCATTCTACACTTATATTACAGGGCGAAAAAGAAAATTAAGCAAATTCTTACGATTTAATTTGACAGAATAGCACAGAATTATATTTTTGCATGCGAACTTCTTAAATATACTCATGTCAAAAGCAAAAACAGAAAAGAAAACATTCTTCAACAGATTTTTAACCGTTGTGGAAAAGGGCGGTAATGCCTTGCCGCATCCGGCTACTTTATTTGGTATTTTCGCATTGCTCACCGTAATTCTGTCCGGTGTGGCATATTGGGTCGATTGGTCGGCTATACATCCTGCAACCGGAGAAGAAGTGCATCCGGTGAATCTGCTTACAGTGGACGGCTTGCATCGCATGATGATTATGCTGGTGGATAATACAACCGGATTTGCACCCTTGGGGGTTGTGTTTGTGGCCATGCTTGGTATAGGAATTGCCGAAAGCAGCGGATTGATTTCTGCTACCATTCGTTTATTGGTACTGGCTTCACCAAAAAAAATATTAACTTTTGTACTGGTTTTTGCCGGTATTCTTTCCAACATGGCCAGCGATATTGGTTATGTGTTATTAATTCCTTTGGCCGGTGTGATTTTTATAGCCGTTAAAAGGCATCCCATTGTGGGTATGGCGGCTGCTTTTGCCGGTGTTTCCGGTGGTTTCAGCGCCAACTTATTAATCGGAACCATTGACCCGCTTTTGGCCGGCTTATCTACCGAAGCGGCCGAAATTATTGACCCCTCTTACGATGTAAATCCTACGGCTAATTATTATTTTATGGTAGTTTCAACCTTTGTAATTGCTTTTGGCGGTACTTGGGTAACCGAGCGTTTTGTAGCTCCCCGTTTTGGAGAATATACCGGTGAGGGCAGCGGCGAAGAACTGGAACAACTTAAGCCGGAAGAAAAGCGTGGCTTGCTTTGGGCTACGGTTGCCTTAATAATTATTGTGGGCGTAATGCTGGTCGGAATTATTCCCGAAGGCGGTTTCTTTCGCGGCTCGGACGGCGGTGTTTTGAGTTCTCCGCTTATTAAGGGAGTTATCGCCGTATTGGTTATTGTGGCCGGTATAACCGGTGTGGTTTACGGAGTAGTTGCCCGAACTTTTAAAAACGATGCTGATGTAATGAACGGAATGGCGCAGGCCATGAAAACTTTGGCGCTTTATTTCGTATTGGTATTTTTTGCAGCCCAGTTTGTAGCTTATTTCAAATGGAGTAACCTGGGAATTATTTTTGCCGTGAAAGGCGCTGCATTTTTGAGTAGTCTTAATGTGGGCCTTATCCCTTTGATGTTAGCTTTTGTGATTTTGGCAGCCATAATTAATATGTTCATGGGAAGTGCATCGGCTAAATGGGCCATTTTGGCACCGATTTTTATTCCCATGTTTATGCTTATGGGTTATTCCCCGGAACTTTCGCAGGTTATTTTTAGAATAGGTGACAGCGTAACCAATATTATTTCGCCTATGATGAGCTTTTTTGCTCTGATAATAGCATTTATACAGAAATACGATAAAAATGCCGGCATAGGAACCGTAATAGCCACCATGCTCCCGTATTCCATAGCGTTCTTTATTTTGTGGTCTTTGCTTCTTATAGCTTGGGTTTGGATTGGCTTGCCGCTTGGGCCAGGCGCCGAGTTATATTACGAAATGCCAAAATAGTTTTGTAAATAATCAATTGTTTCTTTAGAAGTATAAAGAAAAAGCTGTTCCCATTTTTTGGTCCAGCTTTTTTCTTACGAAAACTCCGGACTTTTGCTGTTACTCGAAAGGCATCCATACTTTTTTGCGATATACTTTACGGTCAAAACGCTTGCAATCGTCTGCCGATTCAATTATTTCGGTGGTATAGGCCACTTCTTTTAAGAAATCCAAAGCCCGGTTGGCACTTTCGCCCATATTTATGAATACCGATTCGCCGTTGTTAATATATCCGTGCTTTAGAGCTTCAAAAAAGCCCAAGAGTCCGGCAGCCGAAGCGGGGCCAATCTTTGCAACCTGCTCATAAGCCACCAATCGGGCTACATCAACCGCCATGCGTTCGGGTACCGGAAATATTTCACCGCCGCTTCTTCTTACCAAAGGCGCCATAAGCGGATACATGCCCGGATTTCCCGTAGCAATCGTAGGTATGAGTACTTTCGGATTGTCGTAAACGGGATATACTTTTTCATAACCTGCATAAAAGCCTTTTTCTTTAGCATCAGCCCAGGCATGTGCCATAGGGGCGCACATATCGCCTTGCGAAAGCAGGAAACGCGGCAATTTGTCCAACAGTCCGGTGCCTTCAAAATCTTTAAAGGCTTTTTCTACCGCAAAGGGGCCCGTACCGCCGCTTAGTGCCTGAATATATACATCGGGTGTTTTGCCCATAACGCGCAACATTTCAAATACTTGCGTTTTTTTAGCTTCGAGGCGCAAGGGGTCTAAATTGCCGCCGGTCATTAATATGCCGTATTTTTTTGCGTAGTCGGCGGCTACTTTTTTAGCATAAGCATAATCGCCTTTCACGCGAAAGAGCTTCTGTCCGTATGTTCCGATATGGGCTTCGCTGTCGGTGAGTGAATTTTCGGGTACAAAAATGGCACAGGAAATACCGGCTTTGGCCATATAATGTGCGAAAGCCGATGCCGTGTTACCGGTGCTGGCTACGACATATTCCGTAATGCCGTGTTCTTTCAATACGCTTGCGGCCAATGCGCCGCCTTTATCTTTGAACGTGCCGGTGGCAAAGCTTCGGTCGTTGCGGTTTACGAATACTTCCAAATCCAGATTGTATTTTCTCCGGGCAAAATCTTCCAAAAACTGCCAACGCTCAATAGGCGCAATTCCTTCACCTTCGGTTACAATATTTTTTTTGTTTTCTAAAGGAAGAAAATCGAAATAATGCCAGAGGCTTTCAGGTTTTTGGTCGGAAGCCGTCAGTGCTTTTATTTTTTCTTTATCGGTCGAATAAACGGTGTTGATTTTATTGCCTCCGCATTGGGGGCATTTTTGATTATTGGAAAACCACTGTTCAAAACCGTTGATTTTTTTTCCGCAATCGCGGCATTCAAAATGGAATTTCATGATTTAGATGTAAGATGTTAATATAAGATATAAGTCTTAAGATATAAGATATCAGACATGAGATAACAGATGATTATGATTTGCGTTCGATGATGAAATGGGGGTTTAACAGATTTTTCTTATTATATAACAAAGGCGAACCGTCGGTTTTTGTAACCAATGCACCGGATGCACGAGCAATGGCATCACCGGCACCGGTATCCCATTCCATGGTTGGGCCGAAGCGCGGATAAATATCAGCTTTTCCTTCAGCCACCATACATATTTTCAGTGAACTGCCCTTGGAAATAATTTCTGTTTTGCCGTGTTCTGCTTCTAATTTATCTAAGTATGCTTTAGTTTCATCGGATAAGTGCGAGCGACTGGCAACTGCAGTATAAGGGCGTTTTTTTTCAATTTTTGGCAATTTTTCGGAGGCGATAATTAAGGTTTCATAAGTCTTGCCGGCCGAAAAATCATCTGCTCTCAGCATCTCTTTTTTGAAAGCGCCGTTTTGGCTGTCTCCGTAATATAATAGTCCAAAAACCGGAGCATAAATAATCCCGGCTATGGGTGTGTCTTTATATATTAAAGCAATGTTGACGGTGAATTCATCATTCTTTTTAATAAATTCCTTCGTTCCGTCCAGAGGGTCAACCAACCAGAAAAGCTCACGGTTTTTGCGTTTATTATATTCGTGGCCGCTGCCTTCCTCGCTCAACACGGGAATATGACTTTCTTTCAATACCTTCATTATGGTTTCATGGGCGCGTTTGTCGGCCAGTGTTAAGGGGCTGTCGTCTTGTTTGGATTCGACTTTAAAGTCCTCGGAATTATAGACTTCCAAAATTCTCTCTCCGGCCAGATAAGCTGCTCTGACTGCTTCAAATAAATGCTGTTCAATTTTAAAATTTATCATATGAATTATTTTTCTCGGTGGGTGTGAAATGCATCGGCTTGTGCCGCGGGCATAATTAAAATATCATTAATATTAACGTGAGCAGGACGCGAAACCACAAAAACAACGGTTTCGGCAATGTCTTCAGCGCTCAGCGGCTTAAATCCTTTATAAACTTCTTTGGCTTTTTCTTTGTCTTTTAGTCGGACTTTGGAAAACTCCGTTTCTACCGCTCCCGGGCTTACCGAGCTCACTCGGATTCCGTAAGGCAACATATCAATACGCATGTTTCGAGTAAGGGCTTCCACGGCATGTTTTGTAGCGCAGTAAACTCCGCCTTTTCCGTAGGATTGTTGCCCGGCTATGGAACTGATGTTTATGATATGGCCTTTTTTTCTTGCTGTCATTTTGGGTGCAACAAGGCGTGAGATATACAGTAAACCTTTAATATTAGTATTTATCATTTGCTCCCAATCATTTATATCCCCTTCGTGAAAAAGATCCAAGCCGGCAGCCAAGCCCGCATTATTAACTAATACATCAATGGTTTGGAAACTTTGGGGTAGGCTGTTTAGTGCTTCTTCGGCAGCCTTATAATTTTGTATGTCAAAACAAAGTGTGTGAATACCTGTTGCATAGCTGTCAATTAGCTGTTTTTTGAGTTCATCCAGCCGGTTTTCTCTTCTTCCGGTTATGATTAAATTATAGCCTGTTTCTGCAAGCTTTTCAGCTGTTGCTTTTCCGATTCCGGATGTGGCTCCGGTTACCAGTGCTGTTTTTTGCATAGTTTCTGTTTTATAAATATATCAAACTTAATATGGTTATGCTTACAAGCATGTAAATAACGGTTAACGGTGTCCCGATCTTAAAAAAGTCTTTAAATTTATAACCCCCCGGCCCGTATATCATCAAGTTGGTTTGGTAGCCGATGGGAGTAATGAAATTAGCGGCAGCTGCATAGGCAACTACAAGTATAAAAGGCATGAGCGGTGCATTTAATTCCAATGCGGCGCTTAAAGATACCGGAAAAATAACTGCTACGGCAGCTTTATTGGTTATAAATGCAGCCAAAACAGATGTTACCAAATAGATACCCGTAAGTACTCCAATCTTACCGAAAGGTCTGAAAATATAAAGCATACCGTCTGCTACCATATCGGCTACGCCGGTTTTCATCATGGCTACGCCCAGTGCTAATGAAAGGGCAATAATTATGGCCAGTTCATAATCTACGGATTTTGCCAAATCTTTGGGTCTTGTGATTTTAAATAGTACCGATAGAGTGATAAGCGCCAGAAGGCCGTTGAACAATGTAATGATTTTAAGTGCCGAAAATATGATAACGGAAAAAGTACCGCCTACTAAAAAGGCCGTACGCCAAAAGCCAAGGCGGTGAAATTCTTTTATGCGAGAAATCAGATACAAGTCTGTGGTTTCTTTGATGCGTTCTTCAAAATAAGTTCCGGCCAACAGCAGTATGGCATCGCCGGCTTTTAGCTCTACTTGCCCGATTTTCCCGGAGAGTGTTTCACCGTTGCGATGAACGGCAATGGCTGTGGCATCAAAGCGTCCGCGAAAGTTGACTTCTTTGAGTGTTTTTCTTACCATATCAGAATTATGCGGAACCACAACTTCAATAACTTCGGTGTTTTTTTTGCGGGCAAACATGCCAATAGACGGAATTACCAAACCTTTGGATGATGATACCAGTTCAGCAATGGATTGCGTGCTGCCGGTAAAAAGCAGAATGTCTTCTTCCAACAAAATGGTATCGTTGGGTACGGCCGTAATTCGAATGTCGTTGCGTAGGATTTCAAACAGGAAAAGTCCCTCCATATTGCGAAGCCCGGCTTCGCTGATGGATTTTCCAATCCATTCACTGCCGCTTTTGATGCGCGCTTCTACAATGTATCTTCGTTTTATGGACGGAATTTTACTGCCCGGGCCGTGGCGTTCGGGCAAAAGCTTTGGGCCGGCATAAAGTAAAAACAAAATCCCTATTAAAATCATGGGAGCCCCAACGGCAAAAAAATCAAAAATTTCGAGTGAGGGTAGGTTAGGGACAATGTCCTGGTCAGTTACCAGTCCATTTACGATGAGGTTGGTTGAAGTTCCTACCAAAGTGGCACAGCCTCCGAGGATGGCCGCAAATGAAAGCGGTATCATCAGTTTTGATACATACTCTCCGGTTTTGCCGGCTCGGGTGTGTACATAAGGCATCAAAAGAGCAACCAAAGGAGTATTATTCAAAAAAGCCGATAAAGGCGCAACCAAAAACATCATGCGGGCATTAAAGTTTCGGGTGGATTTAGCTTTACTGAAAACGCGGTCGAACATAATATCCAGAACTGAAGTTCTGCGGTAGATATCGCCCAGAAGAAGCAGCATAATGATTACAGCCACTTGTTCGTTGGCAAAGCCGTTAAGTATTTCACTCGGGCTCAATACTTGGCTGACTCCGAGAACGATAACTGCAATAATAAAAGTCATTGCCGGGCTTACGATTTCTTTATATAAAGAAATGACAAGAAAAAGTAAAATCGCAATTACTATAATGGAGTTAAATGAAAACATATTAAACCGACAGCTTCTGTATTAGCCTGAATTTGCACTTATATTATCTTGCCTGTAAAATAATATCGGCTTTGATTAAGTGTGTTTATTTTATATAAAAATTCAAATATAAATATTTAAAGCTAAAAAACTTGTGCAGTGAACAAGTTTTTTAGCTTTAAAAAATGCTTAATCTTTCTATGTGATTGGATTTTAGACAATCATACCCGCACCTACGGTTTCGTTTGTAGCGTCATCTACAAGAACAAAACTTCCGGTGTTTCGGTTTCTTCTGTAAGGGTCACTGAAAATAGGTTTTGTAGCTTTAAGCTGCACGCGGGCTATATCGTTCATGCCTACTTTTTTGTCATCGTAATTGCGTTCCAGTTTGTCAATATCCATTTTGAAATCAACAGCTTGAATCATGCAGCGAAGCGTATTGGTTGTGTGGCGTATGGTGTATTTTCCGCGAATTTGCATGGGACGTTCGTTAAACCAACTAATCATGGCTGTTACTTCTTGGTCATTGCGGGGCAAGTTGTTGCTTTTTACAATCATATCGCCTCTGCTGATGTCAATATCATCGGCAAGTGTCATGGTAACGGATTGCGGCGCATGTGTTAATTCCAATTCCCCGTTTAAAGTATCGATGCTTTTGATTTCGCTTTGGAGTCCGGAAGGTAAAACGGTTACTTTGTCTCCTTTTCTGAAAATTCCGCCTTCCACACGGCCGGCATAACCGCGATAGTCCGGATATTTCGATGATTGCGGACGCACTACGTATTGCACCGGAAAGCGTGCATCCAAATAATTTTGGTCACCGGCAATATATACATGCTCCAAAATGTGCAATAAAGTAGCACCCTGATACCAAGTTGTTTTATCGGAGCGTTCTACAACATTATCACCCTTAAGCGCACTGATAGGTACAAAGTGAATATCCTGAACATCCAATTTAGGTGCAAATTGTAAAAATTGATCTTTGATTTTATAATAGACATCTTCGCTGTAATCAACTAAATCCATTTTGTTGATACAAACCACAATGTGCGGTATTTTAAGTAAAGATGCAATATATGTATGCCGTAGCGTTTGTTCTATTACGCCGTTTCTGGCATCAATAAGGATGATGGCTAAATTGGCTGTTGAAGCACCGGTTACCATATTTCGGGTGTATTGAATATGGCCGGGTGTATCGGCAATAATAAATTTTCGTTTAGGCGTGGCAAAATATCGATAAGCCACATCAATGGTAATGCCTTGCTCTCTTTCGGCTCTGAGGCCGTCGGTAAGAAGCGCAAGATTGGTTTGTTCGTCGCCTTTCAGTCGGCTGGATTCCTCGATGGCTTCCAACTGATCTTCAAAAATGGATTTGCTGTCGTAGAGCAAGCGGCCTATGAGTGTGCTTTTTCCGTCATCTACGCTTCCGGCTGTTGTGAAGCGCAGCAATTGCATATCTAAATAAGCTTTGGATGATGAATTATTATTTGACATAATGTTATTTTTCTTAATTCATAAATTGAAAGAAATATTTGATTAAAAGTAACCTTCTTTTTTGCGGTCTTCCATGGCCGCTTCGGAGCGTTTATCATCGGCACGTCCGCCGCGCTCGGTAATTCGTGTGGCAGCAATTTCGGCTACAATGTCTTCAAGCGTATCGGCTTTTGATAAGGTAACACCGGTGCATGTGATATCACCTATGGTGCGGCACCTTACATCTTTAATCATCACTTCTTCGTTATCTCTCATCTCCATGAAAGGTGCTTTGGCCAGCCAAACACCATCGCGTTTGAAAACTTTTCTTTTGTGTGTGAAGTATAGATTCGGTATTTCAATATTTTCCAAAAGTATGTATTGCCATACATCCATTTCCGTCCAGTTGCTGATTGGGAAAACGCGGAAATGCTCGCCCGGTTTTTTCTTTCCGTTGTATATGTTCCAGAGTTCCGGGCGTTGATTTTTCGGATCCCATTGTCCAAATTCATCTCGGTGCGAAAAGAAGCGCTCTTTCGCTCGGGCTTTTTCTTCGTCTCTTCTTCCGCCGCCCATGGCAGCGTCAATTTTATGTTTTTCCAGACCTTCGAGCAAAGTAATAGTTTGAAGCGAGTTGCGGCTTGCTCCCACACCTTTTTCTTCTACGGCTTTGCCTTCATCAATTGTGTCTTGCACGTATTCTACCAGCATATTTATTTTATGCTTTTCGGCAAGGGTATCGCGAAACTTAATGGTTTCATCAAAATTGTGCCCGGTATCAATGTGCATTAAAGGGAAAGGTACTTTGGCCGGGTGAAAAGCTTTTCTTGCCAAATGAAACATGACAATGGAATCTTTTCCGCCGGAAAAAAGCATTGCCGGACGTTCAAATTGTGCGGCAACTTCACGTATAACGTAAATGGACTCAGACTCAAGTTCTCGTAAATGATTAATTTTAAAAGTATCCATATATTGAAATTTTTCTTATAATACTCAGGAAATCACAGTTTTTTAATGTTTATAATCGGCTCATTGCTTCGGGCAGCATGCAGCCCGCATTCTTTTGATGAGCTTTCCCACCACCATCTTCCGGCTCTGAAATCTTCGCCTTCTTTAACGGCTCTTGTACAAGGCTCACAGCCAATACTGACAAAACCTTCATCGTGCAGTTTGTTATAGGGCACCTTGTGTTCTTTTATATACGCTTTTAATTCATCAAATGTCCAATCTTTTAACGGATTGAATTTTACAAGCCCAAAAGAAGCATCTTTTTCAAAAAAATCCAAATTACTTCTGGCCGAAGATTGTTCGGCACGTAATCCGGTGACCCACAGGTCAATGTTTTCCAGTGCTCGTTTAAGTGGTTCCACCTTGCGTATTTCGCAACATTCTTTACGATTTTCTACGGAGGCATAAAAGCTGTGAGGCCCTTTTTCGGTTACAAGCGCTTCTACGGCTTTTGTTTTCGGATAATAGGTGTTGATAATTTTGTTATATTTCTCCAAAGTTTCGTTCCAAACTTTATATGTTTCCGGGAATAAGCGCCCGGTATCAAGTGTAAATACTTTTATGGGTATGTTATTGGAAAAAATCATATCTGAAATAACTTGGTCTTCCAAACCAAAGCTTGTTGAAAATGCAATGCCGGTGCCGTGCATTTCGGCAAGTTTTTTCAGTTGTGTTACGGGATCTGAAATTTGACTGATTGACTGATATTGTTGCATGCTGTTAATCTTTTTTTCTGTTCCAAGCTAAAGTTTTCAACATCCAATTGGGAATGGCCTTTCCGTTCGGACGTTTTTTCAAGTTCATACTGATGCCGAGCTTTTCTGCAATGGGCAGTTTGTGGGTTTCAACAAATTCTATGAGTGTGCCGTCGGGGTCTTCTGAATAAGTGAAATGACCTGCGGCAGCTCCCATGTCAAAAGTTCCGGAATCGGTTTCATATACTTCGGGATTACTGTCCACGGTAAAGCCAATGCTGTATTTTTCACAATCGGCTTTTATTTGTTTCATATTTTGAACATCAAAACACAGGTGGATAAATCCCAAGTCGCCCCAAAGGCGGTCTTTATATATTTTACGGGCTTCGTGCTCCAAGCTTTGCACCAGTTCAATCTGTGAATTACCAAACATACGGCTGAAGGGGCCTCGGCGTTTTTCGCTGTGTGTCAAAAGGCAACGTCGCATTTTATTGGTTCCGCCGGGCAGTTTTGCCAAATCCGGGAAAACGTTACGAGAGTCGTACAACACTTTGTCGTATCCTAATGCGTTTTTGTAAAATTCTATGGACTTATCCATATCGGAAACTCCGATTATGGCTCCGTAGGTACCGGCAGTGGGCGCTTTAGTAGTTTTGAAAACATTTTTTTCTTCAACTGCCTGAAATATATTTCCGTAAGGGTCTTCTATGTAGAACACCGGTTGACCGGCAGGGTCGGTACTGATACCGCTGAGCAATTTGGCACCTTTTCTGTCCATATCGGCATGAGCGGCATAAATGTCTTTGCTTTTTACTTTGCCGGCAAAAATGCCAAGATCACCCAAAGTCAGTTCAAATTTGGCCGGTTCTGGTTTTCGAGAGAGGTATTGCCAAATTTCAAAACCACCGCCGCCTTGAATATTAATGGCTATAACGGCGTGCCTTTCTTGTGCTTTGTTTCCGGTGTAAGGCAGCATAAGTTCGGCTGTACCGGGCGCATTAACTACCGGAATATCCAACCCAAACATTTTTCGATACCAACTCCACGCTTCATGTACGTTTGGTATGCCAATGCCCAATTGCTGTATTCCGCTTATGTATTTAGTCATAGTGCTCTGTTGAATTTTAAAATTTGTGCAAAAATAAAAAAATATCCCGTGCTCGGAAAAGAATATTTCCCGGGAAACAAAATACTTGAGTATTTAACTGAATTATTCCCTAATTTGGATACCAAGAACGGTGATGTCGTCTCTTTGGGAAGCATCGCCTTTATAAGCATCTAAGGTTTTTTGAAGGTATTGGTATTGATTCTCAAGCGGTTTATCTTTTATAGTATCCAGCACATCGAGAAATTGCGGTGAGCCGAAACGTTTTCTGCTTTCGTCGTTTTGGTCAATATATCCGTCGGTTGAAAGCCACATATAATCACCTCTGGATACCATTGTTTCTTTGGTTTCAAATGTTTTTTTATGTTTTTTTCTCAGGCTGATTCCGCCAATGGATCGTCTGGTGCCGTCCAGGATTTTAATATCGCTTTCATTTGTTTTTTTAACATAAAGCGGACGCTTAGCACCGGCAAATTTCACATGATATGTTCCGTTGTTTTCAGCTTTTTCAAGTCTGCACAGCACTAAATCCATGCCGTCGTGGTTATCGGTTTCGTCTTGTCGGAGTGCTTTATTTACTCGTTGATCAAGCGTTTCAAGTATTTCGCCGGGATTAATTATTTTACGTTCCAGAACAATTTCGTTGAGCATGCGGCTGGCAACAAGCGACATGAATGCGCCGGGAACTCCGTGTCCGGTACAATCGACGGCTGCCACGAAAATCTTTTCGCTATAACCTTTGGTGGCCGGAAGTTTAGCATACCAATAAAAATCACCCGAAACGATATCTTTTGGCCTGAATAACACAAAAGCGTTGAATAATTCTTGCAGCTGCTCTGCCGAAGGCAGAATAGCTGTTTGAATATTCTTTGCGTACTGTATGCTTGATTTTATTTGATTATTTTGGAAGTCAATGCGCTCATTTTGTTTTTCGAGTGCATCTTTTTGCATTTCTAATTCTTCGCTTTTTTGGCGAATTTCCAT
Source organism: uncultured Bacteroidaceae bacterium (assembly GCA_964472505.1). Lineage (GTDB taxonomy): Bacteria > Bacteroidota > Bacteroidia > Bacteroidales > JAADGE01 > JAYEIA01. The sequence continues at coordinate 23,678 of CAYYQW010000031.1, read as the reverse complement.
TTCGGCTTCTTTAAGCTTAGAAATATCCGTATCAATGGTAATGAATTTTACAACTTTTCCGTTGTCATTCAGAATTGGGTTTAGCGTTGTCTGAACCCAAAGGCTGTTACCTTCTCTGGTTTGGTTTTCATTTTCATAAATGACGGTTTCTTTTTTGTTGCGGGCGCGTTTGAATATTTCTTCTATTTCATCATTTACACTGGCTTTTATAATGTTTTTGTCTTGTTCGTGTTTTAAAAGCTGTAAAGTATATCCGTACATTCTTGTAAAACCCGCATTGACCCATTCAAAATCTCCGTCGGCATTGAGTATGGTTACGGCATTGTCGGTTTTACTGGCCACAATCGAGAGTTTTTCCAATTCGGAATTAATCATTTCCAATTGCTTCGATTGCGACAGAATTTCTTCTTTTTGTTTATTTATGGCAACGTTTTGCTCGTTGAGTTTTTTGTTGATCTTTTGCTTTTTGTAATAACCCCTTAAAGTAAGAAAGGTAAGAAAGACAATGATTATCGAGCCAATGATAAAAAGTAAAATAATTTCTTCCTGACTTTCGATAACTTGTTGTGATACGCCTAACTCTTGATCACGCTCCTGTATTTTGGCTTCTTTTTCTTGAAGCTCTTTATCGGCTTTTTCCATGCGTTTGGCTTGTTCGTGCATGGCTTTTTGTTGCTCTTGTATTTTTCCTTCCTGTACCGCAAGAATCCGCAGATTCTTCATTAAGCTTTCGCGTTGTTTTCTTACTTCGGCAACGGTTGAATTTAAACGTGAGCTTTGCTCGGCCAGTTCTTCTTCTTTTTCATCTATCTGCTTTTCTTTTGCAGTAATTTCTTTATTTTGTTTTTCTATTTGCGATAACTGTTTTTCCAAACGAGCTTCTTGCTCGGCAATTCTTTTTCTTTGTTTTTCAAGCTTTTCTTGTTCTTCTCTTAGTTCGCGTTCGGTTTCCGAGAACATATCTCGAATAACTTCTTCGGAGCCGCCTAATTTGAGTAAGAGTTTGGAAAATTTAAGACCTTGTTTATCGGCTAAAGGTTTATAGATATTGAATGCTTTTGCTTGATCGCCGATTGGCAGAAAGTTAACTACACTCAGGCGTTCATCTTTTATACGGTCGGTTATAAGCAGAATATTTTCTCCTTTAAACTTATCGTATATGATGTCTGCATAGCCGCTTTCATTGCGGGTTACAAACAGAATATGAACGTAATCGATATTGGTATGGCTTTTAAACTGAATTACTTTTACGGGTTTTCCGTGAATTTTGCGTGATCGCGCAATGTCACGCATGGCTTGGTAGGTTTGTCTGTCGGAATATACCCCGATTAGAAATTCATCAATGTTTTTTTCATCTTCCCAAGTAACTCCGGCGGCTATATTGAAAGTCCACATTGCCCGTTTCTCTTCATCGGATTGGGCATAGGTCGTTTGGTTTCCCAAAAAGAGAAAAGCAATTATAAAACTGAGAGAAATGCTTAAAAATTTTATCCGCACAGTACTTGAGTGTGTTTAAATTAAGGCCGAAAAATATAAATAATTTCCGTAAATAAAAAAAATACAATTATAATTTACATTGCAAAGATAATACCAACCGGTCATTCTGTATCTTTAATACTACTATTTATTAAATAAAATGTACAAAATGCTAACAGTATCCGTATTGTCCCCTGAATGTTTCTCCGGTGTATCACTGGTAATCTTTAGTTATTAAGCATTAATCAGCGGTCTCCGGAAATTATAGAATTATACGCAAAGTTTTTCATTTTGTTCGATTTTATTTTAGTCTTCTTAAATATTTATAAATTTGCAAAAACCATCAAAAACACAGCAATATGATTAACGCAATTTTAAAACATCGCAGCATTCGCAAATATAAAAGTACGCCCATTGATTCCGATGTGTTGGATGAGATTTTGGAAGCAGGTATCCGAGCATCCAATACCGGAAATATGCAAGTGTACAGTATGATTGTTACGACCGATAAAAGCTTGAAAGAAAAATTGTGGGAACAGCATTTTAAGCAGGATATGGTTAAGCAAGCGCCGGTTGTAATTACTTTTTGTGCTGATTTTAACCGCTTTAATAAATGGTGCGAACAAAACAAAGCCGAGCCCGGCTATGATAATTTCTTGTCATTCTACACCGGCAGTGTGGATGCCGTGATAGCCGCTCAGAATGTCGCAGTTGAAGCTGAGAATAAAGGGCTTGGCGTATGTTATCTCGGAACTACCAATTATACGACCGACAAGATAATTGATATATTGAACTTGCCTAAAGCTGTGGTTCCGGTTACGACTCTGGTGATTGGTTATCCGGATGAAAATCCGTCATTGACCGACCGTTTGCCGGCTGAAGCTGTTGTGCACCGAGAAACTTATCAAGATTTTGATTCGAAAAAAATTGACCAAGTATATAAAGAGCGTGATAATTCGGAAGAAACCAAGCAATTGTTGGCTGAAAACAAAACGGAAACCCTGGCGCAGGTATTTACAAAGTACCGATATACCAAAGAGAATAATATTAATTTTTCAAAATCGCTTTTAAATACTATTGAAAAACAAGGTTTTATGAATCACGGTGAACAAAATACATAAATTTTTCACTTTTTTTTTGCCGGAATAAAAAATAGTTTGATATTTGCAATCCGAAAATGGTGGATGTAGCTCAGTTGGTCTTAGAGCACCGGATTGTGGTTCCGGGGGTCGCGGGTTCAAATCCCGTTTTCCACCCAAAAAGCTCCGAAATACTTGTCAGCAAGTTGTTTCGGAGCTTTTTTCATTTACGACACCGCCTTTACTGGTTTAATTCATCAGCCTTCATTTGCATCTGTCTGTATTTTCGTTTCCACTCTGCATAGCCCATTACGGCCAGTATTAAAAATACGATGAATTGCACGCCGGTAAACAGTAATCCTTTGTACATATATAAAGGTATGGAAATAATGTTTCCGATAATCCAAAAGATCCAATGTTCTACTTTTTTGAAAGCCATAAGGAGCATGGCAACAATGAAAACGGCGGTGGTAAAACTGTCGATATAGGGCAAGTTCGTTGACCAGTAATTAGTATCATCGGCTTTGAGCCACCGCAGCAGAAATATAATGGCTGTGAGCGACACCAAAAATGTAATGCCCGACATCAGCCGGTCTTTTTTATCGCTCATACTGATGTTGCGGGTTTCTTGTTTGTCGTCTTTCTTGGTCCATTGCACCCATCCGTAAACACTCATCAGGAAATAAAAAAAATTAATTCCCGCATCGGCATACAGCTGTACCGAAGGCAATGCTAAAAGATAAACGTATATCAGCACGCTGATAATTCCGGTGGGATAGACCAAAATATGTTCTTTTTTGGCAAACCATACACTTAAAATACCAAATATTACGGCCGTAAATTCCAACAAGCTTGTATCCAGAACATTTTGCCAAAAGGTCGAAAAAAATTCGTCCAAAGAGCTATTCAAAACAGGAGATGCATACAGTAGTTCTGTGATATTAGTCGTTTCCATTTTCAGAATTTTGTTGTTGCATTACCGACAAAGTATAGCCCGTCAAGTGATTGGCCGGGCGGTTGTTACTTATTTTTATAAAATATTTTCCTTTATTTATATTTTCAAGCGGCAGAGTTCTTCTTTGCGAAGCTTCAATGGTTTCCGAAAACAAAAAACTGTCTTGTTCATATACGGAAACAGACATGTTTTCGGGAAATTTAAATTTGCCTTTTTCTATTATAAGCTTCATGTCTTGAGCCTTTTCAGATTTTATTTCGAAATAAAACCAATCGGTTTCATCCGTTAGCTTAATGGCTTTTTTACCGGCAAATATCTTATGAAAGCTGTTATGGTGTTTCGCGTTAAGGCTTATTTCGGAAGCTGCTTCACGGCTGTTGTTTGGTTCGTGATAATCAAAATTAAATTGGTCATTAGCCTTGGTTTTCCAATAATCGGCATATTTTTTATTCTCGGCCGTATAAAGCATTACGGCTATTTGTCCTCGGGTGAAATTTGTACGGCATTCGCGCTCGGTAGCATAGGACATGATATTATCGGTATGCGGCTTATACACATCGCCCCAATTATCGGTAACGTTCCAGCCGGTATAATGGCAATCGCTGTTCGTGTATTTGGCCATGTTGGGCTCGGCCGGTGTGTCACAGAGTTTATCCCCGTTGTATTCGCAAACCAAGCCGGATTTAAACAGGCCGGGGTGCTTTCGAGTTCTGTCCACGGCTTCCTGTTTTCTTTTCCCTCGTTTCCAATGCTCATGCGGATGCCGCAATCCAAAAAAATGCCCGATTTCGTGTGTTAAAGTTTGGGTGGCAATTTTTTGTCGGACAATGATGTTTCCCGAAATACTGTTATGCACTCCGTGATATTCTTTTGGGCGGTTTCCCGAATTTTTTCGTATTAAGTTTCCGCTTACCAAAACATTAATGCTTCCTTCATCTTTGGTAGTCAAGGCTTGGAAGAAACCGGAGGTCATGTAACGCAGAATATATAATCGGTCATTGTCAATATAGGATATTTTAGGATGTTGGTAAAATCGGATACCGGTATTGTTTACGGAATGGTAATAATTAAGCTGGCGTATTTGGTCGCGCAAAAATCGCGGGCTGACACCTTTACTGCCGTCTGACAATCGGTAAACCCAAAATTTTACCGGTATGCGATAAAAAACCTGATTGACATTCTCATCATAACCAATATCATTTAGATAGTTTTCTAAAAATGCATTGTTTCCTTTCCATGGTTGGTCTCCGGATACATCCGCAGAGAATATTTCTCCGGTTCCGCAAGGGTCGGCTGAAAGTACCTGAGCTTCGGATGTGCTGTAATTAATCATATAAAAGAAAACAAAAATGAATAATTTTCGTATATTTATCTGAAACATTTGCATATTACATACGTTCTTATTTAAAAGTCGCAATTTAGGGATATTTGATAATTTCGGAAAATAATATTTGATGAGTACATTTTTTAACTTAAACTTTTGAATCATGAAAAACATTTTTTACTACATATTAACAGCAGCTGTATTATTCTTCAGCTCTTGTGAGTTTTTGGAAAATGCTGATATAGAACTCAGCGAAGAGGAAATAGTGGAAGGTTTGAAAACCGCCCTGACCGTAGGAACCGATACCTCGGTAACCGTATTGCATGCCGAGGACGGATATTATAAAGATGAAATTGTAAAAATCCTGCTCCCGCCCGAAGGACAGGTAATGTATCAATACGTAGATATGCTTGAATCTGCTTTGGGAAGCGATTATCTTGAAAATACCGTGATGCGTATCAATCGTGCTGCCGAAGATGCTGCCGATGAAGCTAAACCGATTTTTGTAAATGCCGTAAAAAATATGACCATTCAAGACGGTATGGATATATTGCAGGGCAAAAGCCCCGACGGCTCAAAAGCCGAATTTGACTCAACAGCCGCAACTGCTTATTTGCGCGTAAAAACTTACAATGAACTGGTAGGCGCGTATGCTCCCAAAATTGATCATTCGCTTGATCAACCCTTAGTGGGTAATATTTCTGCCACACACGCATGGAATGAAGCTACTACTTGGTACAATACCTTAGTAATATTATCAGACGTCGAAGAGCCAATTAATGTATCGCTCGGCGAATACACTACCGGCAGAGCTTTAGACGGTGTATTCTTTAAAATAGGCGAAGAAGAAAAGAAAATCCGAAAAGACCCGTATCAGTGGGGCTTGGATATTTTGAATAAAGTGTTTGGCTATGTCTATGAAGAATAATTATTGTCCTTAAACAGTTTTTTTGAATTAGGCGTATGAGTACTACAAATTATTATTTTACATCTAAGCATTTATCACCGGCTTCGACAGCCGGTGATTATAACTTGGGTAACATACCAATAATCGTATAATTTATTTTTAAATTTGATAAAAGCTGAGTACTTTAGAGCCTTGTTATTTTATATAATTCTTCATCATGACAAGGAAAATTCAATTATTGATTCTCGTCGTCCTTAGCACGTTCTGGCTGAGCTCTTGTGACCAAATATTAAAAATGTTGGAAACCGGTGTTCAGGAAAGCAGCCTTACGCAAACGGAAGTAGTGCAAGGCCTTAAAGAAGCTTTGATAACCGGAACCAACAGCTCAACTACAAAACTGAATGCTATAGACGGTTACTTCAAAGATCCCGTTGCCAAAATCCTGCTTCCGAAAGAAGCACAAGTTATTGCGGAAAACATACGGCGCATACCCGGCTTGGGCGATAAAGCCATGGATGACCTTTTGCTGCGCATAAACCGCTCTGCCGAAGATGCAGCAGCCGAAGCCAAACCCATTTTCATAAATGCAGTAAAAAATATGACCATTCGCGAAGGCATGAATATCTTGAAAGGTAAAAGCTCGCAAAGCACCGAATTTGATTCTACTGCTGCAACGGTTTATCTTAAAGAGAAAACTTACAATGATTTATTCAATGCTTTTCAGCCTAAAATAAATGCATCGCTGGATAAAAAAATTGTCGGGAATACATCCACAAATGAGGCTTGGGCCGAAATAACAAATCTGTATAATAAAGTTGCCCCAATCTTGGGCAAATCAAAAGTTAATACCGAGCTTTCCGGCTATGTTACCGAAAAAGCACTGGAAGGCTTATTTTATAAAATTGGGGAAGAAGAAAAATCTATCAGAAAAAATCCGTACCAATACACCAAAGATATTTTGCGCAAAGTCTTTGGATCGGTACACAAATAAAAAAAACGGCTGCCTGTAAAGCAGCCGTTTTTTATTGCAAAATAATTACTTACACAGATATGCCTCCTGCCTAAAATCAGGCTGTGTTATGTGGCATAGTCATTGGAAATTTAGTATATTTTATATAAAATTGAAACAATCCAAAAACTAAATAAACAAATATAATATGACAAAAAATACACCGATAGATTACAACACCGTTAAGGCGGTTTTAAACAGAGAACCTCATGATTTTGGAAATGCTTCCATACGCGACATTGTAAAAATTGTAAGTGAATTGGAAAAAGCCACCCGCGAAAAATTTATACGCATGGAAATGGGCGTGCCGGGTCTGGAAGTGCCTTCCATTGCAATTGATGCAGAAATTAAAGCACTTAAATCCGGCAAAGCTTCAAAATATGCCGTTCTCGACGGCCTGCCGTCCCTGAAAAAAGAAATTTCACGTTTTGTGAAGTTATTTCTTGATTTGGATGTTTCGCCAAAAAGTTGTGTGCCTACCGTAGGCTCCATGCAAGCATCCATGGCCGTATTTATGGTAGCTAATCGCTCCGATTATGATCGTGAAGGCACCCTTTTTATTGACCCCGGTTTTCCGGTTCAAAAATTACAACTTAAAGTACTGGGGCAAGATTTCAGAACATTTGACGTGTATAATTACAGAGGTAAAAAACTTCGTGAAAAACTCGAAAGTTATCTGAAAACCGGCAAAGTATCTTCTATTCTGTATTCAAATCCCAATAACCCCTCGTGGATAAATTTTACGGATTATGAGCTGCAAACGATTGCAGAATTAGCCGATAAATATGATGTTATCGTAATTGAAGATTTGGCCTATTTCGGTATGGATTTCAGAAAAGATTATTCGGAACCCGGTAAAGCACCGTTTCAACCTACAGTCGGAAAATATACCGACAACTACGTGCTGCTGATTTCATCGTCCAAAGCTTTTAGCTATGCCGGACAACGCATCGGAAGCATGGTAATTTCTGACACATTGTTCAAGCGCAAATATTCTGATTTGAAACGCTATTTTACATCGGATGAGTTTGGTTATTGTCTGATTTACAATGCATTATATTCTCTCTCGGCCGGTGTTCCTCATTCGCCTCAGTATGGTCTGAAAGCTCTGCTTGAAGCAGTTAATAATGGTGAATATAAGTTTCGCGATGATGTTATGGAATATGCCAAACGCGCTAAAGTCATGAAGAAACTCTTTTTTGAAAACGGCTTTGAGTTGGTATATGATAATGACGACGGTGAACCCCTTGCCGACGGTTTTTACTTTACCGTTTCATATCCCGGAATGCAAGGCGGTGAGCTGCTGGAAAATTTACTGTATTACGGAATTAGCGCCATAGCTCTGCAAACCACAGGAAGCGAACGCACCGAAGGCTTGCGTGCCTGTGTATCACAGACAAGTACCAAACAACTTAAGGATCTTGAGAAGCGCTTAAAACAGTTCCATAAAGATTTCTCCGTAAAGGGCTGATTTAAGTCATTTGTAAAATAAAAAAAATAATTATTTTGAAGCATGAAAGGAAATATTTTTAAAAAATTGATATTGTTTTTAAACAAGTCGCATATTCCTTCTATTCATCAAATTATTAATAAATTTGCTTGATTTAAATATTATTCACAACATAAAACATAACATTATTATGGCAAAAATAAAAGGAGCAATCATAATAGATACGGAATGCTGTAAAGGATGCGATCTCTGTGTGGTAGCCTGTCCTACGGATGTGATAAGCATGCACGAGGAAGTAAACAGTAAAGGCTTTCATTACGCTTATCCGAAAAATCAAGAAGACTGCACCGGCTGTGTAAATTGCGCACTGGTATGTCCCGATATGTGTATTACGGTATATCGCTACAAAGCTGAGAAATAATTCATCCATTTACTGATTTTTAAAAAACAAGAATATGTCAGAAGCAAAATTAATGAAAGGCAATGAGGTAATTGCCGAAGCTGCAATCAGAGCCGGCGTGGATGGCTATTTTGGCTATCCCATAACGCCTCAATCCGAAATTATTGAATACTTGATGCGAGAAGAACCGCATAAACGCACCGGAATGCAGGTCTTACAAGCCGAAAGTGAAGTAGCTGCCATCAACATGGTGTACGGCGGTGCTGCCGGAGGAAAAAAAGTGATGACGACCTCATCCAGCCCCGGAGTAAGTTTGAAACAGGAAGGTATTTCTTATATTGCCGGAGCTGAGTTGCCTTGTCTTATTGTAAATGTACAGCGCGGCGGTCCCGGTTTGGGAACCATTCAGCCTTCACAGTCCGATTATTTTCAGTCGGTAAAAGGCGGCGGACACGGTGATTATCGCTTGATTGTACTCGCCCCTTCATCGGTGCAGGAAATGGCCGATTTTGTTGATCTCGGTTTAGAATTGGCTTTCAAATACAGAAATCCGGCCATGATTCTTACCGATGGTGTTATCGGGCAGATGATGGAGAAAGTGGTGCTCCCCCCTCAAAAAGAAAGGCTCACCGATGATGAAATCGTTAAGAAATACGGCAGTTGGGCTACTACCGGAAAAACGCCCGACCGTGAACGGAACATTATAACATCGTTGGATCTTAAGCCGGAACGTATGGAGCAGCATAACCATAATTTGGCGAAAAAATATAAACGCATCTCGGAAAATGAAGTTCGTTTTGAAAAAATCAATTGCGATGATGCCGATTATGCACTCGTAGCTTTCGGTTCATCGGCACGAATTTGCCAAAAAGCTGTTGAGCTTGGCGCAAAAAAAGGAATTAAGATAGGTCTTATTCGACCGATTACACTTTGGCCGTTTCCCTCGCAAATTATAAAAGAAGCTGCCGAAAAAGTAAAAGGATTCCTTACCGTAGAAATGAATACCGGACAAATGGTAGAAGACGTAAGACTGGCCGTGGAAGGCAAAGTACCCGTAGAACATTTTGGCCGTTTCGGCGGTATGATTCCTTCGCCCGAAGGCGTATTAGAAGCATTAGAACAAAAAATAATAAAACAATAGCACTATGGCTGACACAATAACTCCACAAGAAATAATGGATAAAGGCAAGTTGGTTTTTGAAAAAACCAAAAACATGACTGACGCTACGCTCTCGTATTGCCCGGGTTGCGGACACGGCGTTGCTCACCGAATAACCATGGAAGTCGTGGAAGAAATGAACATTACTGACAAAACCATTGGTATAGCGCCGGTAGGTTGCTCGGTATTGGCTTACGACTTTATGAATATAGATATGCAGCAGGCTGCGCACGGACGTGCCCCGGCACTCGCTACCGGTATGAAAAGATTGTATCCCGAAAAATACATTTTCACCTACCAAGGCGACGGCGATTTAGCTGCAATTGGTACGGCGGAAACCATTCACGCCTGCAACCGCGGTGAAAATATTGTAATCATTTTTATCAATAACGGGATATACGGCATGACCGGCGGCCAAATGGCTCCGACTACTTTGCCCGGTATGAATTCATCCACATCGCCCTACGGACGCGAAGTGAAGATGATGGGGCATCCGCTGAAAATTACGGAACTGGTTGCCGAACTCCCGGGTACGGCATTCGTAACCCGACAGGCCGTACACAAACCTGCATTGGTGCGTAAAGCCAAGAAAGCCATCAAAAAAGCTTTTGAGATACAAAAAGAGAAAAAAGGATTGGCTTTTGTGGAAATTGTAAGTAACTGCAATTCGGGCTGGAAAATGTCACCCGTAAAATCCAACGAATGGTTAGAAGAAAATATGCTGCCTTTTTATCCTTTAGGCGATATTAAAGGATAATGCATAATTGTTAACAAAAAAACATTAAAATATGAATGAAGAAATAATTATAGCCGGTTTTGGAGGCCAAGGCGTACTTTCCATGGGAATGATTCTTTCCTATTCCGGAATTATGGAAGACAAAGAAGTAAGTTGGATGCCCTCTTATGGCCCGGAAATGCGCGGAGGGACGGCCAATGTTACGGTTATCATCAGCGATAATCGTATTAGCTCGCCCATACTCACCGAATATGATACGGCCATTATTCTGAATCAGCAATCCATGGATAAATTTGAAGCTGAGCTTAAACCCGGCGGAACGCTTTTATATGACCCCAACGGTATCATTAATCCGCCCAAGCGCAAAGACATTAACATATACAAAGTGGAAGGCGTGAAAGAAGCCGCTGCACTGAAAAACCCAAAAACCTTTAATATGGTTATATTGGGTGCTTATCTTAAAATAAAACCAATTATTCAGTTTGAAAATGCTGAAAAAGGTTTGTATAAAGCGCTTCCGGAAAGACACCATCATCTGATTCCGCTGAATGTACAAGCCCTAAAAACCGGTATGGAAAAAGTAGAAGAAGTGCAAAAGGTATAGTATAAAACCGACATTACTTTTAATTTAGTCTAATTTCGGCTTCGCCTCATTCGACTTTTTTAAGTACAACCGGTACAACTTAAAGATTATTCAAATGCAAAAATTGTTTTTTTTAAAAGCAATTTTTGCATTTTTTTTCT
>CAYYQW010000031.1:0-12339 GCA_964472505.1 uncultured Bacteroidaceae bacterium | reverse complement strand
ATTATTCAAATGCAAAAATTGTTTTTTTTAAAAGCAATTTTTGCATTTTTTTTCTTTTAATTTGAAAAACAGTATAATTTTGTAAAACTTAATACGCCACTTTAGCTCAGTCGGTAGAGCAGCTCATTCGTAATGAGCAGGTCGTGAGTTCGAGTCTCATGAGTGGCTCTGAAAAAGAGAAGTCGGACTTTCATTCTTGAAGCTCGACTTCTTTTTTTGTAAGAAATTTTATGCGTTTTCGTTTAATAATAATTTTAGACGGGTAGGTATGCGAGCTGTTAAGTGTTGTTTTTTTGAATCTTATTTTTTTTTGCGGTTATAATTATGCAAGCTTGGTCCCATTTTCGGCTTTTTTGTCGGGCACGGCTAAAACTACTTCGCCTTTCTCCTGTACAAAGCCGGTGATTAGAAACTCAGACATAAACGAGCCAATCTGCTTGGGCGGAAAATTCAGCACAGCAATTATCTGTTTATTCAGCAAGTCCTCTTTGGAATATAAAACAGTGATTTGAGCCGATGATTTTTTAATGCCGAATTTCTCTCCAAAATCGACTGTAATAATATAGGCCGGCACTTTGGCTTTGGGAAAATTCTGCACATCAATTATCGTTCCGACTCTCAGCTCAACTTTTTCAAAATCATCCCAAATTATTTGTTTCATACCGCTTATTATTAGCCGATTACAGACAATCGCCAATTACGAAAGATAGATTTTTTGCAGTTTTTCGACGGGAAGCAATAATTCATCCGGCACATTCGGGCTGTACAGGCGGTTGTCAGATATCAATAATTTTCCCGATAAAAGCTTTTTGCCCGCCTTGCGAATTTCAAAATTTTTTCCGATTCTTTTGGTTTTCTTATTGATCTCCCCGTAAAAAGACTCACCTAACTTATTCACATTCAAATCAAATGTGTGAGAAATTTCAAATCTGCCGTTTTTTACGGCAAAAAAATACATGTCCGAATCCGTGATGACCAAAAGTGTTTCAGGATAAGTTTTTATACTGTTTTTATAAATATAATCGGCCAAAAACATTATGCCTCCAATAATTAAAATAAATAATGCCAGAATTTTACTCAGATGTACATACGGATCCATTAATAAATCACTGATAATAAACATAAAAATTGGTGTCGGAATAAGAGCGATTATGAAATAAACAAACCAGTTTACAAAACCCGTAGTGTAGGAAGTATTGGCAAATTTCACTTTTAAATCTTTCGGATTCACGGGAATGATTCCTTTAATCTTTTGGTTTCCGATTTTTGCTTTGATATCTTCAATCATAGACGGTATATTTTTATGGCTTATCATCCAAAAAGAGAAAAGCTATTACAAGTTACATATTTTTTTTTATTTCGGAAATTTAATTTTTGTATTACTTCCTGAAATTTACCTGAAACTTTACAAATTTCAGACGTCCCAAATTATTTGTCAAATACTAATCACTTTTTGAGATATTGTCAAGCTTTTCTGTTAACTCGGGAATATATTGTGTTACGGTATTCCATACAGCCCAAAGGTCGGTGCCGATGTAGTCATGTATTAAAATATCTCGCATTCCGGCCATTTCTTTCCACGGAATCTGTTCGTGTTCTTTTTTAAAATCTTCGGATAACTGCTTACTTGCTTCGCCAATTATTTCAAAATTTCTAATAACGGCATCTTGCACAATTTCATTACTCAAAAAAGCATCTTCGTCCATACCTTTTGTATATGAAAGTATTTTTCGTGCACAGTTTTGAATGTGTTCGATATAGATGTAGTTATTCTTGAGCATGATAAATCACTTGTAGGTCTTCTTCAATATATGGTTTTAGTTTAGGGTGCAAAGACTGTCGGGTTATCAAATCAATTTCAATATTAAGCCTGTCGGAGAGTTCATTTTTAATTCTTGATAAATCAATCAATGTGAGTTTTTTGTAAAATGATACAAGCAAGTCCAAATCACTGCTTTCAGTTTGCCGGTTGCGTGCATAAGAGCCAAAAACACCAATGAATACAGGCTCATATTGCAACAGATAATTAATGATTTCTTGTTTCATTTTTTGATTTATCGCCATGGGTTCCGTATTCTTTCTGTAAATATACAATTTTTGTATCAATTTTCAAATTGTATTTATGTTCTTAATTTCCGGCAGTGCATTACAAAAAAAGCCGCCGCTATGCGGCAGCTTTTTACGGGAGTAAATTTCGTACTTACGCTTTTTCATTAAACAAATGCACATCGGTTTGGGGGAAAGGAATGGAAACACCTTCTTTATCGAAAGTTTTCTTGACTTTTTCCTGCATATCAAAATATATGCCCCAATAGTCTTCTTTCTTAGACCATACACGCACGGTGAAATTTACCGAACTGTCGCCCAAAGAACCCAATACGATAAAAGGTTCCGGGTCTTTTAAAATGCGGCTGTCGGCCTCGGCCAGTTGCTTTATCAAAGATTTAGCCTTATCAATATCGTCTTCATACCCTATGCCGAATTCCATATCCACACGGCGCAAATCTTCGCGGGTAATGTTGGTAATAGCGCCGTTGGCCAAAGGTCCGTTGGGCAGCACAACAATGCGGTTGTCGAGGGTGCGTATTTCGGTATGGAAAATATTGATTACATCGGCCGTACCCAAGAAGCCTTGTGCTTCAATTAGATCGCCTACTTTGAAGGGTTTGAAAAGCAAAATGAGAACACCGCCGGCAAAATTGGCCAAGCTGCCTTGCAATGCCAAGCCCACGGCCAAACCGGCTGCACCAAGTACGGCAATGAACGAAGTGGTTTCAATACCCACCATTCCGGCCACGGCTATTATGAGCATTACCCAAAGCATAATGCGAATAATGGATAAGAGAAATCCGCGCAGGGATTCTTCTACTTCACGTTTTCGGAATATTTTTCTTACCACCTTAATCAGGCGTTTAATTATGAAAGCACCAACCAACAGCGTAATAATAGCCAATAATAGTTTTGGGGCGTACTCAATACCAAGTTCTGTAATCTTCTGAACGTAAATTTCAACTTTATCCATAGTAAAAAAAAATAATGTAAAATATTTTTGACATTAACAAATGTGATAATTATTTTCATTAATCAAAAATAATATTTTGAACACTGCAGTGCGGATTTAATCGCATTTGTAAGCAGAAAGACTATCTGTTAAAATGCTTCGAGCCTGTGTATTAAAACGAATTTCCAAAGTAACCGGTTGCTAATTGCAAGAATTTTACAATCGCATAGCCTTGTTTAATCCTTTTTTCATATTTTTGGAAGAAATCCAAAAGAGTGCGTTATGCGAAAGTTATCTTTAAGTGCAATCACCTTGATTTTTATATTTGCCCTGTTGCCGGGCGCTGTGGCACAGGATGCAGCCATTCCGGAATTGGAAAAGCGTGTAACCGACCTTAGCGGAGTTTTGTCAGAAAGCGAGCAACAATTTCTTGAAAAAAAGCTGATTGATTTTGAAGCTCAACAAGGAAGCCAGCTGGCCGTTGTAATCATTCCCACATCCGGCAGTGAAAGCATTGAGCAATATTCCATTCGTCTGGCCGAGGCTTGGAAGATTGGCCGCCAAGGTGCGGATGACGGCATTATTCTTTTGGTAGCTAAAGACGACCGCGAGTTGCGCATTGAAGTGGGTTACGGTTTTGAAGGAGCCATACCCGACGCAACGGCATCGCGTATTATAAATGAAGATATTGTGCCGAAATTCCGAAACGGGGATTTTGCCGGCGGTATAAATGCCGGTGTGGACAGAATTACTGCTTTGGCAAAGGGAGAAACATTTCCCGATCCGAAACCGGTTACTTATGCTGCATCAGACAGCTTTTTCTCTTTTCGTTTTTTTGTCGGTCGGATCATTATGATTATTTCAATGTTTGCAGCTGTTTTATTAATGGCTTTTGCCAAAGCTAAGAAAAAAACTTTTTGGTGGGTAATGGGCGGATTTACCTTATTTACCTTATTTGGCGGATTCTTGGTTTACAGTACCCTTTTGGCCTTTTTTATTGTGCTTTTCGGTGTTGGCTTCAGCATTTTGGTTCGTCTTATTGTGAAGAGTTCTAAATATACCGGCGGTTCAGGCTCTTCGAGCAGGTGGCGGTCTTCATCGTCTTCTTGGCGCTCTTCATCATCAAGTTCTTGGTCCTCGGGCAGTTCGTTTTCAAGCGGCAGCAGTTTTAGCGGAGGAGGCGGGAGTTTTGGAGGCGGAGGCGCTTCCGGCAGCTGGTAGTATTGTTTTTAATATAGAAAATTTTATAAACATAATTTTAATATCATGTCAAAACTATTCTCATTTACGGCAGACGAAAAACGACGTATTGCAGATGCGGTAAATCAGGCCGAAAGCAATACGTCCGGAGAGCTTGTACCTTACATTGTTGATCGCAGCGATCATTACAATGAAACACCTGTGTATGCAGCTATCTCCGCAGCAATATTTATCGTTATCATTTTAAATGTTTTGTCTTTACTGTGGCTTTTGCCTTTTAAATTCGATACCTTAAACTTCAGTATTCTCATTATAGGATTTATGGCTTTGGTATATCTGCCGGTCGCTTTCATTAAACCTTTAAAGCGTATGATGACCAATCCGAGAAAAATGGATAATATGGTTAATCGCAGGGCTTTGCAGGCTTTTGTTGAAGAAGAGGTTTTCAATACGCGCGACCGAACCGGTGTTTTAATTTTTATCAGCGCTTTTGAACATCGGGTAGAATTGATAGCTGACAGCGGTATTACGGATAAAACCGAGCCTGATTATTGGCAGAGTATTGTAGATGATTTAATTCTCGGAATTAAGAAAAAACAAACGCCCGAAGCTTTAGCAAAAGCTGTTGAAGAATGCGGACGTTTGCTTAAAGAAGCCGGTTTTGATCGTAAGCCCGATGATTCCGATGAACTTAGCAATGATTTGCGTACCGATACCTTTCAGGAAGAAAAATAGTGCAGAACCATGAGTGTCGGTGGTTTGATTGAGAATATTTTATTTTTAGAATATGGATAACAAAAACTTAGAGCAGTTTGTACAAAAGATGTACGATTTGAGCTTTGAACAAAAAAGACGATCGTACTCCGAGTCGGAATTAAAAGAAATAGCTTTGGAAACCGGTATGTCGGAAAGTGATTGGCAGGAATCGCGCGAAAGCTATAAAAGGCAGAAGCGTGCAGGCATGCAGCACATTGCACACAAAAATTATTCGGATGCTGTAGATGTTCTTGAATCAGCCAAAGCTTTAAATCCTTTTGATGCCGATTTGCTGGTCTATTTGGCATTGGCCTACAAAGGCCGAGCCGATTCCGGCGGTTCGGTATCAGATTACGGTTTGGCAAAAACTTATGCGCAGTCAGCCATCAAAGCGGGCGCTCAAAACCAAGAAGCCTACAGTTTGCTGAGCCAAATTGATAAACACCGAAGCGTATCGAACAAGCAACGAAAAAAGCTGCTGCTTGCTTCGTTTCTCGTTGTGGGCGTACTTGTCTTGATTTTCCTTTTTTCATGGATTTCGGTAAAAAATAAAGTGGTTTCAAAAGAAGAACATGTAAAAGAAAAATGGGCGCAGGTTGAGAATGTCTATCAACGCCGTGCCGATTTAATCCCCGCATTGGTGAAAACCGTTAAAGCGGCATCTGATTTTGAAAAAGATCTTATAACAGAAGTAACCGAAGCCCGATCCAAAGTAGGCTCCGTAAATGTACAAGCCGGAAATTTATCGCAGGAACAAATCGATGCTTTCGCCGAAAAACAAAGTGAATTAGGGGGAGCTCTTTCACGTTTGTTGGCCGTAAGCGAAAATTATCCGGAGCTTAAATCCTTGCAAAATTTCAGAGATTTACAGGCTCAAATTGAAGGCAGCGAAAACCGTATTTCGGTAGAACGCCGACGATATAATCAGGAAGTCAGAGATTATAATTCATATATTAAGAAATTCCCTCAATCATTGTTTGGCTTTGAAGAGAAAGGCTATTTTAAAGCCGATAAATCTGCTCAGGAAGTTCCTGAAATTGATTTGTAGAGCTCCGTAAATTAGCGCAGATTCACATTAATCGATTGTCCGGGGCGAATGATAAATTGTCGTTCCACGGACGAAATAACTGAATATGCTTTTTGCGGCCGAAATACTATCATGTATCTTCCGGGTTGTAGCCTCAGATTTGCACGATTTTTCATATTCAGGCGTTTAACCAAACTCACTTTATTGTTGGAAATTAGATATAAACCCGCATAGCCTTTTGCCGGAAAGAAAATATTGGCCATTCCGGGCCGTTCAATTCGTATTAAACTGTTTTGGTTTTGCTTTATTTCCACACGTTTTTTCTCAATGGGCGGCAGGGTTAATATTTCCAAATCATATTCCCCGATAATATAGTTTTCCGGTTCAAACATTTCAGCCACATGCAATGTTTGGCTTTCACCGTGTTTGCGTACAATGTATTTTAGTCCTTGATGTTCCAAACCGTCGTTTTGGATAACATTCAGGCTTCCTTGCGGGCTGCTTATGCGAATATCATTGTGAATACCGGTCGTAATTTCAGCCTTTTTCAAAATCACTTCCGGAATGGTATGTACGCTGATATCGTAAGTTCTGTCGGGAGCAAGTGCAAGCGTGTCCGGGTTTCCGAAAATATTCAGAGTATGTACAAAGTTTTTTACAATTTCTTTCGTTTTCGAATCATATATTGTAATGCCCACATCGGTTTCCCGAGGCTGTTTATGCTTGTCTAAAAGGCTTATTTGAACAGTCGTTCCGCTTACGGTTTTTCTTATTATTTCGTGGGTTATTTTTCTGAAATCATCTTCTTTGGTTGTATTATAAAAATCGCCCATGCATTCAAAAGCTTCTTTAAATTTCACATCCAAACCAATGCCTATTACAAAAGGCTTCAGAGCAATGCCTTTGTTGTATAAGCTCAGAGCAATTGCGCAGGGATCGCCGTCGCAGGCCTCAATGCCGTCGGTAATTAGTATGATGATGTTGCGACAATTGTTGCAATCCGGAAAATCTTCACCGGCTTCTTCCAGAGAGCGTGCAATGGGTGTGGTTCCTTTAGGCTCGGTATTCTCTATTTTCTGTATAATGCGTTTGCCGTTAGATTTTCCAAACGGCACTTCTAATCGTGTGTCGCTGCAATCCTGCGGCGGCACCGGGCTCTGATGTCCGTAGATGCGCAAAGCCATTTCGATATTTTCAAAACGATCCAAACTGTCCACCAAGTGAGAAAGCATATTACGAGCGGTTTGAATTTTACTTGTTTTGCCGTCCAAACTCCCCGTCATACTGTTTGATGCGTCAAAAATAAACAGTATGCGTGTTGTTACCGATGTTCTTGCTTTTTGAGCATTCAGCTCTTCAAAGGGATTTAGAAGAACGCTTGTCAGAAGCAATGCGAGAAGATACTTTTTTGTCATACTTGCTTTTTTACTTTTAAAATACTCTGTTTCTATTTTGAAGGCTATGAATATTTAGTAAGCCTGTCATTTCACAGGAAGATAATATTGAACAAATTGCAAGATACAAAGATTTTTTTGAGAAAACAGATTCCTTTACTGATTGTTGAATTATATACCGTTATTTCTATTTTACGATGTTAAAGCAAGCGCTGAAAGAGCGTAATATATCAGCATTGGGCAACGCCCGAACTAATGTAACCGCCCATGCTTTATTTTTTTATAGCAAAAAAATGATGCTTCTCTTCGTGTTAAGAAAATGTTTTACCGAAGCTTTTGTCCGGCTGCAAAAGCCAAAATTAAACCCAAAACAATGCCCAAAACTGCCGCAAAGAGTACTCTAAATTCAGTTGGCAACAGGAAAGTAATGGTGTGCGCCGGAATCCAAAAAAACGGTATGGTTTTTTTGAGCACAAAATGCCAATGCGTTTGCCAATCAATATTTTTTAGAATATTTGCAAAATCAATCCGTTTGGTCAAAGCGGAAATGTTTCCTTTATGGCGAATAATGTGTGTATCGGTTATTTTGTGCAGAGTCATCATTATGGGGGCATATATCAGATTCATGGCAGTGCTTATGGCAAATGCCGTGAGAATGCCGGCGGCATTGAACTCGGTGTCGGATGATTCTGCTCCAAGCGATTTCAGAAAACTCGGTGTACCGGATGAGAATATTACAAAAGCCGCCTGAATGGTAATTCCCAGAAAGCCCCAGACTATGGCGCGCGGCAACAGGCCAAAGCCTTTTCTGTTATACACACCTTCCCGAATGCGCAAAGCAATACTCTCCCCGAAAGTAGCTAAAATTGCAAATTTCACAAAAGCCGCAATCAGCGCATAGTTTTTCGTAAAATATTCAAAACCGCCGTAAACTTCTTCAAATATAAAAAAGGGAGCAAATATTAGAATTGCTCCCGCTATCACTAAAAAATCCTTTTGTTTCATGTTGACAAATTACAAAGCTGTCTAATTTACTATTGATAATCAACCGCTCAAGATGAAAGTACGCTTTTGCCTAAAATCTTATATCTTACATCTTATATCTTACATCTTACATCTGTAATCAATAATCACCCAATGTTTCCGGAATCTGCGCCAATGCTTTTTCCAGTTCTTCATCATTGGGAGCTTTTCCGTGCCAGCCGTGTTTGTCTTCCATAAAGTCCACCCCTTTGCCCATTATGGTGGTCATTAAAATCATGATGGGTTTCTCTTTTTCCACATGTTTCTTGGCTTCACTGATTGTCTCTTTTAGGGCTTTTATGTCGTTACCGTCAGTCTCCAATACGTGCCATCCGAAAGCTTCCCATTTTTTTCTCAAGTCGAGTAGGGGAAGGACTTCATCGGTAGGGCCGTCAATTTGTTTTTTGTTATAATCAATGAAGGCAATCAGATTATTAATCTTTTTAGCCGGAGCAAAAGCTGCTGCTTCCCAAATTTGTCCTTCCTGCAATTCTCCGTCGCCCATCAGTACATATACAAAGCGGTCGTCTTTATTTAACTTCTTTGCCAATGCTGCTCCGCAGGCTACAGATAATCCTTGCCCAAGTGAGCCGGAAGCAATGCGTATGCCCGGTAATTTTTCTTCCGTAGTGGGGTGACCCTGCAGGCGTGAATTGATTTGACGAAGGGTTTTTAATTCTTCCAAAGGGAAATAACCGGAACGAGCCAATACACTGTACCATGCCGGGGCTACATGCCCGTTGGATAAGAAAAACAGGTCTTCATTGTTTTTATCTTCAACACTAAAATTTTTCGCATTGTGGTCTAATACCTCGAAATACATCAGTGTAAAAAAATCCGCACAGCCCAATGAGCCTCCTGTATGTCCCGATGCCGGAGCATGCACCATGCGTAAAACATCTCTTCGGATTTGTGCCGCTGTATCTTTTAAAGTTTTTATATCTGCCATAATTTATGTTTTTTTGCAAAAGTAGTTTTAAATATTTGAAATGGAAAATTCTCTTTCAGCCTTATGCTGATATTTATCATAAGCAAAGGTATATGTTTTATAAACACTTTAAATCTGATTGTTTTTTTTAATCTGTGCATCTTTGTCTGTAAGAGCTAAGTCTTATTTTGACAGCATCAAATACCACAGGTAATTAATGCATTAACGGCTTCCTTTCAGTTTTATACATTAATTTTGCAGAATTGTCTTCTGATAAAAAACATAAGCTGTCTGTACTTTACCCGGAAACGATAATTTGCACATGCATACATATTCAATAAATATTTACACACATGAAAACTTTTAATTTTATTCTTGCGTTTTTGTTCATTTCAGTGGCTGCTTTTTCACAGCCGTGGACAACAAAACTACCGCAAAAAAAGGCGGAAGACTATAGCTTTTTTGATTATCAAAAGGCTTTTTACGATTATTGGGAACCTTTTAATTTGGAAAGAGGCAGATATATTGACGAAAACGGGCAGTCTCGAAAAGCTTCCGGTTGGAAGCAGTTTAAACGTTGGGAATGGGACATGGAAACGCAAGTAAACAGCAAAACCGGCAAGTTTCCGGAGCATAGTGCTTATGAGGTATATAAAGCATGGTTGAAGAATAATTCGAATACTAAAAACCAAACTGCCAACTGGCAATCGTTAGGGCCTAATTCATCGGGCGGCGGTTATGCCGGTGTGGGAAGAATCAATGCCGTTAGTTTTCATCCCGAAGATGTAAATACATACTGGATAGGCGCACCGGCCGGAGGCCTTTGGTACACCGGCGATAACGGAAATTCGTGGGAATGCTTAACCGACGGCAATGCCGTTCTGGGGGTTAGTGATATTGTAATTCCTTCCGATTATGTCGTAACGAATACCATATATATAGCCACCGGCGACAGAAATGCATGGGATAACCGTTCTGTCGGTGTATTGAAATCGACTGACAGCGGCAGCACTTGGCAAACAACCGACCTGAGTTTTAGTTTAGCCGATAACCGGATGGTTACACGTCTTTTATTAAACCCCGATGATGACCAAAGCATAATAGCAGCAACTTCAGCCGGTGTGTTCGTAACAGAAAACGGCGGCAGCGTTTGGACTAATCAATTAAGCGATATTTCGTTTATTGATATGGAATACAAACCCGGTGATTTCCATACTTTATACGGCTCAACCAAGGACGGTGAAATATACCAATCCTCTGATGCAGGAGCAACGTGGAATGAAGTACTTTCTTTAAATGCCGGACGCACAGAATTGGCCGTTTCTCCGAATGATTCTTCAGTGGTCTATGCTTTAGTCGGAGCCAATAATAACGGGCTTTACGGAGTTTATAAATCAATTGACAGCGGTGAAACTTTTGAGCAGGTTTTTGACGGAAATACCAAAAATCTCTTGGGATGGTCTTCAGTAGGCGATGATTCCGGCGGGCAAGCATGGTACGACTTGAGTATCGCTGCTTCTCCTGTGAATGCGGACATTTTGCTTGTGGGCGGTGTAAATACCTGGAGCTCCTTAAACGGTGGCAAAAGCTGGAGTCTTGTTAATCACTGGTGGGGCGACAATGCTCAGGATGTACATGCTGATAAACATATGCTGAAATTCCGTGCAAACGGCGACCTTTTTGAATGCAATGACGGCGGTATATACCTTTCTGAGAACCTTGGTAATTCGGGTTCTTGGACAGATAAAACAAACGGAATGACAATTAGTCAAATGTATCGATTGGGTGTATCGCAAACTCTTCCGAGCGAAGTTATTACCGGTCTTCAGGATAACGGCTCAAAAGTACTTTACGAATCAAAATGGTACGATGTCAAGGGCGGCGACGGTATGGAGTGTATTATTGATTATACCGACAACACCATCCAATATGCCACAGTTTATTACGGGCAGATATCACGCACACTTAATCATTGGACAAGTTCGAAAAATATACAGCCCGAGGATGCCGGGGACGGCGCATGGGTTACACCTTATATAATGCATCCGAATAACAGCGATACCTTATATGCCGGTTATGCCGATATTTGGCGAACAACCGACCAAGGCGACAGTTGGCTAAAATTAAGCAACATAAACAGTAATCAAAAATTTCGCTCTTTGGCTATAGCACCTTCCAATCCGGTTGTAATATACGCTGCCGAGCCTCCCAAAATATGGAAAACTGAAAACGGCGGAGGCTCATGGATCAACATATCTTCCGGCTTGCCTTCCGAAAACATAACTTATATCGCCGTAAAAGAACGCGATCCGCAAACCGTATGGCTTACACTTGGTGGATATAATGCCGATGCTGTTTATGAATCTTCAGACGGAGGCGCAACATGGACAAATATTTCGGACGGTTTGCCCGAAATTCCCGCCAATTCAATTGTTTATAACCGTCAGGAGTACAAAACAGATCACTTATACCTCGGAACAGAGTTAGGCGTGTATTTTAAACAGGATGATGAACCCTGGACTTTGTACAATGACGGTTTACCTAATGTTAAAATCGCAGAGCTCGAAATCTATTATGACGATGCAGCTCCCGAAAATTCAAAGCTGAGAGCCGCAACTTACGGACGCGGATTATGGGAAACCGAATTAGTGCCGCTCACATCCGATGCTCCAAGTGTTGCTGTTGAAAGTTCATTACGGATATTTCCGAATCCCACTTCCGGAATTGTAAATATACAAAACTCCGAATATGAATCAGTCAGCATTAGAGTAAATGATATTTCAGGAAAACTTATTTTAAAAAAACAAATTCGGAAAGGAGACAGTCAAGTTGATCTTTCAGCTTATGATGCCGGAATATACATCTTGGAATTTTTAACCGGAAACGGAAAGTATTCTAAACGTATTATCCTAAAATAAACTAAATTAATTGAATTTCGTATAAGTTTTGCGCCTTTCAGGGTTTACTTGAGAGGCGCATTTTTTTATCGGAATCTTATGGCATATAACTC
>CAYYQW010000030.1:0-40507 GCA_964472505.1 uncultured Bacteroidaceae bacterium | reverse complement strand
GTGGAGTTGTGGAGTTGTGGAGTTGTGGAGTTGTGGAGTTGTGGAGTTGTGGAGTCGTTGAGTTGTGGAGTTGTTTCCAATTATCGGCCGGCAGAATATTGACTGTGATGGTCTGATATCCGGCCTCTGACTTCTGACCTCTGATTCAGTTGTTGAGTTGCTGATTTGCAGCTTTTTTTAACGACTTAGCGACTATGCGACTGTGCAACTTGGCATTTTTTGTGGAGTTGTTGAGTTGTTCAGTCGTGGAGTCGTTAAGTTGTGGAGTTGTTTCCAATTATCGGGCGGCAGAATATTGACTGTGATGGTCTGATATCCGGCCTCTGACTTCTGACCTCTGATTCGGTTGTGGAGTCGTTGATTTGCAGCTTTTTTTAACGACTTAGCGACTATGCGACTGTGCAAATTGGCATTTTTTGTGGAGTTGTGGAGTTGTGGAGTTGTTGAGTTGTGGAGTTGTTGAGTTGTGGAGTTGTTCAGTTGTGGAGTTGTGGAGTTGTTTCCAATTATCGGCCGGCAGAATATTGACTGTGACGGTCTGATATCTGGCCTCTGACTTCTGACCTCTGATTCGGTTGTGGAGTCGTTGATTTGCAGCTTTTTTTAACGACTTAGCGACTATGCGACTGTGCAACTTGGCATTTCTTGTGGAGTTGTGGAGTTGTTCAGTCGTGGAGTTGTGGAGTTGTGGAGTTGTTTCCAATTATCGGCCGGCAGAATATTGACTGTGACGGTCTGATATCTGGCCTCTGACTTCTGACCTCTGACTTCTGACCTCTGATTCAGTTATACGGATAATCATAATGTTTGATTTTTATAAAAACAAAAAAATGTCAACTGAAAAACCGGTATTTGCAGAAATAATACTCCCTTTGCCTTTAAAGCAAATGTTTTCTTATGAAGTACCGATTGCATATGCCCATAAGGTTTACAGCGGTATGCGTGTAGTGGTACCTTTCGGCAAAAAAAAGCTCTACACAGGCATAATCTATACGATAAGCAATCAGCGTCCGCACTTTGCTACCAAAGAAATTTTATCGGTCTTGGATGACGAACCGGTCATTGATGTTTTACACCTAAAATTCTGGAAATGGATTGCTGATTATTACATGTGCAGCATTGGCGAAGTATATCGCGCAGCACTGCCTGCAGGCATGAAACCCGAAGGTGAAACCGTACTCAGTTTGCGTGAGATAGAAGATATCACGGCGCTCGGCTCAAAGGAACAACAAATTGTAGAACTGCTTTCAAACGAAAAAGACCTCAGCCTAAAAAAATTACAAAAAAAACTTGACTTCAAAGGCTTTTATACCTTAAATAAGCTCAAAGAAAAAAACATTATATCCATAAAAGAAAAACTTAGAGAAAGCTATAAAATCAAAACGGAAAACTACTTAAAGTTATCTGAGGAGATTGCTCAAAACGGCATAAGTACCGAAACAGCAGAAAAACTTTCAAGAGCCAAAAAGCAAAAAGCGGCTTTGGATTTCTTTACGGAAAAAGTTGCCAAAGATGAAACAATAAATCATGAAGGCGGCAAGTTTCTTAAGCGCAGCGATTTTATGCAAGCTTCAGGTATAAGCGCTTCCGTTTTGAGAGAATTGGTAAAAAAAGGATACCTTTTGGAATACGAGCAGGAAATTGACCGACTCCATAATGAAACCGCCCACACAGAACCGCCAAAAGCATTTTCTCCGGCTCAGGAAAAGGCTTACCGAGAAATAAAGACAGGCTTTGAAGAAAAAGACATCGTGTTGCTGCATGGCCAAACCTCCTCGGGTAAAACGGAAATTTATATAAAACTGATTGATGAAACCATTAAAGAAGGCCGACAAGTATTATACCTTCTGCCCGAAATTGCTTTATCAACTCAAATTATTGAGCGCCTGAAAAAGCATTTCGGAGAACTAATAGGAGTTTACCATTCCAAATACAGCGATGCGGAACGTACCGAAGTATGGCGACATATTTCCCCCGCCGGCGATGCAAGCAAATACCAAATAATATTGGGCGTGCGCTCTTCGGTATTCCTCCCTTTCGATAATTTGGGCTTAATAATTACCGATGAAGAGCACGAAAGCAGCTATAAACAATATCAGCCGGCTCCGCGCTATAATGCAGCCAACGCAGCGGCCGTTTTGGCAAAAATGCACGGTGGTAAATTATTGCTGGGTTCGGCCACTCCATCGGTTGAATCATACCATAACGCCATTGAAGGAAAATATGCTTTAGTTGAACTGAATGAACGCTTCGGTAATATTGCACTTCCGGAAATAATTTTGGCCAATGTAAAAGAAGCCCGCCGGATAAAGAAAATGAAATCCGTATTCACACCCGAACTCTATCAGGCGGTCAGCCGGGCACTGGCAAATAAGGAGCAAGTTATTTTGTTCCAAAACCGTCGGGGCTTCTCACCCTTTTTAATCTGCAACGAATGTTCTTGGGTTCCGCGCTGCGAACATTGCGATGTAAGTATGGTATATCACCGGCATTCCGACCAATTGGTTTGTCATTATTGCGGCTATTCCTACGCCCGCCCCGAGGTTTGCTCTGCCTGCGGGCAACCGAGTTTAAAGCCTGCCGGTTTCGGTACCGAAAAAATTCAGGAAGAAACAGAGCTGCTTTTCCCCGAAGCCAAAACCCTGCGCATGGATTTGGATACAACCGGGCGCAAAACTTCTTTTCAAAAAATAATTAGTGATTTTGCAAATCAACGCGCCAATATCCTCATCGGTACACAAATGGTTTCCAAAGGCTTGGATTTCGACAATGTATCGGTTGTGGGAATTATGCAAGCCGATTTAATGTTGAATTATCCCGATTTCAGAGCCTGTGAACGCAGTTTTCAAATGCTGGTGCAAGTAAGCGGACGAGCCGGCCGACGCGGAAAACGGGGAAAAGTTATCATTCAAACCAATAATCCCGAGCATCCGATTATTCAGTCGGTTGTAAAAAACGATTTTATCGCCATGTATCAAGCGGAAACGGAAGAACGAAAACTGTTTAACTATCCGCCCTATTATCGTTTGATACAAATAACGGTGCGCGACAAAAACCTGCAACTAACCGATGAAGCAGCCGAAATAGTTGCCGCGGAATTCCAAAAATATTTTGGGAAAATGGTATTGGGTCCGGAATATCCGCCGGTTGCAAAAGTAAAAAATTGGTATATGAAAAATATTTTAATCAAAATTAAGCGCGAAGAATCGGTACAAAGAGCCAAATATATCATCAACCAAGTGATTAACCAAATGCGCATGCAAAGCAAATTTCGCTACATACAGTTTGTATTTGATGCGGATCCCGTGTAAACCCGATGCCCTACCCTGCTGCTTGTGCCGTATTATCATACATAAAGCACAAAATACGATATTCAATTTTGAACTAAAGCGAAAATTTTTACTTTTATAATTTTAAAATTACAGAATATGAAACTCGGAAAGGTAGAAAAAAAATCCATCAGGTATGCTATTGTAAAGCAGTATTTTGGCTTTATTTTTAACAAAATATTTTACAAACGCGTTATATATCAGGGCGTTGAAAACATACCCAAAGATAAGCCGGTATTGTTGGCTCCTAACCATCAAAATGCATTAATGGACGCACTGGCTCTGGTCTTCTCAGCCAAAAGAACAATTATATTCTTGGCGCGATCGGATATTTTTGTAAATAAATTTGTATCCGGCTTATTGTTTTTCTTTCGCATATTACCGGTTTATCGCATACGCGACGGGAAAGAAAAACTAAAACTTAACGAAGCCATTTTTAATAAAACGGTGGAAGTTTTGGAACAGAACAAAACCGTGACTATTTTTCCGGAAGCACAGCATATTGATAAACGGCACCTGCGCACACTAAAAAAAGGCTTGCAACGCGTAGCTTTTGCCGCTGCCGAAAAAAATAATTATAATATTGACATTCAAATAGTTCCGATAGGCATTTATTATTCCAACTACTGGAATTTCCGTACCATATTGCAGGTTAACTACGGCAAGCCCATAGCCGTAAAAGAGTTTTATGAGCTGCATAAAGAAAACCCGGCCAAAGCCATAACAGCGCTTCGCGATAAAATGACCGAAGAGATTAAAAAACAAATGTTGGACATCCGAAACTTAGAAAATCATGATGCCATAGAAGATTTACGAGAAATATGCGATGTTCCGATTATGAAAGCCATGGGAACTCAGCGTTTTATGCAAAAAGAAAAATTTAAAGCCGATAAGAAAATTATAGAACTGGCCGAAAATTATTCTCAAGACAATCCGGAAGGTTTTGAAAATTTAAAAAAGCTTACCAAGGCTTATACGGAAGGGTTGGAAAAATACAAACTCTCGGACTGGGGTTTTGAGAAACAAGCCAATATCGGAACCTTAGCCGTAAGAGCATTAGGTTTACTTGCCGGTTTCCCAATTTGGCTTTACGGAACTTTAAACAATATTATACCGGCAATACTGCCCATACCGGTTAAACGCAAATTGAAAGACCGCCAATTCGAAAGCTCCTTTGTTTACGGATTGGGCGCCATTTCCTTCCCCATTTTTTATCTGCTGCAATCGGCGCTTGTTCTTTGGCTTACCGGCAGTTGGTTAATAGCCGCAACATATTTGCTAAGTCTCCCGATTACCGGCTTGTTTGCTTTTACTTACAGCCGGTTCTACAGTAAATTTTTGCGGATTTTAAACTTTATAAAATTAAAAAATTCTCCGCAATTAAAAGCCTTGCATGAGCTTCGCAGGCAAATAAACGGCACGATACTGGAATTATATCGCCAACAAAAAAGTTCGGATAAGCAATAAACTTGCAATAATTTCTATCTCAATTGAAATCAATAAAAATTATTTCAACTCAATACCCAGGTGTTTGATTAAAATATCTCGAAAAACACTCCGGCTGATTGGCTTGGAAATTAAATCATTACAGCCGGATTCCGCGGCTTTCACTTTATATTCTTTAGAGTTATAAGCAGTTTGCGCTATGATGGGAACATTGGTTTGGAGCTCACGAATTTGCTGCGTTGCCGAAAAGCCGTCAAGCTCCGGCATTTTTAAGTCCATCAAAATAAGATCTATTTTCTCGGCTTGACTTCGGTATAAATCTACGGCTTCACGCCCGTTCTCGGCATGATATAACAGCGGATTAAGCTGAAACACATCCGTTAAAAGTGTTTCCAGAAGCATGAAATTTATTTCCTCGTCTTCAGCAATCAGAATGCCGTATTGTTTTTCGCCTTTTGGCTTTGAAGCCGGTTTGGGCAAGTCGCTTTTTTCATCCGTATTGCTTTCAGTCTCCTTAATTTTTTCGTAAGGAATATGCACCTTCAGATAGCTGCCTTTGTTCTGCAAAGAACCAATGGAGTATGTTCCTTCAAACAAATTGATGTACTCATTGAGAATAAAGAAGTTTAGGCTTTTATTTGCTTCGGAAATGCTTTCAAATGCATTATCGGACTTTTGGAGAATACCGCGCGAAGGAATCTCATCGATGCACGAAGCGTCGCTCTCAACCAAAACAACAAGCGCTTCTTTTCTTAAATCAAGCCGGAGTTTAATGTATTTAGTTTCCTTATTTTCAATGTAACAGCGTAATATCAGACGGAATATTTTGCTCAGTTTTTCCTTATCGGATATGATCAGATGTGTTTTGCCTTCAGGAATTTTATTAACCGAAAGACGTATTTGTTTTTTTTGCAGAATAGGTTTAATTCTATCTTCAACTTTTTGCAGCAAAAGATTCAGATCAACTTTTTGTTTACTTACGGCATTTTTTCCGTCCTCACTCAAAGCCAAATCACTGAGGCGATCAGCGGTTGCTTGTATTTCCTCTGCCGCTTCCTGCATGAGTGCCGAGTAGTTGTTTCCGTTATTATTGCAGGCTGCATCAAAGCCAATTTTTTCCGACAGGCTCACAATTTTATTGGCCGGATTATGTAGTGCGTTTGAAAGTGTTTTTGCAAAAAGCTTAATCGTCTTTTTTTCGTTTTGCAGCTGCTTTATTTCTTTCTCAAAATCTGCTTTTTCATTGGTCAACTTACTGTTAGATTGATTGAGCTCCGCTATGCGTTTATATAAATTTTGCTCTTCGTCTTCTAATGCTTTTATGCGTTCTTGATATCTGCTTTCTCCTTTTTCAAGAATCTCTTTGTTCTTGCAAGTTTTTATATACTCGTTTTCGAGTTTAGTTTTTTCTTCTTCATATATTTCGGCTCTTTTTTTAAGAATTACATAGTCTTCTTTTATAGTGTCGGCACTTCGGTACAAGGCCGGCAAAACTCCGTTCAAAAATTTCAGAAATTCAAAGTCTTCGGTTTTCGCTGCATAATCTTCATCGACACCCGACAAGATACATGAAACGGGACCTTTTGTATCTTTGTTCGCAAAGAAATATGCTTTGGGTGTATGGAGTATGTCTAAAAGCGCTTTACCGTTTTCATCCGTGCTTTCGGCACTTATTTCTATATAGCTTGTTTTTCGTGCAAGTTCCGCAACATGGTTTTGAGCCGCTTCATTAAAACTTAAGTCCTCGGAAATTATCATTGTGCTGACTGTCGAGTCATTCATTTTAAAAAAGACCAAGCGGCGTATGCCAATACTATTGTATATAATATCAGATGCTAACTTGTCGGATTGTTTTATTATAATCTCGTCAATAAGTGCATTCAACAATTTGCTGTGTTCTTCATTAAATCTCATCGTCAAGCTAAGGTTTAGTTTTCTTTTTTTTGTAAATATACAAAAAAAATCACAGAACGAAAATCTCTTTTGTTGCTAATTATCAATAATTAACTTAGAAAGCCTACATAAAGATTTTGTATCTAAACAACAACTTCTCGATCGGTTTCGGCATAATACAGATAACCGACAACTTTGCTTCCGTAAATTTTTTCAAGCAAAGCTTTGTACTCATTAATCTGCTCAAAATGTTCGGGCCGCTCTTTTCCGAATTTAAAATCAATTACCGAAATGCGTTTATCGGCTATCACCACTCTGTCTGGAATGCGCGTTAGGCCTTCCTCGGTAATAATACTGCGTTCCGAGATAACCTCAAGGCCTTCGCGAAACCATTCGGCTACTTTGGGCCGTGAAAGAATCTGTTGTACTTTTTCATACAAATGCCCTTTTTCTTCTTTTGATATGTAGCCTTCGGTATGAAGTTGTTCCACTACGCCTTTAGCATCTTTGGGTGTTCTGATTTCGGCAAAAATTCTGTGCATGAGGCTTCCGGAATCCACTTTTTCTTTAATCGCTTCTATGCTTTCTATGAAAAAATCTTTAGATTGGTAACTAATTTCCGGTTTCAGGCTGCCGCCGTTTCCCGGGTAAGATTCTTTGAAGAAAGATTTAGCGCTGTACTCCGTTTTTTCTTCTTTATAAGGTATTTCGCCCAACACAAATTTATGCTCCGATGCTGTGTAATTACTCAAAGTATCGGTAAAATTACCGCTTTCCGACTCCTCATTGTTTGCGGGTATTTTTATGGCTTTCAAAAGCAAATCAGCTACGGTCCCGAGGGATTTCGCATTCGCATTTACCGGTGCAAATATCGTAAGCGTGAGTTTGGCCCGTGTTAAAGCCACATAAAGTAAATTGAGCGCTTCGGTATATCCGTGGAGTGTATAACGATGGTACGAGCGGCGAAAAACCGTATCAGCCAAAGCTGATTTATAATTCAGCGGCAGGTATTCGTATGCGCCAAAAAAACCACTGTCATCTTTAGCCCAGAAGTTTGTTCTGCTCTGAGGACTGATGCTCCAATTAGCAAAAGGAACAATAAGATTATCAATGCCCAAACCTTTGGATTTGTGAACCGTTAATATTTTGACGGCATTGTGCTTATCGGATGTTTGCAAAGATTCAGCTTTGCCTTTTTCTTCCCACCATTGAATAAACTCATGCAAATCATTGCCTTTTTTACTTACAAAATCAAAAACCAAATCCTGAAAGCTGCGAATAAATTCAAAATCTCCCATATTGGTTCGTAACTCAAAACAATCAATCAGCCTTTCGGTAAGCTCATATAACTGCATGTTGTTTAATTCCGAAACAGCAGCTTTAAATGTTTTCGGAAGTAATTCTCGAACGGCACCCTCATCCGAAAAGATGCGGTGAAGTTTGGTGCTTTCGCCTTGTCTGATTTGCATGTATTCATAAAGCAACTCTGCTTTTGCAATTTGGTCTTTAGGCTCATGAAGGTATTTCATGGCAGCGACAATAATCTTTACCGAAGCCGAGCCGGAAAGCTCTGCCGATGCCTGCGATATAACATCAAAAGTTTTAGATTCCGGATGTTCCTTCTGATAGGCGTATAACAAATCGGTGATTTTTTTTGCATCGGCTCCGGTTCTCACCAATAAACCGATATCACCGGCTTTGTGTCCCTTGCTGAGGAGTTCATTAACGATTTGTCCGACTTTATTGCCGATGCGTTGTTCCACATCCGCTTTCAGTTCTCCTTTTTCTTTAAGCACAAACTCGGTGTAGGCAAAACCTAAGTTTTTTTGATTTTTGGGTAT
This sequence comes from uncultured Bacteroidaceae bacterium, assembly GCA_964472505.1. GTDB lineage: Bacteria > Bacteroidota > Bacteroidia > Bacteroidales > JAADGE01 > JAYEIA01. The sequence continues at coordinate 31,998 of CAYYQW010000030.1, read as the reverse complement.
TTTTTGAGCACTTTGGCGGTATGCATCCTCTATGGCAGTGAACATACCTTCAGATTCAAAACTTTGGTTTAATTCCTCGGAAGCTTTGCTTTTTACTTCCGCATTAAAATGCTCTTGCAATATTTTTGGAAGCCGTTCAAAAATAATATTATTAAAACGCACAATATTTTTTGCGCTGCGCCAATTATAAGGCAAATTATTCTCGAATACATTTTCGGCTCCTATTCGGTCTTTTACGCGGTGGAGAAGCAGCGTCCAATCGCCCCCGCGCCAACTGTAAATGGATTGCTTAATATCGCCGACCAGTAAATTGAAATTTCCGGCTGCCAAGCTGTTTTTTATTAAAGGTTCAAAATTCTCCCACTGAAAATTGGAAGTATCCTGAAATTCATCAATCAAAATATGCGCATATCGGTTACCGGTTTTCTCATAAATAAAAGGGGCATCGTTATTCTGTATAAGTTCTTTCAATAAAAAAGTGGTATCACTTATCAGCAATTCATTGTTATCGTTGCGGTATTCGGGAAGCAATGCCGCTATATCCGACAGCAATCCGAAAGAATAAAAATTTTTCAAAACTTCATTGGCTGAAGCATATATAGGATAGTCATTGATATACAAATCAACAGCCTCCTTAATTAACGGTCCTGCGGCAGCATGAAATTGGGCAATTTTTTGAAGTGTTTGCTCATTGGCGCCTTTATTTGACCATGCATCCGGATTGTCGGCAATTCCGCGCACTGTCTTTGTAGGTTCGTACTCTCCTTTTTTGATTTTTTTGGTCAGATGATCCCCAATGTATTTTACTTTTTGTCCTAAAGTGTTGTAGTCTGTTTCGTTGGCTTCGATAGCTTTTAGAGCCTTGTCGGAAATTGCAAGCATTTTTTTTTCGAAATCATTTTTAACTTCCGATAAGCGCTTACGCAAAGCATCCAAATCTTCGCTTTCATGCTCGGCAATCTTTTTGCTTTGAAAGTCTTCTTTCAATATTTCGCGACTTAATTCTTCAATATCTTTATTGTAATTCCAACTCTTATTTTCCCCAATTTTATATTCGGCAAATTTAATGAGCCAAGCCAAAAGGCGTTCATCATCTTTCAATTTCTCAAATAAGCGTTCACGCAAATCAGACATTACGGCATCGGTATCCAATTGCACATTGTAATTGGAACGAAGATTCATTTCAAATGTAAACGCTCTTACAACTTTCTGCACAAAACTGTCGATGGTACTGACCGAAAATAATGAGTAATTGTGAAGAATCTCATCTCGGATGCTTTCGGCTCTTTGACGAATATCTTCCAAGCTCATCTCGGGAAAAGCAGCTTGAAGCGCCGACAGGTGATCGGCTTTTTCGGGTTTTTCCGTCAGAAGATTGAGTTGTTCCGTAATTCGGCTTTTCATTTCCTCAGCCGCTTTATTGGTGAAAGTTACGGCCAGTATTTTGCGGCTGTAATCGGGAGCTCTGAATGCGAGTTTTAAAAAGCTTTCGGTCAAAAAGAATGTCTTTCCGGCGCCGGCTGAAGCCCTGTAGATATTAAGTAAGTTTTGCATACCTCTGTTATTTACGAAAGTGAAAGTAATATTAATTAAACAGCTGTGCAAGTTTATTTATTTACCAAACAAGCCGGCAACAGCAGTCAAATTATGTTTTACGGTTTTGTAAAAAATTAATTGAATATCCGTATTTACCCCTATTTTTGTATCCGCTCAATAAATAATGGTTAAAAAAAGATTTCACGCCAAGTCGCTAAGACGCAAAGGTATTTAATACAATTACTTAGCGGATTTGCGTGCAAATAAAATTCACCATGCTTTTTTGAGTGGATACCTATTTTTATTTCAAACTATTGATTATTAGATATTTACACACACTCAACTATAGCCGACTTCGACAAGCTCAGTCTCCGAAAATACCGTAAGAGACTGAGCATTCCGACAAAAGCTCAATAACCGATTGTCGAAGTCGTTGATTATAATCTTGGGTAGCATACGGATAATCATAAAAAATTAAATAGATTTCAAATATTATTAATTATATTCGACCTTTGAAAAGCTATATCCGATAAAATTCAGCTTTTATAAGATTCCGGAATTATTTAAGTTCTAAGCATACTTTACTGAATACACTGTATTCTAAAATTCTTAAAATAAGATACAGTTCGAATTATTTCTGTTCTGAATGTTCATATTATTGTCAATAAGACAAAATTATCCAAAGTTGAAAATGAATAAATACCGATGGAATCCAAATTATCTTATAAAAATCCTTATCCCGGCTTAAGAAGTTTCAATATTAATGAAGGAGACTTATTTTTTGGCCGTGATAAACAGATTTCCGAACTCCTTGAGATATTGAAGGTTTCTCGTTTTGCAGCGATATCGGGAGCTTCGGGGAGCGGTAAATCATCTTTGATAAAAGCCGGGCTTATTCCTCGTATAATCAACGACAGCTCGCAGTGGAGTTACGCACTGATGAGACCCGGAAACAATCCTTCCGAAAATTTTGCAGTTGCCGTACATCGCATGTTAACGGCTCAAAATTACAATGACGGCAATTCCGGCAGTATGCGCTCTACGCTCCGGCGCATTAAAAACACTTCTTCCGGCCTCTGTGATTTTCTTGATGAAATTAATTTCAAAAAAAAGCTGCTGATATATATTGATCAGTTTGAAGAAATTTTTCGATACATAAACGATGAACGAAATCCCGACGGGTATAAAAATGCATCCGACTTTATCGCTATGTTGCTTAACTCGGTAAAAAAGCTACAAAAACAATCCGTTTTTCTCATTATCTCCCTCCGCTCCGATTTTCTGGGGGAATGTTCACAATTTCCGGGCCTGTCCGAAGCCATTAATGCCGGGCATTATCTGATACCCAAAATGACCGAAGAACAAAAACTTGAAGCCGTTAAAGGACCGGCGCAAAAAGCCGGCGTGGAGATTTCGCCGGAACTTAGCGAACAAATAAAAACAGACATTCGGCAAAAATCAGACAATCTGTTAGTGCTGCAACACGCCATGATGCGTACTTGGGATTATCGAATTTTAAATTCCGACCCGTCGGCGGATTTAGAATTAAAGCACTACGAAGCCATAGGAACGGTAAAGAATGCTTTATCAGTCCATGCAGAAATAATCTACAACTCTCTGCCGGATAAAGAAAGTCAAAAAATTACGGAACGGATTTTCAAAGCATTGACCGAGCTCGGGGAAGATCAAAAAGGAATTCGACGCCCGGCTACCCTGAGAGAAATTTCCAAAATAACCGGTTATCCCGAACCCGATATTATTGATGTAAGTGAAAAATTCAGAGAAGAAGGCAACAGTTTTCTTATGCCTGACACCAATACCACCCTTAGTTCCGATACGGTTATTGATATTGCTCACGAAAGTATTATGCGCTTGTGGGAAAGGCTTTCGCTCTGGGTTTCGGAAGAAACAAGTTCGGCACAAACCTATCTGCGACTGTCAAAATCGGCCGAACTCTACCAAGAAGGAAAAGCCGGACTGTTGGTTAACCCGGACTTGCAATTTGCCATGCAATGGCTTAAAGATAACGAACCTACTGCAGAGTGGGCCGAACGCTACGACCCGGCATTTGAGCGTGTCATTCAATTTATAGAATACAGCCGAAAAGAATACCAAAAACAATTAAAAGCGAGAGAAGAAAAACAGAAGCAGCGGCTTAAAAGAACACGCTTTGTAGCTATATTTCTGGGTGCGGCATCGCTCATATCCATATTGTTTCTGATTATAGCTTTTAGCTTAAAAATAAAAGCAGAAGCCAGCGAAGAGCGAGCCAAAGAAAACGAACAAATTGCTTTGACCGAAAGTAAATATGCTGAAAACCAAAAACAGCAAGCCGTTTCAAACGAACTGATAGCCCGCCAACAAAAACAAATTGCCGAAGAACACCGACTACTGGCCGAAGAACAAAAAGAAATAGCTGTATCTCAACGTGCCATAGCAACACGTGAAAAGAACAATGCAATTTTGGCAAAACAACAGGTTACCGAAGAGAAGAAAAAAGTAGAAGAGCTGCTTGCCACCACCCAAATACTTCGTGACTTAGCTTTAGAAAGAGAAAAAGAAGCCATAAAAGAACAAAAAAGAGCCATTGCGGCCGAGAAAAGAGCCATTGCAGAAAGAAAGCTGTCAGCTTCAAAATCACTGGCCATTCAAGCGGCTAAAATCTATGAAGAAAACAAAAAAAGCGAACAATTAAATACGGCTCAAAAAGAACTGCCCTATCAATTGGCACTATACGCTTTCCACTTTTTCAAAGAAAATTCCGACAGAAATTATGATACGGATATTTTTAATGCACTATCACTCACAGCTGAAAGCAATACGCTCATCCGAAGCCCGGAAGGGCATACGGCAGCCGTCAGAAAAGCCGTTTTTGCACCCGACGGAAATGAATTTGCTTCCATATCCAACGATCGCAGTTTAAGAATATTCAATAAAAAAGGCGAGCGCACAGAGTTATATGACTTTTCTGAGCATTCGGAAAAGCAAAAAATCGGATTTCCCACTTGTATTTCATACGCCCCCGGCAGCGAATACCTTGCTGTAGGTGATGACAAAGGAAACATTATTATAAAAAACAGAATGCAAAACAAAGAAAAAGAAGGTTTAGTCATAAAAACACATAATGCAGCCGTTAAAGACATTGTTTTCATTAACGAGCTTGCTTTCATTACCGTGGGGAATGACGGGCGCCTGATGCTGAATGAAAATTTCACTCAACAAAGCGTCCCAAAAGTTATTCATTCCGCAGGCAAAGCACTTAACGCTATTGCAAAAAACGAAGCCGGCAACCGGATTGCCGTTTCTTCAGAAAACAACAGCATTTGGATTTTTTCCGCATCCAATATCAGCCGAATAAAAAAAATAGATACCGGCGATAATACCATTCAATCGCTGTCTTGGGGCAAAGGCGATGAGCTCTTTGCCGGAACCGATAAAGGAAAAATACTGATTCTGAAAAACGATAGCATTAGCAAAGAATTCTATGCTCACGCTTCAGCCATAAATTCAATAATTTTTGATAAACAAGCAGAACAGTTGTACACTTGCAGCTATGATAAAACCATAAAAATATGGGATTACGATAATTACGATTATGAAACCATTATTAATCACGACCATTCATGGGTACTTTCCCTTGATTTTTCAGAAGATACCAAACAATTACTGGCAGCTTACGAAGATAAGAGTGTTGAGCTCATTGACATTGATATTAATAAATTAAAAAATAAAACACTGGAAAAAGTTCAGGGAGAGCTAAGTCCGGCGCGTTGGAACAGATTTATCGGGGACGATATTAAGCAAGAAAATAATCTTTTAAGAAATTTATTTGATTCGAATTAAGCAAGTTTTATCATGAACAAAGCCTTCATAAAGATACTCATCATTGGTGCAATTACTGCTGCAAGCATTGGCTTAGCACAATCACAAAACATTGCTGATTGTGGTTGGAATGAGATTGAAGATGCAAGAAAAAAATACGATACCGGGGTTTTTGATGATGCCGCAAAAATACTAAATACTTGTCTGGCAGAATTTGATACGCAAAAGAAAATTGAAGCGCTTTCTTTACTTTGTAAAATATACTTTGAAATACAAAATGACAGTTTAGCCAATTATTATGCCACACAGCTTTTGGAAATAAATCCGAACTACCAGCCCACTCATTCGCAAGACCCGGTAAAATTTCTAAATATTATTACTGAAATAAAAGCCATGAAAGCGCAGACTACCGTTACCGGTATTTCTAAAAAAGCAGAAAATGTGGCTGAAGCTCCGGCTACGGTCAAACTTATAAGCCAAGACGTATTAGAACGCAGAGCATATTTGGATATAGAAGCTTTGATGCATGACCTGCCGGGTTTTGACATCTCGCGCTCCAACGGCAATCTCTACTCACACATCTACCAACGCGGATATCGATCCATAAATACCAACCGCACACTTTTACTGATTGACGGAGTGGAAGAAAATGACCTTTGGTCAAGCAATGTTTATCTTTCGAGACAATACGCTCTGAGCAATATCAAAAACATTGAAATCGTTTACGGGCCTGCATCCACAATGTACGGTTCCAATGCTTTTTTAGGCGTAATAAATATTAATACCAAATCGCCCAATGAATTGATTGAGAAAAATAATACATTTGGCATAAACAGCCGTGTGGGATACGGATCATACAACACACGTTTTATAGATGCTACGGCAGCAGCGCGAAACAAAAGCGGAAATTTAGCCCTTTCGGTTACCGGACGCATTTTCTACTCAGATGAGCAAAACCTTTCCGATTATCCGCAGCACGATTATGCTTCCTATACTTTTGAAAATGATGCAAAACATTTCCGGCAAGTACTGAGTATAAATGATGCCGATGCCATTCAGAGTTTTTTGGCAAACTATCCCGAAGCCAATAATCTGTATCAAATAAATGCTGACAGCAGCTTGATACAACCCACCGATGATGGGATTCGCCGAGCCATAAAGTTGGATAATACTATTTATGACAAAGTATCTTTTGCAGATATGACAGAAAGCTATTCCTTAGATGTGAAAGCTGAATTCAAAAATTTCCTTTTGGGATGGAACTATTGGAGTAAGGGCGAAGGAACCGGATCGCAATACACCGACCTGATATTTCTTACACCCGAACAAAAAGGCGCATGGCGACCCATACATAACTCTTTTTATGCAAAATATGACAACGACCTCAATTCACAATTGAATATTAGCAGTTTTACACGTTTTAAAACTCACAGTCTGCACCAAGATAATAACTTGGCACTTGCACCGGCTCGGTATTATTTAGGTAATTATAATCTTAATCATCTAATGCAAAACTTGCAGCCGGAAATCATGAACATTTATCTTTTCCAAAAATCCAACCAGCTCCGACAAGAAATAAAAGCCGTATATCAACCACTAAAACGCTTTGACATTGTCAGCGGTTTTGAAGTTCGTTACAGCTCCATACAAGGTGATTACCTGAGCCATCCAAGCGACAGCGCCGAAGAACAAGGAGTAGCCGGTACCAATATTGAAGGCGGAAATCAGTTTTTTTCACGCGATATCGGCTTCTATGCCCAAACAGGCATAAAAATTACGGAAAAGCTAAAGCTAACGGCCGGCTTGCGTTTCGATAATAACAAAGTCAGAGTAAACCAAGGCTACGGAAACAGTATTAATCCCAGAGCAGCTATGGTATATACCCCAAAAAACTGCACGTTCAAACTGATATACGCCGAAGCATTTAAAGATGCCACTTACCGAGAAAAATATTCAACTGCCGAAGAAAAACGAGAGCTGCCCAATCCTTTTCTGCAACCCGAAAAAGTAAAAAATATCGAAGCGGTTATTGCCAAAGATTTTTTAGATAAAAATCTGAATATCAGCAGTTCATTTTATTATTCGCGCTACAGCAATATTATTCAGGAAGTAAAAGTACAATTGGATGACGGCAACACCACCAACCAAAACCAAGCCGTGGGAGAAGCTGAGGTTTACGGCATCAATGCCTTTCTTACATACACTGAAAATGATTTTTCAGCTTATGCCAACTATACCTTTACACAACCTTATGCTCTGAACCCTACCGACAGCGAAGGAAATCCGCAAACAGACAGCTTAGGCAATGTATATGAAAAGCTTAGAATAAGCGATATTGCCAATCATCAAATAAATTTTGGCGCCAATTATTTTTGGAAAAATACTCTAAACATAAATTTAAGAGCAAACTACAGCGGGCAGCGAATAACCGGATACAATACCACCGTGCCGACGAATCCGGAAAACTTCGATCCTTACATCATATTCAACGGAGCACTAACATACACAAGCCCCATAAAAGGATTAAAAGTACAAGTTAGCATTTTCAATATATTAAATACCGAATATTTTTCGCCGGGACCGGATTACGCCAACGGTGATTTAGCTTCACAGCTTGTCCAGAACCGAAGAAATATTCATTTTAGCTTAATCTATCAATATTAAAGCGTCAAACTAAGGATTATTAATGGACAGAATTAAAGAATCGCTAAAAAATAAACGCATCGTCTTTTGGGAAGAAATAGCCCGCGACGGTGCTCAGGCAAAAACCATACTCTCGGCAAAAGAACGTATTGATATTGCTTTAAAACACGGCAGCCTGTTTAATGAGCACGGCCCCGACCATCTGGTATTCGGAGTAGGTTTTATTTCGATAAGCCCTCAAGAGGCAATGATTATTGAAGAAACTTCGGAACAAGTGGATAATTGCTATCTGGGAGTTAACTGCCGCAGCAGTGAAAAAGAAATCATGGCCTCTTACCAAGCCGTAAAAAAAGCAAAATACGGCCGCGTAGCGTATGTACTTCCGGCTTCTGAACGCTTATGCGAAGTCATGCTGCACAAAAGCCCCAAAGAAACTCTTGCACGCGGACTTGAGCTGGCTCGTTTTGCTTTGGACAATACGCAAGGCATGCCCATCGACGTTCAACTGGCCGGAGCTTTTGACGGGAATCCTTCTTTTGTTGCAGAACTTGCATCGGCACTTACCGAAGAAGGCATTGCAACGATAGGTATGGGCGATACACGCGGCGGAATATACCCTTGCGAAACGGATCGCTTTCTGGATGAGTTGCTCGACAAATCATCCGACGAGGTTTTATACTCGGTGCACTTTCATGATGATTTAGGTTTCTCCCTCACAAATAACCTGAAAGCCATAGAAAAAGGCATTTTGCTGCCTTCCACTTCCTGGCTGGGGCTGGCCGAAAGAAACGGCTTGCTGAGAACCGAATTACTTACGGTATTGCTGGCTCACGAACCTAAAAAACTCAAAAGCCGTCTCAATATTGAGGGTGAAAAACTTTTCAAATCACCTCCAAATTTAAAACTCATTAAGGAAATTGCCGAAACGGTCAGCCGTTATACCGGCATTCCCATAAAAATCACCGATCCCATTGTAGGGCCCGGGCTTAATTCCATTTCAACCGGAACGCCTTTTGTTGATCGAGACAGTTTTCGCCCGTTTAACCCGCAAAAAGTATTGGGAATACCTGAAGAAATATACGTTACACATCTTGCCAGCATAAGGCTTATTAAAACCGTAAGTAAAGAAATGGGTTATTACTTTGCTGAAAAACAATTAAAACTCATACTTAACGAATTGAAAGAGAAGGTATATAAAAGCAAACAAGCTGTAATACAACGCAATGAATTAAAACTAATTTTTGAGAAATACAGTAAGAATGAAACAGGCAGTAAATAATTTTTGTCCGATATGAAAAAAGCTGCATCCGTAATTGGTTTATTAATTCTGTGTACCGGCTTGCGTATAGACTATAATACGGCCATACTGAACCGAAGGCTTCTGATAAATATTCAGGAGCGTATGTTTTTCGGGCTTAACAAGCAATCGGATAATCATTATTATCTGATTCAATTCATTCGATATGCCATAAATAAAAAGTTACAAGCCGGCTATTTGGGTTACGGGAAATGGAAGTTTGCCCGCCCCTTAAAAAATGATGAAACACCTCTGAATTTTACAGAAGGAAACTGGTTTATGGGGCCTTCCGTAAATCTTGGATTGCCTTATAATTTCAACTTACATCTTGCGCTTACCAAAGATATTTTTCATCCCAATATAAATATGCTCTTTGTAAGAGCCGGCTACCGAATAACAATTAAAAATAACAAAAATGAGCCCGATGCCGAATAATGCCATGCACATAACAGAATCTCAAAATATTCTTAATTCGGTATTGAACAGCCGATACACCGGAATTTTATATATTCTCATTAAGCTTGATATACCCGAACTTTGCAAAGATAAATTCCAAACAGCAGAAGAATTGGCCATTGCTGCCAACAGCCGGCCGGAAGCACTCAAACGAATAATTGAAACAGCCTGCGCTTTGGGAATATTTGAAGAAAAAGGTACAGCTTTCCGACTGAGTCCTTCCGGCTACCCCTTACTCAAAAAATCCGAGAATTCCGTAGCGCATGTTATTCTCTGGATTTACGAATGGAAACGCAAAGTATGGGATCATGCGCTCTATACGGTAAAAACCGGAAAACCGGCTTTCGACAAAGTTTACGGAAAAAGCTTATTCGATTTTCTTGCGGAAAACCCGGCAGCTCAAAAACTGTTTAACCAAGTAATGACCCAACGCACACGAACGGATGCCGAGGGAATTCTAAATAATTATGATTTTTCCGACAATAAAATTATCGCCGATATCGGCGGAAGTACCGGCTTTTTATTATCCGAAATCTTAAAAAACCATCCAAAAACAGAAGGAATACTATTTGATTTTAAGGGCGTTACGGATAAAGCGAATAATTACATCAAACACTCCGGTTTGGAAAACAGATGTCGGATCATATCCGGAGATTTCTTTACGAATATACCGGCAGAAGCTGACTTATACCTGCTAAAAGAGGTGCTGCATGACTGGAATGACCAAAAAGCAAAAGAAATATTAATCAATTGCAGAAAAGCTATGCCGCAACATGCGAAATTACTCATAATAGAGCATCTAAAAGACATCAATAACTCGGCAAGCCTTCTTTTGGATGTTTCTATGATGCTTACAACCGGAGGTAAAGAGCGAACGCTTGAAGAACTCTCGGTGCTGTTAAATGAGACAGGATTCAAAATCACCAATGTACACAGAGCCGGCCAATCGCTGCAAATGACAGAATGCGCAAAACAATAAGTTGTAAAAAGTAAAAACATTTCAATACATTGAGAATAAACACAGCCATAACGCAAATACTAAATCTTGAAAAAGGTGAAGCCAAAGGTATTGCCCTGCCAATGCTTTATTCATTTTTTGCCGGATCGGCCTTTGCTTTCTTTACAACGGGTGCCACTTCCCTATTATTAAATGCCTTGGAGTTTGAAAGACAGTTTATTCCTTTGTCTTTTATTGCAGCCGGCCTAATCATTTTTGCAGCCGGGAAATTAGTGGCTCAAATGCAAAAACGACTAAGTTTCTCCATAATGCTCAAAAGCTTGCTCGGGTTTTTGCTTGTTTCGGTGTTTATATTTTTAACGCTTCTTTTCCTAAAAGGCGAACTACTCTTAGTCGTGTTTCTTGCTTACACTTGGATTCGGATTTTTGCATACATTCATGCGCTTACATTTTGGGGGTTTTTATCGCGTTTGTTCAATATACAACAAGCAAAAAGGCTGTTTGGACTTATATCGGGCGGTGAAGTAATCGGCGGCATAATCAGTTTTTTATCTGTTCCGCTGCTTATGACCATTATTCAACCCAAAGACATTCTCATTATCTCCGGCATTATGTTGCTTCCGGCTTTTTTGTTGCTTTCAATCATTACCCGAAACCCCAAGCTGCAAACTACCGGCTCCGATTCTGATCATAAACAGAGCGATAAACAAAAAATTGACAAAAAAACAAACTTTAAAGACAAAAGATATTTCAAACTGTTCTTTTTAATAGCTTTTATTCCAATTTTTGCTCAGATGTTCATTGATTTCATTTTTCAGGTTCAAACCAAAAAAGAATTTCCCAAGCCAGAAATGCTGACTTCTTTTGTCGGTATATTTTTTGGAATAAGCACTGTGGTGGAATTCATTTTAAAAACCTTTGTATCAGGAAAATTGATAAGTAAGTACGGCATGAAATTAGCTTTATTGGCATTTCCGGTTATGCTGGCCGCAAGCCTTTTTCCGGCAATAGTTTTCGGTACGGTTTACGGTGCTGCTGCTTTATTCTTTGCATTCATTACACTGGGCCGATTATTTGCCAGAGCCATTCGTACCTCTTTCAACGACCCCGCTACTCAGATACTCTATCAACCCTTACCGGAAGATGAGCGCATTGCTTTTCAAAACAAAATAGAAAGCGGGCCGAAAGCCTTTGGCGGAATTGCTGCCGGTTTATTTATTTTCCTGTTTGCACTAATCAAAGATCTGAGTCTGATTATTTTCTCTGCTTTTTTATTGGCAATCGTATTATTCTGGATGCAAGTAGCTGTTGAAATCTACAAAGAATATAAGAGCGAGCTTAAGAAAGTGTTGACTCAAGAAAAAAGCGAATTTCGTACGTCAAAATATGATTTGATTTATAACATTCTAAAAAGAAGATTTCGCTATAAACAAGAAAGCGCCCAAAGGAAAATAGCCAAAATTGTGGAGAAACTCTATCCTTATCGCTTTTACTATCCGGAAAAAGCTCAGGCTAATGAATTCAATAAAACCGCTAATTTATCAAATTCCGATGAAGCCGAAGACCGAAAAAAAGCAGCGGCTCTTTTGCACAATTTCAAAGCATATAAAACCGAAAAAATACTGTTGCGCTTAATGAAAGACAACAACCCGGAGGTGAGGCGACAAGCCGTATTGACAGCCGGGCTTACCAAACATCAAGCTTTTTTTTCGCATCTGATAAACCGGCTTACAGACCCGGATACCAAACAAGCGGCTTACTCAGCCATATTTGAAATCGGAGATGATATATTGCCCGAATTATCCAAATTTTTCAAAAAAATTGATCATAAACCTGATTTACAACTTGAAATCATAGATATATTTGAAAACTCAAACAGCGAATTTGTTCAGTCGTTCCTGTTGGAAAATATTGATAACCCAAACTATTTCATCACAAACAAAATAATACGAGCCACAGGAAAAACAAAAGCTGAAGTTCAAGATGTTCATTTAGCCTTTATCAATGATTTGCTTGAAAAACACCTAAATAATTACCTATATCACTGTGCGGCACTTTCTGATTTGAAAAAATTAGATAAATCCGAAGCGCTCATTCAAACTCTGCAAAAAGGAAAATACGAAAAGAAACAACGCATCTTTGATACTCTGGCAGTTTTATACGATTTTCAAACCGTTGACTTAATTAGGGAATACCTTGAAAGCCCAAAACCGGATACCCGCAGTTTTGCTCTGGAAATTGCCAATACCATCCTGAGCGACTCCCACAAAGAAAAGCTCTTGCCCATATTTGAAGACCGTCCAAACGCAGAGCTTATCAGGCTTTACCGATTAGATTACCCGCAGGAAAAACTCAGCCCAAGCCGGCGCATAGCAGACATCATATCTGCCGAAAGATCCAATACCGGCATATACGCAAAAGCTCAAGCCATAAAGTTGCTTTCAAAATATCAATTGCCTGATACCGATAAGCTTTTAGAGGCCAATTTGGTGCATCCGGGCATAATCATACAAGAAATTACCGGCCTTAAGTTCAATGAACTCTTTCCCAAAAAATATACAGAACTCGTTGAAAAGTTTCAGCATGGCAAACCGCAACTTGCGGAAATCAAAAATAAAATAACAGGAGAAATGCGTTTGCAGGAATTTCTAAAATTTGAAATCATTGATTTGATTAAAGATTTTGAATTGTTTAAAGGCTTTTCTCCCATCGATCTTATAGCTTATGTGCCGGAAACTAAACAAATTGTAATCACACCCGAAAAACCGTTCTGTCCGGATTTAGAGCAACACTTTTATTTGTTGCTAACCGGAGAATTAAGCTCCGATACCAAAGTAAAAACCTACGAATGCGGCGAAATAATCAGTACGTTTAACAGTTCAGCGGAGGAAAAATTTTCGGCTCTGTTTCCGGTTGTTATCTTAAAAGCTCAAGACGGTTTTTTATATGATTTTATAAAAAAATACCCGCATTTTGCCGATAACTTTGAAATACAATAAAACATGAATACAAGCTTTACAAAATACACATTACTTTTGGCAGCAATTATACTTGTACATACTGCGGCATCACAAAATTATACCCGTTTCAAAGCTGTTCCTTACGTAAAAAATTTCAGCCCGAACCAATACGGTGCCCATGAGCAAAACTTTGATATTGCCCAAGACGGCAAGGGATATATGTATTTTGCGAATTTTGCCGGCATTCTGCGCTACGACGGGCAAAATTGGGATAAAGTAAAAACAAAGTCCGGCATGCGGGTATTATCTTTGGATACCGATAAAAACGGAAGAGTATATGCCGGCGGACTTTATGATTTCGGTTACTTAAAAGAAGACTCAAAAGGCCGACCGATATACATTTCATTGTACAATCAAATTAAAAATAAACCGGGAAATCGCAGTTTTTTTTCGGTCCATTGCATCGGTGAAAAAACATTCTTTATCGCCGCCGACATCATTTATATCTATGAAAACGGAGAACTTACAAGTATTCCTACGGAAAATAAAGCTGAATCATCATTCTTGCTTGACAGTACGCTCTATGTGTTTTTTCGTCCCGATTCGGAAAACTCCGCTACCCGGCAAAAAGGCCTTACGGTTTACCAATCCGGAAAATTCAAGCCAATACATAATGCTTCACTCACTGAACCTGTTGATATTCAGTTGATGTTCTCCTTACCCGGCAGACATGAAGTTTTTATCGGAACATCCAAACAAGGGTTCTTTAGTCTGGTAAACGATACCATAAGCACAATAGAGCCTCAAGTGAACGATTATGCCGTTAGGAATACACTTACTTGCGGAACGCTTGTCAGCCGACAGTTTTTTGCACTCGGGACACTTAGCTCCGGAGTTGTTATAACTGATTTAGACGGCAGCATTCTGCTGGAAATTAACAGTCAAAGCAAATTGCAAAATGAAGCAGTAAATGCAGTCTTTACCGATGAAAACAATTTGTTATGGATGGCAAGCGACAACGGAATTTCCGTGGTGGATGTTAACAGTAATATGGGCTATATTGATAATGGAATATCCATATTGGACGGACAAATAAATGCAATCCGAGAGTTTCAAAACAACATATTTATAACTTCCAATGAAGGCCTTTTTTACTTATCCGGAAGCGAAATTAAAAGAAACCCGGCAATAAACTTTACCTGCAACGATTTCATAAGCTATAAAGAAAAGGCCCTTATAGCCTCGCCTAAAGGATTGTATATGGCCGACAGCACTACGGCAATACAAAGTCAAATTACGGATTATTGCTTTTCCTTAACAAAATCAAAACAAAAGCCCGAGCGATTTTATGTCGGGCAAACCAACGGCTTCATTATCGCTGAATACCAAAACCGGAATATTGAAATTATTGAAACCGTTAAAAATAATGCCGGGGATATTCTTCTGATTTCCGAAGACAAAAAAAATAAGCTTCTGTTTCTTGAAAATTCGCTGGGAAAAATTTTCATATATTCTTTTGAAACAAAAAAAACCCGTGAATTGAATGATACACAGAATATTATAGCTCTGCACATCTTAGAAGATAAAAACAAAACTTTTTTTAGCTCTGACAAAGGCCTTTACATATACAAACCCCAAGGCGACAGCTTGGCTCCCTTCACGATTGAAAGTAAAACCGGTAAAATTAACCGTATTGGAAACATACTTTACTTACCCGACAGCAACTTTATCTTTACAGACGGAGAACACAAAAATTTAAGCTTATACAATCACCGCAGTCAAACGATTAAGCAAACGCCTTTCCTTCCCTATCGAAATTTTTCGGTAAAATCACTCCATTACGACAAAAAGTATAATAATATTCTGATTGGCGGAAGCAAAACTTTATTGGTTTACAACTACCCAAACCAAAAAGAACAGAAAAGTTCCTTTCAACCACAATTTACAAGCATAAGCCACATCAAAAATGACAGTCTCTTAGATATAGATGCAGGAAAGAGCAGCTATCGTAAGATTCCGTTTTCCGACAATTCCTTACAATTTGCATTTACCGCTCCGCATTATCCCATTGTAGGTACTGTTGAGTTTCGCAGTTTTTTGCAAGGTTTTGATAAAGATACATCGGAATGGACCACCGAAAACTACCGCCAATTCACAAATCTTCCGGACAAAAAGTATAAACTTACCGTTCAGGCAAAAAACGAATACGGAAAAATCATCGGAAAATCAGAACGATATTTTGAGATACTTACCCCGATTTACCGCCGTTGGTGGGCAATACTTATTTATTTGTTTCTAATTGCCGTAGCTGTGAAATTATTTTTTGACTACCGAATGAAAGCCGCCGAAAAAGAGAAAAATGCACTGGAAGCCATTGTGCGAGAACGCACCGAAGATATTGAAAAAAGCAAGGAAGATATTGAAGTTCAAAGAGATATGGCCTACAAGCAAAGAAAAGAAATTATTGACAGCATCAATTACGCACAACGCATACAAAGAGCCGTATTGCCATCGGATGAAGCCATTGACGAAATGTTGGGCGACCATTTTGTTTTTTTCAAACCCTATGAAATTGTAAGCGGAGATTTCTTTTGGATGAAAAAAATAAAAAATTACGTTGCCGTTGCCGCTGCAGATTGTACCGGGCATGGTGTTCCCGGTGCATTTATGAGCATGTTGGGAAGTTCATTCCTAAACGAACTGGTTACAAGCCGGAGCTTAGATAATGCCGCCGAAATACTAAACCGCCTCCGTTATAAAATAAAAAAATCATTGCATCAGGAAGGTAAATTTGAAGAGCAGAAAGACGGTATGGATATTTCCTTTTATCTGTTGGATTCGGAAACTCTGGAGCTTCAATTTTCCGGAGCATACAATCCGCTTTACATCATCCGACATAAAAATAAACTGAGCCAAGAAGAATATGAAAGCTTTGAAAGCAACAAAAACATTAAACTCTTTAGCAATACAGCCGGTGAGTCAGACCCCTTTATAAAAACCACGGAGCTTGACTATATTCTGATAGAACTAAAAGCCAACCGACAGCCCATAGGCATTTATATTAAAGAAACCGATTTTACAAACACCCTATTCAAACTGAAAAAAGGTGATACACTTTACAACTTTTCGGACGGATTTGTTGATCAATTCGGAGGAGAAACCGGTTCAAAATTCAAAACCAAACGTTTTAAAGAACTGTTACTGTCAATGCAGAAAAAAACATTGGATGAACAAAAACGAATATTAGAACAAAGCTTTTATCGTTGGAAAGGAAATCAGCCGCAGATTGATGATGTTATCATTATTGGCTACAGAGTTTAAAATAAAAATTAAATTGGCGTTTCTCAATTTCAATTCTTATATTACTTTTGTTTTTCACAAATATAATAAACTATGAGTTCGTTCCGACAAATGCTGAACTTACTGCTCTTTTTAATTGTTCCGATTCAGTTTATCGGCTGCGGCGGTAAGTCCGGAGATCATCTCCCGCCCGATGAATTTAAAGAAATACTTATGGATATGCATCTGGCTGACGGCACGGTAAGTGCCAAACATCTGTCAAGCCAAATTAAAACAGATGATGAGGTAAACATATACAGCTACGTATTTAAAAAGCATAACATCAGTCGGCAAGAATTTGAAAAAAATCTGGAATACTATTCTCGCAATACCGAAACCTACCTGAGAATATATCAAGAAATCATTGCCGAACTCAGAACAATGGACGATAGTATCCGTTTTCCGGCAAGAAACGAACAAGCAGAAGTCGAAACAGACAGCACCAACCTGTGGACAAGAAAAACAGCCTGGGCTCTGCCTGAACAAGGAAGAACCAATCCCATTACTCATAAAATCAGAGAACCGGAACACGGACTTTATACCTTATCTGCCGAAATAAAGCTTTTTCCCGACGACGGGTCAATAGCGCAACGTATGACCATACTGGTAAAGTATGCCGACGGTACAAGTGAAGAAAACAGTGCCGGGAACATCAAGAAAGACGGAGAGTTTGAGAGCCATGAAGTATTCATCCGAACAGACCCCGATAAAGAATTGTCGGAAATTACCTGCTGGGTTCTAAACCACAGCTTGGGAACCACCGATAAGCATGCAAGTGTGAAAAATATTCGTTTGGAAAGAAACGACTTTAATTAAAATTTGACTATAATGCCCAATTTCATCGTTATATCCATTTTGAAAACGGCCGATTCCATTAGCAAACTCCCTGATTTTCAAAATCTAAAAGCACTTCGGCCTTGCTCAGCATATCAGCTCGAACTTGATCATTATAGCTCAAACTCTTGACTTTATAGACAGACACCAATTAATCAAACACAAAGTGATTATTATCAAAAACTCAAAAATGCTTTATCTTTTTTCATAATAATACCATAACTTTGCAGGCAAACCATACGAAAGAAATGCAAAACCTCATTATCAAAACCAATGAAGATGAATTTTATAAACCCGAAGTCAATTTTGACAGCGAGAACGGCATATGTACAATAGCCGGAGAATCCTATATCGAAGAAATACATGAATTTTACAATCCGCTTATTGACTGGCTCAGACAATACACCGCAGATAATAATAACTCATTAATTTTTAATTTTAAACTCACATACTATAATACCAGTTCTTCCAAGAAAATTATAGAAATTCTGAAAATCCTAAAAAACTTCAAAACCGGCGGCGGCAAACTCACAATTAATTGGTTCTACCACGAAAAAGATACCGATATTATAGAAGATGCAGAAGACTTTATGCTGATAAGCGGATTACAATTTAATTTAATACAAATAGAAAATAATTGACCATGAGCAGCAAAAAAACCATAGCCATTTTAACCGGAGGCGGTGATGTGCCCGGGCTTAACCCGGCCATACGAGCCATTACCATTAGAGCCATTCGTGAAGGATACAGAGTAATTGGTCTGCGCAGAGGTTGGGCCGGTGTCATGGAGATTATCCGAGATAAAAAAGCCGACAACTCAAATAACTACATTGAACTGACCGAAAATATCGTAAATAAAGCCGGACGCACCGGCGGTACCTTTCTGCACAGCTCACGAACACGTCCGAGCCACCTGCCGAAAAATGCCGTACCGGAACATCTTAAAGATAAATACGACAAAGAATTTAACGACCTTACACCCGAGGTGCTGAAAAATCTCAACTTTTTAAATATTGACTTTCTCATTCCCATAGGCGGCGATGATACGCTCAGCTATGCCGTAAGGCTTTATAAAGAAGGCGTAAAATTGGTGGCCATTCCCAAAACCATGGACAACGACGTGCCGGGAACCGATTATTGCATCGGATTCAGTACCTGTGTAACACGTACCATACACATGACAAATACTCTGCGTACTTCGGCAGGCTCTCACGAACGCTTTCTGGTTTTGGAAGTATTCGGGCGCTATGCCGGTTTTACCGCTATGCTCCCCACCATGGCCGGAGCTGCCAATCGCTGCGTAATTCCGGAATATGAATTCAACATTGAAAAACTTGCCGAACTCATGACCGAAGACCGAAACCAAAATCCAAGTAAATATTCCGTGGTATTGGTATCGGAAGGCGCAAAATTTGCCGGAAGCGAAATGGTTTTCAAAGAAGCAGAAAAAGACCAATACGGCCATGCTAAATTGGGTGGAATCGGTGATTTGGTTTCCGATAAGCTGAAAAAGCTGTCGCCCAAATACAACAAAGGAAAAACCATAAGAACCATCAATCAAAAATTAGGTTATTTGGTTCGCGGCGGCGACCCGGACGCCATTGACTCCATTGTGCCCATGGCCTACGGAAATCTTTCTTTAGACCTGATTCTTAAAGGTGTGCACGGAAGACTTGTGGTTTTACAAAACGGCCGCTACGACAATATTCCCATAGATGTGGTAGTAAGCGAATCGAAATTGGTAAATATCAATAAATTCTATAATATCGAAAGACTGCGTCCTTTATACAAAAGCTTTGAAATGACCCCGCTTTTTATAATGACCAGCGAAAGATAAAAAATTTACGCCTGCCGCAGAACTTTATCACATTACTAAAGATATCGAACTCGGCTTGTGCAGGAAAATTTATGTTTATAAACGAAATATTAAATCAATAACAGAAGATAAAGAATGAATCACAAAATCAAGAAAATATCAGTCCTAACCTCCGGAGGTGATGCCCCCGGAATGAATGCTGCTGTAAGAGCTGTTGTAAGAACAGCTGCGGCACAAAACATTAAAGTTGTTGCCATAAACCGCGGATACCACGGAATGATAGAAGAAGAATTTAAAGAATACACTTCGGAAGATGTAAAAAATATCATTCAGCGAGGCGGAACAAAAATCAAAACAGCAAGAAGTGAGGAATTTAAAACCCAAGAAGGACGAAAAAAAGCTTATAAAAATCTTGAGAAATACCAAGTTGATGCCTGCATTGTAATCGGCGGTGACGGCACCTTCAGAGGCGCAAGTATTTTTTCACAAGAATACGATATCCCCTTTGTGGGAATACCCGGAACCATTGATAACGACATGTTCGGAACCGATTATACCATAGGCTACGATACGGCTCTAAACACCGTAACCGAAGCCATCGACAGAATTAAAGATACGGCAAGCGCGCATGACCGAACCTTTTTTATTGAAGTTATGGGCCGCGATGCCGGTTTTATTGCCTTAAACGCCGGAATAGCCACCGGCGCCGAAGCCATTCTTATTCCGGAAGTAGAAGGACAGGAAGAACAACTCAAAGAAATATTACAAAAGTCCGATAAATTGTCGAAAATTATCATTGTGGCTGAAGGCAATAATCTCGGAGGAGCCGAAAAAATTGCAAAAAAAATGAAAGCCGAATTGGGACTTACCAACATGCGCGTAAACGTATTGGGACACATGCAACGCGGCGGTTCACCCACAGCCTTTGATCGCTTTCTGGCCAGCCGACTGGGCGTGGCAGCCGTTGATGCCCTTACCGATAATCAGCGAAGCATAATGGTGGGATATTCTAATCATGAAGTAGCACATATTCCGTTCAATAAAACCATAAAAGGAAAACGAACCCTTAATGAAGAGCTGCTGAGAGTAGCCAAACTTTTAAGCTGATACTATGTTACGTACCATACTTGTTTCTCTGTTTCTGCTCAGTCTGTATATACAACACAGTCGGGCACAAAATCATCTCTCGGCTTATGCCGAAATAAGTGTTCTTACCTGCGATGCAGGCAATGAACTTTACTCAACTTTCGGGCATTCAGCCATTCGAATTAAAGATCCCTCCATACAAGTGGATTTAATATTCAATTACGGAACCTTTGATTTTGAAACCCCCAATTTCTATTTGAAATTTACTCAAGGAAAGCTCGATTACATGCTGAGTATAAGCCCATACCGCCAATACATTCAGAGCTATAAACGTGAGAAACGCGGCGTTAGAGAGCAAGTGTTAAACCTTAGCCGAGAACAAAAACAGAATGTTTACACTTATTTATTAAATAATGCACGCCCGGAAAATAAATTTTACCGTTACGATTTCTTTTTTGATAATTGTGCCACCCGAGTGGCCGATGTTTTAGCCGAAGCCACAAAGGAAAACATCCGATTCGGCTCCCACGAAGCCGGCGACTCAAGCACATTTCGCATAATGCTTCTGAGCTATTTGCAGGAAAAACATTGGGCTCGCTTTGGAATAAATACCTTAATAGGACTTCCGGCCGACCAAACAGTAAGCCCCCGCCAAGCCAGCTTCCTGCCCAAATACCTTGAAGCCGTTTTAAGCAACAGCGAAATAATGAAAAACGGACAATATGAGCCTTTGGTGAAAAAAAATAACCTTATTTACAAGCCCAAAGAACCGGCTCTGCAAGAATCTTTTTTTCTGAGCCCGCGACTTGTATTTTGGTCTTTATTTCTCATCGTGCTTCTTTTAAGTGTGTATGAATACATACGAAAACGACATTTTGCCGAACTTGACCGCATCCTTCTGTTTTTAACGGGACTTATCGGCTTACTCATCGTCTTTATGTGGTTTTTTACCGATCATGATGCCGTTGTAAACAACCTGAATATTCTCTGGGCTATGCCCCTGCATGTGTTTGCAGCATTTTTGATTACAAATAAAAAAGCTGCCCGGCTTATAAAAATATATTTTGGAATCAATGCACTTGTATTAATCTCTTTTTTGATATTGTTTATTTTTAAAACCCACTGTTTTGATATCGCCGCTTTACCGCTTGCACTCATACTTTTGTTTAGGTCGGCTGTTATTTACACCAAATAAATATAAAGAAAGCTGACCTGCCGGCGTCTTTGACCCGGCAGCGTCTGTTTAACAATTTATTCTTAGATATCCTGCTCTTTCGTAATATACATTGTCGGAAATTTGGATATATTTCAAATATATTCAGTAATCGCTCAAGGGTCTATCGAAAGAAAAACCCTCGAAATGGTTGAAAACCTTTCGAACGATTGGATTGAGAAGAACCAACCGCTCTTATTCGCCTTACAATTGAAATTAACAGAACCACAAAGAAAAAAGCAAAACGATAAAAAGCGGCTTTCGAGCTGCTTTTTTTTTCTATTAGAAGAATAATATACTAAGGTTGCTTTTTTATCAAAAAACAATCGTAACTTTGTAAAAAAGGACACAGCCATGAAAACAATATTTGTTTCATACAATCCAAAATCAGATGAAGAACAAACTCTTGCCGTCAGACTTCATTCCATAGGTGCGGTACATGGTTTTAAAATGTACCTCCCTGACAGATATAATTCCGAAACCTACCTTGACAATGAAACGAAAAACAGAATAGCAAATTCAGATTGGTACATAATCTTTCTAAACACAAAACTAAGCAAGATTGTAAAAGAAGAGATTGAATTTGCCTTTGACGCATTCAAAGATAAATCCAGAATAATTGTCGTTTATACCAAAGAGAAAGTTTTAACAGGGTCTCTAACTGAACATTTCACAGAAATATATTTCAACCCTGCCGAAGACAATTCGTTTGATATAGTATTGCAAAGAATCAAAGAGCAGCTTAACGCCGAAAAACAAGCGGTTAAGCAACACAAAAAACAGAAAAATGAAAAAAATGCTTTGTTTGCATTACTCAGTGTCGGTTTAGGTTTAGCTGCTTTGTCATTTCTTTTTGGGGGCGGCAGAAGGTAAAAAACAAGTTAAATGAAAGTATTAATTGATAATGATTTTCTTGTAAACCTTTCTTGCCTTGAACGCTTCGACATATACCAACTTCTGCATAATATTTTCGAGCAGGTAAATATATCAGCAAGAATAAAAGAAGAATACGAAAGGAAAGTTCACCTTGAGCCTTTCCGGCGGAGAGTATTAGACCGTTTAAAACCTAACAGAGGGTTCTGGTCATTATGCACAAGAATAGACGCTGTTACACTAAGCATGTATGAGAGCGTACAAGGGATTGATTACGGAGAAGCGGAAATACTAAGTCAGGCAGAAAAAATTGGTGTTCCGTTAATCATAACAGACGACCAAAAATTTATAAATGCTGCAAAAAACATAGGAATAAATTTGCGATTCAGAAGTACGCTTTTTGTTATGGCATTGCTTGATTTAAACGGTCTGTTGTCTGATTCATATACCTATTTTGCCCATTTATATAACAGCAGAAAATTTAAAAGAACAGAATTAGTTGAGGCTTACGAGTTGGCTTATACAGAACTTAGCTTAGCACATAATAAAAAGGTAATATCAGCCAAAACGAGCCTTAAAACAATAACAACGCTTGCAGCAGAAATTTAAAAACTGTATATCCACCTCATCACTTCCGCCAAAGCGGTTTTTTTCTGCTTTCCATTTTCCGTTATAAACTCAGAACTCTTGACCCATGAATTGATTATCAGTGATTTATGAGAATATATTCAGAACAACTGACACTATAAAACTAATTTCAGACATCCTGACCCATTAACTGAATATCAAATTGTTATGGATAATAATTCGCAAACTGAAAATGTCGTTTAATATCGAATATTGAACACCCAATAATGAATTTTGAAGTTTTGCTTACGCACGAAAACCTATTCAATCAATGAGTTACTTCTTGATTCGATATTAAATGTTCGATATTCATGATTCAAAAAAGGCGACATCTGAAACTACGTGAAGTCAGGAGTTCTGAATTTCCTGTTTTTTATAAACTTAATAAAAAACAGTCGGATTTTAGATTGGTACCAAAAAAAATAGTCTCACTAAAAAAAAATCGAAATACTAATATATTGCACTGTATATCATACTGTAAAGTCTTACGCATTCATAAGTTTGTCCTGAGACCATCCGAATCGGTATCATCTTAAATCCGTCTAAGTCAGTTGTTCTGATATTAGTAAGCTAAAATTGTCGCTTTTTGGTGTGCTTGCCGGCATCGTAATAATGTCGCAATAATCGGAAATATGACATAATAAAACCATCAATAAGCTGTATATTAGATATTTATATAACTTATTGCGGTGGGGTAGGAATTCTGATTTTATCAAAAAAAGATACGAATTGCGACAGGCTTGTTTACGTGAAATCAGGAGTTCTGAGGGTGAAGACACCTTCAAGGGAAAAAAAACACTATTAAAAAGAAAATTCATAATTTTTCTCTGCTTAACCCTGCCACACAGACGCAAAGAAACCGATAGAAGAAGGCACATACCGCACGCATTACAAACGCTCGCGAACGGTAAAATGAAACACTTTTGAACGTCCGGAGGACTTCAAAACGTGTGGTCGGGGTGTTGTGAAAATCCGATACTTGCAGGTGAGGACACCTGCAAGGGCGGAACTTCTGACATCCAACCTCTGAATTCTGAAATCTGAATTTATTTTCCGGTCTTTATAAATTTCATAACGCACTCTCTCAAATCATTCTGCTTAATTGGTTTTGCCAAATAATCGTCAAACAATTCTTTATAGCGTTTAATTTCATGCTCCAGGGCATAGCCGGATTGCGCAATAATCGACAAATTGGGATTTATCTCTTTTATTCGTTTAGCGGCTTCATCACCGGTCATTATGGGCATTTTTATGTCCATCAAAATTAAATCGATATTGGAATTTGATTGGCAAATATCAAGAGCTTCCTGTCCGTCTTTGGCGTGTATTAGTTTCAAATCCAAATCGCTTAAATACTCCTCAATTAAAAGGTAATTGTTCTCTTCATCTTCAGCTACCAGCACCACGCCGGAAGTATTGTTTATTTTGGGGGGCGGGGGTGTTTTATCCGGCTTTTCTGCCGGCTTATAAGGAATGGTGAAGTAGAAAGCGGAACCTTTTTCGGGTTGCGATTCTACCCAAATTTCGCCGCCAAGCAATTCGGCAAATGCTTTTGAAATGGAAAGTCCCAATCCCGTTCCGCCATACAGGCTGCTGATTGATTTATCAGCTTGTATGAAACGGTCGAATATTGTTTCCTGAACTTCAGGTTTGATGCCTATTCCGCTGTCTTTTACGTAAAACTGCAAGACGCTGCCGGGATCTTCAGACGCAGGCAGGTTGGAATTGGAGACGCTGCCGGGTCTTGCAGACGCCGGCAGGTCAATTAATTCATAGCCGAAATCAATAAAGCCTTCGTGCGTAAATTTCAAAGCGTTGGACAATAAATTGGATAAAATTTGAGTGATTTTAGTGTTGTCGGTATATATTACGGACGCTTTATCGGATAAATCTTTTTTGGCATACAAGGAAATATTCCGGTCGCTTGCCTGCTGTTTAAATATCAAAAGTAAATCATCTATAATCGTATTTACAGAAGCTTTTTCTATATATACTTTTTCCTGCTTAGTTTCCAGCGATGAAATGGTGAGTATATCCGTTACAATGGATAAGAGTTGATTGCTGCTGTTTTGTATGATTGAAACCAAACGCTCTCGTTTTTCTTCCGTAATTTCAGTATTATTAAGAACCTCGGTAAAACCGCAAATAGCATTTAAGGGGGTACGAATTTCATGCGACATATTATTGAGAAATGCTGTTTTCAGGCGGTCGTTTTCTTCGGCTTTTTCTTTGGCTCTCACTAATTCTTCAAGCATCTTTTTTCTTTCGGTAATATCTTCTTTAACGGCTACGAAATTTTTGATAAGCCCCTTGTCGTTTACTATGGGTGTTATTACCGCCTTTTCCCAATACAATTCTCCTGTTTTCTTCTTATTTCGAAATTCTCCTTCCCATTCTTTTCCGGCAAGTATGGTGTTCCACAATTCCTGATAGAAGGCTTTGGAATGTTGCCCCGATTGAAGAATATTGGGATTTCTGCCCATGACTTCCTCTCGGCGGTATCCGGTCAGTTCCGTAAAGAAAGGATTGACATATTCAATACGGCCGTCCTTATCGGTTATCACAACTGCTACAGAGCTTTGCTCTACAGCCCTTGTGAGCTTATTCACTTTTTCTTCGCTGTGTTGGCGATCAATAAACATACTTAATTCATGGGCTACCAGTTCCATAATTTCTATGCTCGATTGATCATAAACACTCGCATCATCGTAGTTTTGGACCACAAAAGCCCCCAGTAGTTTTCCGTCTGTCTTTAAAGGGATACCGAGCCAAGCCTCTGAAACAGTACCGATTAAGTCAATATTACCTTCTTGATACAAACGCATAATATCATCTTTATGCAAAAGCAAGGGGCGATTTCGACGAATAAGCCAGCCGCTTAAAGATTTTTCAGCCGGCCATTCCCGAATATCTTCTTTTTCATTTTTCATAAAGGGCGAATAAAACATCTCTGTTTCTTCATTGTAAAGCGCAATAAATATATTCTCTGAATCAATAACTCTATTCAATTCAGATTTAACGGAATCAAATAACTCATTCAGATTTCTTGTGGTTATGCTTGCCCGGGCAATGTTGTATTGCAACTTTATTATCATCTCGGCTTTTTTCCGTTCGGTAATATCCTGCAATGTTACCAAAACCATGCGCTCGCCTTGTACCATAATGGCCGTGGTGGAAGTCATAAAAGTCATTTCCCTGATTTTGTCATCTTCTTCTATAAAAAAATAGGGTGCTTCTTCCTGCAAATGCGTTTTACCGGTCTCAAGGGTATCAAGAATGCTGTTACGGATAACGCATTGTTGGCAAAACTCACCAAATCCACAGCCTTTCGGGTCATCGAGCGCGTGCACACAGCGCAGCGCCTCGCCGTTGCGCAAACCAAGCATATCTTTTGTCTCTGTGCCGGTTAATTGCGTGGCGTAGCCGTTTATCTGCTGAATGCGCCTTTCGGAATTTACAACCATCATAATCAATGGTGCGTTGCGGTATATTGCTGCGAGCAATTCTTTTTGTTCAGTAAGTTTTTGCTCCGCCTGTTTACGCTCGGTAATATCCGTACCGATTGAAAGTATCATTCGAAATTCATCCTTTTCGGTGAGCATGGTGTTGCGCCATTCAATCAGACGCTTCTCTCCGGATTTGGTAATAATCTCATTTTCAAAACTATGGTCTATTCGTTTATTTTTCACTATATCGCCCCAAACTTCATATATTGTTTTCTTCAAGTCTTCGGGGACAAAAATATTAATCCATTTTTTACCGATGACTTCTTGTGCTCTATAACCGGTTAATCGTTCGGCATACCGATTAAACACTTTAATGATTGATTTTTTGCCCAAACCTACAATAATGTTGGGGGCGTTGTTAACAATTTTTTCCGACCATGCTTTTTCTTTTTTTAATGCTTTCTCCGCTTGTTTAAGCTCTGTTATGTCCTCAATAGAAGCAATCATACCGTCAAATTGGCCGGTACTGTCTTTTATGGGGGCAGCGTTAATGGATAATATTTTAACTGAGCCGTCGGGCCAAGTGATGCCGTGTTGTATATCAAAAACCGTGTGTAATGATTCTTTTACGATGTTAAAAGGCTGTTTTTCATCCGGAAAGGGCGAGCCGTCAAGCTCAGTGTGTTTCCATAAAGGCGCATCGTAGCTTCTTGATGTGATTTCTTCTTTCACCAAACCGAGTATTTGTTCGGCTCTGTTGTTTGCATAGCTGATATTTCCGGTTTTATCTGCGGTAACAATACCAACCGGGCTTGTTTCCATAAGTGTTGATAAGAACGATGTTTTTTCTTTTAATTCATTCTCAATTTTCTTGCGCTCGGTGATGTCGCGCCAAGTAGTATGAAGCAATGTTTTCCCTCTGAGAACAATAGGCATAAGTGAAATTTCGACTATGAATTCTTCCCTTTCAGCATTAATATGTACCCAATCAAAACGGTGATGTCCTTTTTCATAAGCAAAATTAATCATTTCTGCGGTAGCTTCTTTTGATGTTTGTCCGTTGGGTTGAATTTCAGGTGAAATTTCTGTGGGTGAAAGAAAAAGAAATTGTTCTCGAGTCATTTTAAGAAGTTCCAAGGCAGCCCGATTGCATTCTACGAAAACCCCCGTTTCGTCAATAAGTAAAATGGCATCGGAAGAGTCTTCGAAAAGTTTTCTAAATGTAAGTTCACTTTCCATGAGTGCCTTTTCAACTTGCTTGCGCTCGGTAATATCTAAGGCCGTGAATATAACGCCCTTGGAATAATCGTTCTTATCAATAGGTGTGGAAGCCAACAAAACATTAATGATTGTCCCGTCTTTTTTTTGCCAAACTGTTTCCACTTTACCCGTTCCGGTTTTTCGAATTTGTTTATACTTTTCTTCGCCGACAAACTCATATTCTTCCTGCGAAGGGTATAGTATTCGGGCATTTTTTTCAAGAAGTGCTTCTCGTGTATAGCCTATCATCTCACAGACACGCGGATTCACATCCTTCAACACCCGGCTTACGACAAGCCCGATACCGGTAGGAGCCACACGATAGATGCTTCGTAATTTTTCTTCGTTTGCGCGCAAGGCTTTTTCTGCTTTTCTGCGTTGGGCATTATCACGAGAGAGTTTGATTTTGCTGTAACTCAGTGATGAAATCATTCCGGCAAACTTGGCATAAAACGCCATGGCCGAATCGACAGTTTCTCGTTTCAAACGCGGAACACGGTCAAGTGCTGCCATGTATTCCGTTTCGTCAAAACCATGTTGCCGTGCCTGTTTTCTAAATAATTCGTAATCGACCTGTTCGTCTTCGTAAAATAACTGCCCGATATAAATATTGCCGAGATGTTTGCCGCCAACTACAATAGGGCTTACCATATCCCACATATTGTTTTTGCAGCGGTATGCTTTGAATGTGCCCGCAGGCACTCCGTCGGCAAGGGCGAGATCGCTTTCCAAACAATTTTTTGCGGTATCAGGGTTTACACGATGAAATTTTGCACATATATCCTCCATTGCAGAGCTAACCAATACCTTTCCGGAAATATCAAGTATTGCCCCGCCTACGCTTGTAGTTTTGAATAAACTCTCCATCATGGGTTGCAGTTCTTCAACATTGATGATGTCTGCAAGATTGAGTGTTTCTATATCGCCTTCGGGTTCAAGTATAACTTTGAGTTTGTTTCTGATGGTTGCTTCGCTTTCGCGCAAGGCTTCTTCCGCTTTTTTACGCTCGGTAATATTCTGTACATTACCCAGAAAATACAGGGCTTCGCTTTGGGCATTTTTAACCAAGGTAGCATTCAGCAGGCCGTAAACCAAATGTCCGTCTTTATGTATAAAGCGCTTTTCAATTTGGTAAGCGTCTATCCGACCCTGTTTTAATTGTGTTTGCAGGTCAAGATTATCGTTCACATCTTCCGGACCCGTAATGTCTTTCAATGTTTTTCCGATTAATTCTTCTTCGGTGTATCCGAGCATTTCACAATAGGCATCATTGGCGGCATCAATCTTAAAATCCAAAGAAATGACGGCAATACCCATTGAAGTATTTTCATACATCAATCGGAATCTCTGCTCATTTTCTTCCGCCATTCTTTTAGCTTCCGACAGCTCAGTATACGATTGTTTAAGCTCTTCATTTGTAGCGATATATTCTTCATTCACGGCCTGATACTCTTCATTGCTGCTGATTAATTGTTGAATAACAGCCTTATTGCTGCTGTTTTCATCCAATTCCAATGAAAAAATCAGAGCCAAATCCAATTCTATTACCTTTTTGAATTGGAGCAGCAGTTTTTCGTTATCGGCACTAAACTGCCTTTCCTTATTATCCAATACGCATAAAGTACCAAAGGGTGTGTTGTCGGGAAAGTTTATGGGAAAACCGAGATAAGCAATCATCCCGAGTTTTAAGTCCGGATTTTTGTCCCAATCTTTATCTTTGAGTGCATTGGGAACACGTAGCTTTTTTTGGGTTTTAATCACCGTTTCGCAGTACAAGCCGTGCCAATTTTCTTTGTCGCCTATATTATACGGATTGTTTTCGGTTTCGCTTGTTGTGAAGACCTCCATAAATTCATTTTCAACTTTCATAATCAAAGCGGCGGGCACCTCAATAATATTCGCTATTAAATCGGCTATTTCCTGCCACTTATTTAAAAAACTTTGGGGTATGTTTTCAAATGAGTTGTGCTGCATGGTTATATTTTAAGATACGGCTGTTGTACTATCAGCAGTCTAAACAAATGTAAGCATTATTTTTTAAAATGCTGTCGATATTTTTATGATAACCACGGATTCATGAATGGTATTGTTTTTTTTCTAATCAGTTAATAAGGCCGGGCTAAGTATTATTTTAAGGCGTTAAAAATAGACGGAAATCATGCACAAACAAGACAAATAGTCATACAGCAATAAAACCCTACGCCATTATGGCGTAAAATAAATCTTTCAACTGACGTAATTTCTTAAAATTTACACCGGTACAACCTTTGATATTTGTGTGGTGAATTTGAATAAAAAAAAATATTAACATAAAATTATTGGAGGACAAACTATGACACTCATAAGAAGAACAAACAACAACATGTTACCGGATTGGTTTGAAAACTTTTTCCAAGAAAATGAAATGACACCAAGAACAAGACTTTCAAGCTTGCCAATGGTAAATATTTACGAAAAAGATGACCGATTTGAAATTGATATGGCCGTTCCCGGAATGGACAAAAAAGACATCAAAATTAAGTTGGATAATGATACCTTGAGTATTTATTCGGAAAAAGAGCAAGAAGTACAGCAAGATGAAGAAAACTGCACTAAGCAGGAGTTTTCATACAGCAGTTTTGAGCGCTCTTTTACTTTACCCGAATCTGCCGATACCGACAAAATTTCGGCAAGCAGCGAAAACGGTGTATTGAAAGTTACCATCAAAAAACAAGATGAAAAAGTAACAAAACCGGAACGCCAAATTGATATCAAGTAAGGAATTTCAACGTATGAAATATCTTAAGCCGCTCTTTACAGGGCGGCTTATTTGTACTGACCGAAAGCTTCGCTTAGAGCGAAGCTTTCGGTTTGGACTTATCCTATCCGTTCGGCTTTTTTATATCCGTATTTAGACTATTTTTAAATTAAGCGCCGCTTGCAGGTACACAGCTGAATTTATATATATTTGTAGGATAAATTTTTATAAAATACAAAAATATGCCCAACATTAAAGGAACACAAACAGAAAAAAACTTACTGAAAGCATTTGCCGGCGAATCGCAAGCACGCATGCGTTATGACTATTTTTCAAAACAAGCCAAAAAAGAAGGTTTGGAACAAATATCGGCCATCTTTGCCGAAACCGCTTTGAACGAAAAAGAACACGCTAAACGATTCTTTAAATTTTTGGAAGGGGGAATGACTGAAATAACAGCATCGTACCCGGCCGGAAAAATAGGAACGACTTCTGAAAATCTTAAAGCCGCAGCCGAAGGGGAAAACGAAGAATGGACGGAACTCTATCCGAAATTTGCCGAAGTAGCTGCCGAAGAAGGTTTCAAAGACATATCCATGGTTTTTAAGAATATTGCCAAAGTGGAAAAAGAGCATGAAGCTCGTTACCTGAAACTATATAGCAACTTAGAAGAAGGGAAAGTATTTGAAAGAGACGGAAAAGTCATTTGGAGATGCCGCAACTGCGGATACATTCACGAAGGCAGCAAAGCACCCAAAAAATGCCCTGCATGCGATCATCCGCAAGCACATTTTGAAATTGAAGCTCAGAATTATTAGGGGTTAGATGTAAGATATAAGATATAAGATGTAAGATGTAAGATGTAAGATGTAAGATGTAAGATGGATGCTGCTAAGCCTCTGAAAGTATGATATTTGACACAGTCTTATTTTGCAGCAAAAAGATGAATGAACCTGACCTGCCGGCGTCTTTAGACCCGGCAGCGTCTGTTTATTGCAATCAGAATTATTAGTAATCAGAGGTCAGAAGTCAGACGAAGGTTAAGCAATATCCGTCAGACCGCTTGGAGCGGTCAGGCGGATTACTAAATGCTTA
>CAYYQW010000029.1:0-41885 GCA_964472505.1 uncultured Bacteroidaceae bacterium | reverse complement strand
ACCAAAAATATGCCGAAACCGCCGACAAAGCTTTTGCGCAAATTGATAATATCCGTTTTCGGGAAGCAAACACTGAGCAAACACACATCAGCTCAGATAATAAAATTGTGATGTATCCAAATCCGGCTGAAAATATTCTCTACATTAAAATCGCCGCCAAAACGGAACGTTCAAAGGTAACAATCTCGGATATAAAAGGAAGAACGGTTTACAGCAAATACTTTTCCAATAAAACGACCATAGATATTTCCCAATTGCCAAGGGGCTTTTACACTGTAAAAATTACAAACCCGACAATTACAAGTGTGAAAAAATTAATTATTAAATAATGGTTAAAAAAAAGGCAAAGCCTTTGTATATTGGAACTTTATAAGTTAATTTGCGCATAAACTTATACTAAAACAAATAAGTTTGAACCTCCTGTTTTAAACTTGATATATTCAAAAAACAACTACTAATAACTCTGCCCCGGTTTATCATTAAGGTTTATTCTTTGAAATAAAACCTTTAACTATCAACAAATTAAACATTTATAGCATGAGAGATATTTACGCTTTTCGACATTTGATTTTGACCTTATTATTTTTAAGTTTTAGCTTTGCACCTTTTGCTCAACCCAACCCCGCAACAAGCGGTTTAACGGGGCAAGCCCAAAGAGACCGGATAAACATAGGCTGTTACAATCGTTAAGTTTACGATAGCACTAAATAAAAATTCTTTATCGAAACGCAATAACTATCACACAAAAAATAACAAAAATCAAATACGTTATGAAATACATTTACACTTTTCTCACTTTTTTAGCACTCGTGCTCTTTTCTTTTCAGGGGCTTATGAGCCAGACAGTTATTGACTTTGAAACTGCCGGCGACGGTTATACGCCTTCCGCAACTGAAGGTTCCGGTGATACCGATGTATTCAATCGATCAAATCCTAATATTGGAGGGAACTCCACCTTTATTTGGGCAGTTGAAGATTTGACTTTGCCTGACCCGAATATTGAATTAGACGTGATTGATGTTACCGGTTCATCTTCATTTACTTTTTCCATAGATATGCTAACCCCCAATACTGAAGATTGGGATGTGACCGATGAACTTCTCATCACATACAGTCTTGACGGAGGCGCATATCAGAATTTAATGTGGGTTCAAAGCAACGATGATGGAGATCCCCATAATGCTCCCGCTGCTCTTGATTTAGATTTTGACGGCACGGGGGATGACGGAGAAGAACTACCGGCAATTGCTGATGATTTTGGTGCCGGTGTAGGAAGTAATTTTGAAACCTTCACCACAAGCAGTATTTCTCTCAGCGGAAATTCCACTATTGATATTAAATTGCAATTTAATGGCTTAACTTCTGCTGCTGAAGGAATATACCTTGATAATATTACAATTACTGAAGTTGCAGGTGCCACGCCCACGCTCGCAGTTTCACCCGCATCATTATCCGGTTTGGATTACGTAGTCGGTGCAGGACCTTCGGCGGAGCAAACTTTTGTTTTGTCGGGTACCAATTTAAACAACTCCAACGTTACCCTTAATGCACCCGCAGACTTTGAAATCTCAAAAACATCCGGAGGACCATTCTCTACGGGACTCACATACTCAAGCTACAACGGTTCCAACCAAACCGTTTATGTGCGACTTAAAAGTGGCAAAGGCATAAACACCTATTCCGGCAACATAAGCATAGCCGGCGGTGGCGATACCGATGGAGAAAGCGTAGCTTTAAGCGGTGATGTAACAGCCATGCCGACAATAGTTCTGGACGATGCCGACAACACACAAGTTACCGCCGGCGATGTTCCGCAAAATACAAGCAATCACATCATCGGAAATTTTGAAATTGATGTCAGCGATGCAGATGCAACACTAATCGCAGCAAATGTATTAATGGACGGAACTTATATAAATACCGACATCAGCGGAAACGAATTTCAGCTTTGGTATAACTCGGCAAATAATTTCGGTGCAGCAACTGCCATTGATGCACAAACCGCAAGCGGCTCCGGCGGAAGCGGTGAAATCATTTCATTTTCAGGATTTTCACAAAGCATAACAGACGGAAGCACCGGCTATTTCTGGATAACTGCCGACATAGATGCCTCAGCAAACGTCGGAAATACCATTCAGCTAACATCAATAAATAATACCGACCTCAGCTTTTCAGTAGGCGTAAACCGCTCCGGAAGCACAAGCGATGCCGGAACACAAACCATAATCGCTTATGTAGGACCGTGCGGTGAAGAAACATTTACAAATTCAAACCTTACGAGTTCCTATACAACAAATAGTTTTACAGGAGATAATTCAGTAACATGGTCTTATGTTGCATCAAGAGATGAAAGTACTTACGGAATCACAGGTAAGGGCATAATGCTTAGACGAAGTTCTGACAATAGTAAAGTTACCTCTTCAAGTGTATCAGGAGGTATAGGTGATTTTACATGTAAATTAAGAAAAGCATTTACCGGTAGTGGAAACAGGCAAGTTGAACTTTTTGTCAATGGAGTATCAAAAGGTACCTCTCTTGCTTGGGATAATACAAATGTCCAAACGTTTACTGTTAGTGGAATTAATATTTCAGGTAATGTTATAATAGAAATAAGAAATATAACCGGTAAGCAAGTAATTGTCGATGATATTGAATGGTCGTGCTATGACAGCTGTGTAGAACCCACTACACAAGCAAGCCTTTTCTCGGCTACGGATATAGGCACAACATCTATGACTATAAACTACACACGCGGCGATGGCGATGCCGTTCTCGTTCTGGCAAAAGCCGGAAGTGCCGTAGATGCCGACCCCACAAGCGGTACAGCCTATACAGCGAATACAATTTTTGGAAGCGGCGATGAAATCGGCACCGGAAACTTTGTGGTTTATAGCGGAACTGCCGATAATTTTGCACTCACAGGCTTAGATTCTTATACCGATTATCACTTCGCATTTTATGAATACAATTCCGTAGATGACTGCTACTTACTCACATCGCCGCTTACCGGAAACGCAAGCACTTTGTGCGCAACACCTGCAACACATGCAAGCAATGCCGTATTTTCACTTATTACCGGCACATCCATGACTATAACATGGACAAACGGAGACGGTGCAAACCGTATCGTTTTGGTTCGGGAAGAAGGAAGCGTAAACACATCTCCTACCGATAACACAAGCTATACGGCAAACACGACATTCGGCTCCGGCGATGAAATAGGTACAGGCAACTTTGTGGTCTATAACGGCACCGGAAATAGTGTAAATATCACAAATCTGGAAGGTGGTACACGTTATTATTTTAAAATATTTGAATATAATTGTGCTGCCGGAAGTGAAGCCTATCTCGTAGGCGAAGACGTCCTTGTAGCCAACGAAATAACAGCTTTATCCAATGTTCAAAATCTTCAAACAGATTGCATTTCCGAAAATTCGGCAAGTCTCCATTGGGACGCTCCCTTGGGTTTGTACGAAGGCGTAATCGTAACCGTCCGGCATAATGCCGTGCCAAGCGACCCGTCATGTGCGGGCAGTACACTCACCAATCCGATAACAGATTTTTCAACTGCGGATATTTACTGCGGAAATGCAACATCAAGCGTATATGTGTATAACGGCACCGGACATTCAGTGAATATTAGCGGATTAACAGCCGGCGAATCTTATACATTCAAATTGTTTACCTATCAAAATAATGCGTGGTCATCCGGCACACAAATTACAAAAACAATCAACTTATTGCCGATAAGCAACCAAAAAGCCTCCGTAGCCAATGCCGAATCCCCTATAAGCTGGTCATTACCGCAAAACTGTTTTGATGAAATTCTGGTTGTTGCCACCAACAACGCATTTACAACAACGCCCTCCGGCGACGGCTCCGCCTACACGGCCGATGCCACCTATGGAAACGGAACCGATATCGGAACCGATGAATATGTTGTTTACAAAGGAACCGGACAAAGCACAACCGTTACCAACCTGACAAACAGCACCGAATATTGTTTCAGAATTTGGGTCAGATACGGCACACAATGGAGCACACATAAAGAAATGTGTGTAACCCCATTAGATATTACGATTATTGAACCCACAGATTTAGTTATAATGGCTGTAAATACAAACAACACGGTTTATCCGAATGAGGAGTTTACTTTTGCCTGTTTTAAAAATATTAAAGTAGGCACACCCATAGATTTTACCGAAAACGGATACAACAGAGACAGTAACTACCCCGGCAGATGGGGTACAACAGAAGGCACCATACGCATTACGCGAAACGGCGGTGGCGACCTGCCTGCCGGAACATCTGTAACTGTTGTTATGACAGCTTCAAACGGCACAACAGCAGCCGATTTTGATATTTTTGTCGGAGGAGTTGATGATTTGGCAGCCGGTAACTGGACAGTTCAAGAGCTAAACCCAACAAATGGTTCGGGATTTAATTTGAATTCCAGTGATGATATATGGATAATGCAAAACGGCTCATGGTTGGAACATACCCCCGGAGAACACGACGACGAATACACCGGCAATATCCTCTACGGATGGACAGCAACCGGATGGCCCGGAGCAGACGCCTCCGGCAGTACAGCCTACTCCGAATTATACCCCGGAATGAAATGCTTTACAACCGATTTTTCCGGACTTGCAAGTAACGATAAAGTAAAATATACCGGACCCTTCACAGCCGCCACAAAATTAGAATGGATAGCCCGTATCAACGATGAAGGAAACTGGACAGGATATTCTTCTGATGCTAATTATGAAGCCGGCGGAGCCAACTACCGAGGCGCAGGTGTTACATTATCCATAAATCCGGGCACAGCAACTCCGGGCGTATGGACAGGTATTCAAAATTCCGACTGGTTTGATTGCGGAAACTGGCACGACCTCAAAGTCCCGACGGAAACCGAGAATGTAACCGTCAATAGCACATATGGAACACAAAACGTAATTATAGACGAAAGTTCCCCTGAAGCCGTGTATTCAAACGGACAAGCATCTTGTAATGATTTAAGTGTCGATGATTTTGACTTATCTCTAAACGCCTCAACCGACAAACTAAATGTTTACGGAAACCTAAGCATAGAAACCAACGGCACCTTAGACATGACTAACGGCGGAAATATTTATATTTCAGGAAATTGGACAAATAACGCCCTCGAAACTGCCTTTACCGAAGGCAACGGCACCGTGCATTTCAACGGCAACTCCCAACAAACAATTTCCACAAATGCCTTTACCGAAAATTTTAACAATCTTACAATTATCAACACTTCCTCAATCGGTGTGTTACTCAATAACTCAATCGCCGTAAACGGCGCATTTACCCATACCGACGGCGAACTCAATCTCAATGCCGACAATCTCACTATCTCCGGAGATTACACCCGAACAACCGGAAATTTTATCGGTCATACATCATCTGATTTCACAATATCCGGCAACGGAACTCTTAATAATCTGTTTTTTGTTCAAGATTTTAACTTAAATAATTTTACAATGAACAGAAATGCACGCACCGCCGTTTTGATGACCGATTTATTGGTAGATAATACTTTTACAATTTCAGACGGTGCTGCAACCATGACAGCCGGAAATGATTACGATGCCGGAACGCTTGTAAACTCCGTTGGAACAAGTGGCTTGCTACTTAAATCGAACGCTGCCGGCACCGCATCGCTACGTGTAGGAATTGATGCCGGAAACGGAGCCGTTCCCGCAACCGTTGAAAGATATTTTCCGCAAGACACATGGCATTACTATTTGTCGCCATTAGACGATGTGGACAGAACCGATTTAAGCGAAGCATCCTGGGGCGTTGAAAATCCGAATTTTTACTATTACGATGAAACTATTGCCGATTTCTGGCAAGGTTTAACCGTTTATAACCCCACCGGTTGGACAAACGAAAGTGCTGCAAAATTATCAACTGACAAAGCATACATTCATCAATCCACCGAAACACGTACATACATCTTGGACGGTGGAAACCTTGAAGATTCCGATAAAAGTTTTACGCTTTCCTATACAGATAACGGACCAGGAAACGAACCCTATACTGGTACGGACTGGGAAGAATTTGAAGGCTGGAACTTAATCGGAAATCCCTACACCTGTGCTTTAAATTGGGACGATGTGTGGACACAAATAGTTGCTAACGGGCAAGACGGCTACATCGAAAACGGCGTGTATTATTACGATGACTCTCAAGATAATTATGTTTTCTACGGCGCAGGGACAATGAACGATATAGGAATAACAATAAATGGTGTTGCCGATGACAAATTTATACCGGCAAACCAAGGCTTTTTTGTTAAAGCAACACCGGCAGGACACGGGAAAAGCGTAACCATTAAAAAGTCAGCCAGAACACATAGCTCGCAAGCTTTCTGGAAAAATGAGCAAGTGCATCCCAATATGATTCGTTTGAATATTGAAAAAGACGGCTATACTGACGAAACAGTAGTTAGAACGCTTGAGAATGCTACATTCAATCATGATTTCAGCTTAGATGCCTACAAAATGTTTACTTGGAATGCCGCTAAACCTCAAATTTATTCGCGAAACGAAGAGAAGACACGTTACTTTTCGCTTAACTCATTACCCGAAATTGAAGGACATCAAATTGTGCCGCTCGGACTGTACATCGGAGAAGCCGGCGATTATCAAATCAGCATGACGGAAAATTCGTTTGAAGACATGCACCTGTGGTTGGAAGATAAACATACCGATGAAATGACAAATCTGCGCACCGTAAACAGTTGGACGCTGAATCAAACAGCTGAGGACAACAGTGAACGTTACGTATTGCACTTTGACAAAAATTCACCGCCGGAATCCAATACGGAACTGCCGAACCAAGCCTTTGAATTGAATGAAACCATCTATTTTGAGTTGCCCGAAGACGCATTTACGGATCCGGATTTCGGAGATACGCTTACTTACAAAGCATCTTCGGCAGACGGCAACGAATTACCCAACCGATTGGTTTTTGATCCGGAGAATTTAAGTTTCTCCGGAACTATTTCCGAACTCGGCAGCTATACCATCAATATTGAGGTAACCGATGGCTTTAATGAAACCGCTGAAAACAATTTTACATTGGAAATTTACGATACAAGCGGCAATAACGATGTCAGCAAAAATTCTGTGAGTATCTACCCCAACCCGGCCAATGACGAATTGTATATCCGGTCTTTGAACGAACAAATCACGGCAATTACCATTGTAGATATTAGCGGTAAACTCATTGTTCAAAAATATCTTACTCAAAAAACACTGAAAATGGATGTGAGTGATCTGTCGAAAGGCATGTACTTTATTGAAATACAAACGAAATCTCAAATTTTCAGAAAATCTTTTATTAAGAAATAAAACTTAAGTTCACCAAAAGCCGGCAGAAACTCTGTCGGCTTTTGGCTTAAAAAAGTCCAAAAAAATTCGAGATACAGATAACTGAACGATTTGAACTTACTCTGATATATTAATGCACAGCACAAACTAACTCATTCAAATTTCATAACATACCAATACTATTTACATTTTTTCAAATTACACAAAATTCATCAAGATGAAAAGAAATCACTTTTTCAAAAAAACTATTGTCTTAATTTATTTTTTAGCAAACTTAACCCTTACTTGGGCTCAAGTGCCGGCCGATTATTACGACGGTATCTCGGGCAGCGGCTATACCCTAAAAACCAATCTGCACAATTTAATAAAGGGTCATACGTCAAGAACTTACAGTGATTTATGGACCGACATGCAATCCACCGACAACGATGGGGTATATGAAAATGACGGCAGCGTTTTAGATATGTACTCCGAAAACCCGACCGGCACAGACCCCTATAATTTCACTTGGGGAAGTGACCAATGCGGAAACTACAGCGGAGAAAACAGTTGTTACAACCGTGAGCACAGTTTCCCTAAAAGTTGGTTTAGTGACGGTTACCCGATGTACACCGACCTTTTTCACTTATATCCGACCGATGGTTATGTAAACGGCCAAAGAGGTAACTATCCTTTCGGAGAAACAGATTCTCCAAGTTGGACGTCCCTTAACGGTTCAAAAAAAGGCTCGTGCTCATACCCCGGATACAGCGGAACGGTTTTCGAACCCATTGATGAATTTAAAGGTGATTTTGCCCGCACCTATTTTTATATGGCTACGCGCTACGAAGATGTAATTTCCGGCTGGAGCAGTGATGTTCTGGACGGCTCATCCGACAAAGTATATGTCGATTGGTATTTAAGTATGATGATTGAATGGCATCAAAACGATCCGGTTTCTTCAAAAGAAATTAACCGCAACAATGCGGTTTACGACATCCAGGGAAACGCCAATCCTTTCATCGATCATCCGGAATGGGTTTGTGAAATATGGGGATGCACAATAGACCCGGAACCTTCCGAACAAGCAACGAATCTTTCAGCTACTGCTTCGAGCCACTCACAAATAGACCTGATTTGGACGAAAGCCGGCGGAACCGATTTGCCGGACGGTTACCTGATTAAAATCAATACCACCGGAAGCTTCACCACCCCAACCGACGGAAACGACCCGACTACAGATACTGATTTTTCCGACGGCGAAGGTGTAATAAAAGCTTCAGGCGCAAGCCACTCAGTTACAGGCTTAAGCGGCTCAACAACTTATTACTTCAAAATGTGGTCTTACACCAATTCAGGTTCTAATATTGATTTTAAAACAGACGGAACACCGCCCGAAGCCAATGCTACAACTTTAGAGGCTGCAAATATTCTAAACTCTGAAGATTTCTCAAATTGCGCTGATGCAAGCTGGCATGCTGTTTCCGTCGAAAGTAATGCCGACTGGACTTGCAGCGATGAATACGGAAATTCACAAATAAACGGCTTTGGAGCTGATTCTCCCTCGGATGACTATTTAATCTCTGATCCGCTTAATTTAGATAACTATTCCGATCTAAAGATATCATTTGACAGCTACACCAAATACTCTGATGACGGGAATAACCCGGCGATTGAACTCTTATATTCAACGAATTACTCGGGAGATCCCGGCTCGGCAAATTGGAATACTATATCTGTAAATTGGCCGGAAACCAACAGCCAAACTTGGACGTCTTCCGGTGAAATTGACATATCAGATATCAGCGGTTCTTCGGTTGTTTTTGCATTTCACTATACCAGTACGGGAACAGGAAGCGGAGAATCTGCAATATGGAGAATTGATAATATAGAAATAAGCGGCTACAATTCAGGGCCAAGCTTAAAAGCCAATCCCGTAAGCCTTTCCGGCTATACATATACAGAAGGTAACGGGCCCTCTGTTTCGCAATCATTTTCACTGAGCGGATCCGACTTAGACGGAACGGACATCATCCTTTCTGCACCGACCAATTACGAAATATCTTTGGATAACAGCAATTTCGACACAAGCCGGACGATTACCGATTCGCATAACAATTACAACGGTACGGACTTAACAGCCACCGATATCTACATTCGTTTAAAAGCGGGCTTAGCTATCGGAACTTATAATTCAGAAAACCTAAGCATAAGCGGCGGCGGAGCATCCGATATTTCTGTATCCAACAGCGGAGAAGTTTCAGCCATTAGTCCGTCTCTTTCTGCCGATCCGGAAAATCTTTCCGGATACATTTATACCGTAGGTAACGGTCCCTCGGTTTCGCAATCTTTCTCGCTTACCGGCTCCAATTTAAACGGTACGGACATCACAGTTTCAGCATCGACTAATTATGAAGTGGCTTTAAACAACGCCGATTTCGGCGCAAGCCAAACCATTACGGATTTACACGGTAATTATACTCAATCCGATTTAAGCTCTACAAAAATATATGTTCGCCTGAAAGCCGGACTAACAGCCGGGGACTATCATTCAGAAAATATAACAATCAGTGGAGGCGGGGCAAGTATAATTACCGTTGAAATCAGCGGGAAAGTTACAAACATTCCGACTCTCTCTGCTAATCCCGAAAGCCTGTCCGGATACGCTTACACCAAAGGCAGCGGCCCCTCCGACTCGCAATCATTCTCACTTACCGGATCGGATTTGGACGGTACCGACCTCACTGTTTCTGCTCCGACTAATTATGAAGTAGCCTTAAATAACGTCGATTTCGGCGCAAGCCAAACCATTACCGATTTACACGGTAATTATACCCAATCCGATTTAAGCTCTACAAAAATATATGTTCGCCTAAAAGCCGGGCTTGCTGTCGGATTCTATGAGTCGAAAAATGTAACTGTCAGCGGCGGCGGTGCTGAAGCGATTAGCGTTGTCAACAACGGTGAAGTTTTAAGCGAAACAACATCCGTAACAAATAATTCATCCGACAATACTATTATCTTGTTTCCCAATCCGGGAACAGACAGAATATTTTTGAATTCTTCCGGTAAAAAAATCAAGCACATAATCATTGCCGATCTAAGCGGAAAAATTGTTGTTAACAAAAATTTCAAAGCTGTAAATGCCGAAATAGCGGTAAACCATCTGTCGAAAGGCATGTATTTTATTGAAATACATACCCAATCCGAGATAGTCAGACAAATATTTATAAAACAATAAAGCAAGGTGCTCTCCAATAAAAAAGCCGGCTTCTTGCCGGCTTTTTTATTATGGTTCCTCTTTGCGGTGCTTATTAATATAATCCATAATTTGCGGATGTTTGTTCATGCCCTTTTGCAGGGCTTTTTCAAAATCGGCAACAGCCGCTTGCGAATCATTTTTCTCGGCATATATGCCGCCGCGCATACTTAAAGCTGTTACATTATTCGAGTCATCTTCCAAAACGTGATTGAAATCATTTAAAGCTGCATCTAAATCTCGTAATTTTGAATAAGCCATTCCCCGCAAAAGATAGTTTTCGGGTGCCGGGGCAATTGAAATCAATAGCGAATAATCTGCCACAGCTTGTTTATAATTTTGCTGACTGTTATATATTTTTGCCCGGCTTTTTAAAGCTGCCGGATAATAATCCGAAGGCGCCACTTCTTTGTGTATTGTTTCTATCGCCGTATAATCTTTCTCGGCTTTATCAAATAGGTTTTGTTTCTCGTA
Organism: uncultured Bacteroidaceae bacterium; assembly: GCA_964472505.1. Classification (GTDB taxonomy): domain Bacteria; phylum Bacteroidota; class Bacteroidia; order Bacteroidales; family JAADGE01; genus JAYEIA01. The sequence continues at coordinate 30,815 of CAYYQW010000029.1, read as the reverse complement.
AAGCTGTGCGCGGTGATACAGCACGGCGGCATCCGTCTTGTCGAAACTTAAGGTTTGAGTATAATTGTTTTCAGCTTCCTTATTTTGTCCTAAACGTTCATTCACAAAAGCAAGATGCCAATAAATGTCTTTCTCTTTAGGATTTAACTTTACGGCCTTAGAAAAATCAGCCAATGCTTTTTCATTTTCTTGCTCGTTAAAAAAGCAAATACCCCGATTGTAATAGGGCAACCACCATTTATCGGTTGCCTGTATTAAGTCTGTGTACATTTCTGCTGCTTTAAGGTTGTTGCCTGTTATTTGGTACAACAAAGCTTTATCGTTCAGAACCGAAGTCAAATCGGATCCGTGTTTAATCGCTGCATCATAATCTTTTATGGCTGCTTCTGTACGATTTAATTTTTCAAAAACAGATGCTCGGGCATAATACAAATCTCCGGTTTCGGGCTCTAATTCTATGGCTCTGTTATAATCAGAGAGAGCTTCATCCCAATGCTGAATGTTAAATAATGCCTCAGCACGTTTTACAAGTAATTCAACTGTATCCGGATGTTTTTCCAACTCTTGGCTGAGTTTTTCAATATTTTTCGTAAAATCGGCATCGGAATCGCTGTACTTTTTTCCTGCCGAGCTAAAAAAAGCAAATACGCCCTTAATCAATACCAGCAGCCAGAAGAATATTGCCGCTAAAGATAAAGCTTTCGGCAAGAAAAAATAAGCTGCAAAAGCTATAATAAATGAAAAATACAAACTGCGTATAAAATGCTTCTTAATTAAATATGTATAAGGGGCTTGTTCAAATTCGCGGGCTTCATCATCGCCGCGGCCGGTGTCGTATATAATGTTTTGCCGCATGGCTTCAAGCGGATTATCCGTCTTATAGATATAATATGCTCTGCGTTGTTCTTCCGGCGAATCGGAAAAATTCACAAGCAAATCGTATCTTTGAAAAATTGATTTCAGAAAGAATAATACAAAAACCAATAAGGCTAAATACCAAGCCGTAGGCGAGTTAAAGGCATCGGGGTGAAAACTAAAACTTTCAGTAAACTCCAAACCCATTTCTTTCAGAGCAATTTGGTCTTCCATTCTCGAGCCGGACAACAAAATGGCGCTTCCTACTGCCGGAACTGCAAAACCAAGGCCTATGATAAAGCTCAGAATCATTTTTCCGGTATTTTTTATACTTAGCGTCGCTTTTCTCATTAAAGCACTAAAAATCAATTTATTCAAAAGCCATGTTACTGCAAGAGCAAGTATAAAAATTATAATATAACTCATCCACCACCCTCCGAAACCGGATAATTCTTTAATGCGCAATTCCATGGCCGGTTTTAGCATGTACTCACCATAAAAGGAGTCTGACGGAAGGCTTAACATACTTAGCTCCGATGACAGGAAAGTTGTTAAATCATTATAAACAAACTTTTTAAAACCGGAAAGCTCGGTAATTTCCGGCAGTTTTTTAGATGTAAAATGAATAAATGCTTCCGTTGATTTTCCAAGCCGCCCGTCTTGCGCTATTTTTTGAATTTGAAGATATTCAGAGCCTGCCGTGACTCCGCCCCACTGTGCCTGCAATTTTATTTCACTTCCGACCCTTACTTGCACCAAAGCCGGATATTCACTCACAAAAATATATACCCCTTGCTTTTCAAAAAATTTTGGATTCGGATGAAGTCCTGCGTCTTGATTGAAAAACTCATCCGCCGCCGCACCAATTACTCGAGCATCAATACTGTCGGCAGTCCGAATGATATACGGATGTGCCTGCGGGTATTCAAACTCAGCGACATATTGTTTAGTTTCGGCCGACAAAACTCCTTTCTCATCCAATATTAGGGGTTCATGGTTTTTAGTTTCAATCGAATCTTCGCATCCTGCTGTCCAAAGTCCAAGAAGCAGAAAGAAAACAAAGCTGTATTTTTTCATCGTCAAATGGTTTGAAATTTCAAAGCTTAAAAATATCAAAAAAATTATCATTATATAAAATACAATTGGCTGAAACTATTAGTTTTTGATATTTTATTATATATTTGAAAAAAAAACAACCGTGAACAAATTTGATGAAATAGCCAAACGCTGGGATGCCGAACAAAGTCGTATAAACCTGGCAAAAAACATTTTTAAAGCCATACGCAAAAAAGTAGCCTTAGACAACAAAATGGATATTGCAGATATAGGCGCCGGTACCGGATTGCTTATGATGCAATTTGTGCCTTTTGTAAAAAGCATTACCGGCTACGATAATTCGGAAGGCATGCTTAATGAGCTTGGTGAAAAAATTAAGATTCAAAAATGTAAACATTGTAAACTCAAAAACTTTAATGCCAATACGGATGAACTTCCGGAAGATAGTTATGATTTAATAATCTCAAGCATGACATTTCACCATATCATTGATATTGAGCGATTTGCCAAAGTAGTGTATAAATCATTAAAAGCGGGCGGGAAGTTTGCCATAGGCGATCTCGAAACGGAAGACGGCAGTTTTCATAGTGAAAACACATCTGTGGAACATCACGGCTTTAATCCGGAAACCTTCATAAAATACTTTGAAAAAGCCGGATTTAAAGAAGCAAAAGCAGAGCGTATTTTTGTAAACAAGAAAAACGACAAAGAATTTCCCGTATTTCTTGCTTACGGAGAAAAATAACTATCTGCTAATCGTCATCCAAAACTTCAGCTACAACAAAGGTGCTGCCGCCTACAAAGATAAAATCTTGGCTTTGAGCATTTTTTCGGGCTTGAGCATAAGCCTTATCCACTTCTCGTATAATTCTGCCGGAAAGACCAAAGGCCTCGGCCTCAGCGCATAATTTATCAGCCGACAAAGCACGCGGTACCTTTGCCTGTGTAAAATAGTACTCAGCTTCTTTCGGAAATAAGCGCAAAATTTGGTTTAAACTTTTATCATTTACCGTACCCAATACGATGTGTAATTTCTTGTACGGTGTCATACGAATTTGTTCAAACACCTCTTTCAAGCCGTCAATATTATGCGCCGTATCTGCTATGCTTAAAGGATTAAAGCCTAATATGTGCCAGCGACCGGCAATACCGGTATTTTTTCTAACATTAGCCAAGCCTTTATAAATCGACTCTCGGCTTATAGGGTAAGCTTTCGATAGAATATCTGTTGCCTGTAAAACGGTAAGAAGATTTTTCCGCTGATAAATGCCGATTAAATCACAATGTAAATTTTCATAGTACAATTCACCGCCTTTATATACATTCAGAATTTGCTTGTAGTCGGTACTCATAAAAGAATAATCAGCCGAATAAAGATAATCGGCAAAATAAAGAGGAGCATTCTTGAGCTCGGCATTTTCCAGAAAAATACTGCGTGTTTGGCTTTGTGCCTGACCGATAACTACCGGCACATTTTGTTTGATAATACCCGCTTTTTCAAAAGCAATTTGTTCAAGCGTATCGCCCAAAAATTGCATGTGGTCGTAACCAATATTTGTGATTACGGAAAGCAGAGGTCGAATAATATTGGTAGAATCGAGGCGTCCGCCCAAGCCGGTTTCTACTACGGCAAAATCTACCGACTCATCGGCAAAATAATCGAAAGCCATAGCTACACTCATCTCAAAAAATGACGGCTTTACATTGTCGTACAAGTCGATACGCTTATTGATATAATCCGTAACATAATCCTTGGAGATTTTCTTACCGTTAATCCTTATGCGCTCACGGTATGATTTCAAATGCGGTGATGTATAAAGCCCCACTTTGTAACCGGCTTCCTGCAAAACCGATGCAAGCATGTGAGCTGCGGAACCTTTTCCGTTGGTTCCGGCAATGTGTATGCTGTCGAACTTTCGCTCGGGATGCCCGGAGTGCTCACACAGTTTTTTTATGTTTCCCAAATCCTTTTTAAAAGCCGGCGGCCCTACCCTTTGGTACATGGGCAGTTGCGAAAACAAGTAGTCCAATACTTCCTCGTAATTCATGGTCTAAATTTTTCACAAAGATAGGTATTTGTTAAAAACAGCCGAGCAACTGTTAAATATTTTGAACAGAAAAACAGAATAAAACACATTTTGAAAGTAAAAAATGAAAATTTCGCCGGTTAATTAGCGGAATTTAGCTAAATTCCGCTAATTAAATAGCGAAAAATAGCTAATTTAGGCCGGCAGAAAATTAATTTTTTGTATATTTGCCTGTATGAAACGCATAAGACAATAAACGATGAAATTTATAGCTCGATATATCCAAAATCAGATCCTTGAGGCTCTTATCCCTCAGCATGTATGTGTCCTTATGGGAGCAAGAAGAACCGGGAAAACCGAACTAATCAAAAGAATAATAAAAGAAGTCCCTTATGATTATATGTTTCTTAACGGCGAAGATATGTCGGTTCATGAGTTATTACAGCCGAGAACTATTGAAAATTATAAATTGATTTTCGGGAAAACCGATTTGCTTGTAATTGATGAAGCACAGAAAATTCCGGAAATTGGGCTTATTCTGAAATTATTAGCCGACCACATAGAAGGACTTCGAATCTTGGTTACCGGCTCATCTGCTTTCGATATGCGCAACCGGTTGGGAGAACCCTTGACCGGCAGAAAAACCACTTTCACGCTCTATCCTTTTGCACAGTCAGAGTACAGTAAAACAGAAAACATAGCCGAGACTCGAAGCCGATTAGAGCACCGCTTGGTTTACGGAAATTATCCTGAACTTATCCACTATCCGGACAAAGCGCAAAGAGAAAAATACCTGCATGAACTTTCTAATGCCTACCTACTGAAAGATATATTGGAATTTGAAGGAATAAAAAACGCCGACAAAATCCGAAATTTGTTACGTCTGCTGGCCTATCAAGTAGGAAGCGAGGTGTCCTTGAGTGAATTAGCTAATAATTTGGAAATTCATAAAGATACCGTGGCATCCTATTTAGATTTGTTATCTAAAGTATTTGTAATATTCAAGTTAGAAGGTTTCAGCAGAAATTTAAGAAAAGAAATTACAAAAATGAGTCGCTGGTATTTTTTTGATAACGGTATTCGAAATACCCTGATCAACAACATGAACGATTATGAATTTAGAAATGACAAAGGCATACTTTGGGAAAATTATCTTGCATCGGAACGAGTGAAATATCTTTCATACAATAATATTTTTGCCGCAAAATATTTTTGGCGTACATATGATCAACAGGAAATTGATTGGGTGGAAGAATATCAGGGTGAAATTTCCGCTTTTGAGTTTAAAGCGAACCCCAAAAAGCAGCCAAAGGCTCCGGCGGCTTGGTCAAAAGCCTATCCGGATGCTTCCTTCCAAATCATCAATCCATCTAATTATTTGAGTTGGATTGATAAAGCATAAAAAATGCAAGCCCCGAAAGACCTGCATTTTCACTATTATGAGAAAATTCTTTAGAGTTCTTTATGGCATAACCACCAATCGTAACACTCAAATTTGCCGTCTTTGGCATCTTTAAGGCGCTGTTCGGCATCTTTCACATTCGTAGCAGGCGGTACAATTACGCGGTCTTTAAGCTGAGTATTATTAGGCCAGTTAGCCGGAATGGCAACCTTGTGTTTATCGGATGTTTGCATACCTTTTACGGCACGTAAAATCTCGTCCATATTACGACCCAATTCTTGCGGATAGTAGAAAATAATTCGGATTTTTCCTTTGTCATCTACAATAAATACGGCACGTACGGTATTGGTTCCTTTGCCGGGATGAATAATTCCCAGTTTTTGTGCTACTGCTCCCGTGTCGGCAATAATCGGGAATTCAATTTTAGTATTCATATTTTCCTCAATCCATTGCTCCCACTTAATATGCGAGAATACTTGGTCAACGCTCATTCCGATTAATTCGGTATTAAGCTTTTTAAACTCATCGTACTTTTCTTGGAAAGCAACGAACTCAGTGGTACATACCGGAGTAAAATCAGCCGGATGGCTGAACAATACAAACCATTTGCCTTTGAAGTCGCCGGGCAGGTTTTTCATTCCGTGTGTAGTTTGTACTTCCATTTCGGGGAAACTGTCGCCTAATAAAGGCATTCCTTGTTTTTGGTCTTCCATTTTTATAAATTTTTAAGATTAATAATTTAATTTAGATTTCAAAACAATATTGTAATCGTTACAATTTTAAAAACAATACAAATTTAAATATCTTTTTTTCAAAACCAAAATTTTTAAGTCTTTTTAAGAATATTGCACATGTTTTAATAATAAATTATGTTTTTTATTTCAATAAAAATATCTCAAAAAATTTTAATCTGACTAAATTATAAACTGATTATGAGAAATATATTTCATCTAATCATTTGTTTTTCTGTCTCAATATACAAAAAAAATATAAGATAAATAAAAATTACTGCATGTCTATAAACAGTTTTTCTGCTTTGCCGGACTAAAAAAAACGACGGATATTTCCGAATGAAAATTTATTATTATATATTTGAGTACACTTAATCATATAACTATGGCAGAAAAAACACCCAAATTTTTCATTTTAGATACTAACGTTATTCTTCACGATTACAATTGCTTAAGGCATTTTGAAGAGAACAACATTGTAATTCCGATAATGGTTTTGGAAGAATTGGATAAATTCAAGCAAGGCAGCGGTATGATAAACTACCATGCACGCCAATTTATGCGCGAATTGGACGAACTTTCGGGAGCCGGGCTGTTCAACGGAGGCATTCCGATAGCTGAAGGGCACGGCATGCTTAATATTTCAACCGGAAAAGATTTTTCGGAAGAAATGCAAAACTCATTTTCCGAGCGTAGCAATGATCACAGAATAATTGCTGTAGCCGAGCATTATCATAAAAATCATAGCGACGCTACAGTTGTCCTCGTAAGCAAAGACATCAACATGCGCATGAAAGCCAAATCGTTGGGCATTCAAGCTGAAGATTATGAGACAGGAAAAGTAGCTGATGTAGAGCGCTTTGATCGTGCTTCAGCCAAAGAACTGCATACCGATGACAAAACCATTAACAGTCTGTATCATGCCAAAGAAGGCCTAAATATTGAAGAATTCAAATTTGACCAAAACCCGCTGCCCAATGAATTTTTCATTATAAAAGGCAACAATTCAAGCGCTTTGGCAACCTACAAAGCCGAAGAAAAAAAGATTCATCAAATATCCAAACAGAATGCTTTCCATATAACACCCCGCAATGCAGAGCAAACCTTTTCCATCAATGCTTTGATAAATCCGGATATACTTCTGACGGCATTAACCGGAAAAGCCGGTACCGGAAAAACTCTACTGGCATTGGCCGCTGCTCTGGAACAAAGCCACGATTATGATCAAATACTTTTGGCACGTCCCATTGTTCCGCTCTCTAACAGAGATATAGGATATCTGCCGGGCGATGAGAAAGAAAAAATCGGGCCCTATATGCAACCGCTTTTCGATAACCTTACGGTAATAAAACACCAGTTTGGAAGAAACAGCAAAGAAAAAGAACGCATTGATGACATGCTCAAGGAAGAGAAATTATTGATTACTCCGCTTGCATACATACGCGGCAGAAGCCTCTCTAAAGTCTTTTTTATTGTGGACGAAGCCCAAAACCTGACTCCGCACGAAGTAAAAACCATCATTACGCGGGCCGGCGAAGGAACCAAAATTGTGTTTACGGGAGATATTTATCAGATTGACTCTCCCTATCTTGATAAAAAATCAAACGGCCTCTCCTACCTCATTGACCGCATGAACGGTCAAAATTTGTTTGCACATATCAATCTGGTAAAAGGAGAGCGCAGCAAACTATCGGAGCTTGCGGGAGATTTATTGTAAAAATTATAAACAGCTAAAAACTTAAAAAAATTATGATAGCAAGCGAAATAATAGCCGGTATCGACATCGGCTCAAATGCCGCACGTTTGATTGTGAAAGATATTATTCCGGGTAAAAATTATAACAATTCCATGATAAAGAAAACCGCCTACCTGCGTTTACCACTACGATTAGGCGGAGATGTCTTTAAATACGGATACATCCGGGAAAAAAAAGAAGAGCAGTTTCTTAAAGGTATGCACATATTCAAAGACCTGATGGCTTTCTACGGTGTGAGTAGTTATAAGGCTGTGGCAACGTCGGCTGTAAGAACTGCTGAAAACGGAAATGCCGTAATCGAAAAAATTGAAAAACAAACCGGTATTGCCGTTCAAATGATTAGCGGCAAGCAAGAGGCGGAAATACTCAGCCGACTAATGAAAAACAGTCTGCCCGACAATCAATCGTTTCTCTCGGCCGATTTGGGAGGCGGCAGTTTGGATTTGAGTGTTTTCAGAGACACAGAGATTTTGCGCTCAAAATCTTTCAAAATTGGTACGGTGCGCATAATAAGCGGTTTGGCCGATGAAAAAGAATTTGAAAAAATGCTGAAAACTCTCAGGAAATTGAAAAAGGAATTTGGTGAATTACAACCGGTAGGCTCCGGTGGTAATATCAATAAAATCAGTAAAATGGTCGGGAAAAATGAGCTCAAATATTCCCACATCAACTCCCTGCACAAGCAACTGGCTCCGCTGAATATAAAACAACGCATGCTGGAATACAATTTGCGCTACGACCGTGCCGATGTTATTGTGCCGGCAGCCGAAGTTTATATGAAAATACTCAAAGAACTCAAAACAAAAACCATCATCGTGCCTAAAGTTGGTATAGGCGATGCGGTTATTTCTGAGTTGTTTACAAGCCGCTTCGACTTTTAAAGCCTCTAAAGTATTTTGCCAAAAAAGCCCGCATAAGATTGATACAGGCTTTTTAATGGTGAAAAAATTGCTTAATAATATTTCACTTCCCAACTGTCTTCCCTTTTTTTGGCTTCTTCTTTCCATCTATGCAAAAGATTTTCTTTGAAGGCTTTCTTTTCGGCCTCAAGTTTATCCATATCCAAGCCTATAAATGCTTGCGCTTTTTCTTTGGTGGATATATCCGGATAAGGCACTTCGCCTTCGAAACCAAGTTGTACAAAGAGTTTTGCCAATTTTATTCTGGCTTCTTGTGTAACGGTAATGCCTTTAGATATTACACGCCCAATTTCTACCGGCGAGTGAAAAGAACCTCCGTGACTCGCTGCGGCATAATCCCAACGCCATTGTCCGTGGCGAATATCGGTAAGAACAGCTTTCATTTGCTCTTCGGAAGCACCCAAGTCCCAAGCTTTTTTAGCTTCTACATGAGCACGCACAAGCAGCATTTCGAGCTTATCACGATTTGCAATTATTTTATCTTGTCGGTCATACACGTTTTGCACTAAAGTTTCAGCTTCTTCTCTGTGGCATACCTGACAAGTGTTGGCAATATTATTCAGCGGGCTTTGCATGTGATGATTGGTATATTTTTGTCCGCCTTCGGTTTTGTACGGCATGTGGCAATCGGCACAAGATACACCACGCTCGGCATGAATTCCCGTCATAAAGACTTCGTATCCCGGGTGCTGAGCTTTCAGCATGGGAGCTTTACTAAGCGCATGTGTCCAGTCGGAAAATTCAGCTTTGTCGTAATATTCCTCCATATCTTCTACCGTAAAACCATTATCCCACGGAAATGTAAGGTACGGAATACCTTCGGCATCCGGTCGGTCGGTTTTAAAGTAATATTCCACATGGCATTGTGCACAAACCAGTGAGCGCATTTCTTGATGAGAGAAATTTTCAATTTCTTTACCTTGTCGGTCAAAAGCTTCAATTAGTGCCGGACGGCTGATACGTAGCTCCATACTTTCGGGCTCATGGCAATCGGCACAACCGATGTGGTTAACAATTTCGGGGCCTTTTTCTGCCCATTTGCCTTTATAAAATTCGGCTGCACCCATTTCATCCATAAGGCGAGGCACATCGGGGCTTTTACAAGTCCAACAGGTAGCGGGCATGGGGCCGTCATCCGGTCCTGTGGGGCCGCCGGTTCGCAAAGTGTTATACATATCTTCTATTGCATAATAATGGCCTCGGCCTTGATTATAATCTTTGGCAAAACCATAACCGGCCCACAAAACCACTAAACGCGGATCTTCTTCCAGCATATCAATCATGGCATTGCCGTTATATTTGCTTCTGAAAGAGCTATCTTTTGTTTGCTGATAAGATCGGAATTGCTGAGGAAAATTTTTACCCCAAACTTCATTGCGCGGTTCCCATTCGGATATTTCAACTGTGGGTTTATAAGTAGAAACTTGTTCGGCTTTTCGTTCGGTAATGGATGAGGCCAATAAGCCGAGAAAGAACACGACAACTATTGTTCCTAAAAAAATTGCCCAATTTACCCATGGTTTTCTTTTGTTTTCCATAATCTGAAATTTATTTTTAAATAATTAATTTTTAGTTTTTAGTCGGTTTTGGTTCCAACATATCTTTAAGCCAACTTGGTACCGTGTACTTTTTTTCCGGTACAAGTGCATGCGGTGTTGAAGACAAGCTCCTAATACCGCCGTGCGGCACTTCCCGATGACAATCCCAACAAAGCTTTCCTTCACCGTGTACGGCATTCTCAAAAGTATAATCTATAGCTGCCACTTCTTCATTGGTATGTTCATGACAACGCTTGCAATTCTCTTGAACAACGGCTGCGCCGGCATCTTTAATAACAATGGCTTCCGGCTCCAAACGCAATGTGAACATGGTAGCATGTCTCATACCGTCTTTAGCTTTAAACATATATTTGTTGAAAAAGTTATTATGCGGTACATGACAATCATTACAATGTGCATGTTCGCGATGTGAGCTGTGACTCCAAGCCGCATATTGCGGTATCATTACGTGGCAGTTGATACAGGTCTCCGGTTCATCCGACAAATAAGATACGGCATTGGATGCTCGAAACATATATAAGGCCAAACCTACCATGATACCCAGAAGCACAATAACCGGCAGTTTCCATTTTTGCGGAGGTATTAAAAATTTAATAAGTTTTCTCATATTCTTACAGTATATTAAGAGTTACATTGTACAGCATTAATTAGAGTTTGTCTATAATGTCCAATTTCATCGTTATATATCAATTTTGAAAACGGTCGATTACATTAAAATTTATAACAAACGACTTTTCCCAAATTTAATAAAAATGTAACAGAAATGCTATACATTAATAGTATTTATATTCATTCTACATAACAAAATATTATTTTTGAAAACTCCGGTGTGCTTAGTTCCTTGAAATTATTCATGTACAATCATTCAACTCGCAATCGAATCTTCAAGTAAGCTTTTTATGCAGAAATGTCTCATTAGTAGCATTCATTTTTAAAAATAGTTTTTTGTAAATTATACTACGCCTAAATACCACACAAAGATAGTATTTATTGTAAAACTTTTAAATGTATTATATAAAAATACCAACTGTTATAAAACAGATTAAATATTCAAACTTGTATATCTGTACCCACTGTTACTTCATACACAGAAAAAAATGAGCAAGCTTGAAGAAAAAGTCAAAACAAAAAACAGCCGGATAAATTGAATTATCCGGCTGTTATCATTTTGAATTTCTAAAACTTACAAAACTTATTTTTCAGAAACTTTGCAGGCATAATCTAAAATCACCCTGCAAACCGACTCGGGAGCTTTTACCGCAGCCGTATCAAGATACTTGGACAAAAGCTTCTCCTCTGTCAAAACTTTCCGGTATTTTTCCTTCCGCTTTTTAGCCATTGGTTGATTTAAAGCATTGTAAGTGTAGAAAATTGTAGAATTTTTTTTCATAAGCTTATCGTTTTATTTTCAGAACGTTTAGCACAAATTGTTAGTATTTAAGCTAAAACTCTTTAACAAATTTTAACACGTTCTAAAAACTTAGATACAGCATTCATTAGCAAGACAAAACGCGAATTTGAATTAGAATCGTATTAAATAAAAAAATCAACTGTCAAACAACATACCTTAAAACCGCTTCAGCTCATCGGATAGTAAGCTTTTGCATCGGTTTAAAGCCGGCATTTATCCGTTTTGCAATCCAATTACACAATTGTCTTACATCTTATATCAAAAACACGAGTAAAGAAAATTATGCTGCGAAACTTCAGCAATAACTGTTCAAAAAAATTATCCAATAAAACTCAAAATCGTGCCGGCTTTCCGATAAGCGAGTTTTTTTATTACATTTGCCGCTTAAAGTATGAGTTATGGCAAATACAATAACGGATTTATTCAAGATTAAATACCCCGTAATACAAGGAGGAATGGTATGGTGTTCCGGCTATAAATTAGCCGCGGCGGTGAGTAATGCCGGCGGACTTGGTCTGATAGGCGCCGGCTCAATGTATCCGGACGTTTTGCGAGAACATATACGAAAAGCCAAGGCCGCCACCCAAAAACCTTTTGGCGTTAATGTTCCGCTCATATATCCTGATATCGAGGAAATTATGCAGATAATTATTGATGAAAAAGTAAGCATTGTCTTTACATCCGCGGGGAATCCAAAAACATATACAACAGGCCTGCAGAATGAAGGCATAAAAGTTGCTCATGTAGTTGCCAACTCAAAATTCGCCAAAAAAGCCGATGAAGCCGGCGTTGATGCCATTGTAGCCGAAGGCTTTGAAGCCGGCGGACATAACGGCAGAGAAGAAACCACTACGCTTAGCCTCATTCCGGTTGTGAGGGCTGTTACAGAGAAGCCGCTTTTGGCAGCCGGCGGAATTGCCACGGGCAAGGCCATGCTTGCGGTAATGACACTCGGTGCTGACGGAGTTCAAATTGGGAGCCGATTTGCGGCTTCGGAAGAATCATCGGCTCATGAAAATTTCAAAAAAGCCATCATCCGAGTACAGGAAGGCGACACGCAACTGATGATGAAGCAATTAATTCCGGTAAGGCTCATAAAGAACGCTTTTGCCCAAGCCATACAAAAAGCCGAGCTTGCCGGTACCGACAGAGAAAAGCTAAGTGAATTACTCGGAAAAGGCCGCGCAAAAGCCGGCATGTTTGAAGGCGATGAAATTGAAGGCGAGCTGGAAATCGGACAAATTGCGGCGCTTATTGATGAAGTGCTTCCCGCAAAAGAGATTATGGTGAGTTTGATAAATGAATACAAACAAGCCTTAGAAGAGTTAAACCAATTGAAATACAATTTTTAATACCCATACGGAAAATGCTCAAATTTGACAGATTTACACTGGACAACGGCTTGCGCGTAATTGTTCATAAAGATACCACAAGTCCTCTTGCAGCCATAAACTTAATTTACGATGTAGGCTCAAAAGATGAAAATTCGCAACAAACGGGTTTTGCTCATCTGTTTGAACATCTGATGTTTGGAGGCTCTGAAAACATACCCAAATACGACCGTGCCTTAGAAGCGGCCGGCGGAAAAAATAATGCTTTTACAAGTAATGATTATACCAATTACTACATCAGCCTTCCGAAATCAAATATTGAAACGGCTTTCTGGTTAGAGTCCGACCGAATGAATGCCTTGGCTTTTACGGATAAATCACTTGAAGTACAAAAAAATGTGGTAATTGAAGAATATAAAGAGCGCTACCTGAATCGGCCATACGGCGATATTTGGCTGCTGCTGCGCCCTTTAGCATACAAAGTGCATCCCTACCAATGGCCTGTTATCGGGAAAGACATCAGCCACATTGAAAATGCTGAAATGCAAAATGTAAAAGATTTTTTCTACAAATATTATGCGCCAAACAATGCCATACTTACGGTAGCCGGAAATTTTGAAACTGAATACATTAAAGAATTAGCTGAAAAATGGTTTGGCGACATTGAGAAAAGAAAGGTACCCAAACGCAGCTTGCCGACAGAACCAAAACAAAATGAAACCCGCACCCTTACCGTTGAGCGCGACGTACCCTACGATGCTTTTTTCAGAACTTACCATGTTTGCAGCCGAAGACATCCCGATTTTTATGCCGCAGATTTGCTGTCAGATATACTGTCCGGCGGTGAATCATCCAGGCTTAGCCAAGGCCCGGTAAGAGTAAAGAAATTATTTACGAACCTCCACGCATTTTTGAACGGAAGCATTGAAGAAGGATTGTTTGTTTTTGCGGGACATCTTGTAGAGGGTGTCAGCTTTGAGGATGCTGAAGCGTCTGTTCAGGAGGAAATCGACCGACTTATAAATGAGCCCATTAGTGAATACGAGCTCCAAAAGCTGAAAAACAATACCGAAGCCGGTTTAGCATTTTCGCAAGAAGGCGTGCTCAATAAAGCCATGACACTGGCAAATTATGAATTATGGGCCGAAGCTGAGCGCTTGAATTTGGAAGCCGAAAAATACAATGCCGTAACAGCCGCCGACATTCAAAAAGCAGCCGAAAGAATTTTCCGTCCCGAGAATGCATCGGTACTATATTACAAATCAAATCGAAAAAACTGACGCCACATTACGCTATAAGCGCACCACTGCCCCGCCTAATATTCGTTTAAGTTCGTTTTGCCGCGATTTATCAAAATTATTTTGTCGCAAATCTATTTCGCGCAAACGGCTTGCATTAGAAATGTTATCCGGGAGTTTTTCTAACTTATTGCCATAGATATCCAATTTACGAAGATTTTCCATATTGCCTATTTCGGGCGGCAATGATTCAATCCGGTTTCCGTAAAGTATGAAATCTTCAAGATTTTTTAATTTTTGAATTGAAGAAGGTAAAGTCTCCAGTTTATTATCGCTTAGATTCAAACTCGTTAATGAAGTTATTTCTGCAATTGGTTCCGGAAATTCAACAAAACGATTGGCGGCCAAGTTTAGTATTTCCAAATGCGGCAGCAAGCTTAAAGACTCATTAATGCTGTCAAATGAATTCCCCCTAAGATTCAGATCCGTGAGATCTCTGAGTCTTTGAAAATTCTCAGGCAACTCTCTTAAACTGTTATCTCCGGCTGATATTTTTATAAGCTTTTTCAGCTGAACAAACTCCGGGGGAAATTCCTTAAAACGAACGTTCTCGCTAATATCCAACTCGGTTAATTCCGTAAGATTTCCGATACTTGCAGGCAAAGTTTCGAGTTTGTTTCGGTTTATGTATAAAGTCAGCAGATTCTCCAATTCCCCGATTTCTTCGGGTAATTTCTCAAGATTATTCCCGCCCAGACTGAGTATTTCAAGCTTTTTCCAATTTGCAATTTCAGGCGGCAATTCTTTGAGTTGATTGTTTCTGAGGTCAATGTATTGCAAGCGTTTGAGTTCCCCTATTTCGGGCGGCAGGCTTTGTATCATGTTATCGCGCAAATCTAAACGTGTAAGGTATTTTAGGTGCTTAATACCTTCGGGTAATTCGGCAATATTATTATCGGCCAATTTCAGAATTTCCAAATTTACCAACTCACCCATGCGCTCCGGCAAAAAATCAAGATTATTGGATTCCAGTGTTAATGATTGCAAATTAGATAATTTAAAAATTTCATTGGGAATAACAGGGGTATTAATTAATTTTAGAATATAAACTTCAGAAGGCTTTTTTAATGCTTCTTCCAAAGAGAGAAATTCTTCCACCTCATTGAGCTCGGAAGTATTAAGGCGCATATTAACCTCAGTGGTGTGTAATGAATCTCTTAAATCTTTGATAATCTCACCGGGTATTTGATTCCCTCTTAAATCAATGTATTTTAGATGTTTCTTTTTAAATAAAACTCCCGGAACGGTTTTTAATCTGTTAAAACCCAAATTTAACTCATCGGCATTAAAATCTTTAGTAAAATCACTGCCGAGCGAACGCAGTCGGTTATTTTCCAAACCCAAATATTTCAGATGAATTAAATCGGAGCTTCCTTCTTCCAATTCTGAAAGTCGATTGTTTCCTAATTCAAGATATCTTAAACTTTCGATTTTATAAAGATTTTTAGGAAAATCCTGCAGACGGTTGCCGTATAAATCCAGATATTCCAAGCTCTCGGCTTTTCTCATTTTTGAAACCTCTTCAATGCGATTATCTCTCAGCACCAAGCGCTTTAAATTGGGAAGCTGATACAATTCTTTCTGAACTTCGGCCAGCATATTTGAGCTGAAATCAGCAGATCCCAAGTTTTCAAGTTCAGAAAAACTTTTGGGTAACTCAGAGATGCGATTATTTTTTAAATTCAAACGGCTTAATTGCTTCAGGCTTCCAAATTCTTCAGGTAATTCGCGAATGCGATTCTCTTCGGCAATCAAAACTTCTAAATTCGTCAAACGGCATAATTCGGGAGGCAATGACCGAATATCATTATAGCTGATATCCAGATACCTAAGATTAACAAATGATTCAATTTCCGGAGGTATGTCAGTTAAATTTGTATTGCCTAAGTTGAGTGTATCAACCTTTTCGGGTTCTTTGAGCGCCCGATCCAAATCGGAATAATATTGCGCCGATAACGAACCGGCCATGAATACATGTATAAAAATAAAAAAAACAATTTTTCGCTTCATTTTCGTAAATTTTTAGATAATATCCGGGCCAATAATGTCATTGAGACGAATATACCTGTGAATCAATGTCAAAAATACAAAATTTTAATTGCCCGAAAAACAAAAGTCCGGCAACAACTAAAATTATGCTGCAAATTTTGACCTTATTCAAACAGAGCCTTTAAAACCTGATTCCCAAAAAAGAAATATCATCTCTTTGCGGCTCTCCCAAGCGATGATTTTCGTATGCCGTCAGCAAATGATTCTTTTGTTTGGAGAGCGGCAAATCGGCAATTTCCTCCAATAGACGAAGCAATCGAACAGTACCAAATTTTTTGCGGTTGGGAGCATTTTGATCTACCATACCGTCGGAAGTTAAATAAAGCATATCACCGGTTTCCAACACAAAGCTTTTATTGGTAAAACTAACTTGGTCATAATACAAACCGCCTATGGTTTTAATATCTCCGCGCACTTTAGTTATTTTTCCGCTGTGCATTTTATGATAGAATGCTGATTGTTTGGCTCCGCTGAATGTTACTTTCTTTTCACTATCAGATAAAGGTTCTAAACGACAAAGTGAAATATCCATACCGTCCATATTGCCGGTAGTATGCTGCTTAAGGGTTTGTTTGATGCTTTGATGCATTTGCTCAAGAATTTCAGCCGGATCATAAATAGCCTTTTCATTCACGATACTGTTGAGCAGACGAGTTCCAATCATACTCATAAATGCTCCGGGTACGCCGTGTCCGGTACAATCAGTAATAGCTATAAAAACATAAGGAACATCCACGGGATTTGAAAACCAGTAAAAATCGCCGGACACAATTTCTTTGGGTTTATAAATCAAAAAGAAATCGATGTCTCGCTCTATATATTCCGGTATCGGAAGAATGGCCTTTTGTATGGTACCGGCATAACGTATGGCTGCATTAATTTCCATGTTTTGCTTTTGCAAGATATTTTTTTGTTCCAAAACCTTTTTGGCTGTTATTTTTAATTTTTCTTCGTATTTTTTTAATTCAGTTATATCGGAATCAATCGCAATCAAACTTTCCACTTCATTATTTTCATTAAGCAAAGGGGTAATTGTAGTTTGCACCCAAACTCTTTTTTCTTTTGCCCCTATGGTGCTAAATTCGTAATGTTCCGTGGTCTTATCTTCGATACAACGCAATAATTTTTGTTTAATTTCAGCCGAATTATCGGAAGCATTGGCAGCATCAAAAATATTCAGATTTTGTTTTCGAAACTCTTGCTTTGTCATTCCGTATAGTTTGGTAAAGCCCTTATTCACCCATAAGAATTCACCGTATCCGTCCATAATTACTACGGCATTATTTGTATTTTTAAGTGCGGCTTTAAAACGCTGTAATTTTTTATTCGTTAAAAAAAGCTGATCGGTCTGAGATCGAATTTCTTCATTCTGCTGGGTAATCTCATTATTTTGATCATTTATAAGTTTATTTTTTAATTGCAAACCTTCGTTGTTTCTTTTATTTTTTACAGCTAAAAAATAGGCATACGCCCCGGCAATTAGCAGCAAAAGCAGAATAATCAGCAGCAATGCGATATAAAATGTTTTAGCTTTTATTTCCTCTTTTTGATATCTACTATCAATTTCGTATAATGCTTGTTTTGATTTTAAAAGCTCAATATCTTTCAGCCTGCTTTTATGCCTAAACAGAGCTTCTTCATGTGCCATGGTTGTTCTAAGCTCTTTGTCAAACAAGGAATCTTTTTGCTGCATATATTTTTGCTGATGCTCATAAGCCCGAGCAAATTCTCCCTGATTGGCATACAGCTCGGACAAAGCCTTATGGCATTCGGAAAGTATCACATCTTGCGACTGCTCTTTGGCCATATTTTCCGCTTCGATTAAATAATCCTCTGCCTTTTTGAACATTCCAAGCTTTCCGGCTACTTTCCCTTTATTGAGCATCAAATCTAAAAACATGGAAGAATAGCCAAGGCTAAGCATGCTTTTTTCGGCATTCTCAAAATAAGCATATGCCCTTTCGTAGTGGCCTCGTTTATACCAAAGCTTTCCAATATTCATATATACCGAAGCAATACGCGTTTGATTATTATAAGCTATGTATATATTAAGTGCCTTTTGTAAAAAAAAAAGTGCTTCGGCATATTCCCCCCGTTCGTTATGCAGTTCGGCCAAATGCTGCATACTTACGGCGCTTAAATAATCGTTACTTAGAGCCTTTGCCATGCTTCCGGCTCGGCGGTGATATTCTTCAGCATTCTCATATTGCCCGGTTTCGCGAAAAAGAATACCAATATTATTGAGGTTGGTAATAAAATTTATGGTATCGCCGGTAACTAAACTCATGGAAGCGGCTTTCATAAAATAAGGAAAAGCCGATGAATAATCGCCCAGCGTTTTATATATCAGAGCTAAATTATTAATGGCTGCCGCTTCAAGCTGCGGGAAATTATTTTTTTTTGCTCGCTCCTCCACCGCTTCCAATAAAGGCAATACATCAAAATATTCTCCTTTCATATAATGAATATTGGCCAATCCGTTGAGCGATTTTATTACAATTTCAATGTCGCTGCTGTCGGCAAGCGGTTTAGCACAATCACTAAGTAAAAGATGAGCCGTATCAAGCTGTCCTTTTTTTAAAAACATCAATGCTTTAATATACCGTAAATGTTTAGCTGATAAACTGTCCGGTTTTTGCTTATTAAGTTTTTCAATTTGGGGAAACAATAATAAGGCTGAGTCATTCTCGGTGCGAGCAAAATTTTCGGCTGCACTCAATAAAGAATCAATTTGGGTATGAACCGGATGAGCTGAGTCTGACAAGTCCTGAGCTTGAACTGAATTTTGAACTGAAAAAAATAAGCACACTGCGCTAAGAATTCCTAATAAAGGGAATTCAGAAAAAATATTTATGTTTGCAATGCGTTTCATATTCATAAAAATAATAACTTTAGCATTAACCGCAACATTTTGCATGGAATTTCATCAAAAAATATATTTATGACGATAAAAGCAGCCGGCTATATATGCACTCTGATAATGATTTTTCTTCTTAGGGTTAATCCGCTCTCAGCCCAAAGAACCATTGACGTAGCTTTGGTAGAAGGCGGCAGTTTTGTAATGGGCAACAATCAATCAAAATTTCCCGATGAAAAACCCGAACACACCGTAAATATTCCTTCTTTTTATATGGCTCAGTATGAACTGTTTTATGATGACTACTTGGCATTTACCAAAGTAGCAGGCTATGCAGAACCATACGGAACTGTCGGGCTGCCGGTAAGTAATATCAGCTGGCAGCGCGCTGTAATGCTTTGTAACTGGCTAAGCACACGCGAAGGGTTGGAGCATGCCTACTCTATTACGCGCGACGAAAGAAAAGGCATTTTTGAAGTTGAATGCGATTTTTCAAAAAACGGATACCGCCTTCCTACCGAAGCTGAATGGGAATATGCAGCAAGAGGCGGTAATAAAAGTAAAAATTACCTATACGCAGGCAGCAACTCACCGTATAATGTAGCTTGGTTTTCGGAAACCTATAAAGGAAACGAACAAAAACCGGGACAACTGTCGCCCAACGAAATCGGGATATATGATATGAGCGGCAATGTAGGTGAATTATGCTGGGACTATTACGCACAAGACTACTACGAAAGAAGCCCGGAGTTTCATCCCAAAGGCTCATCAAACAAATATGACCGAGTTTACAGAGGCGGCACTCGAAGAAGCCCGGCAGAATACATCCAAATCAGCCGACGATTTCACATGGATGAAACCAATAGAGACCCTTTTGTCGGAATACGGGTTGTCAGAACAAAAACCGACTAATTTTTCATGCACAAAATTATTTTTGTGTTCACCCATAATCGGTATATAAGATGCCCCAACAAAAATATTTACTTTCTGAACTACAAGAAAAAATACAAACGGTACTTGAAGATCATTTAGAACCAAACTACCATTTGATTGCAGAAATAGGCAGCATACAAGAAAACCGAAACGGGCATGCCTATCTTGAACTCATTGAAAAAGACCGTGAAACCGACCAACTAAAAGCCAAAGCAAGAGCAAATATTTGGGCCTACACCTACCGAATGTTAAAACCCTATTTTCAAACCGTAACCGGGGATGAACTTTCCGAAGGCATGAAGGTTTCTCTTACCGTGAATGTATCTTTTCATGCCGTGTACGGAATCAGCTTAAACATAACGGATATTGACCCGGAATATACTTTGGGCGATATCGAACGAAAACGTTTGGAAGTGCTCCGGCGCTTGGATGAAGAAGGCGTAAGCAATATGAACAAAGAAACCGTTTTGCCTGAGGTGCCCCAAAGCATTGCGCTGATAAGCTCCGATACAGCTGCCGGTTACGAAGATTTCATGAATCAAATAACGAATAATGCATTCGGTTACCGATTTGATATTGAGCTTTTTCAAGCAGTGATGCAGGGAAACCAAGCGCCGGAATCCATCGTTAAAGCTCTGGATGAAATCAACTTACGTTCCGAAGAATTTGATGCCGTGGTAATTGTACGCGGCGGAGGTTCAAAGTCAGATTTAGCCTGTTTTGATGAGTATTGGACCGCAGTAAATATTGCTCAATTTCCCCTACCCGTTATTACCGGCATCGGACACGAGAGAGATTTAAGCATAGCCGATACGGTTGCCTACAAAAAACTAAAAACACCTACCGCTGCAGCCGAATACCTCATTAATAAATTGGAAGACTACGAAACTCAAATTGATGAACATTATGAGTACTTTCTGCAAATAATTAATCGCCGAATCAGCGATGAAAAACAAATGCTTGAAAAGCTAAGCCGAAACTTGTCGGCCACAGCCAAGGGGCATATCAGAAACGGACTGAAAGCCTTTGATTATGCCGAAGAAAAACTTAAAACCACAAGTAAGTATTTTTTTAAAAGAGCTTACCGCCTTCTGTCTGAAATGGGCAAAACCGCAGAAATAAGAAGCAAAGAGAAAATTCATTCAAAAATTCAAAGTTTTGAACTCATCGACTATCAACTCAACACAGCAACACGCAACTACATAAACCGCCAAAACAACCTTCTGCATACAGCAGAATACCGCATAAATGCTTACGACCCGAAAAATATTTTAAAACTGGGATATTCCTACACTAAGAAAGACGGCAAACCTGTAAAAGATGCTTCCGAACTAAAAAAAGATGACGAATTAACAACTTACTTCTACAAAGGTGAAATTAAATCTGTCGTAAAATAAGCGTTGCAATTAACTTGGGAATGGTTGGAGCTTTGGTAACGGAGCGAACTTGCAAATTTCGCTCAGCGAGGCTGCTGTGAAGATGTGAATAAACGCCTGTTTTAATGGCATTTTTTTATGCTCTTTTATTCTGTTTTAATAAGTTTAATCGTTTGTGTCCCTAATCTAAAAAAGTAAATATTCGGATTCAAATTCGATATATCGATTGTTTTATGGTCGGAATCAACATACCCGGACAGCAGCTGTTCTCCAAGTAACGAATAAACGGAATAATCCAATTTCTCTGAAACATCCGTTATAATTGTTATTGATTCTGATGCCGGATTGGGAAAAACACGTAGTTCTTTCCTTTCATTTAAAGCTTCATTAATTGCTGATGTGCTGCATCCCATTAATCCGTTAATATCATATTGCGATAAGAACTTCCATACCTCTGCACTTGCAGAAATATCCATATTACCCCAAGCGCCGGGCCAATCATGACCACCGTTATACACTTTAAAATGTTCGGTTGTAACACAATTGTCGCCCTCGCTGTAAACCATATGATCTGCCGTACTGCCATCGGAAGCATCTGTATCCGGAACATTAGAAATTGAAGGTGTTGAATTACAGTTATTAAAGTTTACCCAATATTGCAATACATCATCAATTGATTTTGTCCAAGTTGGATTGCCGTTATAGGGGACAGTAGCATCTGCCGTACCATGAATTTGCAAAACAGGCGTTGGATGTTGCGGATTGCAATTATCATAGGTTTGCAGCGTCATTGAACCGGTAACGGATGCTATTGCAGCTATCCGGTTGCTTAGTTGGCAAGAAAGCAAAAAGCTCATATATCCTCCATTTGACATTCCTGTACTGTAAATTCTATCTTGATCGATATTGTAGTGTGCGGAAACGGTATCCAACAAATTGGAAACAAAGCCAACATCATCAACGGTGCTGTTCAAAGTCCATCCGCCCACATTCCAGTGGGTTACGCCATCTAACAGAGTTCCTTGCGGGTGGATTAGAATAAATCCGGCAGTGTCCGCAATTGATTTGAAATTGGTGTAGTTAAAATTAGTTTGAGCATTACTTGAGTAACCGTGAAAACTCAGGACAAGCGGACTCTGTGCATCAGGATCATAACAAGCCGGTATATACAGAATGTACTGTCTGGTTAAACCATCATGGTTTATTGTTCCGTTAATTGTCTGCTGCGCATTTATCGTACTGAATGCAGAAAACAGTGCAAGCAAAACGCTTATAATTTTTGTTTTCATAGAAATAGTTTTACAATTAATTTATCATTATTCAAGCGTCTGTATTGTTTCCGTCAACTTATGCTTGCCCTTTCACGATTTAGCCATAAAAAAAGTGCGGGGGGAAGTTGGAAAATTTGATTAGCGAGGCACAGTGTTACTTGCATTTATTATTTTATATCCAATCATTTGTTTCATTATCAATTAATTCCATTTGTCTTATAGTAAAAAACAAGACTTTTACAATTTTACCAACAGTCAATACTTCATTCATATTTAGTTCTTTGCCTTTTCTGTCTTTTAAGTATTTGTTTAACACTTGATAACCTCCAATATAAAAATCATAAGTTTTTTCAGGCACATTGTTGAAATATTGATTTTTATTAAAGTATAAACGTTCTTCTCTTTTGTTGTCTATTTTTACCGCTTTATATTCCGGTTTAACGACAATGTTGTCTCCACCTCCGCTATAAATACCTAGATTGTTATATTCTTTTCCTTTCGGAATTTCGTTCAATAAATGGCACTCTATAAGTTTTGCACCTAACTTTGACAATTTCTCAAAAGTGTTTTCATCTTCGCAGAATGGAATTTTCGGGAAATCTATTTTTAGAAAGTCTGCATATTTTTCTCTGTATGTTGGACTGTGTAAAATTGCATAAATGTATCCCAACACCTTTTCGGGTGTGTAATTGGGATATTTTTGTTTTACAAATTTCAAAAAGTTATCTGAAAAGTTCGGGCGTTTTATAATGTCATCTTCTACGAACTCGATTTTATTTTCCCGGTTAAGTTCTACATCTCTTTTTGAGCTGTCAATCAATTCTCTGTAATGCTTTTTTATTTGCTCATAAGATGTTTTATATTCTTCGTAAGTTGAACGATGTTCTTCTATATAGTCTATTTCGTCTTGTATCGGATTTTCTTTTTCTGCAAACAGCTTTTCATGTCGTTTAATTTCAGAAACTGCCTTTTCAAATTGTTCGGTATGTTTTTTTAATTCTTGTTCGTATTGTGTTAATTGTTTCGTTGGTTCTTCTTTTTTAAATATCGCATCCTTTTGTTTTTCATATAGGTATAGTGGAAAATGGTAAGGACTTGCATTTGCAGTCTCAAAAATATGTAAATCTGTTAAACTATCTGAAATAAAAACGTGCTGATATGTTGAAAGTCGAGCTTGTCTGTTTGTGATTAGAGCTAAATTTTCATAACTCATATGCTTCATTACTTCCCAACGTCCAAAATCAATAGCGTGCTTATGATACATGATTTTTCGTTTATCAAAAACACGATAATCAATATCTTTTATAAAAGTTTTTAACTCTTTTTCTTGCAAAATAAGTTTTCTCTTTTCAGGTAAGCTCCAATCTCTATTGTCCTTTAAACTTAATACATTGTATAAATCATTATCTGATATTTTTATATCGGAAAAAACATGAAACTTTTGTAACAATTTTTCTTCGCTACAATCAATTACTAACCCGTCCCTACTTGTAGTTATACAAACAGAATTTACAGGAAAAATTTCTTTTACAGACCAAAAACTTTTATATTTTTCCCAAAGTTTTTCATTTTGCTGTGTAAACAAATAAAACGGTGAATTAGGTTTTAACTCTGTAAACTCAAGTGTTTCAATTGAATTATCTAAACACAAATCAAATTTTTGTTTCCTGTTGCCCCAAAAATCGGTATGAAAAACGCCTTTTTTAAGTCCGGACTTTTTAATGAATATGGAAATAGCCACACCTTGTTCGATATCAAATACATTTTGGTCCGGTTTTCCTTCAGGTGTTTTCTCTCTTTTCTTTGCGTTTCCATGTAAGTCGATGAAATATAGTTGGTCAAAAGAGTGCATTAGGCTTTGACGCATTCCCCTGAATGTTGGGTTGTCTAAAAATGAATGGCTTGTAATTATGCCCACAACTCCTTGTCCTGCTCTATCAATTTTATATTGAGCAAAACGAATAAATTTCACATAATCATCTTGTAACCATTTCGGGTTTCGTTCGCCCAATGATTTGCCGTCCACTTTATAATAGTTGGCTTGTTTTTCAATTTTTTCGGTAGCCCAAATATCGTTACCTTTTAACAAGTTAGTTATCCAATCGCCTGTATTTTTTGAATGTCCCGAATAGGGCGGATTTCCTGTTATTACAAGTATTGGCTTGTCTTTTACTTTTTGCGCTAATTTTCCTTCGGTCGATAATGACTTTGCGTATAAATTTGGTGGAATATCAGCTATTGGTTCAAGCGTATTTGTCAAAAATAATTGGAACCGCTCTTTTGCATCTAATTCATAATCATTTTCTTTCAGAAATTGTGAAAGTTTTAAATGTGCCACCGTATAAGGTGCAATTAAATACTCAAAACCATAAATATTTTTCAAAACATGGTCTTTTATTAACATTTCTTTAAGTTGCTTGTTTTGAGCGGGTATTTCTTCAAATATCTGTTTTAGAATTTCAATAATAAATGTTCCTGTTCCTGTTGCAAAATCTAAAACAGTAACTTTCTCGGGTTCTGCAAAACCGGTATCAATTTTGAAAGTGTTTTTCAAAACTTCATTTACCGACCTTACTATAAAATTTACAACTTGCGGCGGTGTGTAGTAAACACCTTTTGCTTTTCTTAAATTTTTATCGTAGGCAGCCAAAAATGTTTCATAGAAATAAATGTATGGGTCGGTTTCTATGTTTTCGTTGTCCTTTACTTTTTTGCTGAATTGTAAGGATTTTTGTAATTCTTGTAACTCCAAATTATTCATTATTGAAATTACTTCATCTATTATCCAGCGTGTATCTTTATAGTTTTCATCTTCCAATTCGTCGAGAAAACCTACTAATTCTCTAATTAACTCGAATGATTGAGGAATAAAACGCTTTGCATTGTATAATGTAACTTCTTTTGTGTCAGCATTTAGTTTTGCCAAAAACAATCCGTAAACTAACATTTGAGCAAAAGCATCTGCAAATTCGGAAATGGTTAATTCGTTAAAAATATGGCTTTTAAATGTATCATACAAACCAACGAGACGTGTTTGTTCTTCGGCATTTTCTTGACTTTCCAAATCATCGTCCAAAAAGTCTTTTAGGTTTTTACTTCTGACTGCCAATGCCAACGCCAAATCTTTTGCTGTTGAAATTCCAATCGGTGCTTCCGAAAAGAAATTAGTTAAAATATTAGTTATATTCTGAATTTTATTTTCATCGGGTATAAATTTTTTATTCTCTAAATCAGAAACATAACAAAGGGTTTCTCTTTGGAAAATATCGTCTTTAATCCAAATGAAATCAAGGTAATTTGTCAATAAAATGTTTGGCGACAATTCACGATATTTTTTTATTTGTGCTGATTTTATAACCTTATCCAAATTTTCAGTTATCTTTTTATTCTCAGCATATCCAATTATTGAGCTTTCCGTATAAATTTTAAAATCAGGTGAGCCGTAATTATCTTTGCGTTTGGGTTCGTGCAAAACTTTTATTTTGTTTTTTGAAACAACAGTTTCGGCAACTTCTCTTAACAAAGTTTCAAGAGCAAATCGTTTTGAGTGTTCTGTCAATTCATCTATCGAAACAGATTGCAATTCCTTTATATATTTTTTTAAATCTATCATGTTTTTCAAATTTGTTGCCTTGCAAAGATAATCGTTTGTTACATTTTTCTATTTTCTGTTATCGTTAACCGCCGTTGCAACTAACGAAAATGTGTCGGCGGCAAGTTTTTGGCGGTATTGGCAGCTTGCTTCGCTGCACCGCCAATGTTGCCAAAAGCCTGACAACCAACGCAATGTTATGGTTTTATATTATTATTTCTTTTCTTCATTCTTTCGGTTGGCGTTATTATGGCGTTATTATGGCGTTATTGGCGTTATTAATTCATAAAAAGCACCAACTCCTTTGGTTCCGGAACTTCTTAAAACTCGTTTTTCCACTAATTCTTTTAAATCACGACTTGCGGTTCTGTCGGAACAGCCGGTTTGTTCCTGATATTCTTTATTTGTAATCCGTTCCGTTGTTTTTAAATACTTAATTACTAACTTTTGTCGGTGGTTTATACCTAATTTTTCTAAATACTCGTCTGTTAATTTGTTTTGGTAAATCGTTACACAAATTCCACCACTCATTATTTCAATATCAGGCTCAGGTAATCCGTACTCTTTACACTCGTTGATAATTTTTAGAGTTCCTCGTCCCCAAGCTTCGATTAATCCTCCTTTAAAAAAGGCTTCTGCTAATCTTGGATTTCTCGGGAACGATGAATGTTTACGTTTTAAATCATCAATTGACAACTCCTCCGGTAATTGTCCAACATTCCAAATCATTATCTTATCATCATAAAGGCTTATTTGTATCGGTGGTCCAAAATAGTTTCTGTGTATCACAGCATTAATCAATGCTTCACGAATTGCCTCATACGGATATGGCGGTGTTTCAACTCGATGTAATCCTTTGTATGATATTGTTTTTATGAAATATTTCTTATCCAGTATTTCAATAATTTCATTTGCAAGTGAATAAGCATTAGTTTCTATTACTTCCTGAGATTGTAAGTCATGGTCTGATTTGCCAAATTTTCCAATTTTGGCATAAGCATTAATAAAGTATTTTCGAGGATTTTTTCCGAACAAGACTAATGCAGCTCGTTTTAACTCATTTTTATCTGTTAATTGAAGGTTTTCAAATATTCGATGATAATTTGTTTCACCTTTTACAGCTATCCAACGTTTGCTGTTAACTGCGTCCTCTTTGAACTTTTCAACTGTTTTACTGTCAATATCATCATAGCTTGCAGAAGCTTCATTTATATCGTCCCAAGTTTTTCCGGCTTTTTTTAGCAAAAACTCGTTTAAAACAGTTCCTTTTAACTCCTGTTTTGTACTTCCACTACGATAATGATATTTTCCCTGATATGAGATTGGTACGTTATATGGTTTTACAAAAATCTCAATATAATGTTTATTTTCATGCTCATGTAAATCAATTTCGCATATAATACCAAGATGATTTTGAATTTTATTTGGAAGGTCGTCCATTAGACGTTTGGAACTTTCAACGCCAACAATATTTCCATTATTATCTTTTCCGATAATCAGCTTACCACCTTTGGCATTTGCAAAACCGCAAATCCATTTTAAATATTCATCTCTCCAAGATGCTTTCCATTCTATATTTTGTTGTTCCGGCATTATTTATTGATATTATCCACTAATTTACAACATGTTGTCATTGTTTTGCAATAAACCATAACCTCTGTACCTTTGCAACTCCCATCATCCAATTCCACTTTTTAAAATTTCAGCATTTACTATATAACATCCTACTAATCAAAAACTTACACTTCGATAAAATTGTACACCGGTATGCATCGTGCATTGCAAAATGCTGCTTACAACTGTAAAAACTTGCTTTTCAAATAATCCGTTTTTCGGGGCGTATGTGTATCTAAAAGCTTTTTAAAATTAGGTATTTTTTGCAATATATGACTTATTCCGTTTTTTAAAAAAAAAATTTCTCATCAAATTTTTTACATACAAAAAAACGGGTGTCGTTTGAAAAGCAATAATATACAAAAATATACTTTTAAACTTGCTGATAATGAATAATTAATAACACTGCGCATCAGGTGTTTTCAGCTGAGGTAAAACAGGCGGCTTTAAAATTCCGTGCGGTGAAAACACCGCACGGGCGCAGGGCATTTGCTAATGATTATTTGGGTTTCATTTTCCGAGATTTCTTTTTCTTTTGCAATTTCTAATATTTGTTGTAAAATATTAGCCGGAAAACCAAGATATACTACTTCTTGTTTTGCATTTTTGTAAAACTTTTTGGTTATCTGATACGCCTCCATGTTACGAACGAATAAAAAAGCCGACTGCTCGTAAGCACGTCAAAATAAGCCTTCTTTGTGCAAAATAATATTTTCGACATTATTTTGTTCTAATTTCAATATTTTTGCAGTTTTCATAAAATATCTGGTTTTTTAAAAAAATTCGTTGAGGCTACGCCCCCAACCCCAAATAATCAAAGCTTCAAATTTACCCTGTTAAATCCGCTTTGCGGAAGGCTTCGCCTTATTTAACAGGGTAAATCAAATAAACTCAATCCCGTAAACAGCGGACTGAAAAACCATAACTCTTATTGATGTAGCTACGGTTTACACCGCTGTAACTGTAGTACAGGCTCAGGTTCCATGCGTAGGCCGCATTGTACTCGGTAGCCGACCAAAAGTAGCCGTAATTACCGATATTGCCGGAATAACCGGCAGCGTAGTAGCGGTAACCACCCGGAAGAGCAGAAAAACCATAATCATCTGTGCCGTTGCCACCGCTGTTCCAACCGCTTATGGCTTTTAATGCTGTGCCTTCGGTGCTACTGTGTCCATTGTTTGTCAGGTAATCTTCAAGTTCTGCCCACTCGGTATCGGTGGGCAGGTGCCAGCCATCGAGGCATACGCCTTGTCCGGCGGTGTTTTGGTGTGTCCAATCATCGCCTATTGCGGCAGCGTAAGTATAAAGTGCGCCGTAAGTCTCGCCGTTTGTTGCTTCATCATTGTCATACCAACTATAGGCATCATCGGTATTGTTGTCTCCGAGATTTGCCCATTCCGTATTGTCGGTTACATGCGGTATGGCTGTACCGTCGGGGTATGTTGTAACGCGCAGGTTTTCGGCCATCCAGGTTTGGTCGCCTATGGTTACCGTGGCATAATTGTTACCGTCCGCATCGGTTGCCGAAACAAAGTTAAAAGTAACTGTAGAGCTTTCGGTTGGCACAAGTGTAGATACGGTTATATAATCACCTGAAAATGCTTTAAACAACAATCGGTCGCCTTCGTTGTATTGCATCTGAACGGTTGCTTTGCTGTTTTTTTCTGCCGTTTTTTTAACAATAGTATGGCTACTTGTATGCTCAATAGCAGCAATACCGTTTGTTGTACTATTACTCACAATTCTTGAACTGTAATTGTGTCCATCTGTTATGATATTCATAATATACAAACCAATAGGCAAATTACTGATACTGTATTGCTGTACCCCGGCACTTAAATTATTTCGGCTCGTTGCAATACTTTTGCCACTTACATCAATTACTTCTACAAGCACCTGTCCCGAGCTTTGTTGTTCAAACTCAATAAATGCTTTGTCTGCAATCGGATTAGGATAAATTCGAAATCCTGCACTGTTCAATTCTTCAACATTAACTGTAGCAAGAAGATGCAGAACATCTGTACCACTTAGAGTTAAGGAAGTTTCCTGCGTCAGGTTTTCAACTTCTACGGTTTCTACGGTGGTTGTTTCACCACTTCCGGCAAAACTAATCAAATAGTCTTGCGCCTGAATTTTTGCAAATGCAAAAATTACCGGAACTAAAAAAGAAATTTTCTTAATCATAATTATAAAAATTAAAAATTTTACCTACATGTTTCCGGCTTCGGCTTTCCGGCTGTATTTATTTTTGGTTTTTATTGAGTATATCGGTCTATACTCATCCAACTCCCATCACCCAATTCCACTTTTATAAATTTTATTATCTACCATATAACATCCTACTAATCAAAAACTTACACTTCGATAAAATTGTACACCGGTATGCATCGTGCACGGCATAATGCATGACACGCGTTTCGCAAAATGCTGCTTACAACTGTAAAAACTTGCTTTTCAAATAATCCGTTTTTCGGGGCGTGTATATCTCAAAGCTTTTCAAATTTGGTATTTTTTGCAATATATGACTTATTCCGTTTTTTTAAAAAAATTTTTCTCATCATTTTTTTTACATGCAAAAAAACGGCTGTCGTTTGAAAAGCAATAATATACAAAAATGCATTATAAAAAGCGGTCTGACGGCTACTCTGTCAAGATGCCGGCGATCTAAAATGATATGTATAGAATTAGTTAACAGATCCGTCTGACCGCTGCAACAGGCGGCTTTAAAATTTATAGGAAATTCCCAATCCAAATAGTTCTTTAAACTGGACTTTATC
>CAYYQW010000028.1:0-43625 GCA_964472505.1 uncultured Bacteroidaceae bacterium | reverse complement strand
TAAATATTATCTTGTTTCATTTCTTATGCAATGAATCGTTTGTATAACCACCCGGCATTTATTTCCCGCATCGTTATGCCCGTTTTTCCATGCTAAAATTACATTTTCCTAAAAGAATAAGCAAAAGAAAATCCGGAAAAGAAAAAAGCCTTGAATTTGACATTTTCTGTCAGATACTAAATAGCTGAAATTTAACAGATTTGAACTTGCAACAGGCAGACTTAAAACTCTGCGGGGTGAAAACACCGCACGGGCGCAGGGAAATTGATAGAGTGTCAATCCGTCCCGAATTAATGTTTCCGGTTTGAACTCACTATGCCTTACTCGCTTCGCTTTTCCTTTATCAATTTCAAATGTTGCCGGTAATGTTAATTTTACGCTATTTTGAATTCAGTCCGGTCCATTTCTACACTAAATTTCACCTTTGCTTTTAGAGCTTTAAAAACTTTCAAAATAGTTTCGATGGTTACATTTTTTGTGTTTCGTTCTAATTTTGAAATTTGTGATTTTTGAACTCCGATTAATTCTCCAAGCTGTTCTTGTGTCAATTTACGCTCTTTTCTAACGGTTTTTATCATTTCTCCAAGAACTTCCATTTGTAAATCAAATTCATATTTATCTCGGTCGGGTGTTCCAATTTTTCCAATATCTCTATCTTTTAATTGGGACAGAGTCATTTTTCTCATTTTTTCATTTTTTGTTTCCATGGGTTCTAATTTTCAAAATAAGTTTTTCTAATTCGTTCGGCCTTTTCAATTTCAGATTTCGGAACTTTATCTGCTTTTTTAACTATACCGTGAGTTGAAATTACAAGTGTTTCAGTATTGTCGGTTCTTTCCCAAAAAGCAAAAAGTCGATATTGTAGTCCGCTATATTTTGTTCTAAATTCCCAAATTTCATCCGTCAATTTTTTAAACAATTTTGGGTCAAGTCCAAGTTTAGCTTTATCAATGTTGTAATATATTTTCCGTCTCGTTTTTAAATCCAAACTATCTAAAAACTCTAATGCTTGTTCAAGGAAAATGACTTCAAAATTTTTATTCATTCAGTTTTTCAATTCAAATAATGTAACAAAGATAAATAATAAAGTTGAATTATATAGAAACTATTTCGTTCTTTTTACAATTGCAGGTAACATTTATATAACCCCCCGGCATTTATTTCCCGGATAGTTATACCTGTTTTTCCATGTTAAAATTACATTTTTAAAAAACTTAAGCAAAGAAAATTCAGAAAAGAAAAAGCCCAACCTTTGCAGTAAAAAACCGGAAGAAAAAGAAGTTTTAATTTTTCAAATGCGTATCTCATATTTTGGAAAAAACCAAATAACCGGTATTTAACAGATTTGAAGTTGTTCGCCAAATAATTTACCGGTAGGGTAAAGCATTTTATAGGGCATAAAAAAATCAAAGTATATTTTTTAAATCTTGCATTCCAACAATTGCCATTATCTCAACCATATTATCATCTATTCTGTAATATACAGTATCAGAACCACAAGGGCATCTCCTGTAAGCTTCTTTTATATAGTCCGCAGATTGAAATGAAAATGGTCTTTGAGCAATAATTTCAAAACAATCAAAAAATGACCCAAAGTATTTGTCAGCTTGAGTAACTCCAAACTTTTGGACACCGAAATGATGAATGCGAATCAAGTCCTCTTTTGCACTGTTACTTATTCTGTATTCAGCCATTAAGTAAAGCCTTTGACTGTTTTAAAATTTGCTCTTTGCTGTCATCGGTGAATCCGCTTTTTTCAGCTTTTTCCAATTTTGCCCTAATCCAATCAATTTGAACATGCTGTTTTCGAGCCTGCCGAATCAAATCATTGACAAGTTCACTTTTGCCGGAATATTCCCCGTTTTCTACCTGAGCTTTTAACCATTCATCATTTGGTTTCGAGAAAGTTATACTTTGTCTTGGCATAATCTTATTTTATTTTTGATGTAAATATACACCATATTTACATCATTTGCAACATTTATATAACCACCCGGCATATTATTGATGCCTGAATAAGATTGACCGTTGTTATTGTGTTACTACATTTTCCGCTCTTAATTCCGAAAAAAATATTTATCAAAATTGAAGAAGGCCGAATGAGATATTCGGCCTTTTGTAAATTGGGATATATGTGTGTGTATGAAGAAAAGATGATTAATTGGCAAATTGGCTTTTGGTGCGGCTTCTTGAGGTTTTGATTCGGGAGTTAAAATATCGTGTGTTCATGGCTTAAATATTTTTAATGTTTGTATTTCGGTTTGTTTGTGTTTGGTTTAATTATGACAGCGCGTGTATTGGTTGGTGATTTTGGTTCTTCGGTTGCGGATTCTCGAGTTAAAGTATCGTGTGTTCATGGCTTAAATATTTTTAATGTTTGTATTTCGGTTTGTTTGTGTTTGGTTTAATTATGACAGCGCGTGTATTGGTTGGTGATTTTGGTTCTTCGGTTGCGGATTCTCGAGTTAAAGTATCGTGTGTTCATGGCTTAAATATTTTTAATGTTTGTATTTCGGTTTGTTTGTGTTTGGTTTAATTATGACAGCGCGTGTATTGGTTGGTGATTTTGGTTCTTCGGTTGCGAATTCTCGAGTTAAAATATCGTGTTTTCATGGCTTAAAATTTTAAATGTTTATTATTTGTGTTTCTTTACTCTTAAAACGAACAGGCACAAATAAAGGTTACAGAAAAACCCAAAAAAAATAGTGTACTATGTATCTAATTCACCGGAAGCTTGTCGGCTCTGCGAAAGGGCAAACAAAAAACCGCCGAAAAATTTCGGCGGTTTTTAAATTCACTGTCTGTTTTTAATAACTATTCCTCAATAATTCTTCCGG
This sequence comes from uncultured Bacteroidaceae bacterium, assembly GCA_964472505.1. GTDB lineage: Bacteria > Bacteroidota > Bacteroidia > Bacteroidales > JAADGE01 > JAYEIA01. The sequence goes on along the minus strand of CAYYQW010000028.1, from coordinate 40,788 downwards.
GTGTCCAGGGAGCATTTATTTCTTCTAATTTTTGCTCTATCTTCTCAGCTTCTTTTGTGAGCACTTTAAGTTTTTCGATTACCGGCGGCAACTGCTCATTGATAATCGCTAACTGCTGTTTTTCAGTTTCGGTAACATCCGATGTGGAGCCTGAATGTGTCCAATAAGTGTTACTCATGCGTTTATAAATAGGCAATTTGTGCGGCGGAATTTCTTCATAACTGGCTTTTGCCGAAACGCCGTGCATTTCAAATCTTACATCTTGGAGTGCTTTTTCAACTTCCTGCACCTGATTCATCAATTCAATATCTGCAGCAGCCGTTTTGAGAACCGTTTGCTTGATGGTCGCAACTTTTTTCATCAGCTCACTTAAATAGCTGCTTGTTCCGTAAACTTTTCGAGCCGTTTCATCCAAATCGGCAAAATAAGCGTCTAAAGCTGCTTTGTCTTTGGCCGGCAGTGTAGTATTACTTAGTCGTTTCACGTTAAAGTCAACGGGCTCGCCCATCGCTTCATAGCTGCCTTGATGATACATACCCATTTCTACGCTGTACTTTCCGGGCAATGCAAGCATACCGCTGCGTTCGGATTTAAACGGACTGAATTTGCCGTCGGAAGCTTCCGTAGGGAAAGGATTGTCGTAAGTTAAATCCCAAGCGGTTCGTGAAAGCCCTGCAGAAGGTTTCGCCGTAAATTTTTGCACGGTTTTGCCCTCACTGTTCTTTACGGTAAACAGAAGATAAGTCGCTTCTTCGTTCTCTTCTTCCAACAATTCTTTCCAACTTGGTTGCGGAATTTTTTCGGAGTTTTCAAACAATTTCTTCTCCTTTTCTTTACGCAACTGTTTGGATGTTTTCGGAACCTCTTTCAGGTAATAACTAAATACCGCTCCGAAAGGCGGGTTTTCCGCTAACCAAACCGTGGCACCTTGTCCGTATTGTTTGCTTGTTTGGATATACTGCAAAGCATCTTTCACGGGGAAAATATGCGCATCGGTATTTTTCACAAAATCATCAGTCAATGTACGCAGTGGCGAGTAGTCATCTATTATGTAGAAACCGCGCCCGAAAGTAGCCAAAACAATATCGCTTTCACGTTCCTGTATGGCAATATCGGCCACCTGAATATCGGGCATTCCCTTATCGAATTCAATCCATTTTTCGCCGCCGTTTACACTGAAAAAGAAACTAAATTCCGTTCCCAAAAAGAGTAAATCTTTCTTTTTAAAATCCTGCTCAAGGGTATGCACGGTTCCGTTTTCGGGCAGATTATTGCTGATGGATTTCCAAGTTCTGCCTTTATTGGTACTTTTATATACGTAGGGTTTAAAATCATCGCTTTTAAAATTGCTGAGTGTTGCAAACACCACATTTTCGTCAAAGCGGTCGGCTTTAATGTCGCTGATGTAACAATAATCCGGGGCACCGGGAAAGTTGTTGGCAACGCGCCAATTTTCTCCGCCGTCTTCGCTCACGCGCAACATGCCGTCATCACTTCCTACGTATAGTAAACCTTCTTTAATCGGTGATTCGTCAAGCGAGACAATGGTTCCGTACAAAGAAGTTGAAACGTCTTTCACTACGGCATCGGTACTCCAAAATTTACCCATTACTTTCCACGTATTTCGGTCGATATTAGCCGTAAGGTCGCCGCCCAATGTTGTCCAGGAGCTGCCTCTGTCGTCGCTTCGGAAAAGTTTGTTGGCTGCAATGTACAGGCGTTTTTTGTTATGCGGGCTTATGATAAAAGGCGCATTCCAATTCCAACGATAACTGAGCTCATCTTTGGCCGGATATGGTTTAATTCTCAAACGTTCGCCGCTTTTCTTATCGTATCTGAAAATATTTCCGTATTGGTATTCCGAATAAACAATGTCCGGATTATCCGGGTCAACAGCACCCCAGAAACCGTCGCCGCCAAGCGTGGGAGCCCAATCGGTGGAAGGTACGCCGTGCCGGCTTATGTTACGAGAAGGGCCGCCGAGGCTGTTATTGTCCTGCGTTCCGCCGTAAACATTATAAAAGGGTTCTGCATTATCTACATACACTCTGTAAAATTGCGTAACCGGCAAGTTTGGTACAAAACGCCAGTTAGCACCCATATCGTAAGTCTCATAAACACCGCCGTCGCCGCCTATTATCAGGTGATCGGTATCGGAGGGGTCTATCCACAAAGCATGGTCATCTACGTGTCTTTCGTCTCTTCCGAGGCGTTTCCATGTTTTCCCGCCGTCTTCGGTGTAATGCGAATATGTTTCTACTGAAAACACTTTATTCGGGTCTTTCGGGTCGCAGAATATTTCGTTATAGTATTGTCCGCTGCTTGAGTGGTCGCTCATCTTATTCCAAGATTCCCCTTTGTCGGTCGAACGAAAAAAACCGCCGGTTTCACCTTCAGCTTCAATAATGGCATACACATAATTCGGATTAGCGGGAGATACATCAATACCCATTCCTCCAACATGGCCTGAGGGCAATCCCGATGTGAGTTTACGCCAATTTTTTCCGCCGTCTTCCGATTTATATATGGCACTTTCCGGGCCGCCGCCTATTTTGGTAAAAAAGGTTCTCCGACGTTGCTCCGAAGAAGCATACATAATATTAGGATTTTCCGGATCCATAATCACATTGTTCACACCGGTATTCTCACTAATTTCCAAAACTTTAGTCCAGTTCTTACCGCCGTCGGTTGTTTGATATAAGCCGCGATCACCGCCGGGACCCCATACAGAGCCTTCAGCTGCCGCAAACACAATATCGGAGTTTTCCGGATGAATCACAATCATTCCTATTTGTCGCGATTCCTTCAAACCCATATTCGTCCATGACTTACCGCCGTCGGTACTTTTATAAACGCCGTTTCCGTAACCTAAAGCACGCTGGTGGTTGTTTTCGCCGGTTCCTATCCATAATGTATTATGATTATTAGGATCCATTGTAATACAACCCATGGAATATGCGCCGTAATTATCAAAAACAGGTTTAAAGGTAATTCCTTTGTTCTCGGTTTTCCATACGTGCCCGCTGGCTGCAGCCACATAATATTCCGAATTGTTATCCGGATTAACCGCAAAATCGGAAATACGCCCCGATGTTAAAGCAGGCCCTATGCTTCTAAATTTAAGCCCGCTCAGTACTTTTTGGTTTAGTTCTTTGGCTCCGTCATCTTGTGCCGAAACCGTATGCCCGACAAAGAAAAACAAAGCTGTTAATAACGATAATAATATTTTTTGCTTCATACTTAATGTGTTAAGTGTTAAAAAAATTAGGTTTTAATAAAATACCGGTTTGTACAACCTTATAAATTACAGGATTACAAGTTAAGAAAAAAACAGCAGTTTTTATTATGCAATGCGGTTTGCTTGTTCTTCATAATTGAACATTTATATGAATCTTATCAGTTTTGACAAGTATTTTAGCAAAACTTAAAAATTCATCACATTTTTTTAGTTTATTTGAATCGCAAACATAAAATATATGACTTATGAAAATATCAATTATCGGAGCAGGCAATGTAGGAGCAACCTGCGCACAAGTAGTTGCCGAAAAAGAAATATGCAATCGACTGGTTTTGTTGGATGTTATTGAAGGCTTGGCCGAAGGCAAAGCGCTTGATTTAGAACAAACCGCACCATTGGCACGCTATACCACTCAAATACAGGGTGTAACCAATGATTATGAAGCCACAAAAGATTCATCCGTGGTTATTGTTACATCGGGTAAACCCAGAAAACCGGGCATGAGTCGCGAAGACTTAATTGAAACCAACGGTAAAATCATGAAACAAGTCATGGAAAATGCCGTAAAATATTCGCCAAATGCCATTTATATCATTGTAGCCAATCCGTTGGATGTAATGGCTTATGCCGCCTTATTCACATCTAAACTGGCGCCGCAAAAAGTAATCGGTATGGCCGGAATGCTGGATACGGCACGATACAAAAAATTTCTGGCTTCGGAATTGGATTGCTCTCCTAAAGACATTGAAGCCATTACACTCGGCGGCCACGGCGACACCATGGTGCCCTTGCCGCGCTATACATCAATCAGCGGAGCACCCTTAACTCAGCTTTTGGCTAAAGACCGAATCGATGCCATTATTGAACGTACGCGTTTCGGAGGCGGTGAAATTGTAAAACTGCTTGGCACTTCTGCCTGGTATGCCCCCGGATATGCGGCAGCTAAAATGGCTGTGGCAGTTGCTAAAAACCAAAGACGTTTTGAACCGGCCAGCGTTTATTTAAACGGAGAATACGGCTACAAAGATATCTATTTCGGAGTTCCGGTGATGTTGGGAAAAAACGGCGCAGAACGGGTTCTGGAAATAGAGCTTAACGATGAAGAACGTGAGTTGGTGAATGTTTCGGCACAAAAAGTAAAAGAATCGGTAGATGTTCTGAAATCCATGAACTTGTTTTAAAATACCAATAAATGGGTATTGCTGCCAAGACAAATGCGATCTATTTTTGTATTGATAATTTTTACAAATCGCAAATAAAACAGAAACAAGCTTTAGATTTGGTAAAAATGGATGCCATCTCCGGAGCTGTCATATCCGTTGAAGGCATTACGCAAGATATTGTAACAAAAATGAAATTACTGAAAAGCCATAATCAATAGTTCTTTTTTGTTTGTTTTTAAAGCATCGCAGGTCTTTGGATTTGCGATGCTTTTTGTTTTATCTAAGCAATAAAACCGATATTTTTTTAAGTACTCTCATAATTTGCTTATATTTGATAAAAAATAAAAGCATGAAAATAACAGACTTACAAGGAAGCACAGAGCTCAGCAACGGAACACAAATGCCTTACCTCGGGCTTGGAACTTTCAAGTCAAAAGACGGAAAAGAAGTGTTTGATGCCGTAAGTTATGCATTGGAAATCGGATACCGACAGATTGATACAGCAGCCATATACGGTAACGAAGAAGGCGTAGGTAAAGCCATAAAAGCATCCGGCATTCCGCGTGAAGAAATTTTCCTGACATCTAAACTTTGGAACAGTGACCAAGGCTACGAAAAAGCGCTAAAAGCCTTTGGTGAAAGTCTGAACAGACTGCAAACCGATTATTTGGATTTATATCTTATACATTGGCCCGTTCCCGGGAAATATAAAGACAGTTGGAAAGCTTTGGAGTATTTGTGCCGGCAAGGAAGCGCAAAATCCATAGGCGTCAGCAATTTTTTACAACATCACTTGGAAGACCTTATGTTGGAAGCCGAGAGCATGCCAACCGTCAATCAGGTGGAATTTCACCCGCATTTGGTACAGGCTGATTTGCTTGATTTCTGCAAAAGTAACAGCATACAATTTGAAGCCTGGTCGCCCATTATGAAAGGCAAAGCCACCGACATTGAGCTGTTAGAAAAATTGTCCGAAAAATACGGAAAAACTCCGGTTCAAATTGTTCTTCGTTGGGATTTACAAAAGGGTGTCGTTAGCATTCCCAAATCCGTACATAAAGAACGCATAAAAGAAAATTCTGAACTGTTTGATTTTGAACTTAGCCAAAAAGATATAAAACAAATAGATGCTTTAGATAAAAATGAACGCATAGGCCCCGACCCCAATAATTTTAATTTTTAGGACTTTTGAACGTCCGGCGGTTCCTGAGCATCAGTCGAAGGAAGGACTTCAAAACGTCCGGAGGAAAACGTCCGAGCTGCGTGCAACTAAGCCGCAGAATTTTCGAAATAGTTATATAAATTTGTACATACCGCATCTTAACAAATCGCCATGCATAAAAGGTATCTGAATATTTTTTTCGCCCTGTTTTTTTTCGGCGCCGACTGCAATTCGCAAAACGAAGCCAACCGACAAAACAAAAGCCCGGCAGCCGACACTGCGGACGAACGGCAAACGAAGAACAGTTTGCCGGCATCTAAAATTGGAGACATTCTGCTGCCCGACGGATACGAACGCACAGAAGTCTCGAAAAACAGCTTCGCATCCTATTTGCGAAATTTGGAGCTAAAAACCGATGATAACACGGTATATCTCTACAACGGAAAACCGAAAAGCATACAAAGCTCACAATACGCTGTTCTGAAAATTGACCGTGGCAACAGAGACCTGCAACAATGTGCCGATGCCGCCATGCGTCTGCGCGGCGAATACTTATATGCACAAAAAAAGTTTTCCGAAATACACTTTAATTTTCTGTCGGACGGGAAAGCAAGATATTATACCAACTATGCCAAAGGCGACTATACTTATAAAAAATTCCGAAAATACATGGATTATATTTTCACTTATGCCAACACAGCATCATTGAAAAATGAACTTCTGCCGATTAATAATCCGCAAAACATACAAACCGGCGATATCTTTATTCAAACCGGAAATCCTTACGGACACGCAGTAACCGTAATGGACATGGCTGAAAACAAAAATACCGGAGAAATCATTTTTCTTCTGAGCCAAAGCTATATGCCCGCGCAAGATATTCACATTTTGGTAAACCCGATGAATAAAGACTTATCACCTTGGTACAAAGTACAAACGGAAACACATTTGCAAACTCCGGAATGGACATTTTATTGGCCCGATTTAATGCGGTTTCCCGAATAATTGCTTTATTTTTGAATTCTAATGAAACAGCAGGAAAAACATCATACGCATGAACTTCATATAAAAAACATGAATTCGCGCTGCTGTTTTAGGCTTATACGACTGGAGTTTGAGCCTTTGGGCATCGAAATTCATGAACTGAAAGCCGGTTATGCAAAAGTAAGTTTTGATAACGAATACATCACCCTTAATCAAATTGACGAAATCCTAAAAGTATCCGGTTTGAGCCTAATTTCAAACCCGGAACTGATTATTCTTGAAAAAGTTAAACAAACCGTTATTGAGCTGATTCACTACATGAATAATGCCGACTCCATAGCTCGAAAATCGGATTACTTGGTGGAAAAACTGCGCATGAGTTATCGGCACATTTCCGCACTTTTTCGAAAATACGAAGCCCTTACTTTGGAACGCTTTATTATTTTGCATAAAATTGAACGCATAAAAGACCTGATTGACAGCGAAGAATACACCCTCAGCGAAATTGCTTATATGATGGATTACAGCAGTGTACAATACCTTTCAAATCTTTTTAAAAAAGAAACGGGCGTATCCGTGAGCGAATACAAACAAAATCCGCAAGACTACAAAAAATCTTGGGATGATTTGTATTGAAAAACTTGCTGTAATTTTGCAGTTCGCAAGCTTTTTCTAACCACAGAGAATACAAAGGCACACAAAGCATATTTATTACCTGTTGGGCTATTTTTTATCTTTGTGTATCTGTGTGCCCTTTGTGGTATATTTTTAGGGTTAGCCGGATATTTCTGAGATTCTAAAGGTGTTTTCGTGTGGCAGTATTTTCTCGAATTTGGATTCTTTTATCTAAGATACTAATAATTAAAATTTCAAATAAGAAGAATGCTCCTATCCCAACAAATTTCATAAATCTTTTGCAAAAAATCGTAACACCGGCAAAAGTTTTATGCTGTATATTTGTATAAAAAATATGTTTATGCAAATACGAAAAACTCTGGCAGTAAGCGAAACCGGTTTTATATTTGACCCGAACACCGGCGAATCCTACACTACCAACGAAACCGGACGAGAAATCATACGCCTTCTGAAAGAAGGAAAAACGGACGAGCAAATCAAAACATACTTCCTGAATGAGTTTGATGTGGATAAAGATGTGTTTGAAAAGAACTATTTTGACTTTTTAAATATGTTGGAAAATCTGTCTCTTTCAAACTCCGACTAATCTCCACACAGCATGAAACCAAAATACACAATAGCCGTAACCGGCCTGAACAACACCGATAATCCGGGCCCGGGCGTGCCGGTAATCAGAAGTCTGCGCGAATCCGAAAGCTTTGATGTACGTATCATCGGATTGGTGTATGAAAATCTGGAACCGGGCATTTATATGGAAGGCGTAGCCGATAAAATTTTTCAAATCCCTTATCCCTCATTGGGCTATGAAACACTTCTGACGCGTATTTTTGAAATTCAAGAGCGTGAAAAAATCGATATCATCATACCCAATTTTGATGCCGAACTTTTTAGTTTCATAAAAGCCGAAGAACGCCTGAAAGAAAAAGGCATCCGAATATTTCTTCCTACCATCAAACAATTTGAAGAACGCCAAAAAACGAACTTATACGAATTCGGAAAAAAATACGGCATTCATGTCCCTAAAGATAAAAGCGTTTCAAACTATAATGATATAAAAAAGGCAGAAGAAGAGTTTGAATACCCGGTTTTAGTAAAAGGCAAATATTATGACGCTTATTTAGCCTACAACCGAGAGCAGGTAAAGGAACATTTCAATAAAATATCGGCCAAATGGGGCGTTCCGGTTATTATACAGGAATTTATACGCGGAACGGAAGTAAACGTAGTTGCGCTGGGCGACGGCAAAGGAAATACCATAGGCGCCGTACCCATGCGTAAGCAATACATTACCGACAAAGGCAAAGCCTGGGGCGGAATCAGCCTGAGCGACAAAAAAATGCTGGAACTTACCCGCGATTTAATCAGAAACACCCAATGGCGAGGCGGCATGGAATTAGAAATTATTAAAACCCATGACAATACCTATTATCTCATAGAAATAAACCCGCGCATACCGGCTTGGGTATATCTGGCAACGGCAGCCGGCCAAAACCTGCCCGAAGCTCTGGTAAAACTTGCCCTCGGACAAGAAGTTGAGCCTTTTGAAAGTTTTGAACACGGAAAAATGTTTATCCGCTATTCTTACGACCTGATTGGAGATATATCACAGTTTGAAAAATTATCGGTAACCGGAGAGCTCTAAGCTCATACACAGAATTGGTATCACAAATTTAAAAAACACAAGCAGCCATGAGTAAACGAAAATACGAAAGTCCGGTAATTACAAGAATAAACGACGGCCTGCCCGATAAATTCGGAATGCAGCCGCCCGTAAAACATATTTCAAAAATAGAAGGCATTGCCGTAAACGACTTGATTGAGCAATACGGTTCGCCCCTGTTTGTATTCTCCGAAAGCAGCATGCGCAAAGAATATCAAAAGCTTTACAGAGCCTTTTCATCCAAATATCCTAAAGTACAACTTGCCTGGTCTTACAAAACCAATTATTTGGATGCCGTATGCAGAATTTTTCACGATGAAGGCGCTTGGGCGGAAGTGGTTTCGGGCTTTGAATACGATAAAGCATTGGCAAACGGCGTTGCCGGCGAAAAAATAATATTTAACGGGCCCTACAAAACCGATGAAGAATTAATAAAAGCCGTTGAAAACAATTCACTCATCCACATCGACCATTTCGACGAACTTTACAGCTTGCTGAATATAGCCGAAAAAATCGAAAAACGCCCGCAAACAGCTATTCGAATCAATATGGATACCGGTATATACCCAAAATGGGATCGTTTCGGCTTTAATTATGAAAACGGCGAAGCATGGACAGCCGTCAACCGAATTATGCTTTCAAAGAAAATAGACCTGGTCGGGCTGCACACCCATATCGGAACCTACCTTATGGCGGCTGAGCCCTATGGCGTTGCAGCGGCGAAAATGGCTGATTTAGCAGCGAAAATCGACCAAAAATTCGACCACAAAATAAAATATATTGATATGGGCGGCGGTTTTGCCTCCGACAATACCCTAAAAGGGGCATACCTGCCCGGGAAAGACACATCGCCAAGTTATGATGAATATTCAGAAGCCATTACCACGGCTTTGATAAATTCATCCGTTGATCCCGGGCACTTGCCCACCCTTTTTCTGGAAACCGGCAGAAGCCTTATCACTAATGCAGGCACCATGTTGTCTACGGTTGTGGCCAACAAACGCTTGTCGGACGGCAGGCGTGCTCTGATTATTGATGCCGGCGTGAATTTACTTTTTACAGCATTCTGGTATGACTTTGATATATTCCCGGCCGAAGAAGTAGGTTCGCATGCCGAAGACACGGTCATATACGGCCCGCTTTGTATGAATATTGATGTGATTCGCGATGCCGTAAAATTCCCGCATCTCGAAAAAGGACAACATCTCGTTATTCCTAAAGTCGGAGCATACAATGTTACGCAATGGCTCCAGTTCATCACCTTGCGGCCCAATGTAGTGTTAATCGACCCGGATAAAAACACACACATCATTCGTAAAAAAGAAGACACGGAAGTCTTTGCCCGACAAGAGCAAACACCCGAACATCTTAAATAACCGTCAATCTTAAAAATGCAAAAACTTCGGCCCTTAAAAAGCATCGTATTTACCATACTCAACAGCTATTCCCAAATATTCTTTTCTCAATCAAAAGTTTTGGGCGGCTTGCTGATTTTGGCTTCATTTTTTGATATATGGGCCGGTTTTTACGGCTTGCTGTCCGTAGTGGCAGCCAATATTACGGCCTATTTGTCGGGCTTCAGCAAGCACAACTCCCAAAACGGCCTTTACGGATTTAATGCATTGCTGGTTGGCTTGGGTATTGGTTTCTATTATCAGCCGAGCATAGAGCTTACGGCTCTGGTTCTGTTTGCAGCAATTTTAAGTATTTTAATTACACTGGCCGTGGAAGGTGTTTTTTACAAATACAGCCTTCCGTTTTTGAGTGTTCCGTTCATTATCAGCCTTTGGCTGGTATTTACGGCATCCTTGAATTTTGATGCCCTGCAACTAAGCGAACGCAATCTGTTTACATATAACGAACTTTATGCTTTGGGCGGAAAAAACTTTACGGAGATCTACGGATACATACAAAATTACGAATGCTGCCCCATCATCAGAACTTATCTGATGTCGCTTGGAGCCATAATTTTTCAGCCTAACATATTAGCCGGTGTTTTAGTATTTATCGGATTGTTGCATTATTCACGAATTGCTCTCACACTAAGTCTTCTTGGTTTTTTTGCAGCTTTTGCATTTTACAGCTTACTCGGCAGCGACTTCAATGAGTTGGCATACAACAACATAGGCTTTAACTACATACTGACTTCAATTGCAGTGGGCGGATTTTTTATCATACCTTCCCTGCGTTCCTATTTGTGGGTGCTGCTCCTGTTGCCCATTACGGTAATTATCACCGTGTCTTCACAAAAAATACTGGCACAATTTGGTTTAGCAGTATATGCCCTGCCTTTTAATATGGTGGTATTACTTTTTCTTTATGTGATGAAATTACGCTTATTCCCGTCAAAATTAGAAGTAAACTATACCGGACAAAAAAGCCCTGAGGAAAGCCTTTATTTAAACAAAATCCAAAACCTTAGGTTCAAAAACAAACCTTCGGTTGACATTGCTCTGCCTTTTTGGGGTGAATGGAAAGTTACACAAGGCTACAACGGCAAATATACTCATAAAGGCGAGTGGCAGCATGCCCTTGATTTTGAAATTAGCGATGCCTCCGGCAGTACTTATAAAAACGAAGGCGACCTGCCAAATGACTATTATTGCTACGAAAAATATGTCAGTGCCCCGGCCGACGGAACCGTAGCCGATATCATCGACAACATTAGTGATAACAAAATCGGCGAAACCAACACGCGCCAAAATTGGGGAAACACCATAATCATAAAACACAACGAATACATTTACAGCCAATTAAGCCATTTGAAAGAAGGCAGTTTTAAAGTAAAAAAAGGGGAAGCCGTAAAAAAATCTCAAATTCTGGCACAAGTCGGTAATTCGGGGCATTCGCCTTATCCGCATTTGCATTTTCAGATGCAGCTAACCGCTCAACTCGGTGCGCCCACCTTACCTTATCCGTTTGAAAACTACATCGTAAAAGACGGAGACAAAAACCGTTTCGGAGAAGGTATTCCCAAAGAAAATCAAAAGGTGTACAAACCCTCCATTAATGAAGTGCTGCAAAAAGCTTTTTCATTTGTCCCCGGACAAACACTCAACTGCATCAATGAAAAAGGTGAGACCGTAAAATGGAATATTGATAAAGACCCTTACAACTTCACATTTATAAAATGCAAAAAAACCGGCGCACGCGCTTATTACGAACAAAACGATGAACATTTTTATTTTTCGAACTTCTACGGAAGCAAAAGAAGTGAATTATTTACATTCTTTAAAGCCGCATACCGAGTAAAATTTGTTTTCATTGAAAACACAAGGTATGAAGAGGCCATGCAGATTAACTTCAGCTTTCCCAAATACCGGCTGTTCTTTCATGACTTTATCGCTCCTTTTGTTATGCTGCTCAAAACAGAATATACTTTCGTATGCAAAAAATATAACGATACCCTTGCAGACAGCCCGGTTGAAGCTGAAACATTACAGAGAAATCTGTTTTTGGACAAAATTTTAAGTACGAAAAAAACACAGCTTTCAATTAAACCAACCGGAAAGATATATTTGTCAGGAGAACAAAGACAATTGAAAATACAGAAATCACAACGCATTCAAAACTCATGAAAATAACAAAAGGTAATATGTGGAATTTGTCAAATAATAAAGCAATATCGATTCTAATAATAGTCATACTCTTAGCTTTGCCGCATGCTTTAAAAGCACAAAAAATAAGCTATGCGGAAGCCGATGCTAAGACTTATAAATATTATTTGGAAGCAAACTGGACGGAGCTCATAAAAACAGGCAACAAAGCCCTGCGAAACGGGCATGACTTCTATTATTTACATCTACGTCTGGGCATTGCTTATTTTGAAAAACAGAATTACTTAAATGCAGCCACACATTTTCGCAAGGCTCTTGAAATGAAACCTGAAAATGCTTTTACTGCCGAAAGCCTGTATTATTCGTATCTGTATGCCGGGCAGTTTGATGCTGCCAAACGTCTGTCCGAAACGCTTCCGAAAGAATCACAAAAGCGTATCGGATATGAAAAGCCGCCTTTTATTTCGGGAATGAATATCGAATTTCAATCTGTAATTCCCCAAGATTATACGGCCAACATTCAAGCCGGAGACCAATTGGGACAAGCAGTTGCTCAAAATGGAAATTACTTTAATCTTGGGCTGATACACCAAGGCAATAAAGGAAATAAAATTTATCATGCCTACTCTCGCTTTAGCATGAGCAACCGAATATATAATTCGGAATATACGGATTTACCCGCCGTTTTTGATGAAAACACAGGCCGCCACCAATACTATTTACAGTATTCCAAACACAGCAAGAAAAATTGGATGTTCAGCCTGGCAGGGCATTATATTTACACGAGAATTTATGCCTATTCCGAAGTCCAAAGGCCCGGGCCGGGCGGTATAGCCAATACCAATTTGTATGATGTCAATAATCATTCCTTTGCCGCCGCGCTCAGTGCCGGCAAACAAATTGGCAGTTTTCAAAGCAGTATTAAAGCATCACTGGCCGGACTGGCCGGGAAAACACAAATGCAAACCGGCATTGATGTAAAATGGTATCCTTTTGGAAATCGAATGTTATCAGTCGGGAGCGAACTGTTTGTTTGGCAGCAATTTCAAAATAATCTGAATGTGCAACAGTCACTAATTTTCAAACCGCATGCCGGTTTTTTTATCGGTAAGCATATATTTTTACAACCCTCAGCCCTATTCGGAACAATTGAAAACTACACGGAAATGAATGCTTACATTGTAAACGATAATCCTAACCCGCTGCTGAGAAAGTATGAAGTCTTACTAAAGATCAATAATAAAGATGAAAAAATCAATTTTTTCTTAAAATATGAATATGAAAACAGAGAAAACAGCTATATATTAAACAATACGGAACAAAACATTCAATACAATAACCAATCAATAACAGGAGGCATATTATGGTACTTTTAAAAAACATCCAACGAATTATCTTATCGGCAGGCTTTATTCTGCTAAGTTTTTCATTATCGGCGCAAAGCAATGAGACGATTATCTCGGCATTTGAAAAATCATATCGACAAGAAAAATCGGGCGAATACAAAAAAGCCGCCGAAACGCTAAAAAAAGTCTATTCCGATGATTCTTATGAATTAAACCTGCGTATCGGCTGGCTGCTCTACAACGCCGGATTGTTCGATAAATCGGGTGCTCACTACCAAAAAGCCGTAAATCTCAGGCCTTATGCCATTGAAGCCAAATTTGGGCTGATATATCCCAAAGCTGCAAAAGGGAAATGGGCGGAAGTTGAAAATATCTATAAAAAAATTCTGGAAATTGCCCCAAAAAACACCATTGCCAATTACAGAATCGGTTTGTTGTATTACGGACAAAAAAACTACCTCAAAGCCATGAATCATTTCAGTACGGTTGTGGACCTCTACCCTTTTGATTACGATGCCTTGCTGATGAGCGGTTGGACGGCATACTTCCTCGGCAAACAACGCGATGCCGAAGTATATTTTAACAAAGCGCTCATGGCCAAACCGGGCGATGAATCAGCTACAGAGGGACTTTCGTATTTGAAATAATCAATATCTCTCCGGAATATTCCGTCCGGGCGTCAAATGGGCTTCGGCAAGCGTTTATTTCACTTGCCGAAGCCCATTTTTTAAGTTTCACAAAATACAAATTCTAAACTCCTTTCAGAAATTTTGGCAAAAATCACTTTTGGGAATGCATTCAATCGCATTGAAAACAACACCTTAAGGCACCACATGATTCATCAGCACATTTTGTTATCGTTTAAGCTTATAATCCTCAGTTTATATTTGCGAATTAGCTAAATATCGGAAGCAAATATAAAATTTGAATTCATTTTTTTCTCTTGAATTAGGCGGTTTACTAATGCTTATAACTCCTTCAGTCCTAAATGCCGGGTATTTTTAGTGATGACTGTCTCGGCAATCGGAATCGCACTCAGTTTTGACAGATCGGCTTCGACAAACTCAGCCTCCGGAAGGCTTTCGGAAGCTGAGCCCGTCGAAGCAGGTGATACATGCTTGTATATAATATAACAGCCTGTAGTACCCATGTGCCAAACTTATTTTTCCAAATTAAAATTAAAAATGTAACCCTTTTGCAATTTTGTGCATTTATTATATTGAAGGAAGAAAAATAAATACAAACTTTGTCTTTGCAAAAACAGAATTTATAAATGTCAAATGCGGAATTTTAAAATTGACCAATCGTTTATAAACAAATGCGTGAAAGGAAATCAAAAGAAGCAACGCCTTTTTTTCGACAAGTATTATCCGTTAGCATATAAAACTTGTTACAAATATCTGCAAAATCAAATGATTACTGAAGATGCCGTACTAAAAGGGTTTACCCAAATATTTAATAGCTTGGAAACTTTCAAATATTCTTCGGAAAGCGCTTTGACTGCCTGGGTAAAAAAAATCATGCTGAATTGTGCATTGGAGGAAGTAAGAAAAAAGGAATTTTCGATAATCAAAGCAACAGACGAAGAAACAAAAAACATACCTGTCGAAACAGTTGATAAAATAAGCGAAAACGAGATTATTCAGATGGTAAATGAATTGGATATCAAATACAGAGAAGTATTTCATTTATATGTTTCAGAAGGCTATAAGCACAAAGAAATCAGCGAATTACTCAAAATATCAGAATCCACTTCTAAAATTAGATTGCTGAGAGCACGAAAAATTTTACAAAAAAAAATCTCAATTGAACGTTATGAAAGAATTTGAAAATTTATACAAATCAGAGATAGAGAGTAAAGCAGAAAAAACAGTTTTTGCGATGAATGCGACAAAAGAAAAAGTATGGGGCAATTTGAAAAATCAACTCCCAAAAAATCACAACATCAGAAAGTATAAACCGGTCGCTGCCGCTGCTATACTTATGCTGTTGTTAATTGGTTCAGGTAGTACCTGTCTGTTTCTGAAACAAAAAGCGCATATTGCGCATCTGAATGCAAGGCTTAAGACAAAAGAACCGGCTCCAAAAATAATAAGCGATTTCAAAATTGTGCGAGATACCTTTATAGTTCAAGCAGAAAAGACAGAAACAAAATATATTGTTAAAAATCATTACGATACAATCATAAAAAAAGAAATTATCCGCGATACGGTATATGTTGAAAAGAAGATTAATGCTTCCCAAACTATTGATATGATTGCCCAAAACGAAAACGATGCAGACACATCCCATTTAGAGATTCATAATCAGCTAAGGAATAAATATAAAGTAAGACCCTTATCCGAAGACACAAAACGCTTTGAGATAAAACTTTTAACATTAAAAACGAAAGAACAAGATAAGGACAACGTTCAGGAAAGCTTGTTTTCATTTTTGACCCACAAAAACTGATACAAAACATAAAATACTCAGGCTCACACCTAACCGATGGATAGTCATCTCATCTTTTGTAAAACAACTTGTAAATTTTAATACTGTAAAGGTAAAATAAAATAGTTCTTAAAAGATTACGTAACCAATAAATCAAATTATAATATGAAACGTTGTATTATTATCATTATGCTTTTTTCCGTAGGGAATTTGTATGCGCAACCCAATTTAGCTGACACTTTGGTAATTAAACTCGGAGATAAAGCCTACCTAAAAGTAATGTCCGATGATTTACCGGAGCGATATAAAAAATTCAAAGAAATTGACACAATCTGTAAAGCGTTTTATTCTGAACTGATGCTTTCTGCATATTGGCCGGAAGAGAAAAACCAAAGCTTTGAATACCGCCCGTCCTACAAAGCGAATCAGATTATAATAAAAGAAAAAGTAACAGAACCGGTCAGAATATACTCCGATACGGCAAAACACGTAATAGTAGAAGATTTGCCATACAAAGTTATATTCAACCAACAATTTACAAAAGCAGAAAAGGTCGAAATATTTTTTTCAGACAAAGCGAGCTTAAATGAAATTATTAATACAGAAAAATATGAACTGATTGTAGAAGCCGTTGAAAATATTGCAACAAAAGATTATAAAAAAAGAGCTGCAATTACGACTGTTTATAATTATGAAAATGCCAAACTAAAAACGGAGAACAGCGTGATGCTGCAAAACAGAATTAACGACAAAATTGTGATCTATCCTGTTATCGGGATAGATTACCCAATGAAAGGAATTGGCGGATCCACTTCACTAAATGCCGAAATGGTTTTTCCGCGAAAATACAATAACGATTATAAAGCTATTGGTTTTAGTTATCAACTAATATATTATACTGATTTTTCTATACCTGATGACATATCGTTTAAAGTTTCCAACCCGGTTTTTGCCTATTATAGAATAAATAAAAACAATCTTGGATTTAGTTTTGGTTTTGGTGCCGATCTTAATAATTCTGAATTTTTCAGCTTTTATTCCATGATGGAATTTAAAAGAAATAGTTTTGGAGTAAGAATATCATCGTCAAGTATAGAGAATAAATTTTCTTTGTATAAGAATAACTTGCATATCGAAGCTTTCTCCATTGGCTTGAACTATTATTTTTAATGAATTAGACGCATAAGTACTACAAACGGTTATATTACATCTAAGCATTTATCTCCGGAATATTCCGTCCGGGCATCAAATCGGCTTCGGCAAGTGAAATAAGCACTTGCCGAAGCCGGACTTTCAAGTTTCACAAATAATGAATCCGGCTCTGCGCTTCGCACGGGATTATTGATATTTTGCCAATAAGCAGCTTTTTGGTTCTTACGTTTTTTCTCCGTCGAGCTTGTAAAAAACTAAACTTTCTTTCTTGCAGCCCGATTGCAAAGCTGTCTTACATCTTATATCTTCAAATAAAATATGCTGCAAAACTCCGGTTATTCTTCTGAAATAAATTGCGGTACTTGTCGTTTTTTTGTTCCGGATTCAAACCCGTAGGCAATCTCAAGCAACACAGGCTCAGACCATGCCGTACCAAAGAAAGATATGCCCACCGGCAAACCGTCGATATAAGCCATGGGCAGAGTTATTATGGGATAGCCCGCATGAGCTGCCGGTGATGAGCTGCCCAACTGAAAGCTGTCGCCGTTTATTAAATCGGTTTTCCAAGCCGGCGAACCGGTCGGAGCCATGAAAGCATCCAAATTATGCTCTTTCATGTATTTATCAATACCGTTTTCACGGCTTCCGCTCAGCATGCCTTCAAGAGCTTCTTTATATTCATCCGAATCCAAATCGCCTTTCTCCTGCGCCATTTCCAAATAGCGTTGATTAAAATACCTTAACTCTGTCGAATCTTTTTTGTTAAATGCAATCAGCTCCTCAAGGGTTTTTATAGGCGCATCCGAACCTAAGGATTTAAAATACTTGTTCAATCCGTCTTTATATTCAAAAAGCATTACCTGAAATGAATATTGTCCGGTTTTTCTTTCCGTAACATTATCAATTTCAATGACTTCGGCACCCTGACTTTTTATAAATTCCACGGCTGCCTGCATGGCGCTGTCCACTTTAAAGTTTGCCCCGGAAGGCGCTTTGTACCAAGCAATCCGTTTGCCTTTCAAACCGTCCTTTTTTAAAAATTGGGTATAATCGCTGTGAGATTTTCCGCGGCTGTTTAAAGTTTTTGCGTCACTTGAATCCACACCCGTCATTACTCCCAAACAAACAGCAGCGTCTCTGACTGTTCGCCCCATTGGCCCGGATGTATCTTGGGTGTATGAAATAGGAATGATTCCCGAGCGGCTGACCAATCCAACAGTCGGTTTTATGCCGACAACGCCGTTGCTGTGCGAAGGACACACAACAGAGCCGTTGGTTTCGGTACCTATGGCAATCATAGTTAAGTTTGCCGATACCGCCACAGCCGAACCGGAACTCGACCCGCAGGGATTACGGCTCAAGTCGTAAGCGTTTTTGGTTTGTCCGCCCAAGCCGCTCCAACCGCCGGTTGATAATTCACCGCGAAAGTTGGCCCATTCACTCAAATTAGCTTTTCCGAGAATAATGGCTCCCGCATCGCGCAATTGTTTTACAAGGTAAGCATCCTGCAAAGGATAAGAACCCTCCAAGGCCTTTGAGCCGGCCGTTGTAGGCATATCGTGCGTATCAATATTATCTTTCAACAAAACCGGAATTCCGTGCATGGGGCTTCGTTTTTTACCCGCCTGCATTTCCTTGTCCAATTCTTTGGCTCGCTCAATTGCTTTTGGGTTTAAAGTAATAACGGAATTCAAATGCGGGCCGTTTTTGTCTATGGCTTCAATGCGGTATAGATATGCCCGAACCAATGCTTCAGCCGTTAAACTTCCGTCCTCATAAGCCGCCTGTATTTCTTCGACGGTAGCTTCAGCAAAAGCAAAATCATCGGCCATTTCGGCTGATTCATCTTCTTTTTCTGTTTGGCAGGCAATGGTCACAGTCAAAATCATTAAAATGAACAAAGTCGTTTTTTTAATATACTTTCTTACATCAGTAAAATTAAGTTTCATAATTGTAGTTTTTTTGTTATTTGGAATTTAAGACTTTTCCTTTAAATCAGAATAAAGGCTAAAATACGTATAATTCCGGCAGTTTCTTCGTTTTAAGACAAAATAAAAATAATCATTTCACTAAAGACACCGGCTATAAAGTATGTAGTGATAATGCACCAATCATAACAGAAATACAATTTTGAGCATGTTAATAAATCTTTAAATCGGCTTTTATAAATCAAAAAAATGTTATTTTTGCGTTTAAATGCCAAACTAAAAAACAATCATGAATCAACCGACATTAATTTTTGAAACCTCTTGGGAAATTTGTAATCAAATAGACGGAGTTCATACCGTAATATCCGGAAAAGCCAAATACATTGCCGAAAAATATCAAGCAAATCAAATACTGATAGGCCCTGACCTACGCAGAACCGAAGAAGACAATCCGGAGTTTGATGAAGATAACTCCTTAATGCCGGAATGGCGCAAACACGCAAAAAAAGCCGGATTGCGTTTCCGGATAGGCCGCTGGCGCACCGAAGGCAGCCCAATTGCTGTTTTGCTGGACTTCTCAAACTTTATAAGCAAAAAAAATGAGATTTTCACACGATTTTGGGAGCGTTTTCAGCTTGATTCCATGGCCGGCGGATGGGATTATATTGAAGCAGCCATGTTTGGTTATGCTGCCGGTAAACTTATTGAAAACTATTGTGATTACAATTTATCTGCCGGAACAAAAGTACTTGCACAATTTCATGACTGGCAAACCGGAGCCGGCATACTGTACCTGAAAGAGCAAGAAAAAAACATTGCTACACTGTTCACTATTCACTCGCCGGTACTCAGTAAAACCATCTCCGAAAGAGGCGATAAACTCTTTAGCCTGCCGGAAGCTGCCAAACCGTTTGAACTCTCACGCAACTATGATGTGATATCGCATCACTCGCTCGAATACAATGCCGCTCATAATGCCGATATTTTTACGGTTAACGGTGAGTTTATTGCAAATCAGGTCAAGTACTTCTTACAAAAAGAACCGGATTATTTAACGCCAAACGGTCTAAATCCGGAGTTTTTTTCCAAGACCGAGGACTTTGAAGACCGAAGAAAAAATTCCAGAGAAAAAATTATTGCCGTTGCGGAATCACTTATCGGCAAATCCGTATCGGAAAACGCACGACTGCTTTTTACCAGCGGTGAGTATGATTTCTACAATAAAGGAACGAAGCTTATTATTGATGCCGTGGCAAATCTTAACGAAAGCCATGATCCGGATAAACAAGCCTTTGTTTTCATGCTTTTCCCGGCTGATCATTACGGCGCACGCGAAGACTTAAAAGCTGCAGTCGCAGGAGAAGGTAAGCTTGAGGAAGATGACCGCATAATGACACATTTCGTTCATCAATCCGATTACGATGACATAACGCATGCTTTGCGTGAAAAAAATCTGCATAATAAACCGGAAGACAAAGTAAATATTATTTACTGTCCGGCATTTTTGGACGGCAGCGACGGTATTTTCAACATTCCTTATCATGAATTAATTGCCGGTTTCGACTATGGCCTTTTCCCTTATTACTATGAAGCTTGGGGATATACTGCCCACGAAACCTTAGCCAACGGCATTCCGGTTTGCGTATCATCCCTTTCCGGTTTTGGAAACTGGTTGGAGAATCATATTTCTGAAATGCCAAGCTGTATTAGAGTTCTTAATCGTAAAGACAACAATAATACAGAAATTATCGGTGAACTTGAAGACATTATACTAAACTGTGCGCCTGCTACCAACAAAAGCTATCATATCCTGCAAGATAAAACACTCGAAATTGCAGAAAAAGCCAAATGGAGCGAATTGATAAAAGCACATTTTGAAGCTTACGAAAAAGCCATTGAAAAAATTCGAGAAAAAGGTGATTTGTTTATCCCTGCAAGTCCCAAAAAGTTCAAAGAAGTTAGAACCTACAGAAGTAATCAACCCATCTGGCGAGATATTGCCGTACAATCAACCGTAAGCGAATCCTTAAAAGGCTTGGAAGAGATAGCCGACAACCTTTGGTGGGCATGGAATCCGCAAGCACAAGAAATGTTCCGTTACATAAGCGGCAGCGAATCAACAGAGGAAGTATTGGATCCTAAAACCATATTAAAATCAATCAGTTACGAGCAAGTGGAACGTCTTGAAAAAGACGATTCGTTTATGAAGCTTTTTAACTCGGTTTACCGGGAATACAAAGACTATATGTCCGTTGATTTTGACCCGGCGCTTCCGTCAATATCCTATTTCAGCATGGAATACGGAATTACCGACCTGCTGCAAATATATTCCGGCGGTTTGGGTATTCTGGCAGGCGATTACCTGAAACAAGCCAGTGATTCACGCTATAACATGCATGCCGTTGGTTTATTCTACCATCAAGGCTATTTTACACAACAAATTGGAATAAACGGTGAGCAAAATGCGGTTTACGAATCGCAAAAATTTATGGATCTGCCGGCCGAACTCATTAAAGATAACGAAGGAAATGCCAAAATTGTTCAATTAGCGCTCCCCGGCCGTACCGTAAACATTCAGGTTTGGAAAATTAAAGTCGGAAGAATACAACTGTTTTTATTAGACACCGACCGAGACGACAACAACAAAGAAGACCGAGCCATTACACACAGACTTTACGGCGGCGACAACGAAGACCGCCTGAAACAGGAAATGATTCTGGGAATTGGCGGTATTCGTGCTTTAAACATGCTGGGTCTAAGCTCCGATTTATACCATATCAACGAAGGACATGCCGCTTTCATAGGCTTTGAGCGCCTTACGTATCACATGAATAAGTATAAAATGACTTTTGATGAAGCCATGGAAGTTGTAAGAGCCTCATCATTATTCACTACGCACACACCGGTTCCCGCCGGACATGATTCCTTTAGCGAAGACCTCTTGATGACATACATGGGCCATTATCCGGATCGTTTACGTATTTCAAAAGAAGATTTTGTAAATCTGGGAAGACAAAGAAAAGGCAAAAAAAGTGAAGATTTTTCAATGAGTGTCCTCGGTGTCAATCTTTCGCAGGAAGTAAACGGCGTAAGCAAGCTCCACGGGGATGTTACCAAAACCGATATATTCCCCAGAATGTGGGAAGGCTATTTTCCCGAAGAATTTCATATAGGCTATGTAACCAACGGCGTACATCAAAATACTTGGACAGCGCCGGAATGGCAAAAGCATTTCAAAACCGACGAAGGAACCATTGATTTCTCTCGCATTCAAAATCTCTCCGATGATGAAATAAGAACCATAAGAACCACAAAGAAATCACAACTTTTTGACTTCATAAAGGAGCGTCTGGATAAAGTAAAAATCCGACGACAGGAAAATCCCAAAGTGATTTTGAATATTCAAAACGCTCTAAATCCGGATGCGCTTACCATTGGCTTTGCCAGAAGGTTTGCTACCTACAAACGCGGCGACCTCTTATTTCGAGATATTGAACGCTTGGAAAAAATTCTTAATAAACCCGAAAAACCGGTTCAACTTATTTTTGCCGGAAAAGCACACCCGAAAGATGCCGGAGGGCAAGCAATTATCAAAAAAATTATTGATTACTCCAAACAAAAAGCATTTATAGGAAAAGTAATTTTCTTGGAAGACTATAAAATGAGCCTTGCCAAACACTTAGTACAAGGTGTGGATATCTGGCTGAACACCCCGATTAGACCTTTGGAAGCTTCCGGAACCAGCGGCATGAAAGCCGTAATGAACGGCGTAATGAATTTTAGCGTGCTCGACGGCTGGTGGGTAGAAGGTTATAAAAAAGGTGCCGGATGGGCTTTGCCGCTTGAGCGCACTTATCAGAGCCAAGAATTACAGGACGACTTAGACGCTGCCATGATTTATCAAATGCTGGAAAGCGATATCATTCCGCTGTTTTACAAAAATCGTAAAAACGGATTTTCTGATGAATGGATTGCTCATTTAAGAAAATGTGTTAGCGAAATTGCCCCCGATTTCACAACGCTGCGTATGATTACCGATTACAACGAGCGTTTTTACGGCAAATTGCATAAAAGAAATAAAGCATTAAGGGCCGATTCCTTTAAAGAAGCTCAACGTATTGCAGCCAAAAAAACTGAGATACAAAAGAAATGGGATAATATTGAAACTGAAAATATTAAACTGTCAGACCCGGTACAAAACGGACTGGTTCCCGGTGAAAAATATTTCGGTGAACTGATTTTAGACCTAAAAAATCTGCCGGCCGAATACGTTGGTGCCGAAATAATAATCTCGGAAGCCGACAGTGAAGGAAAAAGAAAAATAGTAGATAAACAAGCCCTCAAGCTGACAAAAACCGAAGGCAGCAAAGCCTTTTTTGAAATAGAAATGCTGCCGCCCGGACCGGGAAACTACAGCTATGCATTCAGAATATATCCGGCAATAGAAGGTTTGCCGCATCGACAAGATCTTGATCTGGTTAAATGGGTATAATCCGCATACTGTTTTATGGGCAAAATTGCTAAACAATCCATACAAGGCTCCGCATATAATTATGTAGGAGCCGTCCTTGGTTTTTTGAGTGCCGGCCTGTTAATGCCGAAATTCTTAAGCCCGGAACAAGTCGGACTTGTAAATCTGCTGATTGCCATAACTTTAATTTTTTCGTCTTTTTCCACTTTGGGTTTCAACAGTATTCTTACGCGCTTGTTTCCGTATTTTAGAGCACCGGCAGGAAAACACAGCGGCATTCTCAGTTTGGGCTTATTAGTTACAACTGTCGGAATTTCACTCACCCTTATTGTAGTTTTTGTTTTTGCAGACACTATTATTGCCCAAAAACCCGGCGAAAGCCCTTTGCTGCGCAATAATTATTACTATCTGCCCATACTTATCATTTTTGCGAGCCTTTTCAGCCTTTTGGATACCTACAACCGCATGCTTTATGATGCCGTTTCCGGAATTCTGTTCAGAGAAGTTGTTGTACGTCTGCTTAATCTGGTTCTGATTGGCTTATACATTTTTGAAATCATTAATTTCAGCGACTTTGTATTGTACTATGTGATTGCCTATAACAGTCCGACCCTACTCATTGCTGTTGTGCTTATTATTCGCGGAGATTTTTACATTAGCCGTCCGAATTGGAAGCTGATGCGGAGCATGAAAAAAGAGATGGCCGGCGTAGCATTTTTTGGCATACTAACTGTTTTCAGCAGTTTGGCAGTTATGAATATTGATAAGTATATGATAAATTATTATCTCGGACTGAGTGCTACCGGCATTTATTCGGTGAGTTTTTATTTCGCCACTTTAATTCTGATACCTTCACGAGCCATTCGTAAAATAAGCGGTATTTTTATTGCCGATGCCTGGAAAGAAAACAAACCGGAACAAATTCAACTCATTTATAAGAAAAGCAGTATTAATATGCTGCTGATTGGCGTACTGTTGTTTGTGGGAATTTGGGCCAATATTGAAAACATCTTTAAAATTCTTCCCGACTATTCCGAAGGCCGCTACGTAATTCTGTTTATTGGCTTGGCTAATATTTTTGAAATGGCATCCGGTGTAGGCGCCGGCATTATTTCTTCTTCAAAAAATTACAAAGTACATGCCTATATCATGTTGTTTATGATAGCCGGCATCGTTGTGAGCAATATTATTTTTATCCCGTTGTACGGGCTTACCGGCGGCGCTCTGGCATCGCTCATAGCGGTATTTCTCACGGCATTGCTTCGTTTTCTTTTCCTGTTATTTCGCTACGGTTTTCAGCCTTACCGCCCCCGACATTTATACATTTTGCTCACCGGTGCTTTAATTTTGTTTATAAACCAATACATCCCGGAACCCGACAATTTTTATCTCGATATACTTATACGCAGCAGTATTATAAGCGTTCTATTTGCTTTAATTGCTTACTTTGCAAAATTCTCCGAAGACGCTAATGAGCAGGCGGATAAATTTCTTACTCAAATTGTGAGAAAGTTAAAGAAATAACCAACATTTATGAACAATTAAAGCATTTCGTTCATACAATTTTTTTTAAGAAAGTTTCCGGCGTTCAAAAGCATCAATAAAAGAGCCTTCCGTAAGATTAATTACCGGAACGCCTAATTTATCGGCATAAGCTTTAATTTTGAAATAGCTTTCAAAAGAATGTGCAAATTTTTGCAAAACCTCATGCATGCGCCGCACACCGGTTCCGCGCTTGTGCATGGTATTTTTCTGAGCCGTTTTTTCATCATAAAAGTGTTTCTGAGTCAGATAAACACGGTTGTTTTCATCCACCATCATGTCTTTCATCCAGTTATGATCGGCTCCGGCTATGAATAGGTTTTTAAATTGCAGATTCAGCGCAATTATAAGTGAGGGAATAAGGACATTGTGCGGGCGCGGCATGCCCAAATTTTTACGATAGCAAAGATGCTCAAAAGCCCTAAAACCCTCTATCGGCGCAGCATTGAAATAATGAACCCGTATCTGCTCATTGTTTGCCAATATTTGTTTCCATTTGGAATACTTAGCAGCATCGGAATTAATAAATAATTCCAAAGGCCAAGCAGTTTTTTGTGCCAACTGATTAAAAAGAGTTTCACCCATTTTTACGTATTTCTCATTGGCTTTGGGCTCCCACATTTCCGGGGCATTCAACACATAATAAGCCGGCTTAAACTGCCGATAGTAATCGGATGAGGCAAAATGATTAACGGCAAATAAATCATGCTGTTCAAAAAAATCGGGATGTTCGGCTATATCTTTGTTCAATGAAGGCCCGTTGCCCAATACAATACAAGAATTGCCGCCTTTTACTTTTTTATAAGATGCGCCTATTTTTGAGAAAAAGAGTATTTTTAATATCGAAAGCAGGCTGTGAACCGTATTTTCAATAAAAATTTGAAATTTGGATTTAAACATGGTCTTAATTTTTCAGCATTCCTTTACTTACCCAATATCGGAATTTTATAATCATAGCTGCTTTGGGATATTGTAATCCGGCAGCATACCAAACAAAAAGAATCAGCGATGCGCCCCATTTCAAAAACTCTTTAAAAATTGCCGTGCCGTAGTTGCCCTGTCCGAAATTTTGGGTACGAATTTTTTCGCTTTCACCTATTCCCAGTGCTTGTTTACGAATAAAAGCCTTAGTAAGCCGCTCGTCGGGTACCGTGTGGCTGACGGCTACATCGGGCAAATAAAAAACCGGCATATCGGCTTTACGCATTCGGTAAAATAAGTCTTTCTCTTCGCCGCCAAGCATTTTTTTGCCGGTGCGGCCCAGCTCGGTATTAAAATTACCGACTTGCTCAAAAACCGTTTTCCGAAACATCATATTGGCGCCCACCGGAAATTTATTTCGCGGAAAGGGTTTTTGCTTTTGTCCCAAATCAATAACCGACATAACCGGTTCCAAAAAACGGCTCATCCATTTGGGGCGCTTGCTTTCGTAGAGCGGTACAATTTTACCGCCGGCAGCAAAAATCTCCGGACGGTTTTGAAATGCTTTTTGCATATTGTCCAAATAAGCATCATGCGCCAAAGCATCATCGTCTATGAAAGCCAAAATATTTCCGCGTGCTTCCGCTATTCCTCGATTTCGGGCATGCGACAAGCCTTGTTTCTTTTCCTCAAAATAAGCGAAATTTATCTCAGGATGCGCAGCCTGAAACTCGCGGCATCGTTGAGCCGTTTGGTCGGGCGAATTATTATTTACAAATACAATTTCATATCCGGAATAAGGAAAATCTTGCCGGGCAATACTTTCCAATAATTGCAGAATATATTTTTCGCGATTGTAGGTACAAATAATTATAGAAAGCTTCATTGAATCCGATTTTGCTTTTATGTTCTTTCCGGTTTATCTTCCGTTTTTTCTTCCTTAATTTTATTTTTAATAATATAAGCCAGGCCGCCAAAAAAGGCTAATAAAAAGAGTATGGAACCGTATAAAGAACCGGATGTTCCTGTTTTTGCTATTTCAGGTTCAAACTTAAAAACCAGCTCATGTTCACCGGGCAATATTTGCATGGCGCGCAAAACATAATTGGCTCTAAAATGCGGCATAAACTCACCATCGAGATAAGCATTCCAGCCTTTTTCATAATAAATTTCGGAAAATACGGCCAATTGCGGACTGCTAACCGAAACTTTGTATTTCAGCTCATTGGGTTTGTAGGCGCTTAAACTTATTTGCGCCGTGCTGTCGGGCTGTATGTCAGGAACAAGGGTTTTGAAACGTTCGTTTACCACGGCGGTTTTCTCCGGATTAAAGTCTCTCAGCCGGTCAATTTCTCGTTTCACGGCGTCCAATTCCCCGGTCAGTCTGCCGTAATCCTGCATCAGTGTTTGTTCTTGGGAAGTGCCTTGTACAGACCGAATGCGACCTTCCAAACGCTTGATTTGTCTTTCCAAATCATTTTTTTGGTCAAAAAGCTGTACCACTGTTTCAACTTTCTCCGGATTTACCAATGCGGATATTTCCTCATCGGCATTTTTCACAAACTTCACATCCTCCACAAACCAAGCATTAGCCAAACGGCTCATGTTTTCCAACGGCCGCCCTTCGGGATTCAGTATAAAGTATTTGGTATTCAGCATGTTTAAAACCGCCAAACTGTTCAGTACCGAATCCAATTGGCGCATGCCGGTTTCCTCGTTCAGTACACTAATAAGTCGATTGCTTTCTTCTGAAATATGAAAATCAATCAAGTCTTGGTATCGGCGCATTTTAGCTCCGTGATATCCGCCGATGCTTTTATGAAAATAAGAAGTGGAAGCATCATTAAAAGTGCTTACCGTAAGGTTCATCACTCTAAAATACAACTCATTATCATTGAGAATAAATTCATCCGCCGGCGATTTCTTGAAAGGTTCTTTTTCTATGCGGGCACTCACAAAATCTTCGCTGTTCAAATAACGCTTATCCACCGCCCATAAGTCAACCAGAATGGCAAGTCCGAGCAAAGCTAAGAAATATTCTTTTTTCAGTTTCTCTTTCACAAATAACCAGGTAAGAATAACGCCTATAGCCACAAAAGCTAATGAACGCATGGCATCCGAACGAAATATGGAAGCCCGGTCGGCTTCAAGCGCGGGAATAAGTTGTTCGGGCAAAATGCGGGAATCGCCGGGATTTTCAAAGCTCAGTATTCCCGGATTAATCAATAAAATTACAATTAATCCGCCCAAAATACCGCCGGACCATTTCAAAGCATGCATCACTTCTGCTTTGCTGACTTTATTTTTAAGAATATTCCTAAGGGCCAAAATACCCAAAACGGGTATGGAAAATTCAGCAATTACCAGGATCATGGAAACGGTGCGGAATTTATTATAGCCCGGAAAATATTCCAAGAACAGATTGGTTAATACATTAAAATTTTCGCCCCAAGCCAAAAGAATTGATAAGGCAGTTACGGAAACAAGCCACCACTTGAGCCGGCCTTTTACCAGAAAAATACCCATCACAAATAAAAATACCACCAAAGCGCCCACATAAACCGGCCCCGAAGTAAATGGCTGCGGCCCCCAGTAAGTTGGCATATTTTTAATCAATTGTCTTGGGTTTTGAGCTTGCACCCTTTGCAGTTCTTTGTACATTTCCGAATCTTCGGAAAGTGCTTGTCCGGAAGCGCCGCCCATTAAGTTGGGAATGAATAAATTCAGGGTTTCCAACTTGCCGTAGCTCCAGGCCGTGGCATAGTCTTTGTCCAAGCCGCTTGTTTTATTTTCGGCATCGAAACTAAGCTCGGATTGCCCGCGAATGGAGTCTTGTCCGTAATCGTAAGTCGTAAGTATTTGATATAAATTGGTGGAAACGGCCAAAAGCGCTCCGATAAATAAAACGACGGATGTTCGGATAAAAGACTGATACTGCTTCTTTTTTATGGTA
Source organism: uncultured Bacteroidaceae bacterium (assembly GCA_964472505.1). Classification (GTDB taxonomy): domain Bacteria; phylum Bacteroidota; class Bacteroidia; order Bacteroidales; family JAADGE01; genus JAYEIA01. The sequence goes on along the minus strand of CAYYQW010000028.1, from coordinate 11,645 downwards.
TCAACCAAGACAAAAATAAAGTAAACGATTATGATAAGTAAAGTGTAATATGTGATTTGCAAATGATTTACCAGCAATTGCATAGCCAAAAAAGGCATCATAACCAATGTGCCGGCCAAAGCATCGTGTTTATAGGCGTAATGCACTCCGGCTATAACAGGCCCCATAAAAGCAATGGCAATGACTTTAGTAATATGCCCGGCTTCTATAATTATGAAGTAATAGGATGAAAAAGCCAGAGCTAAAGCCCCGACAATGCTCAGCCAAGGATTAACTCGGAAAAACAAAAGCGTTATCCAAAAACCTACCAAGAGCATAAACACAAAGCTCATTGGCCGCAGATTATGGCCCAAATCTATAATTTTAAACCCGTATTTACTGACATTATTCGGTGCATGCGTAGATACCAGATACGAAGGCATGCCGCTGAACATGGAGTTGGTCCAAAACGAACGTTCACCGGTTTCTTCCTGATATTCAAGAATTTCTTGAGCGCCGCCTTTCCAGGTTTGTTTATCGTGCTGGTTGAGTTTTTTCCCTTGTATGGCTTCCGGGAAATAGGCCGCCGCTATTACAAGAAACAATAAGATTGCCGAAATATAAGGCAAGAGTTTTTTTATTTGCTCAGTCATAATTTTGGATTTTGAGACAAACTTAAATGTTTATTTTAAAATTACGAAACGCAAATATTAATATCGGCTAAATATCTGATGTTTCTCGGTAAAATTGGCTTTATATTTAAGTCTGCTTTTCAAACCGTTCTGTCTTTTCTGCCGGCAAGGAGTTTTGTTTTTCAATTATTCTCAAGCGTCGGCGCATAGCTTGATATCTGAATTCTGACTTCTGACTACTGAAATCTAATACCCAAACCCGCACGTTTTGTTGTCCTCCGGACGAACAAAAGTGCTTTGGTCGGTGAAATATTGCTTAATGCTTATTGAGTTTTGCTCTGTATTTTAAAAACACAAAAATACCCGTAACCAAAACAATAACGAAGAGGCCCGGCTTGATATTCATGCTTTCGCTGAGCTCGGAATAAATTATAATTTCGCATTCATCACCGGCTGTGAGTTCAGATTTCAAATACAGCATTTCAGAGAGTTTGGGGTGATAACTAAAGTCAGTGTAATCTTGTGCACGCCGCATACCCCCTACATCTTTAGTGTCTGTACTCACAATTTTCTTGGTAAATAATTTTTCGCTTTTTGTAAACAGCTTAATTCTCGCCTCCATGTGCGGCCATTCGTTAAAACCGGCCGGCTCTTCGTCAATGGCCCAAAAACTTATGATATATTCCGCATTATTGCTAAGAAAAACAGAATCGGTCCGGCTGCCTTCCGACCGATACTTTTTCTCATAAATTTTGGTTTCATTTTTCTGAGCGGTGAAATACACAAAACCAGTCAGCCCAACAAGCATAAGCAAAATACCGATATGTTTTCCTTTCATTTTTTAAAAATTAGTGTTGAAAAATTTGTAAGACTGTGCATTTCGTTTTTTGATGCCCGGACACAAGTCCCATAATGCTTTTACTATATTTGATAAAAATACGCATTCTAATTTTATCACGAGCCTATTAAATGCTCAGCACCTTATCAACTTCCGATTCAAAATCTTTCAGGTGAGTGGCCATTAAAATACTAATGCCGGGATATTGGCTTTTGATATTTCGAAAAATGCTAATGGCATTTTCAGAGCTGATGCCGGCTGAGGGCTCATCTACAACCAAAAGTTGAGGTTTTTTTAGTAACGCTTGTGCCAATAATAGTTTTTTCCGTTGTCCGCCACTCAGAGTTTCTCCATTTTCGCCTAACCAACTGCCTAAGCCATCGGGGAGTTGTGAATACCAACTTGTTAAATCAACCGTTTTCAATACTTGCTCTATCTCTTCGTCGGGGTAACCCTCAAAGTTTTCGCGCAAACTTCCGGTAAGTAAATAGGCTTTTTGGCTTACATAAATACAGTCAGGAACCGGCAAATGCGATAATCTTGTTTGACCGTTCCAAGCTAAAGTACCGCTGAGCCTATATTCAGGGTAAAAAAGGCTGTTTAAAAGCGTGGTCTTTCCTTTACCGGTTTCACCGTAAAGGGCAATCCAATCAGCTTTTTTAATTTCCAAATTTAGTTCTTCAGTAACTACGGGCGTTTCGGGTATTTTTGCACGTACATTTGTCAATTTTAAACTTTCAAATTCAGAAAGGTCTTGCTCCGTTTCAGCCGTCTGTTTTCCTTGTTTAATAATCGAGTCAATATCTTTAATTTGATGTGCAACCGAGCTTTTTTCCGATTTTCCGGAGAAAAGCATTTCAGCCAATTCAGCCTGCGCCATAATACCAAAGAAAATACCGATAGCCATAGGTGTACTGATATCGTAAGAGCCGGAATGCCAAAGTATGAATATGGCAATACAATTAAAAGCAAAGCCTGCAATCAATTGCAAAGAAAAGGAATTGGCTTGCAATTTGTTTTCCAATCGCTCAATTTGCAACATTCTTTGTTCTTGTTGGCTTATGGCTTTTTCTTCCAAATTATACTTTGAAATTTCTATTCGCCCCCTAAAGCTTTGTATAAGCTCCCGATTATTTTCTTCTCTGTGCGCTTTAAGTTTCTGATAGAGTTTTCGGTTTTTCAGAAAAATGAATTGAGGAATAATAAAAAGAAGAACGGCCGATGAGATGATAAATTCAAGAGCTATTACTTGCGAAAATACCTTTAGAAAGAAAAAATAAATACCAAGTGAAATAATCAGGGCGGCAAACGGTAAAATCCAAAGCAGAATATGATTGAGTATCAAATCGATGCCGTAAGTGCTGTTTTCAAGTATGCTTGAATTATTATTAACTTGTTTTTTGAAATAAGGCAATCGGGCTACGGACTTAAATATTTTCAATTGCAGGCTGCGTTGGACATCAAGGGTGGTTTTATGATTCTCTAATCGCTCAAAATATCTTGTTACCGTGCGCAACAAAGCCAGTAAACGTATAACTGAGGACGGAACCAAATACGAAAACATACTGTTGGCCGCAATAAAAGCTAAACTGCAAGATGCAAGAAACCAAGCAGAAATAGCAGGAAGGGCTATGAAAGCCAGCGTCCAGAACAACAGTAGAAAAATCCCCGACAACCATCTGCCCGCAAAGGGCTGTAATATATGTTTAAGAATAAATTTATTCATAGGCCATCTGCTCTCCCCAGTTTAAATTTAGTACTGTAGTTGCTACAGCATCAAACTTCGCTTCATGTGATGCAACAATAATTAGCTTGTTTTGTGCCAATTGCTTTATTTGCTCAATAATAATATCAACCGTATCGGCATCCAGATTTGCCGTAGGTTCGTCCAAAATGGCTATTGGTTTTGGGTATAACATCATGCGGGCAAGCGTAAGCAATTGTTTTTCACCTCCTGAAAGTTGTTTTCCGTTATGGCTTAAAACGGTTTCCCAACCGTCTTCCTTTTTCGCCAATACTTTATCTAAAAACTCAGGATATTTGTTTTCTGTTTCTGCCTCCGGGTCAAGAAAAACATTGTATCGTAATGTACCGTCAAAGATGAAAGGAAACTGATTCATGTAAGATGTGTTCTTTTTAAGCCATTGCTCCGACCAAGAATTGCTGTTTTCGTTTACGGAAACCAATCCGTCCGGCGCCCTCAGATTTCCGGACAAAATCTTTAGCAAAGTAGATTTTCCGGAGCCCGAAATACCTTTCACCACTACCGCCCCTTTGGTTGGCAGCTTAAGACGGATGTTGTGCAAAACTTTTATCATGGAATCGGGATAAGAAAAACTCAAATTATTGATTTCAAAAGTTTGCAGATTTTCATTTTCAACCCTAAGCGGTGTTTCATCGGAATCATTCAATAAAGGCATTAAGAGTTTGGCCGATGCCAAAGCCTTGTTTCGGTCGTGATAAGCACTGACGAATTTTCGCATATAAAAGAAAAAATAAGGCGTAAGCATGAGCAAAAACAATGCATTCTGAAAGTCATAGCCTTTCCCGTAATTAGAGCCGGGTATAATTCCGAGAAGGCTCATTCCCACGTAAACAGCAACGCCGGCAATGGCAATGGAAACAAAGAGTTCCAATACGGCCGACGAAAGAATGGCAATCTGCATCACATTGGCAGTTGCTTTGTTGAGCGCCTTGCTTTTTTTAGACAAAAACCCGTATTGCGACTTAAGGTTGTCTAAATTAACAATTTCGGCAACTGTATAAAGGCGGTTGTAAAAAACTGCTGAATATTTCATAAAAAGATTAATGTGTTTTTTATGAAGTGATTCGGCACCCGAGCCTATCATTATCATCAGCAGCGGAATAATTAGAATAGAGATTAACAGAATAAACCCAACCCATATTTCAATCCAAAAGCTCACGCTTAACAATAAAATACCAACCAGTACCGAAGCTATGGCATAAGGAATAAAAAAAGAGAAGAAGGGTTTCAGGTCGTCGCTCACCCGACTGACTAACAAAGTACTCGATATGGAGTCTGACTGGCTGTTATTGAGCAATCCGGGATAAAGCTTCTTTTTGATTTTGGATACAATGATATTTCCGGCTCTATAGTTTATTAAGGATGAAAAATGCGCAAAAACATATCTGCCTGCAAGAAATGCTAAAGCATACAGCAATATATTCGGTAAAACCCGCCCCTGATTAAGCCACAAAGCAGCAAACTCCGACAAATACCAAATAGAAACAACAAAACAACCGGCACTTAAGAGTGTCAATACCGAAGCATAAATATACAAACGCTTTGCTTCGAATGTCTTTTTAATAAGCCACTTGGATGCACTTCCCTGATTTGAGTTCATTAATTATTCCGGTTTTTATTTCCTTGCAATAAAGGCATGGAAATACTATTCCATTAAGTAAAAACTACTTTTACACATTTGCAAAATTAAAAACTATATTTACAAACTGACGAAAAAATTAGCCGCTTAGCAAGGCATACCAAAATCAAGCAGTATTCTTGCACTTTCAGTCCGGACTTCAACACAAGAACCACCTATTTCGTTTGTTCCGCGATGGATTTTAAATTTCATTATTAATGTCAAATTTATCTATTTGCCAATCTACATCAGGATTCACTTCGGTTGTAGGTGTCCCATTTAGATATTGATACTTTCCTTGTTTCAAATTTCGCCATAAAGAATAATTAATATTAAAGATATTATTGGAATAATCATTCTCCTTTTCTTTGCCTTTTCGGGATAACAATGTTTGAGTTTCAAGGATTAGAATATGAAACGAGATAGGTTTTTTTGAATAATTAAACCTATGAAATGCATTTTCAAATTTTTCAAATAATTTTTTTACTGTTCCACTATCTTCATTTTTCAAGACATGTATCCACGCACCATTACAATTTTCACTCACAAGTTTCTCAATATCTTTATCTATTGCTTTTTGTTCCGGAATAAGAGCCTTTAATTCTATATTCAAAACCTTTTCATCATTGTGATAAAAACTCAAATCAGATGCAGCACTTCTTTTACCTTTTTTACTAAAACTATACTCTTCTAATGTTGGTGTTTCAACAGAATAATAAAGTTCCGGATGTGAAAATTGTCCGTGCAAATTTGTTAATACAAATCTTAATTCTTGTTCGCTTATCCTTTTGTTCAGTTTTCGATCTTGTGGAAATTTCAATAGAGTTCTTCTATTTGGTTTGTTAAAATATATTTTCAATAATTCTCTTGATGCTTCTTGCATTAGTTCAAGTAAATATTCATTTATTGTATATGTATTCATAGTTAAATCTCCTTGTATTTTGTTTTCTTCAAATGCCGCACAACCGTTTGGCAATATGCGGAGGCCGGGATTTCAAAGTTCCAACCTGTCAAACCGTTGCAATTCTGTGTAAATGTACAAAACTTAAAATCACCTCCCCCCAGCTTACGTATATTGAGTGTTGTGTTTTCGTGCTTTATTCTCCGCAGTCTATTCGTGCGTTGGGCAACCATACTCTTTGACAAGTTTTGGTTTGTGTGTCAGCTTTTTGAGCGACTTGGCAATGTGTATGTATGCGAAGGGTTGGCAAATTAGTTAATCTTAATCACTTTTTTAAACCACATAATAGATGCTTCTCCTTCTTTTTGTGTAATTTCATCTACAGTCCTGCTATGTCTAATCCCATTTCTCAACTCTGCTAGTTGATTAAATTTCTGCACTAAATTGTCCTTATTTAAGAAAGCAGGTTGAAATCTATCCCATAAAGCCTTAGATATCATTAAATCTTGAATTTCTCTTAAATCAAAGAATTCTAAAATACCTTCCATAGTTGCATACTTATCAGCGTCAAACACAGGATTTTTTTGAGCCGCTTTTTTAATTCTTTCATTTGTCTTTGCCAAAATATGCTGTGGTATCAAATCAATATTGCCACTTAAAGTATCACTAATAATTTTTCGTAATGAAAGCTCTATCTTCTCAACATTCTCATCCAGTTCTCTAATAACAGGATTTAAATCAAGTCTTTCTTTAATTAATAAGTTTTCAATTGCATCAAAGATTGTCTTTTGTCGTTCAATAATAAAGTCTTCAAAGTCGTCGGCTTTAAAAGGATTACGAAGTAAAATATCCAAGGCTTTAGTTGAAATAAAATGGGAGTCAAGTATTCTTTCAACTTCTACTCTGCCATTAGTGCTAATCAATTTTGGCAAATACTCATTTGGAAGTCTATCATTTATAACATCCCGATTTGTTTCTGCGGATAAAGGGGCTCTATTTAAAATCGAATGTATCAGGTTTCCTTGAATATTTTCTTTACCCCAAGAGGCAGGAACAATATGATGGTCGTCAATACTGCCATTTTGTGGAATATTTCCTGTAACCCAATCCCTAGCACCTTTTATAACCAATAGATTGAAAATTCCATTATAAACAGATGACCCTTTTTTTGTTTCCTTTCTAAGTTCTAAATTTCTGAACCGATATTTAAATTCATAAAGTAGAGATGGTTCAGCTTCTTTGTCAATAAGCCAGTTTTTTATAGCTATAAAATCTCTTGCGCTTGTTGATTCTACTGAACCTGAGTATCTATTTGTGAAAACTGAAGCCCAGTACCAGTGCCGTAGTTTTCTTTGTGCATCCAATTTTTCTTCGTATGGAATTTTCTCAATTTGATTTTGTAAAGCAGAAAATACTGGAATTATGGAAACATAGGGTAAATACTGTGATGATGAAACCCCATATTCTTGGGGATGTTTTAGCACTTTTATTGCTTTCTCAATAGCATTTACAGCATTATTCCATTTATTCTCAAAATCAGTAATGTCATTTACTAAGATTTCTTTCCTACGGGTTCCATCTGGCTCTCTTACTTGCTTTTCTTGACCAGGAAGAAGGTAATAAAGGTATTTTGGAGAACAATATGCCTGTGTCAATATTGACATTACTTGTAGAATGTAAACATTCATTTTTTCAGTATCGACAAACTCCAGTCTTGATGCCGACCTTCTCCACATAAGTTTAAGTTGAAGTCCTTTAGGTTTTAGTAAAGCATTTATTAAATCAAAGACATCAAGTCTTATGCCTCGGCTATTAATTTGAGTAAAAATATCACAAACTTTATCAATTGGTAATTCCTCGTCCAGTTCGATAAATGCAATCTGATATTCTTCGGTAATTCCTTTTATATGTTCACCAAATGCTTTTGCATTAATTGCATGTTGTTTTGCAAGTTCCTCATTCTGAAAATCACGTAATTCGTTAGCAATTTTTGCTTGTTTTACCCAGTATTTTTCATAACCTTGCAGCCAATTTGGTAAGTCCCAACTTCCTGTACCAATTATTGATAGCGGAAAAAAGTGTTCTGCAAATTGTGTTTCTGTATCTTCTAACTTACTTTTAAAACGTTTGGATAACCAATCATATTGAAATGCTTCATCATATTTTTCATTCATAAATTTGTCTACATGAACAAAATAAATTGCTCGACTTGCTCGGTTCGGCAGACTTACACTTGGTGCAATGAAGGAGTAATATAAAGCTGTTAATCTTTGCTGACCATCTAAAACAATATACTCTGGACTCCCTTTTTCATATTTCCAAGACTGCTCACCATTCGTATTGTCATACCCATAAATTACTTCACATGATAAAGCCTCAAAATTTTCTTTCTTACCTTTCCATAACAATAAGCTCCCAATATAGTAATCAAGAAATATTGAACGAATCAGCTCTCTTATATCCCAAGGTTTCCATTCAAAATCTCTTTGAAAATCTGGAATTACGTAACGACCGTCCTTAAGTCTTGTAATCAGTGCGTTTAAACTTAAATGGTCTGGTTTTTGAACAGCTTTCATATTTATAAATTTTTCTTATTAATCTACGAATTTAATACTGTGTATAGGCAAAAATTTGGCTCTTTTGCAAGCTGAAGCATCAGCCTGTGTGTTGGAGCTTACAAATGTGCCAAATGTGTGTTGGCATTTTTTATTTGGTCTTGTCATTTGATACACTGTCGTGTTTTTAGCATGAAACATAACGTTCGAGGCTAAAAACTGGCGGGCAATTAACCCCACTCCGTTTATTAATAAATACAACGCTAAATATAGCACTTTCTTATCAGAATAGCACTAACTGCCCGCTTGTTTTTGAGCCTTTGTTGGCTACCGTATTTTATATTTATCTATCAATTCGGTAAAATTTTCAATGCTCTTATTATTCATATTATCGACAATCTTTTCTAGATAATTCAAATCAGGACTTGCAACATAGTTAATTGATTGATTCGCTAATAATAAATCCTTTTGCTCTTGAAATTTATCATCAATGAATAAATCAACATTACCTCTATAGAAGCTTAATGTACAATCCTTATTTAACGGAAATATAAATTCTCCAATTGATTTTTCAATATCAAATTTTTCAATAAAAATTATCGGATTATCTGATAATATGAGATTTTGTTGTTTGTAAATATTTGAATTCCTAAATATCTCTGGAATAATTGACTCGTTCTTCATCAAAATATATGAAGCAAATAATAACTGATGCGTTTGTCTCCAAATCGGTAAGTTTGCAATTCTAATTTCTTCCTCTTTTGAAATATTCTCTCCTGTCTTCTTATCTTTAATAGCATAACCAAGCTTACTAAATGAATAGGTATCAAGAATTTCTCTTACAAAAACATCATTTATTGGGAGTCTTAAATATTGAAACAGGATAAACGCAAGGTATTCTTCAAAAATAGAAAAATCCATTTCTCCATTTAAAATTTCTGTATGTCTTTTCGTAAATCTATCTTCTACAACACTATACATTTTTTCTAATGCATCAGGTTTTTCGGGTATATCTGAAAAAGTGTTTTTATTCCATTCGTAACATATTTCACCTGACGCTTTCTTTCTGCTTTTGTCAATCTTTTTTGTCCTTTTGTCATAAACCCATAAAATATGACCTTTCCTATCTTCAGAAAACCCTTTTATGAAAAATTGAGGGACATAATGATGTTTGTTTGATTCTTGCTTTTTCATTGTTCTCTGCGGTCTTTTAATATGGTAGCCAACATTCGCATAAACAACCGGCGTTTATTTCTCAAATAGTTATGCGTGTTTTTTCATTATCAAAATAAGGCCTTTTGGAGAGGAAAAACAAAAAAAAATACGGGAGGAAAAAATACAGTTGGGCAAGTCCGCTAAACTGAGCGAACTTTTTCTTTGCGATTCTTAAGCCGGTTTTAAAAGAGTAGTTGTCATAAATATCATTCATCTGTTTTGTCGCTAATTCAGACCATTCAATTTTTATTTCCATGATTTGTTACTGTATGCCTTTTGGGTATAACTACAATTGGGTCATCATCAATTTAATTCTCAATATTTAAGTCGATAGGTTCCATAAATTGTCTTCCTACACTGTAAGGGATATGACCATCATACTGTAAACGCCCAATTATCATGGCAGGGTGTGTATTAAACTTTTTGGCATAGTCAATTATATCTTGCTCCGTTATGGTTTCGTTTTCCAACACTTCTTTTTCCTGTTCATGGGTAAAAGTATGTTTTATAGCAAACTGATGGGCTTCTTCTTCTTTTTCAGGGTCAGCAGCTTCAAAGTCAACATTTTCAAGAGAAATATATTTTTTCCCATGCAACAAAATATGCCCGAATTCATGAAAAAAGGTGAACCAAAAACTATCGTTTTTTTTATAACGAGCAGTTAGTTGAATTAATGGTTTATTATTTATCCATCGGGTTGAACCGCTTAAAGGTACTTTTGGGAGCTTTGGTGTAAAAAGTAAAACTACACCTGCATCTAAACACAGTTTTTGTAATTGTTTAAAAAAATCAACAGGTTGTTCTACCATCAATTGACGCATATATGGTATATTGCTTTTTAGTTTTTTAGCATCAAACTCAGGTGTTACAATTTCTTTTGCTTGTAACTCACCTTGCCTTAGCCATGCAGAAATGGCATGTGGTTCATGAGTTTGTTTGAGAGAAGTATAGGCAGCCACTTTCAAATCAGTTTCTACATAAAGTCTTTCCCAGGCATTATGAGAAGCCACACCAAAATAATTAAGCATATTTATGGTTTTCTCTTCAATTTTTCGGGTAGGTGGTACCCAGTTGTATTTTGCCATTTGGGCGTAAGGAAATTCCCTTGCCCATTCAGATGCTAATTCAATGGCTTCTTCTTGTTTTTTACGAGCTACATATTCGTTATACCGTGCTTGTTTGTTTATCCAGAATTTTGCAGGTATTTGTGTAACATTTTCAAAAAGAATAGCCATTTCAGGTGTTAAAGACCTTTCCTCTTTTAATACAGCAATAATGGTTTGTTCAGGCTTTCCTGTTCTAAGAGCAAACTCTTTTATGCTCATTCCCATTTCACCCAACTTTTCATTTAAAGTCGTGGCAGGATGGAAAACAACGTCCGGTTTATATTGATTTGCAAGCATAATAAAGATGTTTTAATGGTAATCAACAATTTCAATTATATCAACTACTTTCATTTCTGATAAAATAGGTGTTCCATGCTCATTGCGAGGAACCGGTTTAACACCGGGTTCAAAAACAAGTCGATAAGGGTGGTCTAAATCACAAGCCCATTGACCATTTCTGTTGGCTGTTAAAGGATGAAAGTTGCCCGGTAAGCTTTCTAATTCTGCAAAACTGTCAATGTCTCTCATATCGCCCAATCTTTGATGATACTTTGTTGCTCTATCATTGCCTAGTTTTCTTTGTGCAATGGTAAAATTATTACCATACTTCTCTAACTTTCTATTTGCAAAAATAATATCCATTTATTTGTTTACCAAATTTAATTAACACTTTCTGTTAATTAAAATAATTATCTTTAAATAAAATCTCTTTATTTTCTTGTAAAAACTCTATAATTCCGCCTCATTTACTTTGCTTGCCACTAACATTCGCATAAACAACCGGCGTTTATTTCTCAAATAGTTATGCGTGTTTTTTCATTATCAAAATAAGGCCTTTTGGAGAGGAAAAACAAAAAAAAATACGGGAGGAAAAAATACAGTTGGGCAAGTCCGCTAAACTGAGCGAACTTTTTCTTTGCGATTCTTAAGCCGGTTTTAAAAGAGTAGTTGTCATAAATATCATTCATCTGTTTTATTGCGTGTTGAACTAAATCCCGCAAAGCGGGATAGCTTCTTTTACAAAAATATTAATCTT
>CAYYQW010000027.1:0-45165 GCA_964472505.1 uncultured Bacteroidaceae bacterium | reverse complement strand
TACCTTGAAAAAAAATTAAAGAAACTAAGGGCTGCGTGAAAGAGTTACATGTAAGGATTATTCCAAAATTAAATATTTTATAAAAAACATATAATGAGATTTATTGGATTATTGGCTTTTTTTCTTTTCTTTTTTGCATGCGATTCCTTCAATATAAAACAGTTCTCGTTTGGTAATGGCCTTCCAATTGTTGAAATAATCGTAGATAACAAGGACACAGCACATTTTTTGATTGACACAGGCTCGGATATCTGTGTAATAGACAGCTCATTTTATTTCGATAAAGGATATTCTCATATAGCTCTTGACACGATTTCAGTCACCGGAGGTTCCGGCTATGCTTTAAAAAATAAGGTGCTTTATTTTGGTTTAGACTTTTCTTATAATAAGAACAATTATAAAAATAATATATTTTACATAGCTGATTTAAAAAAGATTATACAAGATATTGACGGAATTATCGGAGGGAATTTCCTGCAAAACAAGGTCTTGTTGATTGATTATGAAAAAGGAAAGGTGGAATTTTCGTTTAATGACTCAATACTAACTCCATACGCGTTTAATGATTCAGCGAATTTCAAATTATACAGAAAAGGGTCGTTTTCAAAAACTCCTCACATAGAAGCAACTTTAGTGTTTTCAAAAGATACAGAACAGAAAGGAGAGTATATATTAGACACAGGGAACTGGAATGATATCCACATTTGGCAAAGTGCAGCAGATAGCTTGTCTCTTGTATCTCTTAGTAAAAAGAAATATAAATTAGTTAGGCAAAACGGCAATATTTCAGGGGAACATAAAGGGTTTATTATTAGAGCTGACTCCCTTGTTTCAGGTGATTTTCTTCATATTTCTCCAATAGTATATTTTGACCAAAAACAAAACAAGGATTTTGTTCCGAGAAGCAGTACACACAGCACCGGGCTTATAGGAAATGATATATTATCGAACTATACAATAGCATTGAATTACCCTGAAAGGAAATTTTATTATAAAAAAATAAAAGAAGCTCGAACAAAAGATTTCTTTTATTCAGGGATAACGGTAGGGAAAAACATAAACGTTGGATTAATAATTGATGGTTTAATTCATAACTCCCCTGCCGACAGTGCCGGTATACAAATAGGCGATATACTGATAGAAGCAAACGGAATAAAAGCCACTAAGGCAAATCGCTCTGAAATAGTAAAACTGCTCAGAACCCCCGGTACCGTAAAATTAAAACTCCAACGCAAGGACTCAGTTTTCGAAAAACAAGTACCCGTAAAAAAGCTGTTGTAAATGTTCGCCGCGCAACAAACCCCAAGCACTTCAAAACGTCCGAGGTTCCTGAGCCACAGTCGAAGGAGAGGACTTTTGAACGTGGGTGGGGAATGAAAAGAACGAACAAACAAAGACGTTTTGAAGTCCTCCGGACGTTCAAAAGTCCGGTAGCTCCTTATTAAGAACTAATATAAATTAACCGTTATTTCTAAAAAAGTGCACATTTCTTTGCAAACAGATTATTTTAGTGTCTTTAACCCAAGTCTAAATTTGTTTTATTTATGAATCATGTCAGAATAGTAATTTGTATGATATTCTTGATATTTATGTCAGCTTGTAAAAAAACTACTCAGTATTCCCAAAAAGAAGAAAGAAACGAAACAAACATTAATAATGTAATTTGTAAATCAAATTCTTCAAGTCCTATATATGCCATTGGCGATAAGATTATATATTCGTATAGATATATTATGCCGGAAGACCATGATCCCGGATACATATTAAAAGACATAAGAAACTGCTATATTGAAAAGATTATCATTACGGTTAGAGCAAATGAGAGTGATAAAAAAAAATATTTTAGCTATAATTATCCGCCACAGAAAACAACAACATCATCCCTAATAATTGAGACTGATAAAAAAGTATGGATACACCCGCCAAGAAACTTTTTTTTTAAGATTTTAGAGCTTAATCCTTTCCCATATATAACAAAACCCATTCAAATTGGAGCAAAATGGAGTTGGAGTCTTGATATTGGCCAACAGTATAGCGATAAAAGGTGGGCTGAATGGGAAAAAGAAATAACAAACGTCTCAAGTTATGAAATTATAAAAGATACTGTACTATCTACAAAGCTCGGAAAACTATACTGTTATGTGATAAACTCAGATGCTGAAAGTGAAATTGGCAAAACTTATTTAACAGCTTTTTTTAACAAACAACACGGATTTGTGAAATTGAACTATAAAAATATTGACGGTTCACTTATCTCATTAGATATAACAGAACATAAGCGGGAGCCGAAAAGCTTTTTCAGAGTAGGCGAAATTAAATTTTAATATAATGAACGCATAGACTCAATTTTCGAAAAACAAGTACTCGTAAAAAAGCTGTTGTTAATGTTTGAGATTTACGAGATTTTTCAACTTTTTTTAAAGTAGTAAAGTAGAATTAACCATATAACAAATAAATGAAATTATGAAGCCAATTAAAGATATACAATTACTATTGTTATTTATTGTATCAATTTTTATCATTAATTGCAATAGTTATGAACCTAACGAAATTATTGGTACTTGGACGGCATTAAATAATGCACATGACTTATCTTATACCTTTACAGAAGATACGGTTTATATAAAATCAAATACATTTGAATTTTCATGTCGTTACAGACAAATAAAATCCGGGGAGGACTCCTTATTTATGTACTTCCCGAATGATGACATCCCTTTAAAGCATACATATAAACTATCTGCCGGCAAGCTGTTATTGGTTTCGTATAAAGATATTGGGAATATAGATGAGGTGATTTTATTTACAAAAACTGAAGAAATTAATAAAACAGTAAATATAAATAATGAAGAAATTGAATTTACTATTGAGATTGGTTTTGTAGGTACAGCTTATGTTAATTTTCAGGGAATAATTCAAAACTCACAGAAACAAACAATAAATGTCCCAAAAACAGGACTTATTGAAGCTGAATTTAAGGAGAACCCTTTTAGTATTTATTCCGGAAATCTTTCTTTTGTTGAAAATAGTAATGCAAAAAATAAAATACCTTTCTTCCATTATTCTGCAGTTGAAAAACAGTCTGCTGAAAAACTTTTTAAAACATATAATAAAGATTCGATATACGTAGGTTTATATGGATTCAATCAAATTGGACGGAATGAAGTAAATAAGATATTTGGAAGAGAAGTTAAAGGTAATGTTTTTATGTTTAGGGTAGATACACTAAAGAATTTGTTAAAAAAACCACAGGAATTTCATTTATAAATGAATATAGACATTATATTTCAAATTTTTCGATAATTAATCTCGTTCCCACACTACACCCAACACGACACCCCGGACTGCGACCCCACCTGCCTTCGCATAGTCGCTAAGCACTACGGTAAAAACTATAGCCTGCATTACCTGCGCGAGAAAAGCCGCATAACCCGCGAGGGCGTTTCGCTTTTGGGAATTTCCGATGCGGCGGAATCAGAAAGACAAAGACGTTTTGAAGTCTTCCGGACGTTCAAAAGTCCGGCAGTCTCTTTTACACATTTGTCCGACAAAAATGTTGCGCAAAATTTTCAAAACAAACTTTATTTATTAATTTTAAAACTTAAACAAAATGCAAAATTTAACAGAATTTTTAGAATCAAACGGTGAAATGAAAAAAGAGAAAAAAAGAGAATTTTTAATGATTGTAGCAGCATTTGCAGCAGTAATTATGTTTTTTGTAATTTTAGACAGCCCCGCTGAGGTTTTTGAAAGTATTATGAAAACATTAGGTTTCTAAATCCACTTTATTTGGGTTGTTATTCTTCGTTTGTGATATTTGCTTTCAGCACTTTATTTCTTCTTATTAAATATACAATTGGAGTAATAGTAGCAAGAATAAACATAGACATGACCCAAAAAGATTTATTACGTACTTTGTTTTTGATAATATCAAAAAGCAAAATTACTCAAACTGAAAAATATAAAGTAAAACCTGATATTTTGTATATATCAGAATGTTCCTGTGCCGGGTTATTTGAGAAATAACCTAAGCCAATTAAAAGAATGCTTGTTGCGAGTAAAGCCCAAATAATTCTTGAGTCGGTTACTATTGTATTTTTATCCATTGTTATTATTTTGATTAAAATATATCCACAATCCATTTTATGTTTTGCGAATTTAATAATAATTGAATAAAAAAATAGATAGAGCATAATATCATATTTTCTTCAAAACCTTCAAAACCTCCTGCGTTTCCTGATCATCGGTTGAAGGGCCGGGCTTTTGAGCGCGTTCAGGGAACCAAAAGAAAAGAACAAACAAACAAAGACGTTTTGAAGTCCTCCGGACGTTCAAAAGTCAGCTGCTTTTACAGTTTTACCAACCAAAAATATTGTCCGAAATTTTCAAAACAAAATCTATGTATTTGACGTTACAACTGTGATAATGCATTAATACCATAGACTTTTATGAAATATGTTTTTAGTATATTGCTTGTTTTTAGCATATTTTCGGGATTTTCCCAAACGGATTCGATGCAAATTGCAGAGAGCCGGATGTTATTTCAAGAGGTTAAGAAAATATGCGATAAAGATGCAGGTGCATTATGGGGTGAAAACCTATGGGCACCCTTGTTATATATTGACAGAGAAACTCGATTTATAGTTGCTAACCAACAGGATGCCGATAGTCTGCTAAAGAAAACGGACGATGTTTATACCGGATATTTTCCAAAAACTAAAAACATTGCTAATTCCACGGTAAATTTTGGGGGTACATTTTGGACTATGCTTGCCTATCCATTGCCCGGCAATTTATATACAAAAAAACGAATAATACTTCATGAGATGTTTCACAGATTGCAACCGGAACTGAATCTTGCTCCTGAAACATACTCAAACAAACACATAGATAAGGAGCAGGCGAAAATATACCTTAAATTGGAGTGGGAAGCACTGATGCAGGCAATCCGGGAAAACGACTTAATAATCCGAAAAAAGCATTTGAATAATGCTTTACATTTTAGAATTTACAGAAGAAGTTTATTTCCGTCAGGTGCAAGCTCGGAAAATGCTTTTGAAATTCATGAGGGAATGCCCGAATATACTGCCCACAGGTTAGTTTCAAAAACCGACAGCTCATTTATAAACCATATATTGGAGCAGAAAAGTGTTTATTGGAACAGCGAAAACCAACACAGACTTTTTGGCTATTTTTCCGGCTTGTTGTACGCTTGTATATTAGACTTAAATAAAAATGCTTGGAGAGATAAAATTAAAGCCGACACAAACATAGGTAGGCTTGCTGCTGTAAGTTATAATATTCCGTATCCTGACAGCAATCCTGAAACTGTGAAGGCAATAAGGGATAACTATAATTATAAAGCGATTAGAAACCATGAACATAACTTGTATCTGAAAAAGATTAACAAACACAATTTGTACAAAAAGAAGTTTTCCGGGGATTCATTAGTTATTTTACCCACGGAAGATGCTTCATTTGGCTTTAGCCCATCCGGTATGTTTACAATCGACAGTTTGGGAACGGTATTCGAACATGCACGCATTGTTGATAATTGGGGGATTTTAAGCGTTGATTCGGGCGGATGCTTATATTCCAAAGACACAATAACGCTTCCGATTGATAAACTGACTAATGAGAATAATATTGTAAAAAGTAAAAATTGGAAATTGACTCTAAATAAAGGATGGGTATTAATTAGGAAACCTACGCATTACACGATTTATAAAAATAATTAAATGAACAAAAAGTAATAGTTTGCCAATCTTATCACACTACACCCAACACAACGCCCCGGACTGCGGTCCCACCTGCCTTCGCATGGTGGCCAAGCACTACGGCAAAAACTATAGTCTGCAATACTTGCGCGATAAAAGCCTCATTACCCGCGAGGGCGTTTCTCTTTTGGGAATTTCCGATGCGGGGGAACGAGCTAAAATCCGATTGTAAAAAGGAGAATCAACAGCCCCTAAGTTGATAGTACAATTTATCGGAAATTAAAATTGCACGAAAATTGCTTATTGTTGAACAAAATACTAATAAGTCAAAAGCAAAATCACTATGTATAAAAAGACATTAAATCACCGGGCATTTTTTTGTATAAGCTTTTTGCTTTGCGGAATTTTTGCTACATCTGCATTTTCGCAAAACAGTTATGAGTTTTCGGTGAAAGTTGAAAAGCAAACTGTTTATGTTGATTTGAATGTTAAATTAGATTCCGCCAAGTGTGCTTTCACCTTTAATGACAGTGCAGAAATATCAAAAATTAAAACTCCCGACGGCCAAGCTATCCAATACCGAAGAGATAGCAGTACATTAGTTTTAGATTCTGAAATTCGGGAATTTGAAATATCATACACACTTGATAAAAAAACATTCAGCCTTGATGACGGCACCCTAATGTTAAAAAAGGAAGGTGTCTGGTATCCGTCCGTTTCGAATATGTCTTTTTCATCAAAGCTGAATATTGAGCACGATCAAGAAACATATTATGTGGTATCCGGCGGGTATATATCCGCCGGCGATTATAATTTAGATTTTGCAAATGAAGTAAGCCTGATCCTGTTACCCATGGAATATTACACCAATCAAAAATATACAATATCCGATATTGAGTATCAGTTCTATCATTATCCGGATAAAACTTTGCCCGAAGATATGATGCGACAATTTACGGATGCAGCATCTTTTTTCTCCGATTTCTTTTCCGACACACCCTTTAATGCTTTAAATGTTGTCTTTTTGGGGCCTGATAACTTGCAGTATGCTCAATCATTAAATGGCATAGTAATTTTTGATGATTTTTTTACGGATATGCATGTCCAAAACCCAAAAAATTCATGGATACCGCATGAAGTGGCGCATCACTGGTGGGGTAAATCTGTTCTTTTTGATTCAGAAGCTCAACTATACAGGTTTTTGGAAGAGTCGTTCACGGAATATCTGAAAACAGAATTTGTAAAACATTCATACAGCGACTCGGTTTATGCATCGGTATTTCAAACATATAAAAACTCCTGCGACTATGTTCTCGGAGATAACCCGAAACGTTTATCTATACGAGATGTTCGAAGATTAGACAATCAGAAAAACAGCATAATAATATATTGTAAAGGTACCCTTGTGCTTCAAAAAATTATCGAAGAAAATGATGTGAATTTTAAAAATTTCATGCGCAACTTTTATCATAAATTTAAAGGAAAGCAAGTTTCATATTTTGAGTTTTATAATGCATTTAAAAAATTCAGCAGTTCCGGAGCAAAAGCATTAGACATTGAACTGCAATCCCATAAAAAAATATGGTAAGCGATTAGTTAATTCCTAACTAATTTTGAGCCTTTTTCCAAACACTTCAAAAACCGCCGGCCGTTCCTGAGCCACAGCGAAGGAGATGACTTTTGAACCTCTGCGGGGAAACCA
This sequence comes from uncultured Bacteroidaceae bacterium, assembly GCA_964472505.1. Lineage (GTDB taxonomy): Bacteria > Bacteroidota > Bacteroidia > Bacteroidales > JAADGE01 > JAYEIA01. Next base: position 37,746 of record CAYYQW010000027.1, on the reverse strand, counting down.
AAAGACCGAACAAACAAAGACGTTTTGAAGTCCTCCGGACGTTCAAAAGTCGGATACTTTTGAAGTTTGCAAATAAAAATTTTAAACGAACCATTATTTGTCTTTAATTCAAGATTATTTTTAGCGCTTAAATATTTTTTCACCTTTTTACAAAAAGCCCGTTGTATAACAAAAAACTTGTATATCTTTGTCGGCTGTTTCCGTGAGAAAAAAATCAACGCATAAACAACTTTTGTTTTTATGGCATATCCGTTCAAAGAGATTGAAAAAAAGTGGCAATCCGCTTGGAAAAAAAATCAAATTTACAAAGTCAGTAACACATCCGAACGTCCCAAGTACTATGTGCTTGATATGTTCCCCTATCCTTCGGGAGCCGGTTTACATGTAGGGCATCCTCTGGGTTATATCGCATCGGATATATACAGTCGCTACAAAAGGCAGCAGGGTTACAATGTATTGCATCCCATGGGATTTGATGCTTTTGGCTTGCCGGCCGAGCAGTATGCCGTTCAAACCGGCCAACATCCGGCCGTTACCACCGAAAAAAATATAAAACGCTACCGCGAACAATTAGAAAAAATAGCCCTTTCTTACGATTGGGATCGCATGGTGCTTACTTCCGACCCGGATTACTATAAATGGACCCAGTGGGCATTCCTGCAAATGTTTAATCTCTGGTTCAATAAAGATACTCAAAAAGCCGAACCCATTGAAAGCTTAATAAAAGCTTTTGAGCAAAACGGCAGCGAAAATATTAACGGTGCCGACACCAAAACCATGCGTTTTTCTGCACAGCAATGGAAAGCCATGACTGAAAAAGAGCAGCGAAAAACATTGATGAATTGGCGCTTGGCTTTTCGCGATACCACTACCGTTAACTGGTGCCCCGCATTGGGAACCGTATTGGCCAACGACGAGGTGCAGGACGGCCTTTCGGTAAGAGGCGGGCATCCCGTTTACCAAAAAGAAACCGAGCAATGGTTATTGCGCGTGAGCGCTTATGCCGAACGCCTGCTTTCCGGCCTCGATAAGTTGGAATGGTCGGAATCGCTTAAAGAACTGCAGCGCAATTGGATAGGGAAGTCCGAAGGCGCCGAAATGCGCTTTAAAATTGCCGATTCGGAGCGCGAAATAAAAGTATTTACTACACGGCCCGATACCATTTTCGGATCTACCTTCATGGTTTTGGCACCCGAAAGCAAATTAGCCCGAGAGCTGACATTGGACGATTACCGCTCGGATGCCGAGCAGTATCTCGAACAAACAAAAATGCGTACCGAGCGCGATCGTCTGGCCGATGCCGAAAATGTAACCGGGGTGTTTACCGGCAGTTATGCCGTGAATCCCTTTACCGAAAAGAAAATACCGATTTGGATCAGCGATTATGTGCTTGCCGGCTACGGCACCGGAGCCATTATGGCCGTTCCCGCACACGACAGCCGCGATTATAAATTTGCCAAACATTTCGGACTGCCCATAGTTCCCGTGGTGGAAGGCGGCGATATTACCGAAGAATCCTACGATGCCAAAGAAGGCAAGATGATAAACTCCGGTTTTTTTAACGGAATGGATGTGAAAGATGCCGTACAAGCAACCATTGATGAAGTTGAAAAACGAGATTTAGGCGAAGGCAAAACCAATTTCCGCATACGCGATGCCATATTCAGCCGCCAGCGTTATTGGGGCGAACCTTTTCCTGTTTATTATAAAGACGGTGTGGCTTATCCCTTACCGGAAGATGAATTGCCGCTGGAACTGCCCGAAATTGATCAATACAAACCCACCGAAACCGGCGAACCGCCGCTCGGCAGAGCCAAAAATTGGAAAACCAAAGAAGGCTATCCCATTGAACTGAGTACCATGCCCGGATTTGCCGGCTCATCGGCCTACTACCTGCGATACATGGATCCTAAAAATGATTCCGAGCTCGTATCCAAAGAAGCGAACGAATATTGGCAGGACGTGGATTTGTACATCGGAGGAACCGAGCATGCCGTAGGCCATCTGATTTATTCGCGTTATTGGAACAAGTTTTTGTATGATTTGGGAAAAGTATCTAAGGACGAACCATTCAAACGCCTGGTAAATCAAGGTATGATTCGCGGACGTTCCAACTTTGTATATCGCATCAAAGGAAAAAATACCTTTGTTTCATACAATTTGCGTAAAGATTACGATACAAGCCCCATACATGTGGATATAAAATGCGTCAATAATGATATTTTGGATATTGAAGCTTTCCGAAATTGGAGTGATGACTATAAGAAAGCAGAATTCATTTTGGAAGATGACGGAAAATATCATTGCGGTTTTGCCGAAGAAAAGATGTCCAAATCTTTATACAATGTGGTGAACCCGGATGAGATCATGGAAGAATACGGCACCGATACTTTTCGCTTGTACGAAATGTTCCTCGGCCCCATTGAACAATCCAAACCGTGGGATACCAACGGCATAGAAGGTGTTTATCGCTTTTTGAATAAGTTTTGGCGTTTGTTTCATAATGAAAAAGAAGCATTTGAACTTTCCGAGGATAAAGCCACCGACCAAGAGTTGAAAATACTGCATAAAACCATTAAAAAGGTTAAAGAAGATATTGAACGCTTGGCTTTTAACACCTGTGTGAGCGCTTATATGGTTTGTGTAAACGAACTGTCCTCTTTAAAATGCAACAAGCGTGAAGTTTTGGAAAAACTTTTGCGTATTACGGCGCCTTTTGCTCCGCACATTGCCGAAGAGCTTTGGATGAAAGCCGGGCATGAGGGAAGTATTACCCAAAGCGAGTTTCCCGATTACGATGAGAAATATCTGAAAGAAGATTCAGTGAAATATCCGGTGGCTTTTAACGGAAAAACCCGCTTTACATTGGAAGTTTCGGCCGATATTTCGAAACAAGATTTGGAAAAATGCGTATTGGAGCATGATGACACTCAAAAACGCTTGCAGGATAAGCCTCTCAAAAAAGTAATTATTGTGCCGGGACGCATGGTAAATATTGTGCATTGATGTAAGATATAAGATGTAAGATGTAAGATGTAAGATATAAGATGTAAGACAAATAATTATGCGGGTTTGCAATCTGTGGCAGAAATGCTTGAAGCACGCAAAATACCTTTTGAACATCCCGCGTTTCCTGAGCATCAGTCGAAGGGCAGGACTTCAAAACCGTGAATAAAAGACATATTTTTTGAATAATTTTTATCCGATAATAGCACCGAAAAAAGTTGTAAACAACATAATGTTAAATACTTGTTGAAAAAAGTACCTTGAAATTAACAAATATTAACTAAATATAAAGGAAAACATTAGCAAAACCGTTTTATACGGTTGATTTCTAAATAAAAAAGTAGTAATTTTGTAAACTATATTCATTTCACTTTAACTGTTGCCCTATATGAGACAATTAAAAATCACTAAATCAATTACCAACAGAGAGAGTGCTTCCCTCGACAAATACCTGCAGGAAATCGGTAAGTATGATTTAATCAGCGTGGAAGAAGAAGTAGAATTGGCACAGCGCATAAAAAAAGGCGATGAAGTGGCCATTCAAAAACTTACCCGCGCCAATTTGCGCTTTGTGGTATCCGTAGCTAAACAGTATCAAAACCAAGGCCTTAGTCTGCCCGACTTAATCAATGAAGGCAATATGGGTTTGATAAAAGCTGCCGAAAAATTCGACGAAACGCGAGGTTTTAAATTTATTTCTTATGCCGTATGGTGGATTCGACAATCCATTATGCAAGCCATTAACGAACAATCGCGTATTGTGCGTTTGCCGCTGAATCAAGTCAGCTCATTGAGCAAATACAAAAAAGCGATTGCAGAATTTCAGCAAGAACACCAAAGGAAGCCTTCTACCTCCGAACTCGCCAAAATTTTGGGTGTACCCAAGAAAAAAGTAGCTACCACCATGAAAGTCTCCGGACGCCATGTATCGGTAGATGCGCCTTTTGCCGAAGGTGAAGACGGAAGCCTTTTGGACGTGATTGAAGACGATGATGCGCCCATTGCCGACAATACTTTGATTGATGAATCATTGGCTACCGAAATTGATCGTGCCTTATCCACGCTTACAGAGCGTGAACGGGTTATTATCAAAAATTCGTTTGGTATCGGTGCCGAAGAAATCTCTTTGGAAGAAATCGGCGAAAAATTCAATCTGACGCGCGAACGTGTTCGCCAAATCAGAGAGAAAGCCATCAAACGCCTTCGAACAACCAACCGAAGCAATCTCTTAAAACAGTATTTGGGATAAAACACTTTCCCGCAAAAAGCAAAAAAAGGCTTGCCGTTACGGTAAGCCTTTTTTTAATTTCCGAACAATTTGTTTTACTTTTATGCAAAAGACAAACCGCCTTGTGGCGAAATAAAAACAGTTATGACCTATTTTGATCTCTCTCATTCCCTGAAAAACGGAATGCCTTTTTATCCCGGAACGGAAGCGCCCGATTTTAGCGAGGCCTGCAACATAAAAAAGCACGGATTTAAAGAAACCCGCTTGCAATTGCTTAGTCATATCGGCACGCATTTGGATGCGCCGGCGCATATCTTTGAGGCGGGCGCCTCTATTGATGATTTACCGCTTTCGCATTTTACCGGTAAAGCTTTTGTTTTGGATGTTTCAAATCAAGCTGAACGCATTCATTTGGAAATGCTCAAAAAATATGAGAATGAAATCAGCACGGCGGATTTTCTGATTTTGTATTCCGGTTGGTCTCAATATTGGGGGACTGCGGCTTATTTTTCCGGTTTTCCGGTACTTGATAAAACCGCAGCCGTATATCTCAGCCGGATGCATTTAAAAGGAGTCGGCTTAGATACCGTCTCAATCGACTCAACCGACAATCACAAACTCCCCGTTCACCGCATAATTCTAAGCGAGAATACGCTTATAATTGAGAATCTGAAAATACCGGCTGAAATTATCGGAAAAACCCTTGATTTTTTTGCCTTCCCCTTAAAAATAGAGCAGGGCGACGGCTCACCCGTCCGGGCAGTGGCGCGTTCATAAGACTTGAACCGGGATGCAATGAGGCCGTTTTAAAAAGAACAACTATCCACTTTCGGAGTTTTCAAGAAATACAGCTAAAATTTGCTATGCGAAAAAAATGCTTTATATTTATGCCGTGCATAAAGGATGACGGCGCAATATTACAGGAAAAATATATGGCTCATTTGTAAATGCATACAGTTAAAAAACACCAGCAGGATTTTGCAATAGGACTTGCAGGAAGCGTTACATTAAAAACAATTGAAGCATTAAAAGTTCAGTATATAATAAGTAATTAAATTTTATGAAGTCAGAAGTAAAAATAATATTATATCCAGAAGAATATAAATCAAAAAATGGATCTTTTTTTGAAGATTTAATGCGAAGCATATTTGAAAGACAAGGTTATCAAATAAAGCAAAATATTAATTTTACTGGGTTAGAAATTGACTTACTGGCTAAACATATTGATAGGAAAGAAACATTATTAATTGAGTGTAAAGCAAAAAATAAGCCTAGATCAACCGAACTTAAAAATTTTGCTTTCAATGTAATCGATAAAGAAGCAGATTATGGATATTTTGTTTATACAGAAGAATTAGACCATCAAGCAGCAGGACTTGTTGAAGAATGGAGTGCAAAAGAAAGATATAAAAAGCTTAGTTTTTTTGGGCCTGAAAAAATTATTAGCAGTCTCGAAAATACAGGGAAAGTATTTCATCTAGATTTAAGTGAAATTGAAAAAAACGAAACGATTAATAAAAAAATACTTGCATATACTTATTTTGGAGTTTTTTATATCATAATTCCTTTTACGGGTACAGCACAAAAGTTTTATTATTTATTTGACAAGAACGGCAAACAAGTAGAAGATGCTAATACTATTGCAGATAAAAGACATTCAGGAAATTTATCTATTGACAATGCTCTTAAAAAAGGAATCGCAGAGCTTAAAAAAATAGATCACCGTATTTTTTCATTAAAAAAAATAGAGGCGAAACAACAAGAGAAAACTAAAGTTGCGGTCACAAAAGAGATTTTTAAGATTGCAGTATTGTCACCTTCACCCATTGATTCAGAAATAGATTTGCCTGTAAGAGCTGTTAAAAAAGAGATAGAAAAATTAAATCTATTGATTGATTATTACTTTTTAACATTAAGTAATCTTCAAGATATTGAGGGATATGATTATGTGATAATAATATCAGAAGTTTATAAAAATAAAATATTAATTGAAAATAAATATTTATGTAAAAAGTATATTCCTTTTTTAGAGATTGAAGATAATTATATAAACGATGCCAAATTAGTATTACTCATTACTAAAGGTAATCTTGATTTAATTGAAACAAAAATTCCTGTTTTACATTTATTCCATGAAGAAAACAATAAAATTTCTAAATTAATAAATTCTATCTTCTTTAAGATACTGAAAAAAGGTTTAGGTTTAAACGAAATAAAAAATGATAATGTAGAAATTTACAATTTAAATGAATTTAGACTTAAAAAGTTTGAAAAGGGTGATGTAATAATTAATGAGCAAAGTACCCCACTTCCGTCTGAGCTTGATAATAATAAATTCCATGGTTTTATAGGAAGAAAAACAGATCAAGAAAATATAATAAGAAAAATCATAGAAGTTTCGGACAGCAAAAAAGTTTTGAATATAAAAGGATCGGGGGGTATTGGAAAAACCACGATAATAAGTAAAGTTGTATATGAGTTATCTCTAAGAGGTGCCTTCAAACAAGGAATTAGTTTTGTTGCTTGTGAGTATATTGAATCTGCAAAAAGCTTTGAAGCCCAGATTGCTCGTTGTTTTAAACTTGACAATATCATTAACTTAAAAGAACATCTAAATGAAGTTTTTTCAGAGCAAGATGCACTTATTATATTAGATAATTTTGAAACCTTACTGACACTTGAAAACAAAAAGGAAGTAGAAGAAATTAAAAGATTAGTTCAAATAATTTCAGATTATGCAACGATAGTTATTACTTCTCGTGAAACAAAAAAGTTCGATTTTGAAGAAGTTTATTTACTTGATAGTTTAACAACAGATGAAGCGTTAGAACTCTTTCAATTGCATTGTAAAATAAAATTAAGGAATGATAAAGAAGAAAAAATTTTAAGAGAAGATATTATTGAAAATTTATTAAATAAAAATCCACTTGCTATTAAATTAATAGCAAGAAATTCATTTAATTATAAGGATGTTAACCTACTAAAAAAAGAGTTAGATACTGATTTTGGAATTTTTGAAAAATCTATTGATAGTGATATTGAAGAAATTTTTGACAGAGACGCTGATGTTAATATTGAAAGAAAAAAATCATTATATCAGTCAATATACTACTCATACGAAAAATTAAATGGAAAGCAAAGACTTGCTCTTGAATTATTACATCTATTTCCTGATGGAATAACACACAGTAACTTTAAAAAGTGTTTTATAAAGCAAGATAGACGAGGCAAAAACATAACTGACACATCTACCATGATTGATGATAGAGATATAAATACTCTTGAAAACAAATCACTTGTAGAGAATAATAGTGGTACTATTAAGTTACAATCAATAATTGGTAGGTTTGCTAAATACCAATTTGAAAAAAGGGAAAAAGAAGAAAAAAGCAAATATTATCAAGATGCATATAGTTATAATGCTTATATTTTATTGGTTTTAAAGCATTTTGACTACAATCAACAACAACAACTTGCTTATGAAATTTTCGACAAATATTCAAATAATTTAATTTCAGCATTAAAATATTTAGATAAAGTAGAACAAAATAAAAGACTATTACTTAATTACACAAATGATTTGGCGAATCATATTTTAAGTGAAGCAGCTACCATTCAATATTTAAAGAATATTGATAAAATAAAAGGTTTTTTTGATGATTTAGAATTTGCAAAGGACTATCTTCGTACAAGAGAATTATCTTTTGTATATTATCATAAGATTTTTGAAGGCCCATACAATGAAATCAAAGAAAAATATCCAGTTCAACAGGTAGTTAATGAAATAATAGAAGATAAAGAAAAGGAAGAATTAAAGTTAGATTATCTTTTTAGAGCTTTTAGTATTCATAATTATGAAGGACGAACAGTAGAGTTTGTGAAATGGTTGCAAAATAATGTTTATTATGACTGGAAGGAAATTTCGACTGCGATATTTTATTTAGGTAATTACGATTATATTGATGATGATACAGATTTTTACAAATTTGAAAAAGATTTAATTCTTAACACAATAGACAAAACTTTGCTAAAAGATTATATTGCCGGTTTGTTTAAAAAAGACCACCTTGAAAGGCTGCAGTGTACTTATGTGCTATCTAAAATTGAACGAGTTGAAGAAGACACAATAAAAAAATTGGTTGTAACAAATCCTTATTCAAGAGGGTTGAAATTTTTAATGTTTGCATTTATTGAAGAGAGTCAAAGCAAAAAGGTTGAATTGTTTGAAGAGGCAATAGATAATTTAGAACATATCAAATATTATTATATAGAGGCAATATTCTATTTTTCTAAATATTTGAAGGAAATAAATCACCCTCAATATAAGAATTGGTTCGAAAAAGGGTATTCTTTGGCAGATAAGTTTTATTATAGGCATCAACTACATCGATTTTTATGTTTAAAAAACGGCACAAATAATCAATATAACGCAAAAGATTATTCTTTACCAAAAGATATTAATCTATACGATTTTGTTATACAATATAATAAAGTTTGGGCAAATATAGACAGTAAAAAAGAACCTATCAAAGACACACAAGCAATTGCTCCTGCTATGCCAAAAGTGCTTTATGTTGAGGGCAAGACCGATAAAAAAATATTAAAACAAGCAATTTTTTTGTATTCAAAAAAGCTTGACGATTTAATTATTAAAACTGACGATTCAAGTGATGGTGCCGGCACAGATTGGGTAAGGAAATCTATTTTGTCTTTTGCTACAAAGCCGGATAAAGATAAAGGCAAAGCAATAGCAATTTTGGATTTTGATGAAGCTGGTATTGAAGCTCATAAAAAGATAATTGATAATGATGATTTTAAAAAGGATGCTCAAAAGAATAATGTTAAAACTTTGCTTATTGGTAAAGAAAAACCAAGTCATTTAATCAAACTGTATAAGAATGGTGTTCTAAGCAAACATTCTAATTATGGCATTGCAATTGAAAACTTTTTCCCTTTGAAATATTGGCTAATAGCGAAAGAAAAAGGTTGGTTGGAAGAAATAAAAGATATTTCTCAATATCATTTGCAAAACTCACCAGACGAACCAGCACGAAATTACATTCTTCGTAAGGGATTAAGTGAGGATGAACTTGTCTTCTTATTGTATAAATTTAGCAATGATTATAAAAACACATTTGCAAATTTTATTTGTGGACTTGACAAAAGGGAACAGGAAGTAGTTTTTAGGGAATTCCAAAGCATAATAAAAAACCTTGAAGATTTCTTTGAGAAATAAGTTTTAAACATCGCATTGGAAAACATCAGTAAGTCAGCTTGTTTCGCCTGGCTCTCTCGGCTAAACAAGTCGTAAAGCCCACCCTCGCCAAGCTATTTTCGTTGTGTTTCATCTACTAAAAATCATGACACATAAATACTTTATTTTCTTATCATTAATCCGTAGGCTGATATATTATCTAAGCAAAGGGCGTTTACAAACAAAACAAAAGAGCAGCATCTAATTATCCCTTATGGAATTTAAAACAGACAGATTATATATAAGGCCGGTATCTTTAGAGGATAAGGAAACTGTTTTTAACTATCAAGCTTGGATTCTCCGCGCCTGCGGCTTCGAAAAAACACCATCCTTTTCTCCTCAGTCCCCAATATCGGCAATTGCAAACATTTAAAACGACGCATACAGCCCTACACGAATTCCGAAATGCGGGGCATTTTCGTTTTGGAGGTGACTGAGCCGCCAAACGGCATCCACTCTGAAGAAATTAAAAATATTTTCGATGCCGGCACCGGCTTCCATATAAGGTTTCTGAACATCGCTCAGGTAGCCGGGAAACTGAAGCTCGTCTCTGTTGGCATCGCTCAAACGCCCAATGGCTCCGCGAAAGAAAATTACTTCGCGCCATTTCAGTTTTCGCATCAACGGAATTTTGTTTAAAAACAGACCCTGAAAATGATGAGCTATAAATACGGAAGCATATTCATCGGCGGCAAATTCGTAGATATTCATCAGATTAAAAGACTGTTCGCGCAGGAGATAGCTTTCGTTGCCGTTAAAGAGTTTCAGTAGCGGAAAGGGCACGGTACCGTATATTTTCCCGGCTTCAATATCGTATTCAAATTTTCCGAGCGGGCCCATAAAAAACCGGTGCGAAAGGAAAAAGTTTAATTTCCGGTAACGGTATTGGCTGCCCATAACATCGGGAATTCCCTCCGTGTAAGTGATTTCGGTTACCGGATATACCGAGCCGAGCGATACTCTGGAAAAAACAGCTTCTCCGAATTCTTCATTAAATCCGATATGCGCCGTAATACCGGCTTCAAAACTTGTGAGTTGGTTCACAGGTAAATCATTGGCAGCCGTAAAAGGAACAGCCTCCGAAGGAAATATGATTTGGTGGTTGAGGAAGGCTTTAAAAAATATTCCGCGTACAATATCGCGTTCAATATCGGCGCTCAGGCTTTTTTGGAAAAGCAGATTATCATTGGGCGTTCGGCTTAGGGCTGCGGAAAACAGATTGTCGGAATAATTCATAAAACTTCTGCCCAAAGGAATCATATCATTATTATAGCTGAGGCGTGCCAGAGTCCAGGGGCGGTCTTGAATTTTGTATTTAAGCAATGTGCCGTATTTGAATTTTTGGTCTTGAAAACCAAAAGCAGCGTGAGCATTGATTTCAAAGGTTTCGCTGAATTTATTGCTTGTGCGCATGCCTAATTGTAATCGGCTGCCTTCGGTGGCATTGAAAGTATAGCTTTCAAACAGCGGCCCAATTTCGATGTATTCGCCGGGGAAATAGCCCGTAACCATGGTTTTTACAAATGTCTCCAAATTTTTGAATGCTTTCAGGTTTTGAACCGAATCGGTCATGACGTGAATCTTGGCTTCTTTCTCCGAAAGGGGGATGTGTCGTGTGCTGTCCCAAAAAGCGACGGCTTTATTGCGCGCATTTTCGGCGGTGGTAATTTCGCGGGCGTATCCCACCGAGAAAATACTGTCCGGAACAGTCGGATTTATCTGTATATCACGCCGTGTTGTGATTTTACGGGCAAAAAAGCCGGCGGTTTTTTCCCCGAGATTAAAATCGGCAAAAAACTTTTCGTGCTGCGGGAAAAATACACCGGTATCCGTTTTTTGAAAGGAGTGCTCAATGATGAGTTCCTGCACGTATTCAATATTTGCGGTATTGGAAACTCGTGCGTATATCTTTTTCAGCGCATGATTCTTATCGGTCAACCAAAAGCTGCCTTCGAAGGTATATTCATGTTTGCGGCGCGGGCGGTAGGTGATTTGCCGGCACCAAGTATCGTCTATAAAAGTGGAATCGGTCAGGTAATATTTATAAACCATAAGGCCGTTGAAAGCCAGCGGGCTTACAAATTGTTTTTCGAACAAATTCATGTAATTCTCGTAGAAATTGATTTCGGTGTACATGCCGCCGGTATAGCGCGCCGCGCTTTTATTTTCCACACCAGAAACATTGACGGCTTTTATGTGTTCGCGTTGTTTTTTGGGCCTTCGTTGGTAATAGAAATCACTGATATTTTCGGTAAGGAAAATGGGCATATATATTTTCCCGTTGCTGGCGGTATCCATTCCGTCAAAAGCTACGGAAAATTTTTTCATGTAAGGCGTGTTCTTTATACCCGGGTCAAAATTATTCAAATCGAGCTGCATCTTGGTATAAGCCTCGTAGCTGTAGGTATCAAATTTGGAAGGGTCGTTGTATTTCTTTGCTTTTATGGCTTTGCGCAAAAGCACATGCGCCGGATTTTCACCCGGAACCACCACAATTTCCTCAATATCATAAGATTTCGGGATGATTTCAAAAATCCGTTCGTTAAACACATTTGGTTCTACGGCAAAAGTATCGCTTTGGTAGCCCAGGCTTTGTATTACTACAGAATCGATTCCGATTTGACGCGTGTCGATGAAAAATGTGCCGTAATCATCGGTAATGGAACCGGTGGTGGTGCGCAAAAATCCTACACCGGCATAAGGTACCGGTTCTCCGGTTATTTTGTCGATTACGGTGCCTTTCAATTGAGTTTGTGAAAACAGCCCATAGCTGATAAAGTTGAGTAATAATATAAATAGTGTTTTTTTCATTTCTAAGTCTGTGATAAAATTTTTTCAAAAGTAATTAATAAACAAAAAATCGGATGTTTTTGTTGTTATTTATTGAAGCAATTTGCCGGAAGCATAATAAAACGGGATAGATATTATCAATGGTTCCTTAAACTTTGCCAAAGTTGCAGTTTGAAAACTGTAATGAAGCTAATAATCAACGCTATAAGTGAAATAGATAAACTTTGGCAAAGTTCTTATTTTCAGTCTAATGGAAAAGCATAACAAACTATTATTTATTATACCGGCTTTTTATTATTGTAAAAAAGTCATTGAATTAGGCACATGAATAATATCAAAATTAAAGTTACAGCATGTCGTTAAATATGTGGTTTCCCCCTTAGAAAAGTGCCTGTTCCGATTATTTCGGAAGGGACAGGGGGATTGATTGATGCAAAAATGTAAGTAAAATCAGATTTAGTAGCTTGCATTTTGATATTTCTAATTATTGCAGCTTTTGTAACATCTGCATATCAACAAGTTACCTGTATTAGTAAAGTGCCTAATTCAAAAAAGTCATTTGCAAATCAATTGGATGTCTTGAATGAATCAAATTATGATATTATTCTTATGGTGAATTCTCTAATATTTATACCTTTATCTTTAATTAATAAAAAGCGGTATTATGAAGGTGTTGTTTAATGTACTTGAATCTTTATGGGAGCCTGCAGCCATGTTGGCAGCGCTTGTGTTTTTTATGTTTTTGAATGATTGGGTTTTCAAAAAATTTAAAAGAATAAAAAGCCCGAGGAATGTCTTGAAAAGAAGCATAGCAGCTTTCATTATTTTGTTTGGTTTGGTGGGTTTTGTTTTAACACTGCCCGTGGATAAAACTACCAAAGAACAGATATTGGGTTTTCTCGGAATCATTATCAGTGCGGGTATTGCACTGAGTTCTACCACCGTTTTGGGAAACATCATGGCCGGCATTATGAATAATTCCATGAAACGTTTCAGAAACGGTGATTTGGTTAAGATTGACAATCTGCGCGGTCGGGTTACCAAAAAAGATATGTTTCATATCGAAGTTCAGTTGGAAGACAGCAACACACTTACAATTCCTAATTTGTACATTGCCACAAAGCCCGTTAAGCTGACACGAAAAAGCGATACGGTGATTTACAGCGAAGTTTCATTGGGCTACGATGTGCCGCGCCGACAAGTCGAAGCGACTTTAAAAGAAGCCGCTCAGGCAACCGGTTTGAAAGATCCTTATGTGTATATAACTAAGTTGGGCGATTTCTCGGTAAACTATAAAATACACGGTTTTTTGGAAGATACAAGTAAGTATTTTAGTTCCATTTCGGAACTAAACGGGCAAGTAATGGACAAGTTGCACCAAGCAGGTATTGAAATTGTTTCGCCCGGCTTTGTTTATCAGAGAAGAGTTGAGGGGCAGGTGGTGATTCCGGAACCGGAGCGTGAAACCGAGCCCCAAAAACATGAACGTTCTCCCGAGGAGTTAATTTTCGATAAGGCCATTGAAGCCGAAAAAATTGAAGAAAAAAAAGAATTCTTAAAAAAGCTTGACAAACAAACGGAAGTGACAGAGGAGAAAATTAAACAAACAGAAAGTGATGATGAAAAGAATCGCTTGAAAACATTGCTGAAAAATATTGAAAAGCGGAAAAAGCAAATATCTGAAAATATAGAAAAGCAAAAGAAAGCGAATGAGGACAATTAAAAAGACGCTTCCGGATCCTGCGGATGCCGGAAGGTCTTTTGCTTTTTATAAGTTAATTTCCTGAGTGATATTACCGGCTTTTTGCGAAATATATTCCAATTGAATTTTTCCTTTGCCTTTCACAATGAATTCGGCTTCTTTTTTTGAGTGGCCTTCAATATGAAAAAACAATACGGATGGTTTATGCTCTTTGTAAGTAACATTATTAAGAAAAGCATCGGATATAAACCCGCCGGCACTTACTTCGCCGCCTTTTACCTGTAGAATATCTTTAGGATAAAGATTATTTACATAACTGTGATGACTCATGGTGGGGATACCGCCTTTGTTAATCAGGCGCACTCGTATTCTGTAAAGCCCTTTGCTGAGCTCTTGTTTTTCAAATACCTGCATTTCCACCTTGGGAGTTTGTTCGGCTGCAAAAATAACCGCCGAGGCATTTCGGTGCACCAAGTCTTTAAGCATAAACGGATGAGAAAGCCGTGAGCTGTACTTTACCCAACCGCCGATTTCTATTTCTCCGTATTGCGGATGCTCAAACTTTTCCCAATCTTTGTACAGCGTTCCGTGTCCGAGATGGTCGTTGAATTTCAGGCGTTCGCGCATGCGCTCTTGCCGGCTTTTGGGTTTGTCGCCTTTATCGTTGTTGTAGGTTTCAACGGAATTATTAAAGAGCTCGCCCACAAATGTATAAGAGCCCATAACCGATTCTAAGAAATCACCAAAATCGCCGTAAGTGGTATATAAATCTTTCCAACTAATCAGGTAGCGGTATCCGGGAACAATTTTTTCGGCATTATAACCCAGATAATCATATACTTCGATATCTTTGGGATGAGCCGGGCCGCTTTCTTTTGAGCTTGGGCCGCGCAAAAACATACCGCCGCTGTTATGAAAAGCATAAGACAGAATGATATTCGGCCGAGCCAAAATATATTTCGATAAAGCGCGCATACCCACTCCCGATAAGGGATAGGAGCCCGCACCGCGTTGCACGTAGCCGGGTTGCCAATTATGCGGCCAATTTCGGTTGCCGTCCACATAGCCTTCGCTGTCTTCATTTATTTTTCCGTCGCCGTCATTGTCAATGCCTTCGTAGCCGAGAATTGTCCATTCTCCCTGCTCGCCTTCTTCTACCGGTATCATCAGGCGCGGCTCTTCCGGGTCGGTTTTGTACTTGCCGTTCGGGTCTTTTTTGCGCATTTGTGTAATGTTTCCGTCGCCGTCCAAATCATCCGGAAAGTCTTCATCGTACAGTCCGTCTCGGTCGTCATCTTTGGGGCGGCGCAGGCCTCTGTTAGTGCTTGGCGTGTTACCGCCTTCAACAAAATGAGCGCGGCCGTCCACATTTACACTTGGTACAATGTAGTATGCGTTTCTGTCGGCAAGTTTTGTGAGTTGTTCGTTTTTGCCGTAATTACTGAGCATATATTGTGCAAAGTAGAGGCAAACCTCAGCAGCTTGCAACTCATTTCCGTGGATGTTTCCGTCCACATATACGCCCGGTTTTTCCAATTCTTTTCCTGTCTTGGGGTTATTAATTGTTAATGCCCAAATTTCTCTGCCTTCTTCGCTTTTTCCTACAAGTTCGGCTTTTGTTAAGTTAGGATAGGCTTTATTCAGATTTTTTATTGCCTGAATAACTTCTTCGTAGCTGTAATAATCATCAAAACGCAGCGGTACTTCCGTTTTCTGAGCAAACATGCTTTGCACGGAAAATAGGCCGATAACGATGAGCGTGTATAGTGTTTTCATTCCTGTATATTTAAATTAAGTATTCATTTTTGTACTTTCAGACTTTGTTGCCTGCCGGCTTATTGCAATTTGATGCTTTTTTTGGCCTGTCCGGCATTGGCCGATTTCATGATTATTTCAATGGTTTCAGAGCTTTCGGCATGAAGGTTAAAACTCACTTTTTCGGAAGCATGTCCGCCGATATGTTCAAGTGTTTTGCGGTTATTTCCGCTGAGAAAATTGATTTTTTTACTTTCAATAAGAATAACAACCGGCGGATTGGCTTTGTTTTTTTGACCCATTTCGGTGGGATAGGGAAGGTAGCCCTTATTATCAACCCATACATCAATGCGGTATATGCCGCCGCCTTGGTTTTTAATTTCAATTTCGCCCAGACTGAGTTTTGGCAGTTTTTCCGTAAGTTTAATAAGCCACGGGCTTTGTACCGAGAGTAATGAATCAATCATTTCCGGCGGCGGATTGTTGGCAAGAAAGGGTTTCTTACCGCCAATTTCAACCAAACCGAGTGTTGGGTGTTCATAGCTTTTCCATTCTAAAAAGGCGGGTGTATCCGTATTTTTATAAAATTCGTATAAAGCTATATCTTTTTTCGGAGCTGAATTTTTGTCTTTTGAAGATTTGCTTTGCTTTTCAAGCATTTGGGCTATGACGGCGGGTGTGATTTGTCCGGCTTTCACGGCTTCTTTAATTTTTTCGGCTGAGTATTGTTTATCCTGTCCGTTTTTCTTCAAAAAATCATTGATTTTATCATCTTCAAGCTGAAGAAATTCCTCCGGGCTCATCTTTTTAATTTTTTCCGTATTGAAATCTTCATCCGAATCATCCGATGATTTTTCAGGTTTCGGCAGTGTGAAAAAATTCATGGCAAAACTATACAATCCCAATTGATAATATGCGTGTAATTCAAACGAACCGTCTTTGGCCGGAATGGGGTCTAAGCGTTTGGTATTGAACTTTTGTTCTTTGAGAAAATCTTTATACTCTGCTGCCAAGGCCGAGTAATATTTCAAGTCATTGGGCCGCGGATTAACAATGGCGCCCAGTCCCAGAAAACTAATAACCATGGATTCGGTGGCTTCAACCGAGGGCGGAAGAATTTTTTGTACCATTTCCAGTATTTCTTCCATACTGTAGTTTTTATTAGGGTCGGCACCGAAGCGTTCGGCATATTGTTTGGGAATTTTAATTTTGTCGGAAGAGTAGTTGCCTTTGCGGTCGCCTTTGGGCGGAGCAATGCAAAAATCGGCTCCTCCGAGCGTTATGCTCATAATAATTTCCGGATGCTCATCCATAAATTTCATGATTTGAAATGTGAGCTCTTCACTGCCGGGAAACAAGCCGGCTTCCGGTTTGTAGCTTTCAAACAGATGCGGAAAAGTAATTCCGATATTAACACCGCCGGCGGGGTCTTCGTTTATTTTTCCGTCGCCGTCATCATCGGTGCCTTCCGGGAATATTTTGTAGATGCCGCATTCGCCTTTTTCGGGATTCGCTTTCCTGAGCAGTAAAGGGTAATCGGAATCTGCGATGTATTTTCCGTCGGGGCGTTTTACTCGCATTTGAGTGATAAAGCCGTTTTTATCCAAATCATTCCAAGCGTCTTCTCCGCTTTGCTCATCTCGGTCAAGGTTTATTTGGCTTGCGTTGCCGCTGAACTCAACCTGCGGTTGCTTGAAGAAATGCGTGGCAGCATCGGGGTTTCCGGACGGGACAATGTACCAATTGTAATTTTCGGGTTGATCATTGACTAAGCTTTTGGCAAGATATAAAGCGCCTTCGGATGCAATGGAAAAAACGCCCTCCAAATTGGCAATTACAAATACAGCCGGGCTGTTTGGCTTTTTTGCATCTATTTGCAGCATCAAAACATCTTGCCCGCCGGCCGATTGGCTAAGTGTATGAATTTTTGTAAAATTACTGTTTTGCTTTTGCATGTTAGTCAGAGCAGTATTGATTTCTTTCGGATTGTGATAATCTTTAAAATCAAGCTGCTGACCCTGTGCCGGTTGCCGGGCATTGAGAAATGCAAAAAGAACGAGAATAAGGCTGAGTGTTTTTTCCATGCGAAATATGTTTATTGGGTGTTTAGGAACGGATATGAAATAACCTATAACGGTTTGCTTGTTCTTTTGCCCTTTAACTTCCTTGAAAAAGTTCTTAAATAGCTATGCTATTCGCAAATTTTTCAAGTTGTTAAAGAACAAAATAGCTACGCCAACTATTATATCTTATTTCATAACCGTTCCTTAATTATCGGACTCGTTGTTATTGGAGACCCGGTAATGATTTATAAAGCTTTTACAGCTACTGTTTTTCAAACATATAATTCCATACCTTTAATCTAAATGATATGTATAGATATTTCAACAGATAAAAGTATGAAAACTTTGCGGGAATCAAATTTAATTCCTGCAAAGTTTGTGGGTAAAAGTCAGCTGTTGATTGCGGGTAATACTCTTTTTATGTTCTGATGAATTGAATTTCCACAAATTCCGATCGGCTCATACATCGAAAAGCAGGCCCCCAAATGCCCAGTCCGCTTGAGGTGTAGGATTGGAAACTGCCAAAATCGGAAAGGCCGTAATTCATTTTTCCGTAGATGATACGCGTAATTATGTTGAAAGGGAAAAATTGCCCGTTGTGTGTGTGTCCCGAAAGCTGCAAATCAACCCCGAGCGATTCCAGAGCAGCTTTGTCGCGCAGCGGTTCGTGGCTGATGAAGATGGTTGGAGCATTTTTGTATTCTTCCTTAATGTCATTTTTAAGCTGCGCAAAGACTAAAGGTTTTCTCATGTCTTCATGGCGTATGCCGCTTATATTAATGCCTTGATGCGTAACACTTCGGTTATTGAGAACCGTAAATCCGGCCGCTGTTGATATTTGTTCAACAGCAGAGCTGTCTGAATAATGTTCGTGGTTTCCGTATGAAAAGTAGATGGCCTCTGCGGCTTGCAGTTTTTTTAGTTCGCCGGTTACTCTTTCAATATTAAAGGCTGCACCGTCAAACAGGTCTCCGGCTATGATAATTACATCGGCATTTTGGGCATTGAGTTTTTCCACCGACTTTTTCACAAATCTTTCATTTCTGTAATTGCCTATGTGCAAATCGGATATGAGCAGGACTTTCTTTTTAGCCCAAGCTTCCGGAAGGTCGTTTATACTTACTGTTATTATTTTATGATTTACACGATAATAGTTGGTGATTCCCCAGACCATGGTTATTGCCGTAAGCGCAAAAACTGCATATTGCAAATGTTTTGGATTTATTGTGAAAGATAGTTTTGCCGACACGAATAATATGACCCATGCCGCCACAGTATATATTATTAAGTAATTAAGTGTCGGAAGCCATAAAATGGAGCCGTAGTACAATCCGTTGGCAAAAGAGCCTTGAGCCGTGCGCGTATAAACAGATGAAAAAATCACTGCTGAAAACATTATTGCATAAAAGATGATGATGGCTGCTTTTGTGCGAGTACTGCTTATTCCCAAAAAGCGAACTTGGCTTTTATACAGAAACAAATGGCCCACAAAAATGATTGTGAGCGCTATTATGAGAAAAATTATAAATTTGTACATGTTTTGCTTAGTCATTCGTTAGTAAATTGAATTATGATGTTGCAAAACTAAGAAAAAACATTTGTAAATTATTAAGAACATTCTATATTGGAAATTTAATATCTTTTTGTGTCTTATAAAAAATGGTATTGTTATTGATAGTTCTAATTTAAAAAAACTCATGACTATTTTTAATTTTAAAGCAAAGCATCTCGCTACAAAGTTGGCTATTCCGATTATTTCGGCTTCTGTTGTTTTTATAGCAACAATTGTACTTTTAAATTATTATTACTTTAAAACCTACGGAGAAAACGAAATAGAAAATAAAGTGGAACGCTCCGTTTTGGAAGTGGAGCAGAACATTGAAAAGCTTGAAGAAAAAGCGTTATGGGTGGCCTCGTTGTGCAGTGAGCTTACACCGGCTAAAGAGGCTTATAAGCAATATTATGAAACCGGAGATTTGCAGGCAAGCTCAAAAATAATCGAAAAAGAATTAGATAATATCATGAGCGGTATTCGCCGAGATTTAGGTACAGAAGCCCGAATACATTATCATTTGCCGCCGGCTGTATCTTTTATTCGCGGTTGGACGGATCGTCGAGGAGATGATGTTTCGGATTTTCGCAATACCATATTAGAGATTTCGGAAACGCATGAAGCCGTAACCGGTATAGAGGCCGGGCGCGGGGGGTTTGTAATTCGAGCACTGGCTCCGGTGTTTGCCGATAACGGCAGATATTACGGCTCGGTAGAATTGCTTTTGCCGGTTTCGGAGTTTATCCGTGTTTCAAAAATTGACAAAACCGAAGAGTTTGCCTTGTTTATGCATACCGATATGCTGGAGATTACAACGGCTTTTGCCGAACAGGCTAAAGTGTATGACGAAGGCAGCGACAATGTGTTCGGAAACCTGGTTTTCTTAGATGCCAGTTCCGAAAAATTTATAAAATCAAACCTTTCGGCTGAAGAAATTAATAAAGGCCTGAAAGGTCTTAATATGTTCAGCCATGAGCAATACGTATATGCCGCTTTTCCGGTGCGTGCTTATAACGGAGATATTCAAGGCGCCGGTGTTTTGCAGTTTGATCGCTCAAGCATTATGGAAACTGTTGAGAATAATCAATTGACTAATATTTTGGTCGGTGTGCTGTTGTTGCTTTTACTTACGGGAGTTATAATGTGGTTTAATCGCAGAATTATTAAACATCCCATGAATAAAGCTTTAAAAGGATTGGACAAGATAAAAGCCGGTGATTTAACTCAAGCTCAGATTGAAAAACGAAGCGATGAAATCGGTAAACTGTATGTATTCATTTCTGAAATGCAGAAAAAACTACACGAGGTGGTTTACGGAATGCGTGAAACTTCCAATGCTGTTGTAGCCACTTCCAACCAACTGCAAAAGGCTTCGGAGGATATTTCATCCGGCTCGGCTGAGCAGGCGTCATCGGCAGAAGAAATTGCTTCATCCATTGAAGAAATGTCGGCAAATATTACTCAGAATCGGGATAATGCCGAGAATACAGAGCGCATAGTTTCCGAAAGCCTTCAAAAAATATTGGCCGGTACCAATGTTATGAAAGAAGCCGTTGAGGCCAATAAAAATGTGATAAAGAAAATTGGTGTTGTAAGCGAAATTGCTGAGAAAATTGATCTGCTTTCCATAAATGCCGGCATACAGGCCGGCAGCAGTTCCGGTACCGGGAAAGAGTTTTCGGTAATTGCTGCAGAAATACGAAAATTGGCCGATAAAACAGCACAGTCAGCCGGTGAAATCAATCAATTAACAGAAAAAAATATCAATCTTTCCGATAAAACCGAGAAAGTTCTGAATGAAATAATGCCTGTTATAGAAGAAACCAATGAACTGGTAAAACAAATAAGCGCAGCAAGTAAAGAGCAGAGCCATGCGGCTGATCAAATTAATAATTCGGTGCAGGAGTTTTCTAATGTAACTCAACGAAATGCACTTACATCAGACAGCCTGTTGCAAGAAGCCGAAAAACTCGGACAATACGCTGCACAATTGCAGCAGATTGTTTCTTATTTTTCGCTCAACTACGAGGAGGATGATGATGTGTTGTTGTAAATTAATTATGCTTTCAGTTTGAGTACAATCAGCCTAATTGTTAGTCTGTTTCAGAGTATGCGCCGGTGAGCCGACGGAAAATTATGCGTTAAACAAAGAAATTTGTTTCCCGTTGGTGTAAAAATACTTATCTTTGAGTCTGCAGAACTATTAAAAATGGTAACAGAAGAATCTATAGAAGCTTTTCATGAAGCAGTAAAAAAATATTCTGAATACGACCTTTCCGTATATTCGGAAAAATCGTTTAGACGGCGTATTGAAAAACTACTCTCGGACCGCAACACTACCATGGGCTCTATAACTCAAAAGGTTATAGAAGATCCGGATTTTATGGAGATTATTATTCAGGAAATTACGGTAAATACCACAGAGTTGTTTCGCGATCCAAAAGTCTGGCAGACATTGCGATACCGAATTCTGAAAAAATTAAAATATAAAACCGAAATTAACATTTGGCATGCCGGCAGCTCCACCGGGCAAGAAGTTTACTCGATGCTCATTCTGTTAAATGAAATGAACCTTTTGCACAAAGCTAATTTATACGCTTCGGATATCAATCAAAAAGCCATTGATAAAGCAAAATTTGGCGAATATGCCTACCGCTTTAATATTGAGTATATTGAAAATTATAAACAGGTAATACAGCAAAATCCGTATAACTTTGAAGAATTTAAAGATATCCCGTTTTCCAAATATTTTGATATCGATAAAGTTAAAGATATTATAACAGCCAAAGATATTATCAGAAATAAGGCCGAATACCGAAAACATGATTTAGTAAAATTAGAAAATATATATAATAAGAAATTTGATATTATACTGTGTCGCAATGTGTTAATCTACTTTAAACCCGAAGTACAAAACTCACTTTTTCGCCTGTTTGCACATAGTTTAGTCTCTAAAGGCTATTTAATATTAGGTGCGCATGAAAGCATATTGGGCCCGGAGGCAAGATTATTTATAAAACACGGATATTTTTATCTAAAAAAATAATAACAGTGCTTGAACACAAAATCAGCATAGCTGAACAAAAACGAATCATTAACCTGCTGTTTGAATACAGCGGGCATGATTTTCGTAACTATAATTCAAGCATTATTAAGCATCGTTTAGATTTGGCATACAGGGGTTTAAAAATGAAAACGGCCGATGATTTATGCCTGAATATTGAGAACTCCGAGAATTTCAGAAACAAGCTTTTACAGATTCTGTATATTCCCTCAGGCGAGATACTCAGAGATCCTTCCACATTAAGCGAGATTAAAAATACGGTATTAAAAAAGCTGCGAAAACGTTCCGAAATTCGGGTTTGGTTGCCTTTTTGTACAAGCGGCGAAGAGCTCCACAGCTTGCGTATTATGATGAATGAAGCCGATATGGCTTATAAAACAAAAATATTGGCTTTTACGCCTACAAGTTTTCATAAAGAATTGATTTTGAACGGAAAATATGGCAGCAGGCAAATAAATTCTTTGGAAAAAAATCTGGAGGTAATGGAGAACAGTATTCTGATTAATCGTTATTTCAGCTACGGCGACCAAGGCGTAAAAATTAATACCGATATGTTTGAAGATGAGCTGCGAGTGGAAGTGAGTGATTTTTTAAAAACCCAATTTCAATCCGAGTTCGACATTGTTTTTTTCCGAAATAAATTATTGGCTTATAATAAAAACCTGCATTTTGAAGCCCTTCAGAAACTTACCGACAGCCTTGAAAAAAGCGGATATTTGATATTGGGTGTCAATGAGAGCATCGGAAAAACCATTGGAGCTAAATACAAAGCAATTTTAAAAAACGAACCCATTTATAAAAAAATAGTTTACTAAATAATGAGTACAGGAAATAAGTACATAATAATCGGCGGGTCTGCCGGCAGTTTTCAAAGTGTTATCAAACTTTTGGAAGCTTTGCCTAAGGATTTTCCTCATACCATTGTACTTGTTTTGCACCGGCTAAAGCATGTGAGAAAAGGTTTTGTGGAAGCATTAAAAATAAAGACAAAAGTGCCGGTAAGCGAGCCCCGCGATAAAGAAATAATAAATTCCGGACAGGTGTATCTGGCTCCGGCCAATTATCATGTTTATATCGACCCCGGAAATACATTTACCCTGACGGTTGAGGAAACGGTAAATCACTCTCGTCCGTCCATTGATATAACTTTTGCCTCGGCTGCTTATGTGTGGAAGAAAAGGCTCACCGGAATTATCTTTTCCGGAGCAAACAGCGACGGAGCAAACGGTCTGAAAAAAGTAGAAGAATGCGGCGGAACAGTCATTATTCAAGATGCAGATGAATGCCAAGTTCGCACCATGTCGGAAAAAGCAATGGAGAAAACCCAAAATCCGAAAATAATGAAGGTAGCCGATATTATTGACTATATACTTAAGATATAAGATTTTAACACTATCAAACAGAAAAACGGAAATAAAACAATGAATACAAGATTATTATATACAGCAGCCGGCATATTTTCACTTCTATTGTTTATAGCGGCGCTTGTTTTGTTTGCCACATCCGAGAGCTTAGAGCTTCTTTCTCAAAGCCCTTTGGCTTTCACACTTTTATTGGTTTCTGTTTTCTTTCTGGCTCTTTTGTATTTTATGCTCAGTTTCCGTAAACGGGAAGTCATTAGATTGGAGCCGGAAACATCCGGCCAACAGCTGCTAAAGACCGAAGAAGAACAAGAAACCGAAGAAAAACAGGCAAAGAAAGAAGGTACTGAAAATGCAAGAGAGCTGGGTAAACGCTTATTTGAAACGCAGCAGGGAGACAGCCCGCAAGCCTTGGCTCAAAACATTCTTACAGCTTTTGCCCAAGAATTGAACACCGTACAGTCCCTACTTTTTATTCGCAAACCGGAAGATTCCGTTTTTTCGGTGCTTGCTAAATACGCCTACTATTCCGTGGAGCCGCCCAAAGATTTTGAAGAAGGCGAAGGCATTACCGGACAAGCTGCCAAAGATAAACGCATTTTGAATATAAAAACCATCCCGGACGGTTATATTACCGTGCTTTCGGGGCTGGGAAGTTCTACGCCCCGCAATTTGC
This sequence comes from uncultured Bacteroidaceae bacterium, assembly GCA_964472505.1. GTDB lineage: Bacteria > Bacteroidota > Bacteroidia > Bacteroidales > JAADGE01 > JAYEIA01. Next base: position 13,295 of record CAYYQW010000027.1, on the reverse strand, counting down.
TGGTGCTGCCTTTTGTCCATAAGGATAAAACAGTAGCCATACTTGAAACTGCCTCATTTCAAGCATTTCCCGAGTATATCGAAGAAGCTTGTAAAATGTTCAATGAAAAAATTGGCGAACGCTTTTTTGAGCTGCAACAAAAAACTACCGTGCAGAATTCATAAATTGTAGTCTCGCCGCATGATTTGATGTCAGATGTCAGAAATCAGATTTCAGAAGTCAGACGTCTCAATCATAAATTATTCTTTTCGGCTGTAAATAAATTTCTCACTTGGGTTCCGGGTTTTTCCGTCCTCGGATGCGTTTCTTATGCTTAGGGTAAACCCTTTATCGGAAATTTCACTGAAAGTGTATTGTTGTTTGCTTTCCGAGCCTTTCGTTTTAGGGCTTTCGAAAACCAAGACGGAATCAATAAAATGCCCTTCAAAAATTTCCGTATCCGAGCCCAAGCCGTTGTATATAATCATCAGGTAGCTTTCGCGTTTTTCGGAATAGCTGTAGTGAATGGTTTTTTCTGCCACAAAATATTTTTGACAGCTTATTTTTTCCTTGAACAGGTTCAGTTCTTCTGCCGTAATCGATGATTCGGTAGTGTGTCCGGCTTGCCAACTGTTCCTTCGTTGAGACCAAAAATTGGGTTGAACATCCCACTGCCCGATTAAGAATGCTAATGCTTCCATTTCTTCGCTGCGGGGCATTAGCAAGAGTTTTTCATTTAGTTCGGGATTTAGTTCTATCTGCTCAATAATCGTCATACGGTTGCGCGTTCCGAATATGCGTTCGATATAATGCGGAAACATCAGGCCGCCTACTTCTCTGTAATCATCAAAAAATGTTTCGGCACTTATCGGATAGGTGAAATCAGTCCATCTTGAACTGTATTTATAGGCTAAATAAGTATCGGCATTTAAGTACCATGTTTCAGTATTTCCGTTTGCTTTGGCAAGCTCCAGCACATGCACGATATTTCCTTCCACCGTGTCTTTTTTTAGGTATTTTGCTTCGCAGCCTTTTTTTTTATAATCAAAGAAAGGGCTTACTAATTCAGCTTTTTGTTGAAATACGTTCTTCTCGGCTATGGTGGCTTTTCTCGGGAAAAGCATATCTTGCCAAGGGTCGATGGTCCATCCTTCAGTCCCGTCGTAAGCTTCTTTTACATCGTGTTTTCCCAAGCTAAATTCCGTATAAAACTTTCCGTCTTTAAACCAACTAAATTCAAAAGGTTTCTCAAGGCTAAAAGCGGTATATTGCCCGGTTATTTTTAGCTTTTCAAGGGCATCAAATGCCTTTTGTCCGCCGCATGCTTCAATGTGCTTTTCTATGATTTCATCCGCAGTTTGTGCTTTCAAAACGACAGGCAGTGTTATCAGGGACAGAAAGATGAACAGATATATGGTCTTCATTGGGTTTTGTATTAAATATTGGGTCATGATAATAAGGTGTTTTGCAGATTAGTTATTAAAAGAATAACAGGCAACATGCGTTAGGTTCCTCACGTAGAGCCGCCCGGAAGCGAAAGAAGGCGCCGTCCAGCAACGTCCCTCAAGCGCATCAAAAGCACTGATTTCTTTATAGCTGTCGGCTTGTGCTTCAGCATAAATCAGCCGGCCTTTATCAGAAAGAATTATAAGCTTATCGCCGATATTAATGAGCGAGCCTTTACCAAATCCTCGTTTTACCCATTTTTTTTCTCCGGTAGTCGGGTCAATACATTGTAAACTTGCTACATTAAAACCGTATAAATAGCCCTTATAATAACAAGACGAGCTGAAATCGTTTTTCATGGAATTGCCGGACAAAATTACTTCGGGGCCTTGCTTGCCGGCTTGAACAATACAAAAACCGGTACTTCTTACCGCCGAAATGAACAATTTGTCGGGTGCCATAAAAACCGGAACGGCCATGGGGCCGCTCAGCGGAAGTTTGCAAGTCCAAAGCGTATCCCCTTTTTTGTCAAAAGAATACAGGATATTAGAATTTACATGCAGAATATTTAATTTCTCATTGATGGTTGCTGCCAGAGGGGAGCAGTAAGCTGAAACGCCTTTTCCTCCGGCCCACAGCAACTCGCCTTTGTCTTTATCAAATGCGGCTATTGTACGATTATCCGTACCGCCGATTTCCGAAATCACCATGTTATCAACCAAAAGCGGAGATGACGCATAGCCCCAACGCGGAATGGTACTTCCGAACTCTTTTACGGCATCACGCTGCCAGATAATTTCTCCGGTTTCAGTAGAAAGAGCAATGAGTTTTCCCCGGCCGGTAAATACAAAAACTTTATCGCCGTCCGTCGAAGGTGTGGCTCGCGGCCTGTGACCCCAATTGTCGGCATCTATAAAAACGGAGTCAAGTTTGGTCTGCCAAATCTGCTCGCCTGTTGCGGCATCTAAAGCCGTTAGGTATTCAAAGCCGGAAATACTGTCGGTCAGTTCGCTTGAAAGAACGAAGGCTTTGCCTTGGGCAAGGGTTATTTCCGAAAATGAGTCGCCAAATTCTTTTTTCCATAACAGTTGAAGTCCCGTTTCGGGCCAGTTTTCGGATGTCTGAACGTTTTCGGCTCTGCCGGCAGCATCAGCACCTCGGTATCGGGGCCAAGCCGTTTCATTGCTCATTTGAGCTTGTAAGTGGAAGGTGCTGAAAATTATGGCTATAATGGTCAGCAATAGTGGAGTCATTTTACCTGTCATCTGTAATAATTTTTAATTAGATAAAGCATCTGCCAACGCAAAGCAAGGCAGATATTGAAATTATTTACAGGTTCGGTTTAACGGAATGACAGCGCAATCGTACTTTTTTCGGTATTGCTAATTTACGGATAGAATACACTTGATAATTATGACAAAAGTCATGTTTCTTGATTTTGCAAATGCCGAAAAATCTTATCGGATGTTATTATGTGTTGTAAATGAGCTGTTTGCGGATTTTTTTATTTTGTTTGTTATAATAATAAATGTGTTTGTGTCTGCTAAACACAGATTTTCGGGGGACGAAAATAAACCGCTCGCTCTACTCAAAATCGGGATACAGCAGGTATTTTTTTCGCATAGCGTTATAAGCTTCAAGTTCCGCTTGCCATGAAGCTTTTATTTCCTGTTCGCTTTTTCCTTCATTTATTTGTTTCAGCAATTTGTCATTGCCTGCCAGCAGGTTGAACCAGCGCGGATTGCTTATCATTTTGATACCTTTACTTTTAAGAGCATCATTAAATTGAATCAGATACTTTAATGTGAATTTTGCATCCAATGAGCGGTCTCTTAAATCTACTCCGTAGCATTTTTGGTTTTCCTGAACGGGGTTCATTTGTACGCCGGGCATATCTTTGGGCGTAAAACTGAAAGCTCCCAAGCTTGAATCCGGATAACCGATTAGCTGAAAAGGGAATTCGGTGCCGCGCCCAATGCTTACTTGGGTGGCTTCAAAAAAACATAAGGAAGGATACAGGCGAACGGAAACATCGTTGGGCAGGTTAGGAGAGGGTTTTACTTCCAAATGCCAAGCATCGGAATGACTGTAGTTTTCGCAGGGAATAACGGTTAATTTGCATGCGGCTTCATTAGCCAACCAGCCTTCGCCGTTTATCATAAGTGCCAGTTCACCAACGGTAAGCCCGTGAACAACCGGTATGGGATGCATGCCTACAAACGAGCGGAATTTTAAATCCAAAATCGGGCCGTCCGTATAATCACCCAACGGATTGGGACGGTCAAGTACAAGAAATGCTTTGTCGTTTTCGGCGGCAGCCTCCATAGCGAGGTGCATGCTGCTGATATAGGTGTAAAATCGTGCGCCTACATCTTGTATATCAAAAACCAGAATATCCACATTCTCAAGAGTTTCGGCTTGGGGTTTTCTGCTGTTGCCGTACATGGGGATTATGGGCAAGCCGGTTTTTTCGTCTGTATGCGCATTGAATGATTTACCGCGCTCTATATTGCCTCTGAAACCGTGTTCGGGCGAAAAAATTTTTACAACATCAACTCCGTTTCGCATTAAAAAATCCAAGAGGTGCTCGTCTTTTACAAGTGAAGTTTGGTTGGCAATAAGCCCTACGCGTTTGCCTTTTAACAGCGGCAAATATTTTTCAGGCAAACGGGCGCCGGGTTTAATGGTGTCATTTATTATTGGTGTTTTTGCAGTGATTGCTTTTACGGATGCATTTTTGTTTTCCGGATTACTGCATGCCGAAATGGCTAAGGGAAAAAGCAGGCTTAAGAACAGGATTATAATCCCTGCGTCTGTTTTTGACATATATGATTTTTTAAAAATTGCTTCAAAAATAGCTTTTCGCACGAAAAAAGAATAAAAAAATTGCCGTGAGCAGTGTTTAATATTGTGCATGAATTTCTTTGAATGCTTGATTCGGTTCGGTAGGATCCTTGTCTTTTTGATATTCGGGTTTTAGGCCTTTTACATAATACATATCAATAAAGCCTTTGTTCTTGGCTTCAATCTTGCCGCGATGCTCGCATTCAAATAAGTCTTTTATGTATTTGTGGGTAGTTTCCGAGACATTAATTTTTCCGGGTTCGCAGGCTGTTTCCATTCGGCTGGCCGTATTTACGGCATCGCCCCAGATATCGTAAGCAAATTTACTTGCGCCGATTACTCCGGCTATCACGCTGCCGGTATGTATTCCCAGGCGTATTTCCCACAAAGGCAGATTATTTCTTTTTCTGATAGCATTATACTTTCCGGCAAATTTCTGAATTTTAAGAGCTGCCAGCGCTGTGTCAATGGGGTTACTTCTGTTCCTTAGGGGCAATCCGCCGACACACATATAAGCATCTCCTATGGTTTTAATTTTTTCGATAAAATGGTCTTTTACAATTTCATCAAATTTAGTAAAGAAAATTCCCAGTTCCTTTACGATATCCTCCGGCTCAAGACCCGATGACAGTTTTGTGAAGTCTTTGAAGTCGGTAAAAACTATACTGACTCGGCGGTATTTTTTTGTATCAACATAGCCTTTGTTTTTTAATTGTTCGGCTATCTCGTAAGGTAAAATGTTCAATAAAAGTTTATCGGCTTTTTCTTTTTCTTTCTGAAGTTTAGCGCGTTGTATTTCTATATCTTTCGACTGTTTTTCCATTTCGGCAGCCTGTCCGGCAATACCGTCAATAAGTTTAAATAATGATAAGATGGATTTCACGCGAACCGATAATTCCACCTTATCGAAAGGTACGCGCAGAAAGTCGGTAGCTCCCAAGTCATAAGATTTTTGAATCATTTCTTTATCATCCAAAAGAACCAGAACGGGAACCAGTCGAATATCTTCCAAGCCAACAATTTCTTGTAACAGTGATAAAGAATATTCGGGGTTAATCTCTGTGTCAAGCAGAACAATGTCCGGCGGTTCTTCAGCTATGGTAGGTAATATTTCATCTTCAAGCCGAAAAGATTTGACTAAGTAATCTTGTACCTCCGATGAAAAAGACTCTTCAACAAAAGTGCTTATTTTTACATTGTTTGAGATGGTATAAATTCTATAATCTGCTGTATTCGGTTCCATTGCTTATGACTGTTATTCCAATTCTCTGCAACTTTAAAATTATATAAATATAAGATAAAGATACAACAATGTATTAAAAAAAAGAAAAAATCATAACTTTGCATTCGACCTTAAGCAATATCGCTGCTTTTTCGTGTATATATTTTAGATGTTTGCAATTTGGTTTTGCAAAGGGTTTTATCAACTTTTAAAAACATACAGATTTATGATTATAAATACAGACAGTATTCAAGAGCTTTTGAAACGCAGGGATGTGTTATGGAGGTTCCTTTGAAGTAGATGCCAAGAAAAAACAAATTGCCGAAAAAGAAAAAGATTCTCAGCAGCCGGACTTTTGGAATGATTCTCAAGCAGCCGAGAAAAAACTTAAAGAAATTGCCCGGCTAAAAACTTGGACTCGTGCTTATGAAGCAGTCAAAACGGCATTGGAAGAGCTCAATGTTATTTATGAGTTTTATACCGAAGGCGAAGCAGGCGAAGAGGAACTCACCCAACGCTACGAAAAGGCTGAGGAATTAATCAAGGATTTGGAATTCAAGAATATGCTGCGCAATGAAGAAGATCAAATGGGCGCTATTCTTAAGATTAATCCCGGAGCCGGCGGAACTGAGAGTACCGATTGGGCAGAAATGCTCATGCGCATGTATATTCGCTGGGGAGAACGCAACGATTATACCGTAAAACAACTCTATATGCAGCCCGGTGACGAAGCCGGTATAAAATCCGTTTCTTTGGAGTTTGAAGGTGATTTTGCTTACGGCTACTTAAAAGGAGAAAACGGTGTGCATCGCTTGGTGCGTTTATCTCCATTTGATTCAAGCAACAGAAGGCATACCTCCTTTGCATCCGTATTTGTATCACCGAGTATTGAGGATGATATCGATATTAAAATTGACCCCTCCGACCTGACTTGGGAAACCTTTCGATCGGGCGGAGCCGGCGGACAAAGTGTAAATAAATTGGAAACCGGAGTAAGGGTCAGGCATGCTCCAACCGGAATTACCGTTGATAACACCGAAACCCGTTCGCAAGGAACCAATAAGAAAAATGCTCTGCGTATTCTTAAATCTCATTTGTATGAAATTGAGCTTCGCAAACGGCGTGAAGAGCAACAGAAAATCGAAGGTAGTAAGAAAAAGATAGAGTGGGGTTCACAAATTCGAAATTACGTACTGCATCCCTACAAATTAGCAAAAGATTTGCGTACAAACTTTGAACGCTCAGATGTTCAAAATGTTCTGGACGGAGATTTAAATGATTTTATGAAGGCTTTTTTGATGGAGTTCGGAAAAGATTAACCCTTGTTTTTATTGCCCTAAAAAAACAATATGGCTTTTTATCACTATTTTTCAAAAGATGCCGATAAGCGCGCAAAGTTTATTTTTAATTTTATAGCACCGGTTTACGGATTGGCCGATAAAGTTTTGAAAAAGAACTTTGAACAGGCTGCCCAAAACCTGAAAAGCCTTGATGATTTTTCAGGTAAAAGCATTATTGACATCGGTACCGGAACCGGAGCTTGGGCGGCTGCCATGAATACCATATTGCAACCCAAAAAAGTTACGGGTACCGATTTTTCGGCCAATATGATTAAGCAGGCAAGAAAAAAACATCCGGAAATTGATTTTTTTAAGGGTAACGGAGAAGATTTATCCGATATTCCGGACAATACCTACGATATTGCTTCGGCATCCTTGGTGCTGCACGGTGTAAAAGAAGACAAACGCGCCAAGCTTTTGGACGAAATGGAGCGCATTGCCAAAGAAAAATTGATATTTCAGGATTTTGTAGGTAAAACCCCCGCTTTTATAAGTTTTTTGGAATATTTGGAAAAAAGCGACTACAAGCATTTCAAAGAAAACTTCTGTAAAGAACTGCAAAGCCGTTACGGAAAATGTTTTTCAAAACAAATACGGGCCGGTATCGGTATCTATCTTGCAGAATTGAATAAAGAATACTAATTTCACATCAAAATAATTAGTTATGAAAATATATCATAATCCGAGATGTAAAAAAAGCAGAGCCGGACTGGCTTATCTTGAAGAAAAAACGACTGATTTTGAAAAAATACATTATCTGAAAGATGAACCTTTTTCGGAAGAAAGCCTTAAAAACTTGATAGAAAAAATGGGAAAGAAGCCTCAAGAGATGATTCGTACGCAAGAAAAAGTTTATAAAGAAAAATATAAAGGAAAAGAACTTTCGGGTGACGAATGGATAAAAGCCATGGCCGATAATCCCAAACTGATACAACGCCCAATTGTGGAAACTGAGGATAAAGCCGTGTGGGCCGACCCGCCTGAAAATATGGACGAACTTTTTTAGCAGTTCAAAAGGTCCGCAGGTCTTTTAAATGTGCTAAAAGGCTTAGAAAAAAGATACCAAACCGACTCTTAACCAAATAAATAATAAACATTATGGAATACAGAACAGAACACGACACCATGGGCGAAGTAAAAGTGCCGGCCGATAAATATTGGGGCGCACAAACACAACGTTCAAAAGACAATTTCAAAATCGGAAAACCGGGCAGCATGCCCGTTGAAATCATTCATGCTTTCGGATACCTTAAAAAGGCCGCTGCTCAAGCTAATTACGAACTCGGAGTTCTAAGCGAAGAAAAGAAGAATTTAATTCAACAGGTTTGCGATGAAATTATTGAAGGAAAATTGGATGATCAATTTCCTTTGGTTATTTGGCAAACCGGCTCCGGTACGCAATCTAACATGAATGTGAACGAGGTAGTCTCGAATCGTGCGCATGTGTTGAACGGTGGGAAATTAGGTGAAGGAGAAAAGATAATCCACCCGAACGATGATGTAAATAAATCGCAATCATCCAACGATACTTTTCCCACGGCCATGCATATTGCCGCATACAAAATGCTGACCGAAAATACCATTCCCGGCACTGAGAAATTACGAAACACCTTTCATGAAAAATCCGAGGCTTTTGCCGATGTAGTGAAAAACGGCCGCACGCATTGGATGGATGCCACGCCGGTAACAGTCGGACAAGAATTTTCCGGTTATGTATCTCAGCTCGATCACGGATTAAAAGCCCTTAAAGCTACGCTTCCTCATATTCAGGAACTGGCCTTGGGCGGCACGGCAGTAGGCACCGGCATAAACACGCCTAAAGGCTACGATACTCTCGTTGCCGAAAAAATCTCGGAATATACCGGCTGTCCGTTTATAACTGCACCTAATAAGTTTGAAGCACTCTCGGCACACGATGCGGTTGTGGAAACTTCCGGAGCACTAAAAACTCTGGCCGTAAGCATTATGAAAATCGTGAATGACATACGCGTAATGGCGTCCGGGCCGCGCAGCGGTATCGGCGAATTGCTCATTCCGGCCAACGAGCCCGGATCATCCATTATGCCCGGGAAAGTGAATCCCACACAAGCCGAAGCCATTACCATGGTTTGCTCGCAGGTAATCGGAAACGATTCTGCTATAAGTATTGGCGGTATGCAAGGACATTTCCAACTGAATGTTTTCAAACCCGTAATGATTCATAACTTGCTTGAATCGGCCGAACTCTTGGGCGATGCTTGTGTGTCGTTCAATGATAATTTGGCGGTGGGAATAGAACCCAATCACGATGTGATAAAACGTAATTTGGAAAACTCGCTTATGCTGGTTACGGCTTTAAACACAAAAATAGGCTACGAAAAAGCAGCGAAAATCGCCAAAAAAGCGCATGCCGAAAATAAAACTTTGCGCGAAGCCGCATTGGAACTCAAATTTCTCACCAACGAACAGTTTGACGAATGGGTGGATCCCTTGAAAATGATCGGTTCTTTGGAGTAAAGCCCAAACATCCGTATATTAATTATAACAGCTGCAATCTGATGGAGGCTGCAGCTGTTTGTTTTGGTGTCAGCCGGGTAAACAGTACGTTAATGACATTCATTTCCTATTTTTCCAAAATCGAAAGCAAGTCATCTTTCGAATGGATTTCTATGGTTTTCATATCGAATGTATGCGTGCCTTTCGCTTGCATTGCTGAAAAATTCTCAGTGTCCTCCGGAAGACGGCAAATTGCAGCTTGAGTTGGAGACACTACGGCAAGCATAATTGCGCCGGTATCCGGAGCTATCCTGATGCTGTCTCCCTGTAGCATTTTAAAACGGGTAAAATTCTGTTTGTTATCCGTAAAATAGAAAATATCGGCGGTTTCAAATTCTATTTCGGGTTTTTGGTCAAAGTCATAATTAGCGACAATATAAAAATTACCCGGCATTTTCATTATCCGGTCCCAGTTGTAAAATCCCGTAGCATTTACGCTGAAGGTTCTAAATACTTCAGCTTGTCTGTCCAGTCGGCGTTGTTCTTCTTCCAAGCGTTCCAAAACCTGTTCGTATTCTTCCTGCCAACGTTCGGGAGCCGTTGCAAACAGAACTTTTAGCGGCATTACGGCTTTTACTTTGTAAGTTATACTTTTATCGTTGCCGGATTTTATTTTCATGTAATAACTGTTGTTGCCCAAAAGCGTTAGTTTGTCGATATACGCTCCTTTTTTAGTCCAAGAAGCCAAACGGTTTGAATTTTCCAATTTCCAAACCATTTCCCAAGCTTGATATTTTATGCCTCTGAAATACACATCTTGGTAGCCGTTAATGCTGCTGTATGCAAGGCCGTATTTTTCGGCTTTTCGTTTAGGTGCTTTGCTTTCACGGTCTATACGTTTATTTCTGAAATATATATCCAAAATGCCATTATAATTAAGAGCAAACATTTTGCTTTCTTTTAGATTGATAGTTTCGGTGCTTTTCAACTTGGATATGGAATCGGTTATTTCCTGTAGTTTGGGATTTACTTCCGGCTCGGAGCGTCCGGCATATTCCCAGTTACCGGCTTCTTCATCTAAACTGTAAAAATTAAAATCCGGGTCACTTTTGTAAGAAGCCATTTTTACTTCCATACTTTTGTCGGGTTTTATGAAAATTTCACTACTGTCTTTAAAGGCACGCAATTCAAACATTCCGGCGGTTGTAAACACTTCTTGTACGCCGGCTGTGTCATAATCTAAGCTTGATCCGCTCAGGAAAATATCAAGAGCATCGTGAAATTCTCTGTATTTTAGAGTAATGTCGCCTTTTACGGCTTCGCCTTCGGCATTTTGCCAAATATCGGGCGGAACCGCAAGTGTAGTGCCGCTTTCTATGCTGAATGTGCCGCCTTTTTCCGCGGCAAAGCTAAAGTTGGTGTACTCGGGATCTAAATTCGGAAAGGGCGCACGTATAAAGGCTTCTTTTTCGGGTTCTGCATCTTTGCAAGAAAGCACAATAAGTGTAAAGAGCAATAAAAGTGTAACCGGATTTCGGGTCAGATGTTTCATGTCAAACGATTTTAGTTATAAAAAATGCAAGATCAATTTACAAAAAAGAAAACAATTTGATTGCACTTTTTTGATTAATGCCGGCAGTCATTATTGCATGCTTTTATAATAATACAGATAGAAATCATAAGCTATGTCGCTGTAAGCGTATTGTTGTCCGGGGTAAGCACTTCCGTAAGGAAAGAATTTCAGTTTTGCGTAGCGCTCTATGCTTTCTTTGCTTTTTGTAAACCCATGATTATATGCCGATGCCGTAAAGCGTATTTGATCTTCCTTGCTCAGCCGGCTTAAATTAAAACGGTAATTGACAATATCGTAAAAAGCAGAAATATAAAATAATTGATAAGCAGTATTTTGCAGACGTTTTATGCGTGTTTCACGTGTCTTTTTGTTATTCTCATTGCTGATAATAAGCAGTTTGTATTTTTCTTTCAATTTTGGGATTTTTTGTATGAAAGCTTCCGTTTCTTCCGCAAAAGAAGCTTTGAGCTGAAAATCACCAATTGAGAAATCTGCAAATTCCGAACCTTCATTTACATAGAAAAACTTCATGCTTTCTGTTTCAAAATAATCTTTGACTATGGAATATCGGATACGCTCCGGAAATATAACGGGAACCAGAACATCTGCCGGAACTCTGTTGTGTTCAAACACTTTATGCTGTAGAAGACGGTTATTATTCATATAACTTAAAGCTGTCTCGTAATCTTGGCCAAAAACAGCGGAGTATTGGCTTTGCGCTTTTGCCGAAATACACACAACTGCAAGGATGCAGATAAAGATACTTTTTTTTCTGATAATCATCTGTAATATTATTTTAAGACCGTTTTTTGCAGAAGTGTATCTTATTGCGGCAATAACCGGGGTGCGAAAACTTTAGCCTGCCTCATTTTGTGCAGGTTAAGTTTCTCGATTAGTATTTTGATTTAATATTTGATAAAAACAGTCCGGCAAAAGAATAATGCTTAGCATTGTTCTGTAAAGCCTTATCCTGTAATGCTTATAGTATCTTTGAAGTATCAATGTAAGATGTTCAATTCTTTAGTTGCAAATTATGTCTTTAAATATCAATCCGTAAATTCATTACAGCCTTCGGAAGGCGTATAAACACCCGCTGCCTGTTGATAAACCAAGCCGGCTCCTAAATGCCCGGTGTACGATAAAAAGCCCGACTCTGCGATAACAAGTATAAGAATAATCGGCTTAACTGTTCGTTTGATTTTTTTTATAAAATCAAAATAATCAAGAATAATTAGGGCAGAAGCTCCTGGGAAAATCCAACCTACAATATCTGCATTGGTTTCATGAGATTTAAGACCCGTTGGGTCACAAATCTGACGAGAAACTATGGGATGGGCCAGATTGCCTGTGTAGATAGCAATCCAAGCTCCAATAGTGCCAATTACTATCAGTAACTTGCTCATATTTTCCAAGAATATTTTCTTGCTGAAAAAACCTGCAAGGTAAAACATCGAAGCTAAAAGCAATATAGCCAAAGGAAAATGAACGGAGAGTGGATGCCAAACCTCCGTTCTCCAAAATTCAGGTAATTGATTCATGCTATTCCAAGATTTTCACGGATATCGGATCCAGCCTTTTTCCGACCTTTTCTATTTCTACTTCTACTTTTTGTCCTTTCGAGAGTTCTGAAAACTCCACTTCTTTACCGTTTTTTGTTAATGTTGTTTCATCCGTAAAATACAGTTCAAGTTCTTTTGCATCATCGGTTGTAACATAGATTTCATTTTTTTCGGCTTCTACTTTTTTAATCTCTCCGGTATAAGTTCCTGAATCAACAGCATCAGTAGTTTCACCGCATGATGAAAGTAAAAAAATAGCAGAAAAGACGGTCATAATAAATAATTGCATTTTCATAGCTGTAATTTTTTTAAAAGGTTGTTAAAATATAGATCTGTGTTTCGAAAAAAAATTCTTCTACGAATTTTAAATAGCCTTTGTTGCAACGCAGTTCAAAAATACGAAAAAGTACCTGATTTTCAAAATCCTGTCAACTTTTAATCTTGTTTGATACATTGAATCGCTTTCGTCGCTACAATTGCTCAGTGAAAAGCCGGAAATATAAATGAATGCCTGCCCATAGAATTAACTGATTGTTTGAAGGTTCGAGTATCGGGATACATATTTAGCTGATATTGAGGGACTTAACAGGAATGTTGCACCTATTTATAAGTAAATCGGACATTACGGAAGAACACTAATTGTTGTAAAAGCTGTCAATCCGGTTTCATCTTAATTTCAGAAAGATTTTTTCGAAGTATTTTAATACACACTCCAAATATGCATTATTGTAAGTATTATATCGCACATCATTTGTTCTGTTTTCCTCTTATGACATGCCGGAAACTGTCCAATTCCCCTCTCGGGCTACTCTCTATACACATCTTTTTTTGTTTAAGATTTGGTATTTTATCAATTT
>CAYYQW010000026.1:0-45310 GCA_964472505.1 uncultured Bacteroidaceae bacterium | reverse complement strand
ATTCCAACCGGCAAGACGCTTCCGGATCCTGTCGGATGCCGGAAGGTCTTTTGGATCTATTTGAAAGGTATCGTTTATTCAATAATTAAATCATCAATTGATTCAAAGCCGTGTTTCTTGGTATGAGTGTTTCAATATTTTTAATTTACGATACGGAATAAGACCTGCCGGCGTCTCCGACCCGGCAGCGTCTTGAATTCCAACCGGCAAGACGCTTCCGGATCCTGTCGGATGCCGGAAGGTCTGTTTGTTTCATCTAAGGATTAACCCGTCCGTACATGCGCGGGAACGGAATGGTTTCGCGGATGTGCTTCAGGCCGCAAATCCAAGCTACCATACGCTCAAGACCCAATCCGAAACCGGCATGTTTTACCGTGCCGTAGCGCCGCAAATCCAAATACCATTCGAATGCACCGACGGGCAGTTTGTGTTCATGGATTTTTTCTATGAGTAAATCACCGTCTGTTTCGCGCTCGCCGCCGCCTACTATTTCGCCGTAACCTTCCGGAGCTAATACATCTACACCTTTGGCAAGCTCGGGCGCTTCTTTGTCGCGTTTCATATAGAAAGCTTTTATTTCGTGGGGCCAGTTGTAAACCATTACAGGCACTTTGAACATACGGGTTAGTACGGTTTCGTCAGAACCTCCAAAATCACTTCCGTATTTAAAATTCTCTATGGATTTTAACCATTCCGGAATGTTTTCGGCTGTTTCGGATAATTTTTTGTATTCCACTTTCAGTTCATCAATTTTTCTTTGAAGAAAATTGCGTTTTCCTTTTTTCACGCCGGCTTTTATTTGTTCTTCGCGCTCTTCTATACCGGTTTGAATTTCCTGCATTCGGTTTTTTACATCTTCCAAGTCTTTTTGCAGAGTTTCCGTGGTGGTTTTTCCGTTTATTTTTGTTTTTCCTTTCAATATGTCCACGGCTTCTGCATAAGTGAGCCTCGGAAAGCTTTCTTTTACGGCTGCTTCAAAGGTTTCTGTATTTCTTTCAATCCACTTGAGTTCTTTTGCGTTTTTTTCCAAGACCGCTGATAACACATGTTTGAGAAACTTCTCAATCAGATCCATGTTCATATCGTTATCAAAAAAGGCCATTTCGGGTTCAATCATCCAAAACTCGGAAAGGTGGCGGCGGGTTTTAGACTTTTCGGCACGGAAGGTAGGGCCGAAGGTATAAATTTTGCCCAAAGCAAGCGCCATAGCTTCACCGTATAATTGGCCGGATTGAGACAGATAGGCCGGTTGCCCGTAAAAATCGGTTTCAAAAAGTGTGGTTGTGCCTTCTGCCGCGTTGGCCGTAAAAATGGGCGCGTCGGCTTGTATAAAACCTTCTTTTTGGAAGAATTCGTGAATGGAAAATATAATGGTATTGCGAATTTGCATGATGGACCATTGCCGTTGCGAGCGCAACCACAGATGTCGGTGATCCATTAAGAAATCCGGGCCGTGTTCTTTATTGCTTACGGGGTAATTTTCAGATTTTCCTATTAGCTGCACATGATTAACCTGTAATTCATAACCGCCTATTTGGCGTTCATCTTTTACTACCGTGCCTCTTAGTTTTAGTGAAGCTTCTTGTCCGGCATTTCGAGCCGTTTCGTAACTTTCGATGCCGGCATCGTCTTGGTTCACCACGCATTGCGTAAACCCGCTTCCGTCGCGAAAAATTATAAATTCAATGCCTTTACTGCTTCGCTTGTTGGCTACCCAGCCTTGTATTTCTACTTCTTTACCTACAAATTTCGGAAAATCCTTAATTTCTGTCATGAGCTGAATTTTTTTAAAAAAATAAAAGAACAGCAAATATAAAGTCAAATTACCGAAAAGTGTGAATTTTTTTCAAAAAAATGATATTTAGCTCTTATAATTACGACCTGTTAAATAAATTCTCACAGATTGCTTTTTAGTAAAGTAAGTTTGAAAAATTTTGCTTATTTTTGTGATGCAAAATACAGGAAAATGTTAAATCAAAAACTCAGACAAAATTTACTTCAGAAATTGTCGCCCCAGCAAATTCAGCTGATAAAGTTGTTGGAGCTGCCGGCATTGGAGCTTGAGCATCGCATAAAAAAAGAGTTGGAAGAAAATCCTGTATTAGATGAAGATACGAATAATAATGATTACGAGGACGAACAAAAAAACCAAGAAGACGATAAAGGTTTTGATGATGAAGAAGAGTTCTCGGTGGATGATTATTTGAATGACGAAGATTTACCTTCTTACCGATTAAAAGCCAATAATTTTTCTAAAGACGATAAACATGTGGATATTCCATTTTCGGAAGGGCCGGGTTTACATGAATATCTGAAAGATCAAATAGGCATGCGTGATTTTGATGAAGAAGAGCGCCCGCTTGCCGAATACCTGATCGGAAATATTGATGAGGACGGTTATTTGCGAAGGGAAATTCCGGCCATAGTGAACGATTTGGCACTTACCATGAATATTTTTACCGATGAATCCACACTTCGAAAAATTTTAAAGAAAATTCAACAATTTGACCCGCCCGGTGTTGCCGCTTCCGATTTACAGGAATGTTTGAGTTTGCAGTTACACAGAAAAGTGGATTATTTGGGAATGAAAGATAAAAACTTACTTACGGCTATGGAAATAACCGATAAGTATTTTAAAGAGTTCTCAAAAAAGCATTATTCCAAAATAAAGCAGCGTATGGCCATTTCGGGAGACCAATTGCGTGAGGCTTCCGAAGAGATTATGAAATTAAACCCGAAACCCGGAAGTGCTTTTTCCGGCGGAACTTCTGATACTGTAGGACAAATAACGCCGGATTTTGTTTTGAGGATTCAAGACGGTGAACCGGTGGTGAGTTTGAATTCATCCAATGCTCCGGATCTTAGAATTAACAATACTTATGCCGATATGTTGCGCGGGTACAAGGAGAATAAATCCGATATGAATAAGAAGGATAAAAATGCGGTAGGCTTTATTAAACAAAAACTTGACTCGGCCAAGTGGTTTATTGAAGCTGTTAAACAAAGACGCAATACACTTCTTTTGACCATGAATGCGATATTGACCTTTCAAAAAGAATATTTCAAAGACGGCGATGAACGAAAATTGCGACCCATGATTTTGAAAGATATTTCCGAAATGACCAATTTAGATATTTCAACCATCTCGCGCGTGGCAAACAGCAAATACATACAAACCCATTTCGGGATTTTTCCTTTAAAATACTTCTTTTCTGAAGCCATGAAAACTCTTGACGGACAAGAAGTTTCTACCAGAGAAATTAAAATGATACTTCAAGAGTGTATTGACAATGAGGATAAGTCTAAACCGCATACCGATGAAAAATTGGCTGAAATACTGCGCGAAAAAGGTTACAGCATAGCACGGCGCACAGTCGCAAAATATCGGGAACAGCTCGGTATTCTGGTAGCTCGTTTACGAAAAGAAATATAAATTCAATGTTAAAATTTTTATCTCAGGCTCTGTCCGTCATTTTCCACCCCTTATTGCTTACTTCATACGCTCTGTTATTGATATTTTTATTGCCGGGATATTTATCCATGTTGCCCTACTCGTATAAGCGTACGGTTTTTATTGTGTTTTCGCTTATAACATCTGCTGCGCCGGCTGTTTTTGTATTTTTGATGTACCAACTTAAAGTAATACAAAACCTTAGCTTAGAAGACCGAAAAGAGCGTATTTTCCCTTTGGTAACAAGTTTTATTTTTTATTTGTCGGCTTATATTATGGCTTTACGTTTTCCGGTGGAATTACCGAATTTGGTTCTCGGAATTCTTTTAACGGCAGCTTTGAGCAGCCTTGCCGGTTTATTGCTTAATTTTATACTTAAAGTAAGTTTACATAGTTTGGCATTTGCAGCATTTATCAGTTTTTTTACAAGCTATATATTTCTTTTTCAGATAAATGCCGTGAATTTTATAATTGCACTAATTCTTCTTTCCGGTATTACGGCTGCTGCACGCCTGTTTCTTAATTCTCATAAGCCATTGGAAATATATACAGGCTTTCTTGTGGGTGCAGCTCTTGGCCTAATGCCGCATCTTATTCAGCTTCATTTTTAAAAATATTTTTTCGAAAGAGCTACCCCTAAGCTTGCTCACTTTCCTGCCCGGCATTTGTTTTCTTTTCCAACCAATCAGTCAGATTCGAGTGTACTTCGGCTTTATTGGTTTCGTTTAGCATTTCATGTCGTCCTTCCGGATAAAGAATCATTTCAATGTCTGAGAATCCAGCTTCTTGGTACATGTTTTTGACTTTTTTTACACCTTTTCCAAAATCGCCCACCGGATCTTTTTCGCCTGAGAAAAGCAGGATGGGCATGCGTTTATTGCTGATGGTTTTTACTTCGGAAGCAGAATTGGCTTTTTCAATTAAGTTTAGCATATCTTTAAAAAACTGTGCACTGAAAATACTTCCGCAATAAGGGTCAGCAATATATTTATCCACTTCGGTATGATCTTTTGAAAGCCAGTCGAACTTTGTTCGGTTCGGCTTAAAGCTTTTATTGAAATCACCAAACGACATGGCGTCCATCAATTTGCTTGGGTGTTTTTTCCCCATAATTAAGCCGGTGAGTGTAGCAATTGCCTTACCTATTTTGCCGAGAAATCCTGCACCGGCAGCTGTTCCGGAGAGTATCAGCCCGTCAATTTCTTGTGAATGCTCAATTATGTAATTACGACAAACAAAAGAGCCCATGCTGTGGCCCATTAGGAATACGGGTTTTTCGGGTTCTTCCTTTTTTGCAATTTCTACCAAGAGCTGCAAGTCGTTAACTACCATTTTGTGGCCGTTTTGGGGTGCGAAAAAACCAATATTTTCCTGACTGCCGGCGGTATCGCCGTGTCCGCGTTGGTCGTAAGTATAAACGGAGATAAAGTTGCTGCGCAGTTCTTCAGCAATTTCGGCATAGCGTTTTTGGTGCTCGGCCATTCCGTGCACAATAATAAGAACGGCTTCTGCCGGAGCGTCCGTAATGTATCTGCGAGCGCTAAGCTCATGATTGTCGGGTGTACTGATAACAAAATTTTCATAATTTTGGTTTTCCATAATTTTAAAAATTAGAGGTTTCTTACATCGTAAAGTACTTCCGAAAATTGTTCGGCCGATTCAATTTGTTTACTTAGCAAAGCAGCGCTTTTTTCGGGTGAATACAGCTCATTGTTTTCTTTCAAATCTATAAAGCGCTGCAAGCCCGAGAAATCACTTTCATCGGTTGATCGTATTTGATCTTGCATTTGTGTATCCACAACGCCGGGCGCAGTTGAGAATATTTTAATGCGATGTTCCGGTTTTTGGAATTTTTGCTCTTCGGCCAATACTTCCGCAATCATGTCTATTCCCGATTTTGCGGCGCAATAGGTCCCCCATGCATCAATGGCACGTCGGGCAGCTCCGGAGCTTACATTTACAATAATGCGCGGAATCGTCATTTTTTGGTACTTTTTAACAAAAGCATTGATTAACACTATAGGTGCCGCCAGATTAACCGTAACATCATTAAGGATTTTTTTGTTGTCAAGTTTCCCGAGCCGCAATATTTCACTGATAAGCCCGGCATTGTTTACCAGTACAATTTTTTCGGCATCCGGTAAATCCGGAAAACTGAAACCGGCGACTGTGTTCGGGTCTGAAAGATCCGTTTTAAAGTGCGAATAATTGTCGTGTTCGATGCTCTGTGAGCGCGAATAGCCGAATACTTTGGTGTTTTCTTTCTTTAAATATATTTCGGCCAAAGCTTTGCCTATTCCGCTGCTTGTTCCGGTTATGAAGATGTAGTTCATGGTTCTGTTTTTTATTTATAAATCTGATTGGCATAAAGATATAAAATGTAGCTTAAACGGAAAAAACTAAAACCGAATATCTGTAGTCTATTTTTTTCCGAATTTATCTTTTATCCATTTCGGAACCATTACCGCACCTATCAAAAGGTAAGGATAATAGGTGAACAGCCGCCAGATAAAAGCCATTATGATGGTTATTCCGGCAACTTCGGGCAGAAAATCAGAAAGGTATTCGGAAAATACAAATTCCGAGAATCCGCTTCCGCCCGGGGTAGGGCTTACCAGCATCATAATCCACATAACGAGCTGGCGGGCAAACAGCAGAAAATGACTTTTTTCAAACACAAAGAAAGCCAGAAACATGGCGTTTACCACCCAATAACGAGAAGTCCACGACAGAAAAGTCGCTCCGAAGGTCTTCAACCAAAACATGAATGATTGTCCGCGAAGTTCTTTTGAATTGTCGATAATATCCAGCCCGGCTCGGCGCGCTTGGTTTCTCCAACGTCTCAAAAATCCGATGCTGAATATTTTGAGGATGATATATTTTATCATTTTCGGATTCAAGAACAAACCGTAACTTAAAACTGCGAGATAAGTAAATTTAAGGGTATAACCCACTACGGCAAAATAGAAAAATTCGTTGGTAAAACTCATACCTTGAGAAGAGCCGATGTTAAAAAGCTCATCGGCGCCGGTAACTAAAATAAGTATGGGAAACATGATTATAAAATACAACTCGTCCAGAAAAGAAGTAGCCATTACTATGGCCGAACTGCGTCCGATACTGATTCCTTCTTTATGAACAAAAATAACGGCTATGCTTGTACCACCGACAGCCGACGGTGAAATAGCCGAAGTAAATTCCCACAATAGTATCACGCGAATGGCTTGCAGCCATGTTACTTGGTTGTTGCTAAGAATTTTGAACCGGATGATATAACCCACATCACGCATGGCCATAAAAAGCGCGGCTATGAACAACCAAAAAACAGCTTCTGCATTGATTGGCAATAATTGAAAGGGTATTTCTTTATCTTTTAGTTGAAAGTAAAGAATCAGCCCAAAAACACCCAAGCCGATAATCAGGGGCCAAAGTATTTTGAGCGGGCTTACTTTTTTAGCAAAGTCCTGCTGTTCTTTTTTATTCGTTATTTTCTTTTTACTCATAGTGGCTTATGGGTGATATTTGGCTGCGGACAATATTTTTTGATAATCTTCTTCTTCCATCAGTGTTTTAAGACTTATTTGCGGATTATTTTTCATGTAGGAAAGTACAATTTTATATCCCACATAAACTGCAGCACGCGGTGCCGAAACATCCGAGAGTGGAATTGTGAAAGGAGCCGTTTCGGTGTATTGTCGGATTGTCATGCGGTCGGTTGAAAACAACAGTTTATCTTCGGCCAAATGATTCCAGATATTGGCTTCGTTTCTTTCTGCCCAATCCAGTTGCTTGGATGTGTACATCCAGCGTAGGGTATCCGGGTATTCCGGAAGCATTGAGTGAATAAAATATTGTGTTTTTCCTTGATGAATCATTTCTTGGAAAAGGGTGGGGTTATCAAAAATTTTCGGATACTTTTGTTCTGCCCAAGCCCCGGCTGCATCGGTGGGAATGTAAGCTTTATCCATGCGCTTACGCAAGTATCTGTCGGCTCCGGAGTAGAAGGGGCTGTCGCTTCCCAAATATTTATCCAAAGCAAAAGCGAGATAATTATCAACCGTAACGGCCGAATGATTAAAACCGGACATGAAAGTAATGATTTCCGGAAGGGTATCTTTTGGAAAGTAGTATTTATAGTGCCTGAAAAGCTTAGTTAATTGTCTTTTCTGTTTTGAGAAATCGCCAAAAGTTTTATCGCAGGCTTCAAAAATACCTTCTGCTTCGTTGTACATTACAAAATTGTAAAAATCCGGTGCATAAGTTGGGTTCTCAGGAGTTCCCAACTGCAGTATTTTACGATTAAAAATATCGTAAAAAATGCCGTATTTATTTTGAAACTCTTGAATCATCTCTTTTGAATTTTCGGGAGTTAATTTCCGAATTTCAAGGTCGAAACGGTGTATGGAAATCTCAGCTTTAACATCCGAAATATCGGCTTCAAAATGATTATTGTTGCAGGCGTTCAGCGTAAGCAGAACCATAAATGCCGAAAGCAATATTAGGTATATTTGTTTACTTGTATGCATGGTATTTATATTTTCAAATGGGATGCAAATGTACAAATTTTGTGTAAGATGTCAATCATTTGTTAATATCGCATTTTTTTGTTTCTAAGCTTCAAAAATTGCTGACACCGGGCACTTTTGTTCGTACGGCAGGACAACAAAATGTGGCTGTTTGAAGCCCTCGAACTAATTTTTACGGAGCTGCCCAATTTAATGCTTATTCAAAAAATCCGTGTTTCGCTTCAAACCTTTGTATTTGGTACGTTTGACGGCCGATTTTTTAAAAAGCTCCGAAAAGCGATTGGGCTCAAGTTCCTGCCAATCTTTTCGGTTCATACGGAGCAATTCCGGATGCGGCAAAAACCGTTTTTCTTCCGTAATAACGGGCTTTTTGTTGAACGGGCAAACATCTTGGCAAATATCGCAACCGAAAACCCGGTCTTCAAACTTACCGGAGAATTTCTCCGGAATCTCGCCTTTGTGTTCAATGGTCAGGTATGAAATGCATTTTCCGGAATCAACGGAGTAGGGCGGGCTTATGGCCTGCGTAGGGCAAGCATCGATACAAAGTGTACAGTTGCCGCAATGATTTTTTGTGTATGCGTCATCGTATTCAAACGCTTGGTCGATAATTATTTCGGAAATAAAAAAGAATGAGCCTCTGCGGGTGAGCAGGTTTGAGTTTTTCCCAATCCAGCCTAAACCGGCAATCTGTGCCCATTTTTTTTCGGCTACCGGAGCCGAATCCGTAAAAATTCGCATCTTGGCATCGGGCCTTTCCGATTTTATGTACTCAGCCAGTGTTCTCATTTTATCTTTCAGAACAAAATGATAATCTTCGCCGTAAGCATATTTCGATAAAACGAGTGCTTCCTCGTTTTTTTGCAGGTTTTTCGGATAGTAAGCATGCAATAATACGATTAGCGATTTGGCATCATCCAACAACAGGCGAGGGTCTAATCGCTTATTAGCATTGCGCTCCATATAAGCCATATCGGCATGTTTGCCTTCAGATAACCATTCTGAAAAATGTTTTTGTGCTTCATCCAATCGTCTTGCTTTGGCTATGCCGCATGCCGAAAACCCCAAGCGTTCTGCTTCGGTTTTTATGCGTGCACTAAACGATGCCTTGGTTTTCAAAACAGAAATTTTTCGGATTACATAAAACCCAGTTCCAATTTAGCTTCTTCCGACATCATGCTTTTATCCCAGGGCGGGTCAAAAGTAAGCTCTACATTTACGCGTTGGGTGTCCGGTAAGTCGGCAATTTTATCGCGTACGTCTCTTATGAGGTCGTCTGCCACGGGGCAGTTCGGTGCGGTAAGCGTCATGCTGATGTCCACATTGTTGTAATCATCCACTTCCACTTCATATATGAGACCCAAGTCGTATACGTTTACCGGAATTTCCGGGTCGTAAACGGTTTTGAGTGCATCAAATATTTGTTTTTCCAGTGCTAATATATCGTTTGACATAATACTGCGGTTTAAATTTGAATATTTACTTTAATCTTTCTTTTGCATACTGTTGAAAGCTAAAGCAAAAGTTTTAATTTTTTTTACCATGGAAACTAATCCGTTGGCTCGGGTGGGCGAGAGGTTATCTTTCAGGTCGGTTTGCTCAATAAAATACGGCTCGGTATCTAAAATTTCCTGCGGCGTTTTGCCGGAAAAAACCTTTATAAGCAGTGCCGCAATCCCTTTGGTGATAATGGCATCGCTGTCGGCCTGAAATTCCACTTTGCCTTTATTCATTTCGGCATCAATCCATACGCGTGATTGGCAACCTTTGATTAAATTGGACTCATTTTTTTTCTCATCCGGCAGGCGGTTTAATTCGTTGCCCATACCTATGAGGTATTCATATTTTTCGGTCCAATCTTCAAACATGGTAAGATCTTCAATAATTTCTTCTTGTATGGGATCTTTTTGCATGGTTATTTTTATTCAGTTTAAATAAACAGACGTTATTGTCTGCAAATTTATAAAAATATTTAAAGCTGTCAAGTTTATACCTTCATATTTTTGCGAAATATAACTAATATGCGGCAGCGAAAATCATTCGTCAGACCGCTTGGAGCGGCAGGACGGGTAAGAAATAAGGTCAACTACGGCGGTGTTCGGAAGTATTCGGACATATTCGGAGGCTGAGCCTGTCGAAGCCGGTAACAAAAAGAAAAAATTTCGTATCTTTGTAAAAAAGCAAAGCTATGGGCACAAAAAATAAACAAGTCAAATATCTTGACCCGAAAAACGACCTTACGTTTCGTAAGCTATTCGGTGGACGGCCGCACTTGATGAAAAGTTTTCTTAACAGCATTTTGCCTTTGGATGAAGGGCAATTGATTGAAAAAGTGGAATACCTTGAGCCGGAACTCATCCCCGAACTGCCCAACCTGAAACGCTCCATTGTCGATGTGCATTGCACCGATAATCACGACCGGTATTTCATTGTCGAAATGCAAATGTATTGGACAAGCGCTTTTAAGCAACGCATGTTGTTCAATGCCGGCAAGGCCTACGTGCGGCAATTAGAAAGCGGCGAAAAATACCGCAAATTGCGCCCCGTTTACGGATTGAGTTTGGTGGATGATATTTTTCACACATCCGAAGAAATGAAAGATACCTTTTATCATCACTACCGCATGGTGCACACCGAAAAAACCGATGAAAAAATTGAAGGTTTAGAGCTTATTTTTGTAGAATTGCCTAAATTCAAAGCCCGCAATTTCACCGACAAAAAAATGCAAACGCTCTGGCTTCGATTTCTGACAGAAATAGATGAAAATACAAAAAATATTCCCGAATATTTTGCCGAAACGGCTGAAATAAAGGAAGCTTTAGAATGCGTATCAAAATCCGCTTTCTCCAAAAAAGAATTACTTTATTATGACCAATATTGGGATGCCATTCGTGTAGAAAAAGCCGCCATAGAAGAACTAAAAATCCGCAACAAAGACCTGACAGAAGAAAATCTGCTTATTCAGAAAAAACTCATGGAGGCGGAAAAGGAAAATGCAGAAGCCCACAAGGAGAGAGAAGAAGCCCAAAAGGAGAGAGCAGAAGCTCAAAAGGAGAGAGCAGAAGCTCAAAAAGAAAAAACTCAAGTTCAATATAGAACAGCAAAGGAATTGAAAAACGCAGGTGTTACAATTTCCAAAATCTCTGAAATAACCGGCCTATCAGAAGATGAAATTGAAAAATTATAGATTTTCCAAATCCGGGCTAATGAAATAGAATATAGTATTCAAAACTACCTGAATATCAGTTCGAACTTGCAAACTTCGTCCGGCCGAGGATCAAGAACGACCTGCCGGCGTCCCCGACCCGGCAGCGTCTCCTTTAGTAAGATGCTTCCGGATCCCCAAAAGGAAAGGGATGCCGGAAGATCTTTTTAGTAAATACTAGAAACCATCCGTCAGACCGCTTGGAGCGGCCGGACGGGTAAAAAGCGTCCGAAAATTACTCTTTGCTCGAAATAGTTTGAAAAAAAACGAAACAGCTCGGCACATAGCCGCATTGCATGCGGCTCTTGCAGTCGGATATTTGTGCCTGTGATGCTTTATGCAGTAGCCCCGACAGGAATCGAACCTGTATCTAAAGTTTAGGAAACTTTTATTCTATCCGTTGAACTACGGGGCCGAAAATTTGGCTGCAAAAATAATGAAAAAGATTAAGCGGGCAAATTTTCACTTCATTCTGTTTTGCCGGTTTTAGCGCAGTTAATTATTATAAAATTTGTACTTTTGCAATCAGATAATTTTAATATACCGAAATTTATATCGGTGCTTATTTTCTTATAGTCAGAATGAAAAAAATATACTCAATAATTGTTGCAGCCCTTATTCTTAGCCTCCTTATTTTTCCCGATTGCGCCCAAGTGGGAACGCTTACGGGTGGCGATAAAGATACCGTTCCGCCGGTAATTACCGAAAGCCAACCGGACATACGAGCCGTTAATTTTGACGATGACAAAATTATATTCTCATTCGATGAGTTTTTTGTATTGGATAATATGCGCAGTAACTTTTATGCTTCACCCCCTTTGGAAACTTATCCCGAGTTTAAAATTCGCGGAAAAGACTTAATTGTTAAGTTTAAGGACGAACTAAAAGATTCCGTTACTTATTTTCTGAACTTTGGCTCGGGTATTAAAGATTTTAATGAAGGCAATAAATTGGAAAATTTGGCTTTTGTCTTTGCCACCGGCGAAAAAATAGACAGCATGCGCATTAGCGGTAAGCTCTTGAAAGCTTTTAGTTTGAAGCCCGAAATTAAAGTGCCGGTTTTTCTTTACAGAGATTTACGCGACTCGGTACCCGCTCAGCATCGCCCTTACTATTATACTCTGACCGACAGCAGCGGCAATTTTGCTTTCAACTATTTGAGGCCCGGAACCTATAAGATTTTTTCCTTAAAAGATAATGACGGCAACCTGCTTTTTAACCTGCCCAATGAGCGCATTGCCTTTCTCGACAGTTTTTTAACTACTTCCGTAAAAACAGAAATCTTAACCGATACATTCCCGGCAGGAACCGCTGTTTCCGGCGATACACTCATAACCGACAGTATTTTTAACAGAAGAAAACATACTTACAGCCCGCAAGACGTGTATTTATTTTCTTTTGAAGAAGATCATAAAAAGCAGTACGTACATAATTTTGACAGGCCTCTGCCCGGGCAGATCGTTTTGCAATTCAATTTGCCGGCCGAAAATACCGAAATCGTCTTTCCCTATGTTCCGGTAAATGATAAAGATACTTTAATGCAATTTTCCGACAGCCTTATGACACAAAATATATGGCTTACGGATACCGCCTTCAGTTCTCGCGACAGCATATTTGTGCATGTCCATTATCCTTTGACAGATTCGCTCGGAATGGAATACAGGCATACCGATTCGCTTTTGTTTTTGAAGAAAACTAAAACGGAAGATTCCGCTATTCTGCATTTGTGTGATTATGAAGCCCCGGAAGAAATAGGTTATTTTGAAGATTTCAGCTTGAAATTTAAAGCGCCCCTTCGCTCTTGGGACAGCACCAAAATCAATTTAATACAATTAATTGATACAGCCGTGGATGACCCGAAAAAGCAAAACCTGAATGCTTTCGGAAGGCCGGAACGAGACCTGATTTACTTTAAGTTTGAACGCTCTGTTGACAGCGTTTCTTTGCTAATTGGCGACAGTGTGCTTTTGGATAATGAAAAAAGAAATGCGGCCTCTGATTCCGTTTTTTATCGACTAAGTCCCGAAAACGCTGCAAAAGATACGCTAAATGCTGAAATTTCCTTTGATAATCGTTATTTCTTTTTGCAAACTCAAAATTTTTCACAGAAATTGTTATTGCCTTTCACTCCGCAGGAAATAACTTATACCAAAAGAAGAGCTCCCGAGCTTTTTGATATTCATTTCATAAAACCTCAGACCAAAGCGGTTACTTTAAAAAATATTAATTCCGATGAAGCCATCGCATTTGAAATTTCAAAAGTTGAACATCAACGTTTTTTTAGTCTGCGTTTTACCGAGTCCGAAATCATAAACTCCGATACGCTCTTGCTTCGCTTGACGACCCCCGACGGCCCTTATCCCGACAACAAAATGCGTGAATTTGAAAAACAGCTTACCGCAGTTTTTGTTCCTAAAAAGCAGTATATCAAAAAAGCAGAGCGTGTTTCGCGGCAAGGCTTTTACCTGTTGTTTAACCGCGAAATTTCTTCCGATGATGTTCAGGTAAAAGAGGCTTCCGGAAAGGAAATTTTCCCGATACTTTCTGAAAAAGATTCTTTGTATTTCGATGATATTAAATGGAAACCCATAGACAGCTTAAAGATAAAAATTAGCTACAAAAATGAACGAAACAGACAGATAAAAGATTCTTTTACACTTGTAGTTGAAACAAAAAAGAAAGAAATTCGTAGGAGAACCGACGATGTTGAAACACCGGCTGATCCTTCTTTGCACAAAATTGTAATTGAGAAGGAAATACCCTTTACCGTTAAAGCGGACAGCAGCAATCATCTGAACTATTACATCAGTGCTCAAATTGATTCTTTATATTCATACCGAGCCGATATCGACAGCGCTGCTTTTACGGATGTTTTGCAACGAGTAAATAATGCCAAAAGCAATGAGTTTGAAGTATTGGGTGAAGACGATTACGGAACCCTAAGTGTAGAAATAAAAAATGTCGGAAATATTGAGCGAGAGGATTTTTATCGAATTATGGAGGATGATTCAATTATTTCGCCAAAACTCGAAAAGGGACAATTAATTTTGTATCTTTACGATAAAGACGAGCAATTGGTTGATGAAACCACCTTAAAGCACGATACAACCATTGTTTATAAACGGCTGTTGCCAAAAAATTACAGATTAAAAGCTGTTTGGGATAAAAATGCCGACGGAAAGTGGAATACCGGAGATTATTTTAAGAAGAGACAGCCCGAAAGAACCCTGATTTTCCCGAAAGAAATACCGGCTAAACCGGGTTGGGAGTTGATATACGAGTGGAATATATTGGTTAAAAAAAATACGAATTGATTATGACAAATAAGAAAGGACCGGATAAAATCCCGGCATATAATAAAAGAACTTTGCGAGAACACCTCTTGGAATTGTTTCAGCATACACCGGGAAAACAGTACAATTATAAACAACTGGCCGGTCGGTTAGCCATAAATAATCCCGAAATCCGGAAAATGATTAATACCGTTTTGGATGAAATGGCAGAAGATGGTGAAATACAGCAGGTTTCACGCGGAAAATACAAATACCGTCCATCCGAATCGGTTCTTACCGGAAAAGTTCACCTCACCGCTTCCGGTTCCGCTTTTATCTCTACCGATGATAATCCCGAAGACATTTTTATACGAAAAACGGACACCAATTTAGCGCTTCACGGAGATAGAGTTAAAGTTAAGATTAGAAAAGCTAATCTTGGAAAAAACAGAAAGCCTGAGGGCGAGATAATTGAAATCATTGAGCGTGCAAAAGAACATTTTGTAGGTATTGTAAAGAAAAGTAAGAACTATGCTTTTCTTGAACTTACCGAAAGAAATGCCCCTTTTGATATATTTATCATAAATGAGAATCTTAACGGAGCTCAAGAAGGTGATAAAGCCATTGCAAAAGTATTGGATTTTGACAGCGGAAAGAAAAACCCCGAAGGCGTTATTACCGAAGTACTCGGACGCCCGGAAGATAATGAAGTGGAGATGCATGCCATACTTGCCGAGTTTGGTTTGCCTTATCATTATCCCGAAGCCCCTGCAAAAGCAGCCGAAACTATCAGTGAAATGATTCCCGACAGCGAATATAAAAACCGAAAAGATTTCAGGAACGTTCCTACATTTACCATAGACCCCGAAGACGCCAAAGACTTTGACGACGCACTTTCAGTTCGCAAGCTGTCTAACGGAAATTTTGAAGTAGGCGTTCATATTGCCGATGTTTCCTATTATGTGGAAGAAGCCGGAATAATAGATGAGGAAGCTTACAAGCGAGCCACTTCCATTTATCTGCCCGACCGAACCATACCCATGCTTCCGCAGCGCTTATCAAATTTTATTTGTTCCCTGCGCCCGGATGAAGAAAAACTGACTTATTCAGCAGTTTTTGAATTGAATGAAAAGGCCGAGGTAAAAAAAGAATGGTTCGGACGCACGATTATTAAATCGGATAAGCGTTTCACCTATGAAGATGCCCAAGAGATTATAGAAAACGGCAAAGGACTGTTTTCCGAAGAAATACTAAAATTGAAAGATTTAGCAGAAAAGCTTCGCGATGAGCGATTTAAAGAAGGCTCCATAGCTTTTGAGCGCTCCGAGATGCGTTTTGTGTTGGATGAGGACGGAAAACCTTTGGAACTGATTATGAAAGATCCTAAAGATGCTCACAAACTAATTGAAGAATTCATGTTGCTGGCCAATCGTAAAGTGGCGCGTTTTGTTGCTGAAAAGAAAGGCGGAAAGTATGCTTCATCTTTTGTGTACCGCGTTCATGATGAGCCGGATATGGAGAAATTGTATAATTTTTCCAACTTTATAACACGCTTCGGATATAATTACAAATTTAAAACCTTCCGACAGGTGCCCGACAAATTGAATAATTTATTACGCGAAATTCGAGGCTCCGATATGCAAAATGTGATTGAACTTTTGGCCGTTCAGTCTATGTCGAAAGCGCATTACACAACCAAAAATATTGGGCACTTCGGATTGGCTTTTGATTTTTATACGCATTTTACTTCGCCCATTCGGCGCTATCCGGATTTAATCGTTCACCGACTGCTTACGCGTTATTTGAACAATGAAAAACCGGCCGATAATAAAGTAATAGAAGCCCAATGTAAGCACTCTTCGGAAGCTGAAAATCTTGCCGTAGCCGCCGAAAGAGCTTCCATAAAGTACAAGCAGGTAGAATTTCTGAAAGATAAATTAGGCAGCGACTTTGATGCCACAATAATAGGTGTGAGCGAGTCCGGCTTGTTTGTCAGAATTGACGAAAATCAAATAGAAGGCATGATTCCTATCAGCGAGATGGATGATGATTATTACAATTACGATGATAAAAAGTACTGCCTTATCGGAAGAAGTAAAAATAAGCGTTATGCTATGGGCGATAAAATACGCGTAAAACTTGTAAAAGCAGATTTAATCCGCCGTCGGCTTGATTTCATTATCGTCTGAAGCTAAAACCGGCAATGCTTGACTTTTGTTTGCTTCAACCGATGAATACGAAGGGCAGGGAATAATGCCGCGTTGATTCGTTTTGCATGAGGAAAACAGCAATAATGCCCCAAAAGCCAAAGCAATAAATGTGATATTAAGATATTTTTGTTTCATGTTTTTTGATTTTTCTTTAAACGCAAACAAGTGTTTCCTTATTTTGTAAAACAGCTGTTTTAACTCAAATAGTTTTGCTATTTATTTAGATTTGTTCTAAATTAGCGCTTTCAAAAGACATAAAAAAAAATACATAAAGTCATGGGAAAAGACGATAAAATTCTTAGCGAATTACAGAATAAGACATACGAAGCAGGCTTTGAAACCCTATATGAAACAGATATATTTCCTAAAGGATTAAATGAGGATATCATTCGGGCGCTTTCCAAGAAAAAAGAAGAACCCGATTTCATGCTTGAGTTTCGCTTAAAAGCTTTCCGAGCTTGGGAGCAAATGGAAGAACCCGAATGGGCACATCTCGATTACGAAAAACCGGATTTTCAAAACATAAGTTATTATGCCGCCCCAAAAAACACGCCTAAATACAACAGTTTGGATGAAGTGGATCCCGAGATTATAGAAACCTTCGAAAAGCTCGGCATTCCTTTAAATGAACAAAAAGTATTGGCCGGTGTGGCCGTTGATGCCGTTATCGACAGTGTCTCGGTTCACACAACTTTTCAGGAAACTCTGAAAGAGAAGGGCATTATTTTTTGCTCCATAAGTGAGGCAATAAGAGAATATCCGGAACTTGTAAAAAAATATTTGGCAACCGTAGTACCTTACAGAGACAATTATTATGCAGCTCTGAACTCGGCTGTTTTTACCGACGGCTCATTTGCTTATATTCCTAAAGGCGTGCGATGCCCGATGGAACTTTCTACCTATTTCAGAATTAATCAGGCCAACAGCGGCCAGTTTGAACGCACGCTCGTAATTGCCGAAGAAGACAGTTACGTAAGTTATCTTGAAGGTTGTACGGCACCGCAGCGTGATGAAAATCAATTGCATGCCGCAGTTGTGGAACTAGTGGCCATGAAAAATGCCGAAATTAAATATTCCACCGTTCAAAACTGGTTTCCCGGTTCCGAAGCCGGTAAAGGCGGGGTATATAATTTTGTTACCAAACGCGGATTGTGCAAAGGCGATTATTCCAAAATTTCCTGGACACAGGTAGAAACCGGCTCGGCCGTTACTTGGAAATATCCCGGAACCGTACTGAAAGGTGATAATTCGGTCAGCGAATTTTATTCGGTTGCCGTAACCAATAACTTTCAGCAAGCTGATACCGGCAGCAAAATGATTCATGTAGGAAAAAACACCAAAAGCACCATTATATCGAAAGGAATATCTATCGGGAAGGCACAAAACACTTATCGCGGTTTGGTGGATATAAAAAAGAACGCCGAAAATGCGCGCAATTTTTCACAATGTGATTCTTTGCTGATTGGCAATCGTTGCGGAGCGCATACATTTCCGTATATCGACAGCGCCAATCCTTCGGCCATAATTGAACATGAGGCTACCACTTCCAAAATTGCCGAGGAGCAAATTTTTTACTGCCTCCAGCGCGGAATTGATGAAGAAAATGCCGTTAGCTTAATTGTGAACGGCTTTGCAAAAGAAGTGCTCAACCGCTTGCCGATGGAATTTGCAAGTGAAGCTCGTAAACTTTTATCCTTAACTCTCGAAAACAGTGTAGGTTAATGAAACACTTATTGTTTACATCCTTGTTTGCTCTTGCATGTTTTCTGAATACTTCGGCACAAAAGCTGATGATTCCGGATAATTATTTGGGTGTAAACGCCGGAGGCGGAGTCGGCGTTTTCAATACCAATTTGAATATTGAATATCCGTTTTATGTAACAGAAGTGAAATCAGCAGCCCTTATCTTCAGAACTTTTGAATCTCAACGTGCTGCATTGCATCTGGAATTGGGCTATGGCGAGAAAGGCGGGCTTTCGTTTTACGACCGCAGTTTTTTTGATACCGATACGGCCGGAATGGCCAATGCCGAATACTTCGTATTAAAATCCAATGGCTTAGATTTTTCGGCGCTTACTCATCTTTCTTTTGGCGAGGGAATAAGCAAATTTGTTATAAATTTTGGACCTTATGCGTATTACAGTTTTCGTAAAGCAGTAAGTCCGATGGAGCAAACAGCTTTATCAAGAGAAGTTTATCCGAAGAAAGATTATGATTTTGGGATTAAAGCCGGAATAGCCTACAGTTTAAATTTAAACAAAAATGTTTTTGAATTGGAACTGCGCTACGGCCATGGTTTTATTAATGTGTATGAAAAAGATTTAATAAATAATGCTTTGGTTAATCAAAACCAAGTATTGACAGTTAATTTATTGTATTTAAGAAAATTAAAAAATGAGAATCACTAATATGTTATCCGTAAAGAATTTAAAAGCAGAAATAGAAGGCAATGAAATATTAACCGGTTTGAATTTAGAAGTCAAGCCCGGCGAAGTTCATGCCGTAATGGGGCCAAACGGCTCCGGAAAAAGCACTTTGGCATCGGTTTTGGCCGGTAACGAATTGTTTAAAGTAACTGAGGGTAAAGTAGAGTTTCAGGGGAAAGACCTTTTGGAAATGGATCCCGAAGAACGCGCACGCGAAGGCTTATTTTTAGCTTTTCAGTATCCGGTGGAAATTGCCGGCGTAAGCATAACCAACTTCCTAAGAACTGCCGTAGATGAACAACGTAAGCACAAAGGCCTGGACCCGCTTTCGCCTTCCGATTTCCTGAAAATGATGCGTGAAAAGAAAAAAATCATTGATTTGGGAAGCGAATTGCAAGGGCGAGCCGTAAACGAAGGTTTCTCCGGCGGCGAAAAAAAGAAAAACGAGATTTTTCAGATGGCCATGTTAAAGCCTAAACTGGCCGTTCTGGACGAAACCGACTCAGGCTTGGATATTGACGCTCTGAAAGTAGTTGCCGAAGGGGTTAACAAGCTTAGAACAAAAGACAATGCCACTATTGTTATTACGCACTACCAACGCCTGCTGGATTTTATCGTGCCCGATTTTGTGCATGTGCTCTACAACGGAAAAATTGTACGCTCCGGAACTAAAGACTTAGCGCTTGAATTGGAAGAAAAAGGCTACGATTGGATCAAAGAATTGGCAAAAACACAGTAATCATTCAGTTTTAAAAAAAGGAGGAGAACCCATGGCACGAACAGAACCGGTTCTTAGCAAAGAACATATAAAATCCATATACGCAACCGATACAAATCCGCTTTCAAAAAACGGAAGTGTTGAGGATGCCCTGAAATCAATTGAGGATTCTGATTTTCCGAATCGGAAAACCACCGGTTGGGAAAAAACCGATATTCATAACATTATGCGGCATAAGTATTCAAAGCCGGCATATTATGAAACCCAAGAAGACTATATCAGACAATTTATGTTTTACGGAATTGATGCTGATATTTTAGTTTTTACCAACGGTTATTTCAGCGAAAAACAATCCGTTATTAAGTCGGTCGATACCTTTTATATCGGTTCTTTAAAGCGAGCTTTTGTTGATATGACCAAAGTGGTAAAACGGTATTTCGATACTGCAAAAAACAGCAAGTCTCACATTTTCAATGAGTTTAATCGCGCTTATGCCGAAGACGGCTTTTTAATTTACATACCCGATAATACCAAAACCGTACGGCCGGTACATATTATGAATTTTGTTGACGGCAACGAATCCAAACCATTGGTGCAAACCCGAAACTTGATTGTAGCCGGACGAAATACAAGTATTGATATTATTAATTCGTATCACTCGGTTTTATCTGATTTTTCACTTACCAACGTTTATACCGAAGCGATTCTTGAGGAAAATGCTCAGGTAACCTACAATTTATTTCAGGGAGAAGGCTATGATGCCGCCCAAATAAATAAAACGGTAGTTAAGCAGGAAAAATCATCGCGCTTTAAATCCAATACCGCCACCATGTGCGGAACCGTTGTTCGCAATGACATACAGGTAGATTTTACCGATGAGTTGTGCGATGCTAAAGTCAATGGTTTTTATCTGCCTTCCAGACGGCAGGTAACCGATAACTCGATTTTGATTAACCACAATAAACCCAATTGCACCAGCTCTCAGTTTTACCGAGGAATTGTGGAAGACCATGCAAAAGCCGTTTATACCGGTAAAATTTATGTGGCTCAGGATGCTCAAAATACCGACTCCCAACAGTCCAACAGAAATATTTTGCGCAGCAGTGATGCCCGCGCATACAGCCGGCCGCAACTTGAGATTTATGCCGACGACGTAGCCTGTGCACACGGTTCCACAGTCGGGCAAATTGAAAAAGAAGCTTTATTTTATCTGCAAACTCGCGGTATTTCAAAACGAAATGCCGAAACATTACTGCTTTATGCTTTTATAGGTGAAGCACTTGAAATGGTTGATATACCGGCATACAAGCAATACGTAAGTTATTTGTTGAATAAACGTCTTCGCGGCGAAGATGTTGAAAGTTTATGCATGGTAAAAGCTTGCCCGGGATGCTAAAAACATTATATATACACGGATTAGATTCAGCTCCGCGACCGGATAAATTGGAGATTCTGAAAAGCCTCGATTTGGAGGTGGCAGGCTTGCATATTGATTATCGTGAAAATTTGGATGCCTATTGGATTCTTGAAAACTATATACGACAAAACGATATCGAATTTATTGTCGGAAGTTCATACGGAGGTATGCTCGCTTATTATTTATCGGCTGCATTAAAAATTCCGGCATTGCTCTTTAATCCGGCGCTTCACAGTATGAGTTTGGAACCCGAATTGCCTAAGTTCAGAGACATTCCGGAAGCACCTTTATTTGTGGTTCTTGGCGCAAACGACCAAACCATTCCGCCTAAGAAAACTTTGGATTTTTTCAGAACCAATGAAGTAAAAACCGCCCGAATCATTAGCTGCCATTGGTTGGCGCATAAAATTGATCTGCGAACTTTTGAAGAAATGGCCCAATGGGCAAGACAATCATTAATCTCTCGAAAAGCATAACACCATGAGTTTTGATATTGAAAAAGTACGACAAGATTTTCCGATTTTGCACCAAAAAGTTTACGGAAAGCCCATTGTCTATCTCGACAACGGAGCAACCACACAAAAACCAAAATCGGTAATTGAGACGGTTAGCCGATTTTATTCACTTCAGAATTCAAATATACATCGCGGTGTTCATTATTTGAGTAATGAAGCCACAAAAATATACGAAGGAGCGAGAGAAACGGTCAGAGATTTTATCAATGCCAAAAAAACAAGCGAGATTGTATTTACTCACGGTACAACGGATTCCATAAACATGATAGCCTTTTCATTCGGAGAGGCTTTTATTAATGAAGGGGATGAAATATTGGTAACCGAAACGGAACATCATTCCAACATAGTGCCTTGGCAAATGATGGCTCGCCGCAAAAACGCCAAACTTATACCCATTCCTGTTTTTGATAACGGAGAATTTGATTTTGAAGCCTTTCGCAAATTGCTCAATCATAAAGTGAAATTGGTTTCTGTCTCGCAAGTATCCAATGCTTTCGGAACCATTTTTCCCAT
Organism: uncultured Bacteroidaceae bacterium; assembly: GCA_964472505.1. Lineage (GTDB taxonomy): Bacteria > Bacteroidota > Bacteroidia > Bacteroidales > JAADGE01 > JAYEIA01. The sequence continues at coordinate 23,057 of CAYYQW010000026.1, read as the reverse complement.
TGACCAAATCATTAAAGAAACGCATGCGGCCGGGGCTTATATTATGGTGGACGGAGCTCAGGGCATTCAGCATCAGATAACCGATGTTCAAAAATCCGATATGGATTTTTATGCTTTTTCAGGACATAAAATTTATGCTGAAACCGGCGTAGGTGTGCTTTACGGAAAAGAAGAATTGCTCGAAAAACTCCCGCCTGCTCAAGGAGGCGGAGATATGATTAAAACCGTAAGTTTTGACAAAACAGAATATGCCGAATTACCTTTGAAATTTGAAGCCGGAACGGCTAATTATGTCGCTGCGGTAAGTTTGGGCGAGGCCATTAATTATATGCAATCTTTGGGCTTGGAAAATATTCACCGACACGAGGCCGAGGTGATGCGTTATGCTACAAAGAGTCTCAGCGAAATATCCGGTTTGACCATTTACGGGACTTCCGCCCAAAAAGCGGCTGCCATATCCTTCCTTTTGGATGACATACACCATTACGATACCGGCATGATGCTGGATAAAGAAGGTATTGCCGTGCGTACCGGAACACATTGTGCGGAGCCCGGCATGCAACGCATGGGTATTCGCGGAACGGTAAGGCCCGGTTTCGCTTTATACAATACGAAAGAAGAAGTTGATGCTTTGGTTGAGGGCATAGAGAAAGTGAAAAAATTGTTCTCATGAGCAGAGATTTCCACAGGGCTTTATTAGATAATCACATCCTTTTTAAAGAAATTACACTTACCGGACTGCGTATAAAGCATACCGATTTGGAGGACAGACTTAAAGCTGTTTGCACAAAAGAGACTTTGGATTGTAAAGTACTCGGAAGCTCCAACGAAGGACGCAAGATATATCGCATAAGCTTGGGCAGAGGGAAAAAACATATTTGTATTTTCTCACAGATGCACGGCAATGAGTCTTCCGGTACTCGGGTTATTTTTGACGTATTGAATTTTTTTCTTCAAAAAAGTAATTTTCAATCGGAAATTGAAGAGATTAGGAATAATTGCACGCTGCATTTTATACCGATGGTAAATCCCGACGGGGCAGAAAACTTTTCCAGATATAATGCATTCGGTACCGATATAAACAGAGATGCCGAGGCATTGCAGACCGTAGAGGGAAAACTGCTCATGGCCTACCTTCTCCAAATTCGACCGAATTATGTATATTCCCTGCACGATCAGCCCTCGCACTATGCCGTGGCCGACAGTTTAAAGCCGGTTGCTTTTTCGTTTTTGGCACCGGCTTATGAGCCTCAAAAATTGTATAATAATAATCGAACATCGGCTGCCGAACGCATTGTGAGTATGTCGGATTCCCTTAGAAAACAGCTTCCGGGACAAATTGCTAAATATTCCGATGACTATATGCCGAATGCCTACGGCGATAAGCTGCAAAAAGAAGGCTTTGCTTCCGTTTTAATTGAAACCGGGCATCAGTTTAACGATCCGCAAAAAGAAGGGCTCAGAGCGCAGCATTTTGCTTTTTTGGGCTATGAATTATTATTGCAGGCGCGTGATTGCGTTCCGGATAAAGCGATTGAGAAATACGAAGCTGTTTCGTATATGAAAAAAGAACATTACTTCGATATTTTAATCAGGAACTTAAGAATAGAGCGATACGGAAACACTCAAAAAGCGGATGTGGGAATTGAGCGAAAATTTTTAAGATCAGCTAATTCGTTCACCGTGAAAGCCATAGGAGATTTATCGCGTAAAGCCGGTTATGTTGATATTGACGGCGGAGAAAAAATAATTGAAATACCCGTTGAACTTGAAAAAGATGCAACGGGTATTATGAAGCTTTTCCGGGAAAAAATTCCGGAGCATCTTATTGATTAATGACAATTTCCGTAGTCATTTCCATGGTTTTCTTGTAAACCGCACTTACGCCGCAGTATCGTTCTTCTGAAAGATTTACCGCTTTTTCAATTTTATCTTTGGGCAGAGTTTTGCCTTCTTTTGGTGTAAACTCATAGCGTACGTGTATCTTGTTATAATGCTTCGGATGTTCTTCCGTCATTTCTCCGGAAACACCAACCTGAAAATCCTCAATATCATCAACAACCCGCATTTTTTTCAAAATAGAGATAACATCCATCGCCGTGCAACCGCCTAAAGATGCAAGCATAAAGGGTTTAGGCTGCGGTCCTCTGTTCTCTCCGCCAACGGCTTCTTTGGCATCTATGGTTATGGTATGGCCGTTCACGGTCCAATCAAATGCCATATTTTCTTTCCACTTAGTATTTACTATTTCTGACATAACTAACTAATTTATTGTTTATATTTGTGCAAAATTACGGGAAAATTGTATATTGCAAAATATAAATATGTTATACATAATGAAAAATCAGATACAAAAAAGCGAATTGCCAAGATACATTTCAAATAATGGCTGATAATGGAAGAATAATCTTTCTGACATTTTACAATTTTGGATTATAATTTGTAGCTTTATAGTAAATATAAGCAAAAAAAGCGATGGATAAGAATATGATAAATTCGCACGATAAATTTTTCAAAGAACTGTTTTCTAAACGAGAAGAAGTAAGCGAGTTTATTTCAAAAACTTTTCCGTCGGAACTTACACAAAAATTAAATTTTGAAACCTTAGAATTAGATAAAACAGAATATGTAGATAAAAAGATGAAAACAAGTTTTTCAGATATTGTTTATAATTGTGTTTACGGGAAAGACATAAAAATTAAAATTTCATTACTTTTTGAGCATAAAAGCTACCCCGAAAGTTTCCCGCATTTGCAGCTTTTGGGGTATATGCTCAATATTTGGCAATCGCAAATAAAACAAAAACAAGATTTAACGCCTGTAATCCCAATTATATTTTATCACGGAGAAAGAAGGTGGACACAAAAGCCGTTTGAAAAATACTTTGAAAATTTAGATAAAACATTACAGAAATTTATTCCTAAATTTGATTATCTACTAATTGAAACATCAAAATACACAGACCAACAAATAAAAGAACTTTTTGAAAGTTTACAGTTACAAGTTGGTCTGTTGATAATCAAAAATATTTACAATGAACAGAAAATATTACAAGAAATAACAGAAATATTTGCAGGAATAAATCAAATTTTACAAACAGAAAAGGGCGAACAATTTTTTGAAACAGTAGTTTCATATTTGTATTTTGCCACAAATTTAGAAACCCAAAAACTTGTAGAAAAAATGAGAACAATATCACCAAAAGCTGAACAAAAGTTCGTTTCTACTGCAATGAGACTTCAATTAAAAGGAAAAATTGAAGGTATTGAAGTAGGTATTAAAAAAGTAGCTTTTTCAATGATACAAAAAGACTATAAGGATGAAGAAATAATAGAGCTTACAGGATTAAGCAAATTACAGCTTAATTATTTAAAAACATTGAAGGAGTATCAACTTGATATTGAAACGATTTAAAAAATGCACATATCATTGTATTGCAAAACATTGTAAAAAATTTTTCGATAAGTGCAATGCTGTGCGTTTAATGGAACTTTTGTGTTAAATTTGAACAAATTACTTTCAATTCCCCACAACGATGCAATACACTTCCGTTCTTAACCGATGTAAGCATAATTTCGTTAATTTTTGTAAAGTTTTATTGTGCTAAAAGAGTTTAGCCTATTTTTTTTTAGAGATTTGTAATCAGTTGTTAAACCAGATATTATACAGATGAATTCACAAGAAACAAATCCAAAATGTGAATTTTGTTTTACTTACAGTAAGCATTTTCGTGCTTTAACGCAGGATCAGCTGAATGTTTTATCCTATGTAAAAGTATGCCAGACTTATAAAAAAGGCGACATTATTTACCGCGAAGGCAATCGTCCGGGCGGTGTTTTTTGTATTAATGAGGGGATTATTAAGCATTTTAAAGTTGGTATTGACGGAAAAGAACAGATATTGCGCTTTTCTAAAAAAGGTGATTTGTTTGGTTTTCGTTCGGTACTAAGCGACGAATCGGCTTGTACTACCACAGAAGCCATTGAAGATACGGTACTTTGTCTTATTCCTTCCAAAAGTTTCATAGACATGATTTATGAAAATTCGGAATTTTCCATGAATATTATGCAATTGTCATGTAAGGAATTAGGAGAAGCCAATCAGTACATATTGGATATCGCACAAAAAAATGTAAGAGAGCGTTTAGCCGAGGTTTTATTACTTTTGTATAAAGATTTCGGAACTGAAAAAGACGGCAGCCTGCAAATTTATCTTACACGAGAAGAGTTGGCCGGTATGGTGGGAACTGCTACCGAGTCTGTTATTCGACTGTTGTCGGAATTTAAAAAAGATAAATTAATTGAGTTAAATAAAAGAAAAATTAAAATACTCAATTATGCAAAGCTTGAAAGCCTGAGTAATGTGCTCTGAAAAAATAACTTTTTTAGAAATATACAGAAAATCGGACAATTTCGTATTGCTGATAGCGCAAACATGAGGCCGCAAGCAGGCAAGCAGCCTTTTAGTAAAGCCGGGTTATAAACGGACTCTATGATAATAAAAAGAATAAGCATATTATTTGCGGTTATAATTTCAGCCGGTGTGTTGAATGCACAAACCGGGCCTGCCAATACCGAAATATTTAATATTAACGACGGTTTATCGCAGAATGCCGCTAATGATGTTATTCAAGACCCAAAGGGTTATATTTGGATTGCAACGCAAGACGGCCTGAATAAATTCGACGGATATCGTTTTAAAGTATTTCGAAGGCATCAGAACAGCAAGGGCAGCCTGACTGATAATTTAATCTTTTCAATTTGTGCTGACGGAGACAGTGCAATATGGGTAGCTACGCAAAGAGGTTTGAGCCGCTACCGCTACAAAACCAATGATTTTCAAAACTTTTTTTCCGATCCTGCCGACCCGTATTCACTTTATACCAACTCAGTCCGCTATGTATTTACCGACAGCAAAGGTTTTTTGTGGATAAAATCTGATGAAGGCTTAGATCGCTATAATCCTTATACCAAAGAATTTGTTTTTTTCAAACACCCCTACGATGAGTTTAGCTTTACCAGCCATTATAACAGCTTTTCAGTGGTTGAGGACAGCCTCGGTAACATCTGGACCGGTACAAAAGACGGTTTAGCAAAGTTCGACACAAAAGCTGAGCAATACGTTATTTATAAACCCCAAAGCTCCAAGTATTCAGACGAAAACGAGGTATTTTCACTATTGATTAATGACCGGCATGAGCTTCTGACCGGCAGCGTTTCCGGTTTGTATGTATTTGATTTGAATACCAAAGAATTCAGGCCCGTATTCAGTTCCTTGTCGGAATCAACCATAACAGCAATTTTTCAGGACAGTAACGGCCATTATTGGATCGGAACTTTTAACGGATTATATAAAGCCGAAGCATTAGACAAACCGGCAAAGGATTACAGCTCGGTAATTTCAGATAATATTGCCGGTTTGTCTCGTATTACTTCCATAACTGAAGATGAAAGCAGAGTACTTTGGGTAGCCGGTGAAAACGGTATTTTTAAAATTGATTTGAAAAGAAAAAAGTTTAAGCTTTATAAAAACACCGGAAACGACAGCCCTAATTTTTCCTCAAATCGTATTTTTTCGGTTTATGCCATAGATGATGAACACATATTATTGGGCACGCGTAAGTTTGGCTTAAATTATTTCAACAGAAAAACGGGGAAAGTAAAAGTTTTCAATCAAAAAAATTCTGCGCTTACTGATGATAATATTCATATCATCAGAAAAGATAAGAACGGCCATATTTTAATCGGGACTGAAAACGGAATCTTTGTTTTTGACCCGGAAAAACCGGGCATACGCAGCTTCAATAAAGCGTTTAGTAATCACATACAAGCGCGCTTGCGAAATAACCGAATAGCCGATATTTTGCACGATAATAAGGGGCGTTATTGGATAGCCACATTCAATGGTTTGTTGATGGCTGAAAATGATACAACGGATTTTTTCTTCAGAAGTTCATCCGGGAAAAACCACATACCGGGCGATGAGGTTTTGCAAATAATTGAAAGAAAAAACGGAGAAATTTGGGCTGCAACCAATAATGGGGCAGCGCGTTATGACTCTTTGCGTAATTCCTTTGATGTTTTTAATGAGGCATCTCACGGACTGAGTCATTTCTCAGTACTCTCACTTCTGGAAACGCGCGACAGTGTGCTTTGGGTCGGCACGGAATACGGTTTAAACAAGTACTTTGAACAAAAAGATACCTTTAAAGTCTATAGTTCTGAGAATCTTGGATTTGCCAATGATTTTATTTACTGTGTCTTGGAAGATAAAAAGGAAAATCTTTGGCTTTCGACCAATAAAGGCTTAATTCGGTTTAACCCGAACCAACTTACAGCCGTTAACTACCATTATGAAGACGGCCTGCAAAGTTATGAATTTAATATCGGAGCGGCTTATAAAAAGGATGACGGGGAAATGTTTTTTGGAGGTGTTGAGGGCTTAAATGCATTCTATCCCGATTCCGTTAAAGTCAATCAATATGCGCCATCTGCAATATTTGCTGAAATTGAAATTTTGTCTCCGGAAGGGCTCAAAACGAAACCTATAAACACGAGCGATTATATTAAACTAAGTTATAATGAAAGAACATTTACGGTATATTTTACTATGCCGGAATATACACATATCAAAAAAAATACTTATAAATGTAAAATAGTAGGCTTTAATAATGAGTGGCAGGATATCGGAACCCATAATTTTTATACCGTAACCCAAATACCGCCCGGAAACTATCGTCTGCTGGTAAAAGCTTTCAACAGCGACGGCGTGGAGGCTCCGGAAATTGCGGCGTTAACGATTGACATACCGGCGCCTTGGTGGATGACGCTCTGGGCTTACCTTGCATACGGGGTAATAATTGTTGCTTTGCTGCTGTGGTCTTTTTTGCGCTACAATCGGAGTATTCGACGTGAAAACAGAATATTGATAGAAAAACAAAAGACGGCCAAAAAAATTGAGCACCAGAAAGAGCTTCTCAGTATAAAAAATAAAAATATTTCCGACAGTATTTTGTATGCCAAGCGGATTATTGAAGCCATGATGCCTTCGGATAAATTCATTAAGCGTGTATTGCCTGACTCATTTGTATTTTTCATGCCTAAAGACATTGTAAGCGGCGATTTTTATTGGGCCGATTATAAAGACGGGATTGTTTATGTTGCTGTAGTTGACTGTACGGGACACGGCGTACCGGGAGCATTTATGTCTATTGTAGGCTTAAACTTATTGCGAGATATATTAACCCTCGGCGTTCAAAATCCGGCAGTCATTTTAGACCGCATGAGCAAAGATGTGCGAGAGATTTTTAGTACCGAAGAAGACGCCAAACAGGTAAGAGACGGAATGGATATGACCATTTGTGCTATTGACAGTGAAAATAAACGCTTGGAATTTGCCGGAGCCAAAAATCCGCTTTATCTTATTAGAAATGACCGTATAACAGAGTACAAAGGCGATCGATTCTCTGTAGGTCCCGGTAATGACGAGGGACAAAAGTTTAAAAATAACAAGATTGATCTTGAAGAAAATGATATCATTTATATGTTTTCCGACGGTTATGCCGATCAGTTTGGAGGGCCCAAAAACAAAAAGTTTAAATACCGTCGTTTCAGAAGTGTTTTGCTTGATATCTATAAGAAAAATACACATACCCAAAAAAATGAGCTGAAAGATATCATAACCCGTTGGAAAAGCGGCACCGAACAAGTGGACGATATGCTGATTATGGGAATAAGGCCTTTGGCAAAACGCAAATAAGGCTAAAATTATATGATTGCTGAGAAGATCCTAAGCTGAGCCCACTCCGAAAAGTCTGATTTTTGGAAACAAAAATGATAACTGTCGGTAGTCAGCAACCGACGGGTTAACCCGTCGGTTAGACAACATTCAGGTTTTGAGACTTTTAGATAAAACTATTTTTAGTACTTTTCGGAGGGGACTCAAAGCTTAATTTTTCGATAATATAATTATATGTTTATGAGAATACGTTTAAACCCTTTAAGAAAAAAAGCTAAACTTTTTAATGTCTTTTCTGTTATATTCTTATGGTTATTGCAGACCGCATGTGCCCAAACTGCCGACGAAAGCTTTGAGTCGGCCTGGCAAAAATTTCTCAATTTGCCGGAATTAAAACATGCCAATGTTGGTATGCTTATCAGCGATGCCCAAACGGGAGAATCGATACATGCTTTCAGAAGTGAAAAAATATTATTGCCGGCTTCCGTACAAAAACTTATAAGTACGGCTTATGCTCTCGAAACCCTCGGTCCCGATTATCGGTTCAAAACCGAAGTGGCATATTCCGGAAAGCCCGACAAGCTGACCGGGGTTTTGAACGGGAATGTTTACATTATAGGCGGCGGTGATCCTACTTTGGGTTCTAAATATTTTTCCGGTTCGGGACGTGATATAGTTGCAGAAGCTATCAGAGAAATAAAAGCACAAGGCATAAAGCGCATTAACGGCAGCATAATTGCATTAGACGGCATATACGGCACGCAACGAGCGCCTTCCACTTGGGGCTGGCAAGATGTTGCCAATTATTATGCTTCCGGTGCTTCCGGCCTGACTTATTCTGATAACGATTATACTTTGACTTTTGATACCCGAAGCAATATCGGCGAACCTGTTATTCTATTGAGACAGGAGCCCAATGTGCCCGGAATGATTTTTATCAATGAAGTGAGGGCTTACGACGGAGATTCGGATTTGTCTTATATCCACGGCTCTGAATATTCCGACTTGAGATACATAAGAGGCAAATTGCCGGCGGGAAAAGCGACTTATGAAATACGGGGTGCTTTACCCAATCCGCCGCTCTTTTTGGCCCAATTGGTTGAAACCGGCTTGGAAGAAAATGCTATCCGAGTTTCTGAAGGTGCAGCCGGCAAACAGTTTGGAGAAAATGCGGGACTGACCCGAATAGTGCAAATATACTCACCCAAATTGGAAGAAATCATAAAGCAGACCAATCGGCACAGCATTAATTTGTATGCCGAGCACATGCTCAGGCAGCCTTTGGCCGTAAAAAAACCGGCCGCCGGAATTGATGAAGCTTTAGACTCCATGAAAGTGTTCTGGAAACAAAAGGGTTTGGATAATGAGGCGGTTAATTATTACGACGGAGCCGGGCTTTCATTAGCCGCCGGACTCAGCCCTCAACATTTATCCGACATTCTTTATTACATGAAACATAAGTCGGCTAATTCGGGGGTTTTTACGGAAAGCTTGCCCGTCTCCGGCGAGCAGGGCACCTTGCGTTACTTCTTGCATAAAAGTCCCGCTAAGGGGCAATTTCAGCTCAAAAGCGGTTCGTTTACCGGTATTCGGTGTTATGCCGGATACGGAACGACAAAATCCGGGCGTAATCTCATCGCCGTGTTAATGGTTAATCATTTTACCGGCGATACTTATGCGCTGCGAAATAAAATGGCGGATTTATTTGAAAGTATGTATTTGATGATAGATTAAAAAAAATCCCGGAAGATACTTCCGGGATTCTTTTTAGAATTTTTAACGCCAGAGCAGCCAATACTCTAAATTCTCATCTTTATAATTCAGATTTTTGTTTCTGACTGCGGCTATTTCTTTTTCTGCTTCTTTGCGGGTATTGAAAGATTTTACGGCTACACGGTTATAGCCTCTGTAAGGATACAAAACCATGGCCGGATAAGCTTTTGTTTTAAGGTAGGCCCGTAAATCTACGGCATTATTAATATTTTGAAAACTGCCGGCTATAATGTAGAATTTTTTAATGTGTTCTTTCTTAGGATTGGCTTTTTGTTTTTCTTCTTCTTTTTTGAGTTCTTCTTCCGAAACTTCAGATAATGAACCGTCTTCTTTTTCTTCCATTACGGGCTCATTGTTTTTTTCTTCAGAAATGCTGTCCGGTTTGTTTTCTTCTCTTTCCGATACCGTATCGGGCTCTGCTGTTATGCTGTCTTCGTCAAATTCAAAATCATCGTATTCGTCTATTTTATCGATGCTGTCCGTGTCGGGCTCTAATTTCTTTTCCTGTTTGGCATTGCAGGCTGCCAGAACGGAAAGCAAAAAACTAACTGCAAAAACTAATGTAATATTTTTCATAATTTTCTATATTTGGATGATTCATAAACAGAATGCTAAAATTATTAAGAATTTTGATAATAAATAAAAATAATTTGAAAACTTTAAATAAATTATTTCGGACTGTAGTGGATTTCAGAGCACTTTTTTTCCCAAATAACTGCTCAGCTTGTGCTGAACAACTGTACGCCGGAGAGGAGCTGCTGTGTTCTGATTGCCTGTTTCATTTGCCCCGTACCAATTTTCATTTGAATTCCGATAATAAAGCAGCAAAACTGTTTTGGGGTCAAGCGGAAATAGAGCAGGCGGCCGCTTATTATTTTTTTCATAAAGGGAGCAAATATCAGCAACTCTTGCATGCTTTGAAATACAAAAACCGGAAAGATATCGGCATAAGCCTCGGCCGTTTATACGGAAGCGAGTTGAAAAACTCATCCTTTGCCTCTGTTGATTTGATTGTTCCGGTGCCTTTGCATTATTTAAAACAGCGCAAGCGGGGTTATAATCAAAGTGCAGCCATTGTTCAGGGACTTTCCGAAACATTGGAAATACCGGCCGATTATGCCAATTTAAGACGTAACAGAAATACCGAAACCCAAACCAAAAAAACGCTTGAAGAACGGCGACAAAACGTTGCTTCCGTTTTTGAAGTTAATAAACCGGAAAAGTTTGCCGGTAAGCATATTCTGATTGTTGATGATGTAATTACCACGGGCTCTACACTGGCAGCCTGTGCCGCCGAAGTTTTGAAAATTCCCGACACCAAAGTTTCGCTTGTTACTTTGGCCATAGCCGATTAGTGATTCAAATATTCGTGATAAGTTCGTTTAAGCCCTTCTTTTAAGCTTATTTGAGCTTCAATACCATAAGATTTAGCTTTGGAGACATCCAGTAGTTTTCGGAAAGTACCGTCGGGCATTTTAGGATTGGTTTCGATTTTTCCTTCAAATCCTACGATGCTTTGGATTAATTCCGCCAATTCAAGAATCGAAATATCCTTTCCGGTTCCGAGGTTTAGGTGGGTGTTACGCACCTCCTTGTCTGCGATGGGGTAGTTTGGTTTTGAAATACCGTAGTCGTTTTTTAGCAGGTCTTCAAAATTTATTTTTTCGGACAATAATACCAGGGCTCTGCCCAAGTCGTCGGCATGTAAGAATTCACGTCGCGGACGACCCGTGCCCCAGATTGTGAGTTTGTCTTTTTCAATTCCGAATGATTTGAGCAGCTCGGTAATTTCGGTATCGGAACTATCCGTATTTATACCTTTTATCGGACGGTTTTTGGCATCTTTGCGAATGGCTTTATAATCACCTTCCGACAGGCATTTGGCTAAGTGAAGTTTGCGAATAAGAGCCGGCAGTACGTGTGATTTCTCCAAATCATAATTATCATTACGTCCGTAAAGATTGGTAGGCATAACGGCTATAAAATTGGTGCCGTATTGCAGATTATAGCTTTCGCAAAGCTTTATTCCGGCAATTTTTGCTATGGCGTAGGGTTCGTTGGTATATTCCAATTCGCCGGTAAGCAAATACTCCTCTTTTATGGGTTGAGGGCTTTCTTTGGGGTAAATGCAGGAACTTCCGAGAAAAATTAGTTTTTTTACACCGTATTTATAACTCAATTGTATGAGGTTGTTCTGAATTTGCAGATTGTCGTATATAAAATCGGCACGATAGGTATTATTGGCTGCGATGCCCCCAACTTTTGCCGCGCTCATAAAAACATATTCCGGACGGTGAATTGAGAAAAATTTTTCCGCAGCTTGTTGATTTCTTAAATCGTATTCCGGCCTTGTGCTAAAAACAAGATTTGAGTAGGATGACTTTTTCAGAGCTTTTACAATTGCACTTCCCACCAAACCGGTATGTCCGGCAACATATATTTTTGAGTTTGTATTCATCATCGGATAATTTTTGTACAAAGATAGGAAAGAATTTTGCCCGAGCTCTAATTTTTCCTGATTAAGCGAAATTTCACGATTTTGTAATATGCAGTAAATCCCCACAAGTGCCTAATTATGAGGTGTTTTAGCAAAAACCTGTTAGCTTTAAAGTGCTGAGAATTTCGTCTTTCGCTTTTTCTTTAGATTAGCTGCCTGTCAAAAAGATCTCATCAAGATAAAAAACAGCTTCCCGGTAAGGACCGAAATTAGTTCAGAGGTTTAGAATTTTTCTCCCGATTTTTTTCCTTTTATATATTCGGTTTTATTCCGAAATCGGAATAGGCAATCTTCCGCTAATATTCTTTTAATCTAATTCACAAAAGTTTACATTTGTATCAAAATAAAATCCTTATGGATAGTTTTAGGTTTAATGTACTGATATATAATTTGTTATGGCTTAGGTGGGAAATTCTTAAAGTATAGAAATGTAAAATATGATAGATAAAAGTAAAGTAAGATTTACAATAGTAACCGCCGGAGGCATTGGAAGTCGTATGCAGCAAAGCATGCCTAAGCAGTTTTCCGAACTTGGTAATTTACCGGTTTTAATGCACAGTATCATGCGTTTTAAAGCATACGATTCGGATATGAAAATTGTGCTAAGCCTGCCCAAGAATAGTTTTTCGGATTGGGAAAACTTGTGTCGGATTCATCATTTTCATCTGCCCGTAAAAACGGTTGCCGGCGGTCGTACGCGTTTTCATTCGGTGCAAAACGCTTTGGCCGAAATCCCCGAAAATGCGCTTGTGGCCATACATGACGGGGTAAGGCCTTTAGTCTCGCTACAAACCATTGCCGATGCTTTTGCGGCAGCAGCCGAACAGGGCTCAGCCGTTCCGGTTTTTGATATTCCGTTTTCTTTGCGGAAGCTTGAAGATTCCGGCAGCCAATCTGTTTTACGTGAACACTATAAAGAAGTGCAAACCCCGCAAGTATTCAGAGCCGATATTCTAAAAGCCGCTTATTCCTTTGATTATAGCGAAAGCTTCACCGATGATGCTTCGGTACTTGAAGCCGCCGGGCACAAGATTTTTCTGACCAAAGGAAACCGTGAAAACATAAAAATTACTTATCCGGCCGACTTGTTAATTGCCGAGGCTTTATTGAATCACTCAGAAGGCTTGTTTTAAGCGTCTTCAAAATTAAAGGGGTCATTTTTGAACAGTCCGCGCTCTTTGGCTTTCTTTTTCTTAAGTTGAAAATGATAATACAGGTTAATCATGGGATAAACTGAAAATGCTTTCAGCTCCGGATGATTGGTATATATTAGTTTCACGCCGCCCATAAACGAGAACTTGTCCCCGAAATATCCGTAAGCCCCCAATTTGCTTTCCGCCGAGAAATTCTCAACATTGTATTTGTACGAATGAAAAGCCAGGTCGCCAAAATAGTACAGATAGTGGCCTAAGTGTCCGGTTAGGGCAATTTGCGCGTTCCATATAAATTCCGGTTTTACCGAGCTGCTCTCGCGATGAAAAACCGGTTTATTTACCACGGCCTGCATGCTTGTGTCGAAACTGTATGCGTATTTTGCGCCAAGCTTTAGGGTAAGCAGATGATCGGGCGCATCGCAATGGGTGGCGGGTTTTAGAAATGTACTAAAAATAAATTCATTGTTAAATCCAATGGTATGCGCAGCTTTTTCCGTGGCTCGGAAATCTTCCGGAATGAATGCTTGCGTTCGGGTAAAATTCAGCAGCAGAGTAGGGTAGTAGGCACCGTGCCGTGTGGCAAAAGCAATTTTGCGATTAAAGGCCGGAAAGTTTGTCCAATATTTTTTGTAATGAATATGCGGCATCATAAAAACAGCCAAGGGATGCAGGTTGATTTCGGATTTTCGCCCCGTACCGTAACGGCCGTTTTGAAACAAGCTTAGTTCTCCTTTTCGCCACCCTACGGGGAAAGCGGTTCCGTTGGTTTTTATGCCGTATTGCGCATGGCTGAGTTCGGCAAAGAGTAATACAATAAGTATCAGGCAGATTTTTTTCATGACTTTATTTTCTGAATTCTTTTAAAAAAAACGGCGCATAATTTCTTACGGATTCTTCTACTGTTTTAAAATTAAAACCGAGGGCATTACGTATTTTATCGTTGGAATAGTGTGTTTGCGAAAGCGAGGCGCGAACCACTTCTTTGCTTAATTTGTTTTCTTTTCCGGAAAGAAAAGAAACAGCTGTGCTAAGACCCGAAACAGCTTTGAGAAGGCTTTTGCCCGCTTTTATACCCGGGGCTTTTGCATTCAGATGCTTGGCCAGTGTTTCAAATAATTGCTGATAGCTGATGTTTTCGGCATTTATAACGAATCGTTCTCCGGATATTTCACTTTCCGTGAGGCGAATAATGATTTCAGCTGTATCGTTTACATCTACAAAGCCGGTAATACCTTCGGTGTAGAATTTGTTGTTATTGTATGCGGTTTTAAACAAGGGCCCGCTGCCTTTGTCGGGGCTGCCGGGTCCCAGTATTACCGAAGGATTTACTATAACGGCATTCAGACCTTCGGATATTCCTCGCCATACTTCCATTTCGGAGTAATATTTGCTTTTGGAGTATTCCGATGCGCTTTTGTTAAGCTCGCCTAAGCTTTCATCGGTTTTTTCATTGGATGATTTTTTACTTAAAGCCGCCACTGAACTTATGTGGCAGAGTTTTTTTATACCTTTTTCCAGGCCTGTATTTACAATATTCTGCGTTCCCTCTATGTTGGTTTCTCTGATTTGCTCTTTATCTTTTTTTCTGAAAGAAACCATGGCTGCGGCATGTATAATAATATCGTCGGCATTAATATTTTTTCGCAGACAAGCGATATCCGTAACATCGCAATCTTTCCAGATGATTTTTTTGAAATTCTCCGAGTGGGCTTTATCGTAATATGCGAATATTTTTTTTGTAAAAGATGTGTCGCTTCCAAAACGCTTTAAAGCAGTTACTTGTGAGTATTTTTGAGTTAATTTGTACAGAATATGAGCACCTAACATGCCTGTACCTCCGGTTACTGTTATCATATAGGTATTAATGTTTTATCTTTGCAATATATTTATCAAAAAAAAAGAATATTTGTATAGTTTGTAAAATTAATAGTTTTGTATGTAAATTTCCTGTTATAAATCCTTAATTTATTTTTGTATAAATATTAGTTTATAGACTCAAAACTGTGAAACTAAAAAGCTTTTGCTCGTGTCGTAATGCTAAACAACCTTAATGGACTTTATTAACGACAAATATATTGTATTCATTGCTTGTTTGTCTGCATTTGTAATTACTTATGCTTCCATTCCTTCCATTGTCCGAGTATCGCACATGAAATCATTGGTAGATGAGCCCAATGACCGTAAACTGCATTCAATGCCCGTTCCCACTCTGGGCGGTTTGGCTATTTTTGCGGGCATTACAATCAACAGTTTGATCTTTATAGATTCATCCGTATTTCCGCAGATAAATTATATTATCGCAGCTATTATTGTACTTTTCTTTGTAGGAATAAAAGACGACATTTTGGTAATAGCGCCAACCACAAAGTTAGCCGGTCAAATAGTAGCCGGTGCTGTAATTATTATTTTTACCGATATTCGTTTGACTCACCTGCACGGGTTTTTTGGTATTGAAGAAATCCCGGAATATGTATCCTTTGTACTCACATTGTTTGTAATGGTTGTTATTACAAATTCCGTTAATCTGGTGGACGGCATCGACGGCTTGGCCTCCGGGGTGGGGATTGTGGTAGCTTCATTTTACGGAATATGGTTTTTTCTGACTAAGCATTATCCGGAAGCTACGCTTTCTTTTACGGTAGTAGGTGCCATGTTGGCTTTTTGGCGTTTTAACTTATTTTCGGTGCGCGAAAAAATATTTATGGGCGATACCGGAGCACTTGTCTTGGGCTTAGTACTTTCGGTGCTTACCATACGTTTCAATGAATATAATATTGAGCACGATTTTGCTTATGCCAAATGGGGAGCACCTGCAGTATCCGTAGCATTGCTTGTTATCCCTCTTTTTGATACCATACGCGTAATGTTTATTCGTTTCTTTTTGCGGCGCCCGATTTTTAAACCCGACAAACGTCACATTCATCATTTATTTTTGAAATTGGGCTTATCTCCGGCTATGTCTTTATTTTTTATTTTGTTTATAAATATTCTGTTTGCATCTGCGCTTTTTCTATGGCATAATTCTTTTGGTATTCGCACCTGGTTTTTAATTATTGTAATAGCGGGCATGCTTATTTTTTATATTCCGGTGCTTATCATTCGCATAAAAAAACACAGCAAAAATGCTTAAATCAGCCTTTACTTTTATTTTTATCTTTCTGTATTTCAGTGGATTTGGCCAAGTACTTAATCTAAAGGATGAGCGCTCATTCCTTTTTGAAAAGGCTTATACAACACGCACTAATTCGCCGCATTTAAGTATGAAGCCTTTGTTTTTTGAAGAATATAATAAGCTTGCCGACAGCTTGTATTCAAACTTAAAATTGACAGGCTCTCCCGTTTTAAATTCGCATCTTTTTTTTAAAAAAAACGATAAAAGTTCTCTAAGCTTGAATCCGGTTTTTATATCGGATAAAACCTACCGAAGCTCCGATAAAGCTTTGTATATGCAAAATGGTTTGGGCTTTTCGCTGAAGGCGCAACAGGGCAAAAAATGGTATTTGGATGCTCTGGTTTACGGCTTTTCCGCTAAATATTCACCGAAGATGCAAAGCCAAATTGATTCTTTCGGACTATTGCCGCATTACGGGAATGATTTTTTTAGTGTGGACAAGCGCTTGTTTTCCTATGGAGCCGATTTAAGGTTTGGCTTTAAACCGGCCGATTATATGCGTTTTGAAACCGGCAAAAGTCGCCACTTTTTGGGGCAGGGTAGGCGCTCGTTATTTCTGTCGGATAATGCCGTATCTTTACCATTCGTAAGTACCGTGGTTGATGTTTGGCGCATACAGTATCGCTGGGCTTTTTTGCGCGGAGCCGATTATGATTTGGAAAGCCGTTCATTGGGGCGCGGTTTATATCCTAAGTACATTGCCTTGCATTATTTGAGTTTAAACCTGACCGATCGAATAAACATTAACTTTTTTGAAAGCATCGTAAGCAATGCTTATGATCAAAATGGAAGAAAAGGCCCGGATGTCCATTTTTTTAATCCGGTTATTTTTTACCGTCCGGTAGAATTTGCCGCCGGAACCTATGATAATGCGCTTTTGGGTTTCGGGCTTAATTTGCGCCTGTTCAAGCGTTTATATTTATATTCCCAATTGATTATTGATGATATGATTATCTCGGAAGTTAAAAATAAATCCGGATGGTGGGGAAATAAATACGGATTGCAAGCCGGTTTTAAGAGCTATGATTTTTTGGGGTTTGAGAATCTGTTTGTGCTTTCCGAACTTAATCTTGTCAGGCCTTATACCTACTCACATGCACGCGACAATATCAATTACGGGAGCCACAGAATGCCTCTGGCGCATCCGGAAGGCGCCAATTTTTCGGAAGCCTTGGTAAATATCAAATATGCATCCGATCGGTTTTTGTATGCTTTGGAGTTACAGGCATTTACTTCCGGAACCGACAGTGCCGAATTTTCATTCGGAGCCGATATTTATCGCTCCTACAACGCTCGTAACGATGATTACGGGATTGAGTTTTTACAAGGCCAGGCCTACTCAAAATATCGTGCAAACGCTTATGTGTCGTACCTTCTGAATCCAAAAATAAACGTATCCCTCAAGCTTGGCTCACGTTATGCATATATACCCGGGCAGAGTTCTGATAAACATGAATTGATGTTCTATTTGGCTTTGAGTTCAGCGGCTTTCTATAATTTTTTCGACGGTTCATAACTATTTTTTTTGACGGAAATCTTATTTTCTGCACCTTTTCTGTCTGTGAAAATAATCCTCTCAGCTTTGTGCGACCAGTCTTGTGGAGAATTTAACACAAATTTATGATAAATATGGTTTAATGAATAAAACTTTTTACTTTTACATATTATTATGTGGATTTATAAATCAATGGTTCGTTAAACTTTGGCAAAGTTCTCATTTTCAGTCTAATGGAAAAGCATAACGAACTATTATAAATAATAAAACTCAGAATACCCCAATATATTCGTTCAAAATCTGAAAAATTAACAAAGAATCATAAATCTAAATAACTAATTGCAATGGAAAACGTAATCTACATTCTAATCGCGGCAGGTGTGTTAGGAATTTTGTTTACAATTTGGAAGTCGGCATGGGTTAAAGCCCAACAGGCCGGCACAGAAAAAATGAAAAACATCGCCGGCTACATTTCCGACGGAGCAATGGCTTTTTTACGGTCTGAATATAAAATTCTGGCTGTATTTGTAGCTGCCGTTGCCGTCCTTTTAATTTTCAAGAGCAGCAACGAAACAGAGTCCAATGCTTTTGTTGCCTTATCCTTTGTCACCGGAGCCGTGCTTTCTGCTTTGGCCGGATATCTCGGTATGCGCATAGCCGTAAAAGCAAATGTACGCACCGCCAATGCCGCTCAAAGTTCTTTGGGCGAAGCGCTTAAGGTAGCTTTTTCAGGCGGTTCCGTAATGGGAATCAGCGTAGTTTCGCTCGGTGTATTGGGCTTAAGCATATTGTTTCTAATTTATCATTGGATTGGGTTTGACGGCGGTATCACCGAAGTTCTGAACGTAATTTCAGGTTTTTCATTGGGAGCTTCTTCCATAGCGCTCTTTGCGCGTGTAGGCGGCGGAATTTATACCAAAGCTGCCGACGTAGGTGCCGACCTTGTAGGTAAAGTAGAGAGCGGAATACCGGAAGATCATTATCTAAACCCGGCAACGATTGCAGACAATGTGGGCGATAATGTAGGCGATGTAGCCGGAATGGGTGCCGACCTGTTTGAATCATTTGTCGGTTCTATAATAGCAGCCATGGTTCTGGGCGCCGGTTTTTTAAGTGCAACGCAAATACAGGAAGGCTTTGAATTAGGCCCGGTTATTTTGCCCTTGGCATTAGCCGGTGCAGGAATTCTTATTTCCATAATCGGTACCTTTTTTGTGCGAATGAAAAAGAACGGAAACCCGCATAAAAGCTTAAATATGGGCGAGTTAGTTTCATCCGGTTTGATGATTGTAGCCGCTTATTTTCTTATCCGCTTTTTCTTACCCAAAGAATGGACGGTAATTGATCCCATAGCCGGTGTTGAAACGACCTATCAATTTTGGGGCGTATATTTGGCTTCAATTTTTGGTTTGGCAGCCGGTTACATCATCGGAAAAGTAACCGAATATTATACCGCTACCGGAATGCCGCCGGTTTGGGGAATTATAAAGAACTCACGAACCGGCTCTGCAACCAACATTATCAGTGGTTTGGAAGTAGGAATGAAATCCGTAGCCATTCCGGTTATTACCATTTCCGCAGCGATTATTGCGGCCTATTTTGTAGCGGATTTATACGGAATTGCCATTGCCGCAGTCGGTATGTTGGCTAATATCGGAATGCAATTGGCCATTGACGCATACGGCCCCATAGCCGACAATGCCGGCGGAATTGCCGAAATGGCTGAATTGGATCACGAAGTAAGAGAACGCACCGACAAATTAGATGCCGTAGGAAATACCACCGCAGCCATCGGAAAAGGTTTTGCCATAGGTTCGGCTGCTTTAACTGCGCTGGCCATGTTCTCGGCATTTATGCAACAAGCTAATGTGAGAGTTATTGATTTGTCGAATCCGGAAATTATTGCCGGATTATTTTTCGGAGCCATGTTGCCTCTGGTGTTTTCGGCACTTGCCATGGGAGCGGTTGGCCGAGCAGCCTCTCAAATGATTCAAGAAGTACGCCGGCAGTTTGCCGAAATACCGGCCTTACGCAATGCTTTGGGCATTTATAATAAATACGGAGGCGATTTCAGACAAGCCACCGAAGACGATATGAAAATATACCACGAAGGCGAAGGAGCCGGAGACTACAAACGATGCATTGAGATTTCCACAAAATCATCGCTGAAAGAAATGGTGCTTCCGGGAGTTTTAGCGCTTTTGGTACCTACATTGGTGGGATATATCGGCGGAGCACCTATGTTGGGCGGCGTTTTGGCCGGAGTTACCGCAGTGGGAGTAATCATGGCTATTTTTCAAGCCAACTCAGGCGGAGCTTGGGACAATGCCAAAAAAATGGTTGAGGAAGGTGTTGTAATTGACGATGTAAGTTACGGAAAAGGTTCAGACTTGCATAAAGCTACGGTAGTGGGTGATACCGTTGGTGATCCTTTAAAAGACACATCCGGGCCCTCATTAAACATTTTGGTGAAATTGATGTCGGTAGTGGCATTAGTAATTGCACCGGGTATAGCTGTTATCAGCGATAAACCTGCAGCTCAAAATGCGGATGCAAATACCGTTGAACTCATTAAAGAAGACGGAAAGAATATTGCCGCAGAAGCTACGGCTACGGTTGCCGATTATGAAAAGTTGTTAGTCAAATAGCTTTGTTTGACTTGGAAAACTTTTCAAGCCCGGTAAATTTTCGAATTTACCGGGCTTGTTGTTTATGGCTTTAGTTCTGTTCTAAACACTTGTCATTCAATGTGAGTTTTTGGTATTTGAAAACTGAACTTTTGATTATTCGTGATTAAATCAATTCCTTTTGTCTTATATTTGAGAGTATTCTAAAAAATAAATTCATGAAAAGAACCGTACTAATTAGCATTTCCGCAGCAGTATTGGCATTGGTAACATTGTTTTCTGCCTGTTCGGAAGAAAAAGAAAAAAATGCAGAGCCTCCGGTTGCAAAAATTGAAGCTACCGAACTCACAATTCACGGCGACACGCGCATTGACAATTATTATTGGC
Source organism: uncultured Bacteroidaceae bacterium (assembly GCA_964472505.1). Classification (GTDB taxonomy): domain Bacteria; phylum Bacteroidota; class Bacteroidia; order Bacteroidales; family JAADGE01; genus JAYEIA01. The sequence continues at coordinate 2,215 of CAYYQW010000026.1, read as the reverse complement.
TAAAAGACCGTGATTCCTCTTATGTAATCGAATATCTTGAAGCTGAAAATGATTACACACAATCCGTAATGAAAGATACCGAACAGCTTCAAAAAGATTTGTACGAAGAAATGCTTTCCCGCATTAAACAAACCGATAATTCCGTTCCCTATTTGCAAAACGGATATTATTATTACACCCGCTACGAAGAAGGCAAAGAATATCCGATTTATTGTCGGAAAAAAGAAACGCTTGAAGCAGAAGAAGAAATCATGCTGGACGGCAATGAAATGGCCGAGGGCTATGCTTATTTTCAAATTGGCGGATTATCCGTAAGCGAAAATAATAAAACCTTAGCTTTCTCTGTGGATACCGTTTCCGGAAGAAATTATACCATAAAGTTTAAAAATTTGGAAACCGGTCATATTTTGGAAGATGAAATCGCAAATACATCCGGAGGTAGTACTTGGGCTGCAGATAACAAAACGGTATTTTATTCGGCAAAAGACGAAACCTTAAGGCCTTTTAAAATTCTTAAATACCATTTGGACAGTAAAGAGAATACAGCCGTATATGAAGAAAAAGACCCGACTTTCAATGTCTTTGTTTATAAAACCAAGTCTCGAAAATTTCTCGTTATCGGTTCTTCGGCTACAAAATCTTCGGAATACAGAATTCTGGAAGCGGACCGGCTCGATGAGGATTTCCGTGTATTTGAGCCGCGACAGGATGATATGTTGTACGGTATTGACCATTATAAAGATAAATTCTATGTCCGTACAAATTGGGATGCAAAAAATTTCCGTTTGATGGAAACTCCCCTCGAAAAAACAAGCTCCGATAATTGGACGGAAGTTATTCCAAACAGAGAAGACATCCTTTTTGAAGGCTTTGAACTTTTTGCCGATTATTTGGTTTTGCAGGAAAGAAAACTCGGACTGACAAAGCTTCGGGTGATAAATCAAAAAACAAAAGACGAACACTATATTGATTTTGAAGAAGAAACATACTCTGCCGATATTGGCACCAACCGAAACTTTGATACGGATGTATTGCGCTATCAATACACCTCGTTAACTACGCCGGCTTCCACATTCGACTATGATATGAGTAAGAAAGAAAAAGAGCTGATGAAACAACAAGAGGTTTTGGGCGATTTCGATAAAAACGATTATAAAGCCGAGCGCATTTGGGCTGAAGCACCTGACGGAACCAAAGTGCCGGTATCTTTGGTATATAAAAAAGATACATTCAAAAATGACGGCAGCAATCCTTTGTGGATTCAAGCTTATGGTTCTTACGGATATTCTTCCGACCCGTATTTCAGTACCGCTCGTTTGAGTTTGCTCGACAGAGGTTTTGTATGGGCCGTAGCGCATGTACGCGGCGGACAGGAGTTGGGCCGTTATTGGTATGAAGAAGGTAAACTGCTCAACAAGAAAAATACTTTTACCGATTTCATAGCTTGTACCGAATATTTACAAGCCCAAAAATACGGTTCGCCCGAAAAGACTTTTGCCTTGGGCGGAAGCGCCGGCGGATTGTTGATAGGTGCCGTCATCAATATGAAACCCGAAATTTACAAGGGCGCCATAGCAGCCGTTCCTTTCGTGGATGTTGTTACTACCATGCTTGACGAAAGCATTCCGCTGACTACCGGCGAATACGATGAATGGGGAAATCCAAACGATGAGGAATATTATAAATACATATTGTCTTACTCGCCCTATGATAATGTGGAAGAAAAAGATTACCCAAATGTATTGGTAACAACCGGATACCATGATTCGCAAGTGCAATATTGGGAACCGGCCAAATGGGTGGCTAAGTTGCGTGCCCGTAAAACCGACGATAATTTACTTTTGTTACACACCAATATGAAATTCGGACACGGCGGTGCTTCCGGGCGATTTGAGCGCCTTAAGGAAGTCGCTTTGGAATATGCTTTTGCCTTTAAATTGGCGGGTATTGAGAAATAGCCGGATAAGGAAAATTAAATCGTGTTTAAAAATCAAAAGCCGACGAAGTACTTACTTTGTCGGCTTTTGTTTTAGGCTTAAACGGGTTACCTTGCGCCTGTGTGGTGGTTTCACCGTACGGAATTTTTAAAGCTGCCTGTTTTGCGTCAGAAGAAAACACCTATCAGGCTGCAAGAGCCGCATGCAATGCGGCTATGCAGTGGCACGGGGATGCTTTCAACGAAATCTGCCGGATTTGTGTTTGCAAACTGCCGTGC
>CAYYQW010000025.1:0-45348 GCA_964472505.1 uncultured Bacteroidaceae bacterium | reverse complement strand
CCGGACTTAGCTCATCCTAATTTTTAGGGCATCTTTTTATATATGAAAATTAGTGATCAATAATTATGACTAATTAAAAATATATAATAATTGTATTGACTTGACGGCTATGAGCCGGAGAACAGCTGAATTGCATCCTTTAGGGAGAAGGAACGATATCGCTTTTAAAGGCAAAAAGAACCAAATTTAAAATGTTCTCGGTATTGGTTTTAAGGTAGAGATTGCTTTTGTGTTTTTCTACGGTTCGATCCGTAATATTTAATTTATCGGCGATTTCTTGGTTTGAAAGCCCTTGGCATATCAGTTGTAATACTTCATATTCACGCTTTGATAATTCATCGACAATATTGCTTTGTTGTTTTTTTTGGGCAGATTTACCAAAACTTTTGGATAGTTTGATAAGCACATTTCCGGAAAAATAATTATCACCGGCTGCTGTGTATTTTATGGCGTCGTGTATTTCATCGAAGTCGGCATTTTTAGAGAGAAAGCCAACAGCTCCGGCTTCTAATAATTTGTTTACCGATGCAATATCATCATTTGCCGACATGCCTATGATTTTGAGTTTCGGATTTATCTTAAGAGCGGTTTCGGTGGTTTCAAAACCGTCTAAAACAGGCATGCTGATGTCCATAAATATCATATCACAGCGGATGCTTGATATTTGTTCCAAAAATTGCTCTCCGGAAGAGAATTCACCCGTTACAGTTGCCGTGCTCCGGGTTTCAATAACCATCCGAAGCCCTTTTCTGAAGACTTTATGATCATCGACTATTACGATTTTGTGCTTATCCATTTAAACAATGCATTATATTGACAGAGTTATTTGAGCTTTCATGCCTTTGCCCGGTTGAGCGGTTATTTTTGCTTTTCCGCCCATAACTTCCGATCGCTCAATAATATTATCAAGCCCTGTGCCGGATTTATTACTGTTCATTATTTTTTCGTAATCAAAACCTTTGCCGTTGTCTTCATAATCTATAAAAATTACGTTATCGTCGGATGACAGTTTGATGTTTATGTCTTTTGCATCGGCATATTTTAAGGTGTTGTTTATGAGTTCATTAACGAGCCTAAATATATGCTGTTCCTGTTGATCATCGGGTTTGGCTTTAAATTTTGATGTATCTAAATTAATATGAATGGTTTCAATATTATTTATGCGTTCGCAGAAGTTTTGTAAAGAAACGGCGAGCCCAAAATTAGATAAATCATGCGGGCGAATATTGACGGCAATTTCTTTGGCATTTTTTCCGGCCTTGTCAATAAGTTCGATGGCTTCGGTGAGCATTTCATTGGCTTTTTCCGGATTGTCGGGTGTTCGTTTTGCTATGTTCAGATACATTTTTGCAGCCGAAAGAGTGGCGCCTAAACCGTCGTGAAGGTCTTTGGCAAAGCGTTTGCGTTCTTTTTCTTCCGTAGCGATTATTGTTTTGAGTTTTTGCTTTTCGGTTTCTTTTCTGATGCTTATGTCGCGCCCGGCCGATAATAGTACTTCTTTGTCGTAATAAACAATTTTAGTGCTGCTTACTTCCACCGGTATTTCTTCCCCGTCTTTTCTTATGTTAACGGTTTCATAAACTTTATGTTTCCCGCTCCAAAGGTCTTCTCTGAGATTTTCTCTTTTTTTCCAAAAATTTGCCGGAAGAAACCGGTCGGTTTTTAAATTCACAAGTTCTTTTTCGGTATATCCGAGCATTTTGCAGGCGGCTTCATTTACTTTAAGTATGTTCCCGTCAAAATCATTGATAATTATGGCGTCCATACTTTTGTCGTAAAGCACTTTGAAATTTTTCCGGCTTATTTCAAGCTCTTGTGTACGTTGTTCTACAAGCCTTTCCAACTCTTCGTTGAGTTGTTTGAGTTGTTCTTCGGCTTCAACGCTTCGGGTGATGTCGTGGGCAAAAGTAAGAACCGAGAAAACCTTTTGTTCTTCGTCTAACAAGGGAATCTTTTGTATTTCAAAGCTTAATTTTTCCCCGCTGGGCAGACATATATCTTCTTTGGGATTATAGTATTTTTTTTTTGTATTAAAAACGTATGAAACATCTTTTTTGAAGATATCCGGCGTATTGCCTTCCGGATTCTTGAGTTCTTCAAAAGTTATTGAGTCGCAGGATTTTATTTCGAAGAGTTCCAAAGTACTCAAAAAGCTTTTATTGGCAAAAAGTATCTCATTGTTTTTATCTTGCGCAAAAACCCAATCGGTATTGCTGTTAATTATGGTATTAAAAAATTGTTTGCGTTCTTTGAGCTGCTTTTTTTGATTAATGTTGGTGAGCTGCGTGTGCACGCGTGCAATAAGTTCGGGTGCATTAAAAGGTTTGGTAACATAATCCACTGCCCCAATTTCGAAGCCTTTTACAACATCTTCGCTGCTGTCTTTGGCCGTCAGGAAGATTATGGTAATATCCTTGGTGGCTTCATCAGCTTTAAGCTTTTCACAAAGTTCAAAACCGCTCATACCGGGCATCATCACATCCAAAAGTATAAGGTCGGTTTCGTTGGTTCGTACAAAATCAATGGCTTCTTCGGCATTTAAAGCTATACCGATATCTATGTCCTCGCTTTTGAGCATATTAGCTGCTACATTGATGTTGTCAATAATGTCGTCAACAATCAGTATCTTATTTTGTTTTCCTCTGTTCTCTGTCATTGCTTTAATATGGGTTGATTAAATAAGCTTGCTTAAATATGTAAAGATTTTATGATTTGTGTTGGTTTACTATTTCTGCAATTTGTTCAAATTTAGTCAGCAAATCTTTTATTTCCAAAAGGTTGAAGTTATTGTATGAGTTTTTCATTTCATCAGCATAAGTTTTTAGAAATTCAAGTTTGAACTTTTCAGCTTCTTCATATAATTTATCGGCAAAAGACATAAGGCCGGAAACAGAAATATTACTTTTCGTTTTGGCATATAAGGGTTTTACGGATTCGTTGAATTCTTTGAGAAAGGCTTCCGGCATATTTTCTTTTTCTTTTTGAAGCTGCGAAATAATATCATTGTCAAAAAATTCTTCCGGCAGGTCGGTATGGGTATGTTTAAGGAATTTTGCCAAAACATTCAGAAGCAGAGTTTCCGAAACGGGTTTTGTGAGGTAGTCATCAAAAGCGGATTCATATTTTTTACGCTCCTCGGAAGTGGCATAAGCCGTAACAGCAATAATGGGGATATCCGCAAAGTTGTGGCTTGCTTTAATTTTTTTTGCGGCTTCAAAACCGTCTATGCCGGGCATGGCGATATCCATCAGAATCAGCTTCGGTTTTTGTTTCTTAAGAAGCAAAAGGACTTGATCGCCGTCTGTGGCTTCATGTATGGTCAGATTTCGGTCTTGCAAATAGGATTTTATAAGAAAGCGGTTATTGTCGCTGTCTTCTGCAAGTATTATTTCTGCTTGTTCAAAAATTACGTCATCATGATCGCTCCGGTCTTCATTCGGTATCTGAGATTCATCAATTTCTACATCTTTGAACAGGATTTTGAATTTAGAGCCTATTTCCGGAGTGCTTTCCACTTTTATGCTTCCGTTCATCAGTTCGCACAGATTTTTTGTAATGGACAGGCCTAATCCGGTGCCGCTGTATTTGCGCGTAGCTCTGCCTTCTATTTGTCTGAAACTGTCAAAAATATACGGAAGTTCCTCTTGATCAATACCTATACCGGTGTCTATGACTTGTATTTCAATATTTTGCTGAGTATTGCTGCTTCCGGGGGAGCTTTTTGCCGTAATTGTAATGCTGCCGTTGTGTGTAAACTTAACGGCGTTCGATACCAAGTTAAGCATTATCTGTCGGAGCCTTAAGGTATCTAAGTTAATGGTTTTGGGAACTTGCGGTGAAATACGAATATGTAGTTGCAGTCGTTTTTTTAGAATCTGCTCCGAGAATATAACCGACATTTCATTAATGAGCTGGTGAAGATTTAAAGGGTTGTTTTTTATATGTAATTGGCCGGCTTCAATTTTGGATAAATCCAGAATATCGTTTATCAGGTCCAGTAGATTTTTGCCGCTTACTTTTATTTTATCAATAAAGGATTGGTGGACGGGCTGCTTTAGTTTTTTCTGCAGGATGTTGGAAAATCCAATAATGGAGTTCATGGGTGTGCGAATTTCGTGGCTCATGTTGGCCAGGAATTCGCTTTTGAGGCGGTTGGCTTGTTCGGCTTCCTTTTTTGCCAGCAACACACGCTGTTCGTTCAATCGAATATTCAGAGCTGTAGCTGCTTGGTAAATGAAGGTTTCAATGAATTCTGCATTTTCAATTTCTTCATCGCCTTCCAAAAATATTTGAATACCGCTGTGGAGGTGTGCATCGGGTTTTAAGCCAATACCGAAGACCTGCTTAGCACGAGTGGTTTCGATGATTGTTTTGGCTTCATTGGCAGAAAAGAAATCATAAAAATACTCATCCGGCGTATTTTGGGCTTTCTGAAGTTTGCCGGGCGGGTAGGTCAATTCACAATCTTCTGCCAATTCCGAGCTGTCTGCTTTTATGGTGTTTCCTTTTATGAGTTTTCGGAGCTTACCGACTTTGCCGTGGTGGCTGCCGAATACGTTATATACGGTAATGGTTTTTTCGGAATAATCAATATGGTTAATAATAATATAACATTTAGGCAGAAAACCAATGAGTGAATCTCCTATAAACGTAAGTATGGCATTTTCGGTTTCTAACTGTATCAGTTTGGTGGCAGTATAAGACAGAAATCTAAATTTTTCCTTATTGCCGATTTCTTTAATCTCTGCCAATTTTAATTGTGAAACATCCTGTATAACGGCAATAAGCGATTTGGGTTTGCTGTTGATGTCTGTTTCTAAATTCAGAAACATATTGACATATTTACGGCTCAAATCCGGCATTACCAATCGGTATGAAACAGGCAATTCTTGCATCTCCGTTTTAGGATTCATAAAAGCACTGTGCACCAAGTCTTTGTCGGGCGGATGCACGAATTGCATAAACATTTCAAAAGCCGGTTCTATTTCTCCTTTCGGAATGTTTAGCAAGTTATATATTTCATCGGACCAATAGGTTTTTCCGGTTTTTATGTTGTATTCCCAGTTACCCAATTTGGCAATTCGCTGAGCTTGAGTTAAACGCTCTTCGCCTTTTTTTAGGGCTTTTTCTACTTGTTTTTTTTCGGTAATATCTATCACTGAGCCTTCATATATTTCTTCTCCTGTACTTTTGTCGTAAAAAACGCGCGCATTTTCAATCACATGAATTGGGCTTCCGTCTTTTTTTTGCCAAATCGCATCGTAATTTTTGAGATGACCGGCTTCTCTGAGTTTTTGGATAAAAAACTTTCTTTCCGGTTGCATTATGCCTTTTTTTGTGATCTTATGCTTATTGTGCAAGTCTTCATGACTTTGGTAACCAAGCATCTCAACCAAGGCATTATTCACCATTTTTATTTTACCTGAACCGGTAGTTTGGTAGAGCCCGATGGGAATATTTTCAAAGAGATTTTTAAAGTTTTTTTCACTTTCTTTTAATGCTTTTTCTGCTTGTTTTCTGTCGGTTACATCCATTACATAGCCGTTGAGCTGAATAACTTCTCCTAAAGAATTTTTAATAAAAGTTACAAACTGATATAGCCAAATTTCTTCTCCGGCTTTGTTAGTTATTCTGTATTCGGGCGTTGCTGTATGATTTTCTCCGGTCTCTATGCTTTCTGCTATTTTTCCTTGAAGTTTTTTAAAATCATTTTCCGGAATTATATCATGAAACTTTACTTTCCCGGAAATAAAATCATTCTTCGTATATCCAAAAACATTCTGACTGTTATCTGAGGCATAGTTGACCGTTAATTTTCCGTCATTTTTCCATTTGAAGATTACTACATTGCCGGCCGTAAAGATACTTTGCTCTTCACGCAGTTGTTGATTTACTTTTTTTAGTGTTTTTTGGCTTTTAACCAAGCTTTGTTCTAAATTTTTTCGGTCGGTAATATCAATTACCGTACCGCTTAAAAGAAGCGGTTTGCCTTGCTTGTCATATTCAATAATTTTGCCTCTGTCGTAGTACCATTTCCAAGTGCCTTGTTTGGTACGTATTCTGTAGTCTGTTTCATATTCTTCGGCATCACCTCTTAAGTGTTTGCGCATGGCTTCCATGGTGCTTTCATAATCATCGGGATGAACCAGTTCCATAATTGCGTCTAAAGTGGTGGGGAACTCTTCATGCGTATAGCCAATCATTTCGGCTTTACGCGCATCGGCTTTTATGGTTTTGTCTTGCAAATTGAATGACCACCAAGCAATGCTTCCGTTTCTCAGGCTGATGTCTAATTTGTTTTTGGCATCGAGGATAGCTTTTTGTGTTTTTTTCTGCTCGGTGATGTCTGCCATGCTTGAGAGTATGTAGGGTTCACTTTCAAACTCAATGAGTATGGAATTAAGATTAACATAAATCGTGGATCCGTCGGCTTGTTTCATTTCTACTTCATTATTCAGGCTCCGTCCTTTTTCCTCTATCTCTTTACGAATAGTATTCCGTTTTTCTGCATCTCTATAAAATTGTGCTGCATTGACCTTGCTAATATCCCCATGGAAGTTGAACATATTTCCGGTTGCAGGGTTTATCTCAATTACTTTACCGTCTAAAGTTGTCAAGCCGATTCCTATTTGTGAGTTTTCAAATAACAGACGATAACGGTTTTCCGATTGAATTAATGCTTTTTCGGCTTTTCTTGATTGCGTTATGTCGCTTATTACTAATGATACGGAGAATAGTTGTCCTTTTTTATCGCTTACGGGCGAGAATTTGAATTGGTACCAAGCGTCTTCTTCTTGCTGTGATTTTATATTAGCTTCAAATTGCCGGGCTTCACCGGTTAAAGCCCCGGCAAATAATTCTTTAAATTTTTCAATATAATTCTTGGAAACGTATTTAGTAATTATTTCTCCTTCTTTTAAATCGTGCTTATAGAGCGCTTTGATTTGGTCTTTTGCTTCTTTATTGAAAGCCAGAATATTGTAATCGGCATCCAATAAAAAGAAAGCTTCGGAAAAACTATTGTAGCTGGCTTTAATAATTTTGGCAGAACGCAACAATTCTTTTTGTACGGCTTTTTCTTTACTTATGTCATGGCTTATGAAGTAGTAGTTTTGAATATTAGCTTTTTTATCTTTAATGGGCCCGGCTATCACGGCTTCTTCTATGATTCTTCCGGATTTGTCTTTACTGTTAAATTCTCCTTTCCATACTTTACCTGCTTGCAGCGTTTCAAGTATTTCTTGTTTCAAGTATTTCTTGTTCTTTTTATCAAGTATTTGGGGCGGTTTTCCCAAAGTCTCGTTTTCAACAAAGCCGGTTCTTTTATAAAAAGCAGTGTTGGCATATTGCGTGTTACCGTCAGTATCGGTAATAATAATATGGCTGGGCGTTTGCTCTACCACGCCGGACAGCATGCGGTTTTGTATATCCGTTTCTGTGCGTTTGTTTATGTCTGAAATTACTATTTTGTACTCATTGTTTGTATTTTGATTTTTTTCAATGATAAGTTCACTAAAAAAAAGGCTTCCGTCTTGTTTTATAAGTGTAATTTCAGGCGATTGTTTGGTGTTGTATTTTTGTACTTTAGAAATAGTTTTTGAAAAAATATCTTGGTCTTTTGATACGATATACTTGTAAAAAGCTGTATTATATAACTCTGCTTTGGTATAGCCTAGAAAAAGTGCTGCTTTTTTGTTAATGTTTTTTATGCTAAAGTCTGCATCTGTTGTTACGTAGCCAATGGGCGCATTTTCATATAAGTCGGTATATGTATCAAGGCCTTCATTGAGACGCCCCTGAATATTTTTGAGTTCGGAATTTTGCATTTCCAGCTCAATACGGTGTACATCCAATTCGTGAAGTAAGTCTTTTATTTCATCACGCGAAAGCTCATCCGTATTATAACTTTTTTGTTCCGTTCTTTTTAGACGCTTCTCTGCTTCATCTCTGTAGTTTTTCATGTGTTCTTCCTAATTTTTACCGTCAAAGCCTAAAAGTATTTAAAAATGTCTTTTTTTACAATTAATTTTTCCCGGATTAAGGTTTACTTCCATGAAAGTACAGCCTTTGAAGATTATTTGTATGCATTAGAACATAAGAATCCCGGGCAAAACTTCCGGTTTTATTATTCATAGAACTTTGTTTAATCGCAGGCCTGCAATTTGGCGAATTTCAGCAGCAGAGTTTTTGTACCTATGCCCGGAAAATCTATGGACGCTTTGGTGTTGGGCATTTCCTGTTCTAAAGCCAATACGGTTCCCGTTCCGAATTTAGCATGTTTCACCTTTTTGCCCGGCTCTATAAATTTCATTGAATCCGGCAGCTCAATGTTGGAAGTTTGAATTTCTTTTGAACTTACGGTTTTATTCGTTTTTGTAATGCTTACTGAGCCTGCTGCGGAATTCTTATTTTTTGGAATAAAGGGTTTTTTCGTATATGATTTCTTATTGGGTTTAAAACCGGTTTTTTGTCTGAAGCTTGGTGTTCTGAAATTATTACTGTTTTCGTCTTCCGAGTCGTCAATGTATTGTCTGTCAATATCTTTAATAAAACGACTTGCTACACTGTCAATTAGTTTTCCCCAACGATAACGCTGGCCGGCATAGCTAATTATCAGTTCTTTTTCAGCACGCGTTATGGCTACGTAAAACAGACGACGTTCTTCTTCCAAGTCTTTTGGGCTTTGTGCCGACATTTCGCCGGGAAACAAGCCTTCTTCCACACCTACTATATATACATTTCTGAATTCCAAACCTTTTGCCGCATGTATGGTCATCAGACTGACTTTGTTTTTGTCTTCTTCGCTTTCGTTATCCATATCGGTAAGCAGCGAAACTTCTTCCAGAAATTTGTCAAGTGTTACTTTGTCGGCTTCTTCATAAGCATCGGTGAATTCTTTGATACCGTTCAGCAATTCCTGAACATTTTCATGACGCACGATCTCTTCAGGTGCTTTACTTTTGTGAAGTTCTTTCAGAATACCGCTTTCCGATGCAATTTGCTTTGCCAGGCTGTAGGCATCCGTTACCGGAAGTTTTTGCATGAAGTCATCCATTACGGAAGCAAAACCGTATATTTGATTTAATGCTCTGGAATTCAGATTTATATCAATGGTTTTAGATTTTTCAATGGTTTCCCACATGGAAATATCATTGGCATCGGCATAATTTTCAATGCGCTCAAGGGTTGTATTGCCGATTCCTCTGCGCGGATAGTTTATGATTCTTTTAAGCGACTCGTTGTCTTTCGGGTTTACGGTAAATTTATAGTAAGCCAGAATATCTTTTATTTCTTTCCTTTGGTAAAAGGATGTGCCGCCATATACTTTGTAGGGTATGTTGCGTTTTCGTAATGCTTCTTCAAAAATTCGCGATTGTGCATTGGTCCGGTAAAGTATGGCATGATCCGAGTATTTGGTATGGTCTCGGTAAATGGAGTCATTAATGATATTGGTTATTTTAAAGCCTTCTTCATTATCGGTAAGTGAGCGTATGATTTTGATTTTATCACCTTGCCCGCCGTGTGCAAAAACCTTTTTCTCAATTCGGCTTTTGTTCTTTTCAATGACCGAGTTGGCAGCTTCCACAATATTGGATGTGGAGCGGTAGTTGCGTTCCAGCTTAAAAAGTTTATAGTCTTTATAGTCTTTTCTGAAATTAAGAATGTTTTCAATTTTGGCACCTCGAAACGCATAAATACTTTGCGCATCATCGCCCACTACGCAGACATTCTTATGCTGTTCGGCCAACTTTTTTATAATCAGGTATTGCGAATAGTTGGTATCTTGATACTCATCAACCAGAATATAGCGGAAACGCTCTTGGTATTTTCTTAAAACCTCCGGGTGGTCGCGAAACAGGATGTTGGTTTTGAGTAATAGATCGTCAAAATCCATTGAGCCGGCTTCAAAACACCGACGTTCATACAAGGAATAAATACGATGAAACTCAGGGCGCAGCGCTTTTTCATCCGTAATCCTGAAATTTTGATTAGCACTGTACACGGCTGAAGTAACTAAGTTGTTTTTTGCTTTCGAAATTTTTGAATAAATGTTTCGCGACTTATAGTTATCATTTAGCTCCAGTTGTTTTATAATGCTGTTTACCAAGGAACGAGCATCTTGTGCATCATAAATGGTAAATGACGAGGGAAAGCCGATATGCTCGGCTTCATAGCGCAAAATGCGGGCAAATACAGAGTGAAAAGTACCCATCCAAAGACGAGCCGCTTTTTCAGCGCCGATTATTTCTCCGATACGTTCTTTCATTTCTCGGGCCGCTTTGTTAGTAAAAGTGAGCGACAATATTTTGGACGGGTCAACACCTTTTTCCAATAAATGGGCAATGCGATAGGTAAGTACCCGCGTTTTTCCGCTGCCGGCTCCGGCAATTACCAATGCCGGGCCGTCGGTATTTACCACGGCGGCTTTTTGAGCTTTGTTTAATTCGTTTAAATAGTCTTGCACCTTGTATGATTTTTTTTGCAAAAGTAAGAAGAAGCCTGCCAAAAAACACAAAATATCATAACTATCCGTAAAATATTTTTTATGCTTGGTTGTTAAAAAAGATATATATTCTATTTTTGCGAAAAACGTATAATTGTGAAAAGAACACTTATAATTCTGTCTGTAATATTTTATTCCATAACTGCTTACTCTCAAATAGATGTTACGATAAGCACTCAAACAGTTCCGCTTACGGCCGAGCACGGCGATACCATAAGCGTATGCCGAGACAGCCTCATAATATTTGAAGCGGAAGCCACCCTTGGCGGTGTTCCGGTTGAAGATGCTTTATATGCATGGTTTTTCGATGACGGAAATACGGCAGAAGAAACGGGGCTTGATTCCTTGAGCCATAACTATTCTGAAGGCGGAGGCTATCGGGTGCGATGCGAGGTCAGCGATCAAGCCAATAATACCGGGTACGATATTCAGACGGTACGTGTAGCGCATCAGCCGGTTTTTGAAGGAACCAACAACGGCTTACCCGAAGACCAATACGGAATATGTAAAGGAAGCTTTTCTACACTAACCGGAATTGCTTATCCCTACCTCTGGGAAGACGAACCGGAATATTTTATTGAAAACCCGGTGCCTATTTTGCTCAGCGAAGATAACTTATACACGACTGCTTTTTCTTTTTATGAATTTTCAAAAGAGGCTCTATTCTCCGCCGGTGATATTGACTCGGTTTGTGTTTCGGCAGAACATGCCAATATGGGAGATTTGTGTGTTGAGCTAATTTGTCCCGACGGAAGCTCGGTTATTTTGAAAGATTATGCCGACAATGATGCCGTAATGGGTGTTCCCTCAGATAATCATGCCGAAGGATACGGAGAGCCCTATACTTATTGCTGGTCGCCTGCTTCTGCTAACGGACTGATGAGTGATTTTGTCGGAGAAACGCTTCCTGAATCTGATTATGAGGCTTTTGAAGATTGGAGCGTGCTTAATGGCTGTCCGATGAATGGTGAGTGGGCGATTCAAGTTACCGACAATACACCACAAGACAGCGGCTATGTTTTTGATCAGGAAATAATCTTTTCGGAGGAAGCTCTTCCGCCGCTTTGGAGTTTTACCGATTCTTTGATAAGTACCACTGCTTTATGGGAAGGAAGCGGAAACCCAATCACACAAATACAAAATTTGGATGAAGGCGGTATAAAAGGAATTGCGGTAGCAAGTCCGGAGGTTTACGGAAACAACGCTTATCGTTTTACAATGAAAAATAATTGGAACTGCCCGGCTGATACTTCGATTGGCTTGCCGGTAGAGCGAGCAAGTTTTACGGCCGAACCGCCGGCAGGGCAGGCAAAATTGGATGTAAGCCTAACGAGCACTACGGATTGGGCTGTGTATCATAATTGGGAGCCCGGCGATGACAGCGGCAATCTGACGGGTAATCAGACCACACATACTTACTTGGAGAAAGGTGATTATACTTTAGTTTATACAGCCGAAGCAGAAGACGGCTGTACCGATTCGGATACCTTGTTGGTAGAGGTTTCGGTAGAACCGTCCGATCTTAATGTGCCTAATTTTTTCTCGCCCGATGAAAACGGCATTAACGATGTTCTTACGCTTACAGTTGAGGGTATGGAGAAGTTTAATTTTGTGATCTATTCACGCTGGGGGCGTAAAATGTTTGAAACGGACAATCAGGAAGAAGCCGAAGCCGGTTGGGACGGCTCAGTACCAATTACAAACTTGAAAGCTTCACCGGGTATTTATTATTTTATCTTTAAAGGTATAGGTAAAGACAAAAAGGAATGGGAAGAAAAAGGCTCCATACAGATATTGAGGTAAGCCCTTATGATAGTTTCACCGGAAGGATTTTTAGGTTTATTAAACATTCCAATATTTTGCCATCCTTTTTTTTATGGTGTTTAAACTTTATTTTAAACTGACTTCCTTTCCGTTTTCAAACTTTACCACAAAAGCATCCGAAAGCCTGTGTGATTGGATGAACGATTTAGCTTCTTGGTAAGAATCAAAACTACCGATGGTGTATTTATATAGCTTGGTTTTTTTTACCGTTTTTACGGGTAAATCGGTTTTATTCATTTCATCAAGTTGGCTTTGGCTTGCCGGAATTCTGGATGTGCCGATTTGCACACGGTATTCCACTGCTTTGTTTGATTCTTCCGTGATGTTATTTTGGCTGATATCGTCTGTTTCATCGGCTCTGCCGGTGTTTTGAGATCGATTGACCTCGCCTTCGTAAGTTTGTTGTTCTTCGGGCAGTAATACATCGCTGATATGTTTTAGCCTGCGATTGTCGTTGTAGGCGATAACGAAAGCGCCTTTTACGCCGCAATTTTCTCTGGCTTTTGAAGCTTCTCGGTAGCTGTCAAAATTACCGAATGTATATTTATAGCGTCCGCCCACTTGTTCTTCCCGAATTTCACCTGTTTTGGGGTATCTTCGGTTCAGGTAACTGATATCCTCCGGTTTAATCGCCGAAGCAATTTGTACACTGTAAGAATGTTTTGTATCGGCAAGTTCGATGGCGGTGGGCTTTTTATAGCTTGGATATTTCCTGTCCTTTTCATCGGTTTTTACTTCATAGCTTTTTTCTGAAAACTCTTTATCTTTAAAGCTTTCTCTTTTTTCCAATGCAGCTATGGTGAAGGGATCATCTTCTTGAATTTCAAAGTCTTCCGCATCATAATAAACCGCAAAAGCTTTATAAAGTGCTTGCGCTGCTTTTTTGTCGTGGTCACGAGCCGCTTTAAAAAGACTGATTGCTTCATCCTTATCGGCTTCTGCTGCTGTGCGTCTTTTGCTTATAGCCACTCCAAAATTATCGGAAGCCGTAAAATTTAGCACACGAATTTTTTTCCTTTTTTCTTCTTCGGACTTTTCAGTAAAATCATCTATATATGGTGCTAACAGCATATATAGAGAGCGGTAGTTAATATCGTATATTTTTGACGCCTTTTTGTGTGTGCGGTAGGCACTGTTTCCGTCGGCTTGATTTGCTTGACTGAAAACTTCATCGGCTTCTCTGATTTCTTCTTTAATTTCCTCGTATTGTTCTTGATCGTCGGAATTGGTAAGGTGCTTGGAAATGTCGTAGGCTTGTGCTTCGGCATTTGAGTATAAAAGCAGCAGTGCAAAGCTTATCGTTACGATTAAAAAGTTTTTTGAGTACATATACTTTAAAATAATCAAAAGAATCTATTTTTGAATGAGAACTAATTTGTAGTAATATACAAAAAATATACATAAATGATGCTGAATTTTTATAAACCGCCGTGTGTAAAGAATAAAAGGAATAAAGAGTCTGAGAATCCGCAAAATTAGGCAGATATGTTTTTGAGGGTAATTTATTTATTAAATTAGGCACATGAGTAATATCAAAATAAAGTTACAGCATGTCGTTAAATATGTGGTTCCCCCTTAGAAAAGGGGGACAGGGGGATTGATTGATGCAAAAATGTAAGTAAAATCAGATTTAGTAGCTTGCATTTTGATATTTCTAATTATTGCAGCTTTTGTAACATCTGCATATCAACAAGTTACCTGTGTTAGTAAAGTGCCTAATTCAATTTATTTATTTGAAAGAGGTGGATTATTTTGAGACAAGTATCTATTCAAGCGCTTCAAAAGTAAGGATAATATCTGACTTGTTATTCAGTTTTCGCAGCTCCAGTATTGCGGCATCACCGGTAAGTAACCAAGTGGCGGTATGCTTGTTTATTTCGCCTGAACCATATTTTTGAGTGTAGTACCGGTTTAGTTTCTGCCAAAGTTCCTTTGACACTTTTTCCGACCGACATTCTGCAGTCGCTTCTATTTTATATAAGCCCTGATCATCAAAAGCATACTGTATCTTAGTGTTGGCTTGACTGTATTTGTAATGGTAAATTAAAGTATAGTCTTCTTCGGTAATAAGTGACGCCGAAGTTTCTTTGATTTTAACTTCTTCCGGGGAATCATTTATGTTTACTTGTCGAAACAAGTGTTTGTCATCTCCGGTAAATTCTGAAAAAAGCTCATTTTTGTTGTTGCATGAAACCGCCAGAATTAAATAGATTAGAATTAGGCTATTAAATTTCTTCATAAAATAATTATGCAAGCAACGATTGATTACTCTTCCATTTCAATCATTTTGAAAGGAATCTTTAGAATGGATTGATAATCTTCTCCGGCTTCCAGCATATCTTCATCGTCTTCTTCGTAATACCAATTGATAATTACGTCTTTATCATTTTTGTAGATTGCTTCAAGTTTTTTGAAAACATCAAGTATGCATTTCGATGAGCTTGTATTGAAGTATTCTAAACGTATGTTAACTTCTGTCTTCTCTTTGGGCTCTTTAGCATATTCATCCAACCAATCAACAAGCGGATTATAAAATTCAATAGAATTTTCCGGGATTGAACGTCCTTCAACTTCAATTATGCCTTTTTCAGCATCAAACAAAACCTCCGGTGTTTTTCTTGTACCTTCAATTTTAATGGGATCCATAATTTATTAAGATTTTGTTTACAAATATAGTGTAAAAATATAATGAAATTACGAAACTACAATACTAAATTGGAAAAAAAAATATTCAAGATTAAATTTAAAGACTTCGTAACTGAGCGGGCCTTCAATTTTTCGGCTGATATCAATTAATCCTAAACCGCCGCCTCCCTTTTGGGAGAATTCTTGATTATTGAGTATTAGTTTGTAGAGCGTTTTCCTTTCTTCATTATTTAATGAGTTAATTTGTTTTATTCGATCTTTTATTTTTCGAATATGTATTTCTCTTACATAATTTCCAATAATTATTTCGTAAGCATCTCCAAGGTTCAAAATTACAAATGCCGCTTCACCGGTATTTGAGTCTGACTTTGTATTTGGGTTATCGGCATGGTGAAAAATATTTTGTAATAATTCCAGTGAGATGCTGTACATCTTTTTTAAGAGTGTTTTCGGGATTTGTTTTTCTTCACCCATTGCCTCTACCTGCAGCAATAAGTCATCAATAACTTCTTTTGAGACTTGCCCCAAGTAGCTTATAGGTACGCTTCCCTGACATACCTCGTTATACCATTCGCGGATTTTAAAATTCATCCGATATTTTTTAGGTTAGGGCAAATATATGAAATAAATTACATAAAAACAAGTATTACTGATTTGGCTCAGAACTAAGCGTTAATTTATGCTTAATCTTTTAATTTACCTTTGAACATATCATAGCTCAACAGTCGGCTTTCAATTTTTCCGTTGTAAAATTTCTGACGCTGTTTTGTTCGCAATCCCACGGTTTTGGCTGCTGAGGGAAATCCACTGAAAACATGGGCTGTCCAACCTGAATAGTTCATTTTAAGGCTATCACCGATTTGTTTGTAAAAATCTTTGGTGTTTTCTATTTGAAGTCTTTCGTTATAGGGCGGATTGGTAATAATAATTCCTTCGGAACAGGGGGCTTCTGCAGCAAAAAAGTTATCGTGTAAGAGTGTGATGTATTCTGACAATCCGGCAGCTTTAATATTCATATTGGCGCTTTTTAGAGCTGTAGGATTTTTATCGGATGCAAAAACTTGTATTTCCGTTTCTGATTTTATTTTGGAGTCGGCTTCTGCTTTTATTTTTAGAAAAATGCTTTCATCGTAATCTTTATAATTCTGAAAAGCAAATTTTTGGCGATGATAAGCCGGCGGTATATTTAGTTTTGTCATCGTAAATTCAATGGGAATTGTGCCTGAGCCGCACATGGGATCAAAAAAACATTTTTTATCAATGTCCCCGGCCGCTTTAATAAGCCCGGCCGCCAAAACTTCATTGATGGGCGCTTGGCCGGCATCTTTTCGGTATCCTCTTTTGTATAGCGGTTCGCCCGAAGTATCCAATGAAATGTTTACTTTAGTATCGGAGATATGCAGGTTAATGAGTATATCAGGTGTTTGAGCATCAACCGAAGGGCGCTTGCCGTATTTTTCGTTAAAAAAATCTGCTATGGCATCTTTAATACGCAGGGCAGCAAAATGCGAATGTTTGAAGAAATCTGAATTCACGGTTTTATTAATCGCAAAGCTTTGATGGGTATCAAAATATTTGTCCCACTCAATTTCTTTGGCTTTACGGTAAAGATAATCTTCATTGTGAGCTTTAAAAAAAGCGAGTTCGGTGAGTATTCTCAGTGCTGTTCTGCAATTGTAATTAGCCGAGTAGGCTGTTGCTTTATCTCCGGAAAACTGTACGGCACGGTTTAGAACTTTAATGTTCTGAGCATTAATATTTTTGAGCTCTTCGGCCAGAAAATCTTCCAAGCCGTGAAAAGTTTTTGCGGTGAGTCTTAAGGTATTATCATCCATAAAATTAAAAGAAAAGCGGCGGCATATGGTTTGCAAACTGTTTGCCGCCGCTGTGATTTAGCGGGTTAAAAAATTATTTTAAAGCTTCGTATGATTCTTTGATCATTTGGAAGGTGTTTTCCATGTCATGGTCTAAGCCCATGGAAAACCTGACCAATCCGGGTGACAATCCCATATTTTTTTGAATATCTTCGGGAACTTCCGATGAAGTGCTTTTCCCCGAATTACTGAATAGGGTTCGGAAATACCCCAAACTTACGGCCAGATAGCCCACGCCTTTATCTTGCATGTTTTCCATGAATTGCGCGGCACGTTCGGGCGTTTCCAGATCTATGGCAATAATTCCTCCGAAACCGTAATCTTTATTATAAATCTTGGTCATTAATTCGTGATCGGGATGGCTTTTTAAGCCCGGGTAATTGGCTTTTATGCCAATGTCTTTAAACTTCTCAGCTAAAAAGGCTGCGTTTTGGCTGTGCTTTTGCATACGTATATGCAATGTGTACAGGTTTTTGAGAATATTGCTTGAGCGTACCGGATCTAATACCGGTCCAAGCAGCATGGCCGTTCCGTTATTTACATCAATAAGCGATGCAATAAATTCTTCGCTTGCGCAGATAGCACCGGCTACACAGTCATTTTTTCCGTTGATGAATTTAGTCATGCTGTAAACCACAATGTCTGCACCTAATTTTGCCGGTGAGATAATCATTGGCGTAAAGGTGTTGTCAACCATAAGTTTAGCACCTTTTTCACCTGAGATTTTAGATAATTCCGGAATATCGGCTACTTGCAGCATGGGGTTGCTGACCGATTCGACATAAAGCAATTTGGTATTGGGGCGGAAAGCTTCTTTGATTTGCTTGTGATTGGTGGGATTTACAAATGTTACTTCAATATTGAATTTTGGCAGGTAGTTTTTCAGAAAAGCAAAGGTTCCGCCGTAAGTAGTTTCGCTGGCCACTATGTGGTCGCCGCTGTTCACCAACTGTAATATTGCAGAAGTAATGGCTCCCATTCCCGATGCCGTTACCCAGCCGGCTTCTGTGCCTTCCATTGCGGCAAGTGCTTCCGACAAATATCGGTTTGAGGGATTCCAATGACGCGAATAAAGGAAACAGCCTTCAGTTTCTCCGTGAAAGGTGTCGAGCATGGTATCTGCCCCAAAGAAAGTATAGGTGGCCGAATCGGTGATTGAGGGGTTTACTCCGCCAAATTCTCCAAATTGTTTTAATTTGTTTAGTTCTGTTGCGGGATCAAATATTTTCATGGTTTTTATATTTAAAAATTTTTCTTAAAAGTAGTAAATATTAGAGAAGAAACCATGAGAATTATCAAGTTTTACGGAATATTCGCTTTATTATGTTTTTTAATTTAGATTCCTTTTCCATATCTTCGGCATAGTAGCCTCTGCCGTATCCGTAATTGTATTTATAGCCGTATCCTAAGCCGGTATTTGCATCGTTGAGTATAATCATAAGGTTACGCAGTTTGGCTTTTTCTTTTACTTCTTTGGCAATTTTTAGTACATTTTTTGAAGAGAAGTTTTGCCTTATAACGTATAAGAATGCATCTGAAATCTCTGATAGAAGAAGGGCGTCAGTAACAACTGCTATCGGAGGAGTGTCAATAACTATGTAGTGATAATGTTTTTTTGCTTCCTCAATGAATTTTTGCATTTCTTCGGATTCAATAAGCTCTGCCGGGTTGGGTGGGATAGGACCGGAAAGTGCAATATCGAGATAAGGATTCTCTGTCGTTTTTATAATCTCACTGAAACTGTGATTTCGATTTAAGTAGGTGCTCATGCCTTTGTTGTTATAGTAATCAAAGGTTTTTTGAAGCTTCGGTTTTCTTAGGTCGAGGCCGATAAGTAAAGTCTTTTTTTCTGAAATGGATAAAACCGAAGCCAAATTTTGAGCCATAAAAGTTTTTCCTTCTCCGCTTACGGTCGAGCTTACGGTTATGGTTTTGCTGTCTTCTCCGCTTAGCACAAACATCAGGTTTGTTCGTAAGGTTCTGAAAGACTCGGAAACCGGAGATTTTTCAAATTCCAAAACCGGGTTTTCTGTTTTTTGCGCATTATTTATGATTGTAGAAAGAATTGGTATATCGGTATGATTTTCGATATCTGAGCGTTCTTCTATTTTATTGTTTAAAAATTCAATTGCCACAATAATTAATATTGGCAGCAGTGCACCTATAAGCAGTGCTTTCCGGGTATTGGAACTGCTTGCCGGAGTGTGGTTTACGGCATTTCCGGGCATGGCTTCGTCCAGAACTTCCGAGTCTGCTTTGTTGGATGCTTGGGTAATGGCTGCTTCGGTTCTGCGGGTCAGCAGCAGGGTGTATATGTTGTCGTTAATATCAAACACGCGTTGGGTGTTTATGATGTTTCTTTCCGATGCCGGCAGGCGGTTTATTTGTCTGTTTATACGTGTAAGCTCATTGCGGGCGTCCTCGGTTTTTTGCCTGTTGATGCTTTGTATTTTTTCTATATGCAGTTTTATTTTGTTTCGAACCTGATTGATCCTGTAATCTAATTTTTTGGATTTTGGTATTTCCGATCTCAAGTCAAAATCTAAAAGATTTTTTTCTGTCAGGATTTCGGAAATTTCGTTTAAATGCCCGTTCAATATGTTATCGTCAATGCCAACTATACCGGGCGATACTAATGCTTCGAAATTGTCGCGTTCAATTTCTTCGAGCATGTATTTGTAGTATTCGTTTTGGTTAGTAAGCTCTCGCAGTTTGTTTTCCGTTTCGGTTTTTTGGGTCAGCAGCATTTCTGCTTCTGAGCTGATATCCAGAGTTTTATTCTGTTCTTTCAGCAGTTGCAGTCGGTTTTGGTTTTTTGCAAGCGAATCTTGCACCCCGCTGAGTTGTCGGTCTATAAATTCAATAATGCTTTGAGCTTTGGCATTTTTTTCTTTTAAACCGCGTTGTATAAAAATTTCGGCCAGGGTGTTTAGGTAATCAGCATCTTTGGCCGGTGTGCGGCCCACTATCCACAACCAAAGTATGGAGCTCTGTTCCGGACTTACCTCTACTTTAAGCTTGTTTTTGTAGGAATTAATTAAATGGTTGATGTTGTTTTTGTAGAAATAATAAGATTTTCCTATTGTATTTTCATTAAAAAAATTGGATGCCTTTTTTAGCTTAAATTTGAAATTTTTGTGTTGAAAAGTTTCATTAAAGTTTAATTCTTTTTCCAGCTCAAAGGCTTCAATCTGTAGTCTGTATTTTTTATCGGAAAGAATTTCGATATCAACCTGCACACCGTTATATTGGCTGAAAGCGGTGTCAAATTCTACAACGAATGGTGCATTTTTGTATAGTTCTCTGTCGGTTCTCCATCGGTTTTTTTGAAAATATGTTGTTTGCAGGTCAAGTGAATCAAGAGCTTGTTTATTAAGTTTATAGGATTTCAACAAACCGATTTCGGTATTTAGGTTTTTGGTTCGGGAAAACATGCGTAAGCCTCCGGCAAATTCTTCTTCTCCGCTGCCGGTTTTAAGCAGAATGGTTGTATGCAATCCGTAAGCAGGTACTATGTATCGATTGGAGATCGTTGCAATAATATAAGCAGCGGGTATAAATATCACAAAAAGATACCAGTAAGAAAGCCCTTTAAAGATATATTTTTTGATATCCGGGCCGGTGTTTTGATTGGCGGCGGAAATCTGAAAGTTATTTTCTTGGTTCATTGCCGGTTGTTTTGCAGATTGATAAGTAAGACGGTCGTAGTAACGGTTGATGAAATTACAGAAAGAATGAATGTAAACTCCTGAATATTTCTGCGAATGATTTTCATTTTAACCGGATCGGCAATTATTTTATCGTTATTGAACACATAAAGTTTTTCTTCAGTGAGTGTGCGCGGATCCGTTAAATCAATCAGGTATTCTTTATAATACCCTTTTTCATTTCGTATGATTTTTATGTTTCGCTTATCAGCGTATTCTGTAAGCCCGCCGGCGTATGACATGGCATCGTAGATGTCAATCCTTTCTCGCGGAATGCTTATAATGCCTTCCGATTTGAACTCGCCGAGGCAGGCTATTCGTATTCCCGCTGTTTTTACTACTACTATAGGGTCATCAAAAAAGCTTTTGGCTCTGTTATTGATTGTTTCGCGGCATTGGTTTATCGATAGGCCTTCAATATATAAAAGGCCGATTACGGGTAATTCAATAAAACCACTGTCATTAACCATATAACCGGAATAGTACATATTATCGGCTTGTTGATTGTTGTTGGTATTGCTTTGCTGCGACCCGATGGATAGTACTTCATTTATATTTTCATTGTAGGTATATATTTTTACCGACAGAATGTCGCCGGGTTTTAATTTATAATCCTGCGGAAATTGTTTCGGATAACTTATTGTATCGGTATGGTTGGCTTGCTTGTTTTTAATGTATCTCAAATGACCGCAGGAAGAAAACAAGAAAAGCGCAGATACAAATAAAAAAAAATATCTAAATTTGGAGAAATACATGCTGTTATTATTTTTGGAAATTACAAAACTAAGAATATTGACCGTATTTTATCTGTAAATAACGAAAATTTTGCTCGATTTTTGTACGAATAAAAGAAAAAGATGGATTTACAAGATAATTTTTTCAAACTCGAATATAACAAAATACCGCCTCAGAAGGGCTCGGTATTGATTTCTGAGCCTTATTCCTCCGATTATTTTTTTAGGCGCTCGGTTGTTTTGCTTGTAGAGCATAATGACTCCGGAAGCGTGGGCTTTATTTTGAATAAACCTTTTGGAAAACAGCTGAAAGACATTACCGGCTATTTTGAGAATTTCAACAGCCATGTAAATATTGGCGGGCCGGTCGGTAACCAAAACTTATATTATATCCATACTTTGGGCGATAAAATTAAGGGCAGCGTAGCGGTGAAAGACAATCTTTTTTGGGGAGGCAACTTTGCACAGTTAAAAGATATGGCTTTGTCCGGTTTGCTGAATGAAAACAACATTAAGTTTTTTGTGGGTTATTCCGGTTGGGATAAAGGCCAATTAGCTTCAGAAATAAAGAAAGATTATTGGTTGGTAACCGATACGAAAGTTGAAGAAGTAATGGCTGATGCCGATAATATTTGGAGAACTGTCTTGCAAAAACTTGAAGCACGCTACAGAATTTGGTCTAATTTTCCGGTGAATCCTGAGAGTAATTAGGCAAACGCTCGTTAAGTTGTTTTGAAAGATATTTTGACATTTTACTGTAATACCTTTTTCGGTCAAGTGCCACAACCCAACGAATACCGTTTACGGCATTGGTAAGAAAAACTTCGTCGGAGCGCATTACGTCTTGCAGGCGCAAAGGCAATTCCCGTATCATAATTTTCTCTTCTTGTGCGATGTTCATAATTGTTCTGCGCATTACCCCGTCGGTACAGCCTTCACTGAGAGGGGGTGTGAAAATTTGATGTTTTTTTACAACAAAAATATTGGATGCTGCACTTTCTGCTACACGACCTTCGGTATTGAGCAGCAGCACTTCATCTGCCCCGGATTGTTTCTTGAATTCCGATGCAAGCACATACAGCAGCGAACTGCCTGTTTTATAGGGCGATAATGCATTTGCAGGCTTTCGAATATCGGTGTAGGTTTTTATGTTTAAGCCCTCGGTATTAATTTCCGTTTGATTGGGTTTTGCCTGCCGGCAATTAATTATGTATTCCGCTGCATTGCTGTTGGGGGTATAGAAGCCGCCTGCTGTCCGATAGACTTGGAGGCGAATTCTTGCTGTTTTGAATAATTTATTTTTTCTGAGTAATTTAAGAATCAGGTCTTTTAGGTATTGCATTGTAAAAGCCGGCGGTACTTCATATTTTAGTGTTTTCATGCCGGCAATCAGACGTGCATAATGATCTTTAAAAAAAGGAAGTTCTCCGTTCACGGCAAGTATGGTTTCGAATAAAGAGTCGCCGTAAATAAATGCACGATTATCCGAAGACACAGAAAATTTTCCCTGCTTTAAGAATACGCCGTTATGAACAAGATAATTCTCGTTTTGAAGCATTCCTGTTTTTTGCTTACTTATTTTGTAAAATAATACATAAATGCAATAAATGCAATTAATACCATCAGAGCACCGGTTATGGTGATGGTTCTGTATAAAATTAATTCTTTTTCGTCAGTGTTCTGCTCCGGACTTATTATATCACCGGCCATTTGGTCTATATCGGTGAATGCTTGCTTTTCTTTTTCCAAGCCCATATTCGCATCCATTGTTTCGGCCAGCTCTTGTTGTAAATCAAAGAGATCTTGTTCAAGTTTATCCGCCTGCTTGCGTAATTCTTCGTTTTCAACCGTAAGTTCAGTGATGCGCAGGTTTTTCTCCGTCAGGCTTTTTATTAAGTTCTGTTCTTTGTCGGAGTTTATCAGGTCTTTGGATTCGTAATTATTGTCTGTATCATTCATATCGTCTTCCGTAGGGTATTTTTGCATGAGAAAATCTTTGTCTATCAAGTACTTATTGCCTTCTTTTTTTATGAACTTGCTGTCATCAAACTTTTGGCACAAGCGGTGTATGGTCGTTTGACTTTTACCGCTTAAATCTATGGCTTCTTTTACGGTTAAATACATGATACACTCATTTTAGGGGGTTTCTGTACAAATTAAATAAAAAAACCGCTTACTAAGTAATTTTTTCTTAACTTTTTTTCTCTTCGTCAAAAAATTCGTTAATCCAACGGTCGGAACTCTTGCCGCTTGTTCCCTTTTTTCCGGTTTCGGAAGACGGAAGATTATCATCGCTGAGTTCTTGCGAGCCGTAGGTTAAGTCATGCAATTCGCTCATTAATAACAATATACGCGGTCCCGTGTGAAAGCTAAAAAGTTGTTTTAACTCACTGATACTTGCTTTAGCAGCCTCTTCGTAGGCTAATTCGTATAAAAGTATAAAATCTTTATACGTTTGGTAGATATCGGCAAAACATTCCGAGAGTTCTGTTTCGGAGGTTTCTCCGGGATTTTCCGGTTCTCGTAATTCTACCACCCGGTTATCTCCGCCCAAACTGCTTTTTACAAGTCCTTCGATATAGGTCCAGTCGGCTTCTGAAACAAATTTTTGTGTTTCGCCTGCCGGCAGGTCTTCCGGTATTTCCAGATTCATAAGCTGTGCATAGAGCAAAGAGAGCTTTTTCAGCGTTGCATCTATAAAGTCCTTTTTATTGCCCGACTTTGCCTGTTCAACCAATAAACAAAATTCATTGGCAGTTTTAACTGTCTCCAACATCTGCGGGCTGTACATAAAATCATTTGGATTGAAATCTGTATCTTGCGTAGTCATAATTCTTATTTTTTTGCAAATGTATGAATTTCTTAATTCAATATACGAATTTGGGTTTTTGTTCGGCTGTTTTTTCTGCTTTTGCTAAAAAAAATCCGCAATTTATAGCGAAAGTTAAAAATGATGTCCGTATTTCTGCTTTACCGAGTTAGATTGAGTTGATTATTAGTCTGAAAGGCTGAAAAATATCAGCGCAGGGCAACGCCCTGCGAAACTGTTGCGCGCTTAAGACTCGAACGATTACATTACTGACTGTATCGGGTAATCTTACTGAAAATCAATAAAATTAATTGTCTGAAAATTTGATTTCCCCAAAATCATGTTTTAGTTTTGCGCTTTTTTAAAGATAATATATGTATTGCAAAGTAGAACCGAAGGATTATCATGAAGTAAACAAAAGTAATATTGTGCAGCAAACCGGCTATTGGGCGCGTGTAAAACATGCTCAGGGCATACACTCGCTTACTTTTCAGTATAAGGTTTCCAAAGATATTATCAAGCCTTCTTTATCAGATGACAATAGCTTTACAAACGATGATTTGGTTGTTCTGTTGCAATATTTTGATAATAAGCATTGTATGGCTTATGTGCCCTATGGCCCAAAAGATGAGCCGGAAGACGAAAATCACGGATTATTTTTGGAAATGCTTTCCGAGGCTTTGCTGCCTTATCTTCCCGAAGATTGCGTAGGTATTCGCTTCGATTTACCCTGGGAGAGCCAATGGGTAAAAGACAGCGACTACTTTGATTCGGAAGGGAATTGGGAAGGGCCGCCGGAACAGCATAGTCAAGAGATGCGCGTAAACTTTAAAACCGAACATTGGAACCTGGTTAAAAGCCGAACCGATGTATTGCCTTCCGGTACGGTATTTTTGGATCTTGAAAAAGATGAAGACAGCCTGCTTTCCGCCATGAAGTCCAAAACGCGATACAATATACGTTTATCGCAACGAAAAGGCGTAAGGGTAAAAGCTTACGGCTCGGAAATGCTTGACACTTGGTTCCGGCTTTATAAAGAAACGGCTCTGCGCAACGGAATCCGAGTGCACGATGACAGTTATTTCCGCTCGGTGCTGACGGCTAAAACTAAAGATTTAAAATCTTCCGCCCATACAAAATTGTTGATGGCCGATTATAAAGGAGAATACTTGGCTGCCATGTTTCTTGTTTTATCCAAAGAGCGCGGAACTTATCTTTTCGGAGCATCATCCGGGCGCAAGCGGAACCTGATGCCGACTTATGCCCTACAGTGGCAAGCGCTTAAAGAAGCACGCACTGCCGGTTGCAAAGAGTATGATATGTTTGGTGTTGCTCCAAACGCCAATCCGTCACACCCCATGCACGGCTTGTACCGTTTCAAAAAGGGATTTGGTGGTAAACTGTTTCACCGCATGGGCTGTTGGGATTATGTGGCCGATGCCGAAGGCTATCAAATCTGCAAAGCCGCCGAAATCAATAATCAGTCGTATCATGTGAGTTAAGAGTGGTTATGGCTTACCTTACTATTGCCTTCTATGTAGAGCTTTGAGCAAAAAAACTGTACCGGTTTAGAGATGGGTACAGCTTTTTTATCTTTTGTTTGCAATTTGGGCTTAATAGAAGAAAATATAAGCAATAAGCATCCAAAGTCCCCAGAAAGTACCGAGTACAGCTAAAAACCGCTCCAAAGGTTTGAGTCTGAGCATTAAATTATCGGCTTTTATTTTTGTTTCCGGAGTTCGGGAAAAAATATGTTTATTGAGTTTCACATAGCCCAGCAAGAATCCGTTTATGACAATGAGTGAGGTGCCTATCAGGCGCGTAAACCACCAAATGGTATGTTCGTCAATAATGTTAATATCAAAAATGGTTTGCAGCACTTGCCAAAGGCCGTAAATAACTGCTATAACACCTATCCAGCCTTGCATTGGCCCAATCTTATCAATGTATCTTTGCATTTCGGGGCGACGAGAGACCAAAAATGCCGGCGAACTTAAAATACTTACAAATATTAATACCAGTGCGTAAATCATAAAGTTTGATTTTTATTTTGAAATTATTTTATTCAAAAATACATAAAAATTGTCTTTAATGAATGATTTTTAGTGACTAATATTTCATAAATTCAGCTTGCAGCTAATTTTTTAATTATTTTTACTGATTCTCCTCCGGTTCCTCAATCAGCATATAGGTATATTCTTTTTGGTCTTTTGTGAGCTTGTAAGTCATGGTTTGGAATTTTCCATTGTTTTCATAACCGTCGATATCAGTAATTTCTACTTTTATTTCTTGGCTTATTTGCTGAATATCTTCGGAAAAGGCGGCAAAGCCTTCATAGTTTACCGTATCTCTCGCAATCATATTTTCATCGGTCATCAGTACAATCTCGGGGCCGGGAATGGATACATTATGGATGTTCACCGTATAAATTTTAAATTTATTTTCATAAGGATCGGGTGGTGGCTCACAGCTGATTATCAAGTATAAAAACATAACTGCCGATAGGAGAGTACGCATTGTGTTTTTTCCGGTTTTCATGGTTTTTAATTTTACTTATGTTTAATATCTAAAACCTATTCTAAAATCGAAAATATCGGCTACATGTTTATTGGCTTTCAGAGAGACGGATATCATCAAGTGTTTGTTTAGGGCATACGATAAGGTATAACGCTGATATGCAATATCTGTTTCATAAGGTGCAAATATATAAAAAGCAAATTGTTGGCGAAAGCTAAATTGCCCGAATAATAATTCATGGCCAAACATAAGCGCTGCTTTGTGGTGACTGAGCTCAAGCCCGGCTCTTTTAATACGTTCTTTATCGTAATTGTCTGCTATCCACTCTGCGGCCAGGCTAAAGCTGTTTAGTTTAGATATTTGTCTGCTTGCACGTAACTGCATGCCGTATAGCCAGAGCAGCTTTGCTTCAAAATTTTCGCTTTCGTTTATATTTTTCGCGCATAAAAACAGTTCGCCTTCGTATGCAAATGTCGATTTGAAACTGTCTGTTTTCAGAGCTGAATAATCGGGCAGGCGGTATGAAGATAAAATGTACTCCGCACCCAAACCAAAAGCCGGAAAGTTCATGCCTTTATTGGGTTGTTTAATGCCCCCGTTTGATATATGCGGATAAGCGGCATTTAGGCTCAGATGCCATTGTTTGTTGAGTTTATAATTAATATTTAATTGAGCAAAAAGAATAAAGCTGATTGCTGTTGAGAAAAACTTATTTCCAGGATTGCTTTCGGCATTATAAACTTTCGTGAGGTAGCTTACACCCAAGCCGGCTTTTATACTTAAGTAAAGTGCTTTATGAAAGCGGAAAACCGGTTCCCCGTAAATACTCAGATTAAATGAATGCCCCAGTACTTCAGGATATTGATAATCATAGATATAAAGCGAAAGTCCGGTTTTGGAAAACTGATTAATGGTTTTATAGCCTTTTTCGCTCAGCATTATTTTTCCGTACGAGAACATAATACCCGAAGGATTAGTAAATGAAATATCTTCAATAGCCGCCGAATGCGGAATAATGAAACCTTTTTGCAGTTTGCCGGCTAAATATTGCGGGTTTTCGACAGGCTTTTGGCTGTAACCGAGCGTCGTCAATGAAATTACAAAAAGTATCGTGATAATTATTCGCATGCAAATGGTATTTGTAAAAGGACTGTGATGCTTATTAGCTATGAAAACAATAACGACCGATCGTCTTAAAGCGGCTGATGTTCCTTAATGCCGGTTTATCGGTAAAATATACAAAATATTTTGAATTTTTGTGTAAGTTTGCGGGGATATTTTTATATACAAATTCATTTGTTATGGGAAAGTATTTAAAGCAGTTTCTTATTATCGGTGCATCAATTTTTATGAGTTATTGCTCACAAGAAAAAGCGCCTTCAACTTTCTCCGGCAAATGCTATGTATATGAGCATATTTATGAGTTTGGGCAGCCAAATAAAGAAGGGCATTTGCTTGAGTTGCGATACTATATTGACACTTTCATGGTGAAAAAGCAACTCGTAAATAAACACCGCAGAAAAAGAGATTATTTTTTGTATCGGTATAATGAGAAGGGTAAACAGACGGACATTAAACGCTATTCACGCAGGAAGCTATTATTAAGCCAAACCAAATACCGATATGATGAGCAAGGACGTTTGTACGTGAAAAAAGTTTTTAATGCCAACGGTAAATTGCTTTCGAAAAAGGAATGGGTGTTTTTCGAAGATTCCAAACAATGGCAAATGTGGACGGAATATGATTCGGAAGGCATCATCCGGCGAACCGAAATAACCGCTCTCGACAGTGCCGGACGAAGACTCAGAGGAAGTATCTATTTGAAAAATCTAAAAAAGTTTTCCGATTTTAGGATAGAAGAAAGAGATTCTTTGGGCAACGAAGTGTTGAATGTCTTTTTTAAACCCAATGGTGATCTCATGACACGTATAATTAGGAAATATGATGCCAAAAGCCGATTGATTTTTGAACATTATGAAGGAGAATATAAAAAAAGCCTGACTTATGATGGCAATTGGTTGAAGAAAGAGACCTTTTACGATATTTCTACCAATGAAAAGCAAAAACTTATTCGCTATGTATATGTTTTTGAGTAATTTTTCATTTTTTTAACATTTCTTAATAGAAATTTAGACTGTAAATCAAAAATCTGTACGTACCTTTGAGTTGTTGATAGTAGTAATTAATTTCATAGTTTTAAGGTTTAGGTTAATGGAATGAGGCACCCGGCTTTCGGGTGCTTTTTCTTTAATAAAAAAATACAATGATAATTGCAGTTGATTTTGACGGAACCATTGTGGAGCACGAGTATCCTAAAATAGGCAAAACTAAATTATTTGCTTTTGAAACTTTAAAACAGCTTGAAAAAGACGGGCATAAACTAATACTTTGGACCTTCCGAACCGGTGATTTGCTTGAGGAGGCCGTAAGCTTCTGTAAGCAAAACGGCGTAAACTTTTATGCCGTTAACAACAGCTTTCCCGATGAGCCTTTCGACCCGCAAAATGCCTCCAGAAAAATTGCCGCCGATTTATTTATTGATGACAGAAATTTTGGCGGATTCCCCGGCTGGAGCAAAATATGGGAAACACTCGGAAAGAATAAAGTCAACTTCAAACAAATTGAAGACCGAATACAGAACGACAACTTCTTGCAGCGCATGTTCCGTTTCTTTGGTTTCGGGAGCTAAGATTTATGCTGTCTGAATTTTAATTTTTTGTATTTATAAATTCTTGATAAGTCATTGATTTGTAGTTTCCTTCCCCGTAATATTCCAATATATTTATGAATTGTGAGCTGTGTATATACCCGTGCAGCTCGGTAATAAGTTGATTATCGGGGCTGATGGCCGTAAAAGCCGGGAACATAAAATTTTGCTTGAGCAATGCGCGTGTGAGTTCGTGAGGGTGGCCGGTTTGTTTTCCGCCATGAAATGTTTTTCCCAGAAATTCTTGTGGCTCTTGTGATGCCGCGTCAAACAGAACCGTATAAAAGTGCTGATTCATTCGTTTTGTAACCTCCGGGTTTTTCAGTACAATTTTTTTGAAGATTTTAGAGCTTACAGACCATTCCACCGAAAGCATTATGAAAACAGGCTTTTTGTTTTTCTTACTTAAGGCTTCGGCTTCTTGCAGGCTGTATGTTTTTAGTACACCGCTTGTATCCGGAAACGAAAATTGCTCCGGGTTTTGTTTCTTTATTTTTTCAAGTTCCTCTTTAAATCTGTCTGAATAGCTAAAAATATAATCGGATACAAAATAATCCAAGGGAATATTATGATAAATTGATTCTGCAAAATAAATCAGATAAGGCTCTATGTTTTTTACGTCTTGGTAGCCGGCTACCGGGTATTTTTTTCCCTTAGGATCAATATACACAACGGTGGGAAATGAGAATCTGCCGGCCAGAAGATAATCCGCAAACTCATGTTTGGGTTTTTTGCCCACACCTTTATTAATGTATGTTTTTCCTTTAAAAGTAATGGTATCATTGGTTTCGGCATCAAAGCGCACCGGAATAAAATGCCGATTAATGTAGCCGGCTATTCCCTGTGAGGCAAAAGTCGTTTTCATCATGTGTTTACACCAACTGCACCATTCGGTATAAACACTGATAAGCATGGGTTTAGGCTGCTCTTTGAAAAGGCTGTCGGCTTGCTCGGGACTGTACCAAACCACCGGAGAGTCTCCTACAAGTTCCTGAGCCTGATTATGTTTAATTCCGAAAAATACTAAAACTGCTGTAAGCAGCAATATGTAATTAATTTTTTTATGCATAAGTCTGTTTGTGATTTTGAATAACTAACGAAAGTTTTGGTTAATGTATTTGATTTACAAAGCAAAATTTGGCGGGCGCCTTTTTGCTGCATTCAAATTGTTTGTATTTGTGCTAATCCGTCTGCTTTTGATTTGTATTTTCTTGCTTGTTGTCATCGTATTCCTCAAGTTTTACTGAGGCAATCATGACTTTGTAATACTCATTATTCGCTGAACGGAAAGGGGTATAAGTATCTCTGAAAACCATTTTCTTGCCTTGGAAATAGTACTCGTTAATCAATTCGGCACTTTTCCCTTCTTTTAGCTTACGCCATACTTCAATATACTCTTTTGAGTTAGTGCGCTCGTGCTCCAGAAATTTGTCTAAGGATTTTCCGGAAATATCCAGATACGATATGCCCACAGTATTTATAAAGCGTTTGTTGGTTCTCAAAATTTGCTTGTTCATGTCGGTTTCAATAATCATGAGCGAGCTGTTGAGCACTTCCATATATTTTTTGAGTTGTTCCTCGTTGCTTTCTAAATTTTCTTCGTTGAGCTTGAGTTTCTTTTCTAAAGTTCGTATTTCATTTTTATATTCATCTTCGATGCGCGAAAACTTCTTATCTTTTGCCTTCTCTTTTTTAAGCAGTTCTTCTTTGGCTTTTTCCAATTCCTGAATAGCACGCCGGCTTTCTTCCTCTTGTTTGGCAAGCCGTTCCGATTTTTCATTGGATTCCTCCAAAAGCACGGCTGTTTTTTGGCTAATTTTTAGGTTGGATATCGTTGAGGCAATAATTTCTCCGGTTTTCTCTGCAAAGTCTATTTGATAGTCTTCAAAGACGTTTAAAGACGCTATTTCTACTATACCGTAAACTTGTTCATTGAGTTTAAGCGGAACAATTAAAAGGCTTTTGGGATCATCTTGTCCCAGTCCGGAGGATATTTCCACATAGCCTTTCGGAATATCGGTCATGAAAATGGTTTCTTTCTCCCAATAGCATTGCCCGACAAGGTTTTCGCCGGGTTTTATGGTTTTTTGCTCGAATTTATTTCTTCCGTAGGCGTAAAAACCTTCAAGATTAATACGGGCATCCTCGTCCGCTTCATTTTCATCTTTGGTTACAATATAAAGTCCGCCAATTTGGGCATCTAAATATTTTGTAAGTTCACTTATGGTAACGACATAGAATTTTTTTGCATCATCGCCGTATTCGCGTATAATTTCGTTAAACTTGGCAATACCCTGCGATGACCATGTACGTTGTTGGTTTTCTATCCTTCTGAGTTCAGCTTCCTGCGAGGCTTTTTCCAGGCTGTTTCTCATTTCGGTGAGTGCCGTTCCCAGAACATCGGTTTTGCTTGCCGAAAGGTAAATATTAAAGTTTCCTTTCCCGATTTCTTCGGTAAATTCTGCTTTTTCTTTAAGGCCTTTAATTAGTTTGTTGATTGAACCGGCCATTTTACCTATTTCATCTTTTCCGGTTTCGGCTTCTTCTTCGGGCAGTTGTCCTTCGGCCAATCGTTTTATTTTTTTATTGATATAGCGAACGCGCCTGATTAGTGAATCAGCTGTTATATAAGCAATAAATACGATGAGCAGAATTAGTATAACCACAGAAATAATAATGCGCACCCTTAGGTTGATGAAGGATTTCTGCATTTCTTCACTCGATTCTACTACCAATTGTCGCGTATGACTGCGCAGCTTGTCCAATTTGGTAAGCACGCTGTCGGTTTGGCGCATCATGGGATTGCCTTCTTCCACATCGGATTTGTAACGCCCAATCAGGAGTTGGTCATTATATTTTTCAAAGGAGTCTAAATCCCTCATTATTTTTGCATGGCTGCTGAAAATTTTATCGGTTTCTTTTGTTATTTCATTTAGCAGCGTTCTGTTTTCCGGTTCCCATTTTTTTGAAAGCTCGTTAAGCGTTTCTTTCAGTGCCGGGTATTTATTTTGATTGATGTCTTTAAGTTGTCGCTTTTTGGGCGTGTCATCAAAACTGTCGTAAAGCACCCAGTTTTTTATCAGGTTTTTGGATTGGTTTACCACCAGTGCATAAGAGTTGATGGCAGAAAGCGAAGGAATGATTTCTTGGCTTAACTCATCGGTTTTTTCTTTATTGACCAGCAGCATGTTGTAGATTAGCGTATAGGATATTAATACCGAGAGGATTACAACGCCGAATCCCAGAGCTGTTTTTGCTGCTATTGTTAATCTTAGTCGCTTATTCATAAGCTTTTACAAATATAACCGGTGAATATAATGACCAAAGATAAGAAATATATTTATTTCTGTAAAGTGTTTTTAGAAAATACTAAAACTTAATGGAAATATATCTTACTTATATTAATATTTTATGTTCCATATACCGGCCTATTTTTTATAAGTTGGTTTTTGGATATAAAAAATGCAGGATACAACTGGGTACCCGGCATTTTTTAATGGTAAATATCAACAAATGACTAATTTTCTTCCCCTATTTGTTTAAATGAGGTACTGACCGTAATTTGTTTGTCGGAAATATTGGCTAAATTATATCGGTAGCGTCCTTTCCCGTCTTGAATAAAAGAAATTCCGGCTCCTTTGTGGGTTAATCCCGTTTTTTGGGTAACGACTAAGGTTCCTTTTTGGTCAATATTGGTCAATATTTCATTGAGCTTTGTACTTTCCGATTCAGTAACTATGAGGATGTGGCATTTGCCGGGGTTGGTGCCTGAAACCCTTTCTACAACAATCTTTTGTTCGCCTCTTACACGTTTATCTTTGGTAAATGCTTCTATTTCATCAAAAATATCCGAATTTCCGATAACTTTAATGTAAAAGTCCCCTTGTCTGTATTCTTCCGGCCATTGAAGCATACGTGTAAAGTCATATACCGACATGGCTTGAAATTTGGCTTCTTGTCCTTGTAAATTAATAAAGAATGCGGCTAAAAAAAATGTTAAAATAGCTTTTTTCATTGTGTTTGATTTTTTGTGCCTTATGTAAAAGAATATACGCAGTTTTAATATTAAAGGTTTCAATTTATTGAATTCTTGTTTCTTTTAATTGATAATCAGCACCGTATGTTAAAAAATGTACGCCTTTATTTTCAAAACCGTTAAATGTTCCTGTTCTGGTAAAACTAAAATCAAAAATTATACCTTTCTGCTTAGTTTGCGTATCATATTTTTGTAAACAAAACTGAAAATTTTTTCCGTAATCTTTTAAAGCACTCAAAAAGAAGTAACTGATGTCATAACCTTGGAATGCAGAAAGCCCGGGTTCGGTTTTGTAAGTATTTCGGTATTTTTTAATGAATTGTTTTGTTTTCCAGTGATTGTAGTCAACATAAAAAGGAGATGCATAATTGAAGGACATTCGGCGCAAGTGCGAAATATCAAGGTTTTGAAAATTTTCCCAACTCGGAGATCCAATCAGGCTAATGTCATAATCTTCGGAGAACAGATACAGTTGTTCCACTACGTTGGTTACGAATGCTTCCTTATTATCGGGTACAAGCACAATGTTTTTTTGAGCAAGTGAGAATGCGTCTTCAAGATTTTTCTTGCCTCCAAAATTGAAGTCAATAATCTTTACGGCAATTTCATCAATGTCATCGCGCGATGCAAATGATCTTACCAATTTTTTCTTATAGAGGTCAATATCCGATAACTCTTCTTTGGTTCCGTTATGCACAATAACTACTGTTGAGTCATACAATTTGCTTATCAGATCGGATGTTTTTCTTATTTGAGTTGCATCGGAAGGTATTGCTTGAAATGCAAAAGGATTATTAATAAGATTACCGGTGTTTTTTGATAAAGGTGAAATAATATTCGTTCGGTACCTTTTGGCTGCACGAGCTACAATTTCGAAGTTTTTCGAGTAAACCGGGCCTATAATCAGATCGAAGGCCGAAAAATCATTGTCGTTCAGTATTTTATAAACTTCGGTTTCGCTGTTTTGGGTGTCAAATACGTGCAAATCAATTGATACACCTTCATATTTTAATTGATTTACGGCCAGCATGGCTCCTTCATAAAACTCGATGAAACGATCAGAAATACCGATAAATTTTCTTGAACCCGGCTTGCCGTCATAATTTCTGATTGTCTGTAAGTTTTGTTCAATAAACAGCGGCAGCATAAGAGCTACTTTGAATTTCTTATTGCTTCTGTATTGGAAATTAAAGCAGGGGCTTATGCCTTCTTCTACAAAATAGTTTGGATCGGCTATTCCGGTGGGCCGTTTCGGGTCACCGTATTTCGAAACCGGCAGTTTTTCAGCTTCGGCATAACTGCTTTTGGGTAACTTTAGGGTTGTTCCTGCTTTTAGTTCCGTTTTGGTTTCAGGGTTAAACAGTTGTATTTGTTTAATACTTATCCCGTATTGCTGAGACAATGAGAAAAGGGTTTCGCCCGAAACAACGGTATGGTAATGAAAGTTAGAGTCTTCTTGATCGGCATGGCCTTGTCGGTTATTTGGTATGGTAAGCACTTGGCCTATTTGCAGACCGTAACGGCTTTTAGGGTTAAAGGCCAAAAGAGTTTCTGTGGCAACATTATATCGTTTCGCTATGGAGTATAAGGTTTCACCTTTTTCTATTTTATGATAGCGGAATTTTGCTTCATCCGATGCTTGATTATTTACCGGGTTCAAAACCGGAATCATTAGTTTTTGGCCTACTTTTAGGTTTGCAATTTCAATATCATTAGCTTTTAGAATGTCTTTTTGCGATACATCATAGGCTTTTGAAACAGAGTACAATGTTTGGCCTTGCTTGACTGTATGAATATAGAACGATTTCCCTTCCGACTTTATAACTGTATTGGATTTTTCTACGGCAACTTGAGCTGAAAGTTGCAAACCACAGAGCAAAACGATTATGAATCCGATAAAATGTTTCATGCTTATTATAAATTGAAAGTTAATATTTTGGCTGCTAAAGTTAATGCTTTAAGCTACAATAAGAAAATCTTTTCCGTTAACAAAACCTCTGCTTTCCAAGTATTCGGATATGAAAACATCGGCATCTCTTTTAGCCACATAAACCAGAATAAAGAAATCTCCGGCTTTTGTTATCTCTTTGTAATATTTAGCGTAATCTTTTGTTTCGGCAATATCAATATAAAAATCTATTTCCAAACCGTGTTCTTTCAGCATACGGGCACGCCTTCCGGAGCGTCTGCCGGCACCCCATATTGCAACTTTCGGATGATGCGGATTATTTTTTCGTAAATATTCGGCAATATACGGCGACTTGGTTTTGTAGAAAGCCGTAAAAGCATAACGCGGATCTGTTCGGGTGAGTCGGCCGGGTGAGTCGTGCCATTGCAAAAGTTTTTCCGGTATTTTATAATATTTTACGCCTTTACTCAACCATCGCAAAAACATTTCATAATCTTCCGGAAAATCACCGTGTTTATAGTAGCCGTATTTTTCGGCAGTTTCTTTTCGGAAAAACAAGGTGGGATTTATAATTTGCAGTTCCGAAAACTGATAAAGAAAAATCTCTTGGTGGCTTATGCGAGCATTGGTTTTATTCACGAAATGCTGCATCCCGTGTTTGCCTTCCGGACCCGTGAATTCTGCTTGGCTGCCAATGGCTTGATAATCCGGGTTTTCTTTCAGAAAATTATATTGCTTCTCAAGTCGGTCATATCGGCAAATATCATCGGCATCGGTGCGGGCAATAAAGCTGCCGCATGATGCTTTTAAACCGGTTTCAGAAGCATAGGCAACTCCTTGTTTACTTTCAGATAAAAGTTTGATTCGAGAATCTTTTTTTGCAAACGCTTCTGCAATCGCCAAGCTGTTGTCCGTAGAATTATTATTCACACAAAGCAATTCAAAATCCGTAAAGCTTTGGTTTAAAACAGATTCTATGGATAATGCCAATCGTTCTTCGGCATTAAAATACGGTAATATGACGCTTACTTTGGGTTGATTGCTCACGTTTTTTGATGGCTTAATGTAATCGGCAAATTTGTCTTCTTCCGCCGAGATATGCAAAATTATTTTTAGCTCTGAGATGTAATCAGCCTTTTTTCAGCAAATATAGCGTTTGCTTTTTTGGAAAAAGGCTTATTTTTGCATTCTAAGGTATTTTTTTGGCTTTATGAAACGAGACGCTTCTCGTCCATAGTTTTTAAAGCCGGTTTTGGTTCTTTGCGAATGAACCCAAAAAAAATACAGATAATTTTTCTAACTCAATAAATTTCACCTCATGCGACTTTTTTTTATCAGCTTATTCACGCTTTGCTATGCATTAGCAAGCGCTCAGATTAGCCAAGAAGCTACACCGCCGGGAATATTGTACAATTTGCCGGAAGTGAAAATTTCTCAAACCTATAATCCGGATATTGATTGGGATGCGGTATATGAAGAAGACAGACATGCCGACAAAAACGGTTTACCGTTGCGTGTAGGCTTATCGCTGCCGGCAAGTATAAACTTGTCAGGCAATAATGGTCAATGGCATGAGCTTTCCAACGGCGATATGCTTTGGCAAATGGCGCTTTCAGTTTCAGGCGCCAATTCAGTAGGGCTTGTATTTGACAGTTTTCATTTAGCACTCAATGCCGAACTTTATTTTTACGATCGTAATCGGAATTTAACAATTGGAGCTTTTACTTCCGATAATAATAATAGAGCCAATGTTTTCAGCACCCAAATATTGCCCGGTTCCGAAATAGTAATTGAATATATTGAACGGAAATCCGTAAAACAAACAGCGAAACATACCTTAAAAGACAATACCGATGAGCTGTTTATTTCAAAAGATGATATTGCTAATTACAAACCCGCTTCCAATCTTAATATATGTGAAATAAGCTACATTTATGCCGATGTTTATTCGGTTTTTGATGCAGCTAAGCCCAGTCCCGGAGCTTCCGGTGATTGCGAGATTGACATAAACTGCTCGCCTGCCGGAGACAATTGGCAAGAACAGAAGCGAGGCGTAGCACATATTCTTTTCAGAGAAGGAAGCAGTTGGTATGTTTGTACCGGCTCATTGGTGAATAATACCAATGAAGATGAAAAGCCTTATTTTTTAACTGCTTTTCATTGCGGGGGCGATGCAAGTAGTGATGATCGTTTAGTTTGGAAGTTTTATTTTAATTTTGAGAAACCTTCCTGCGGCTCGGGCACCGCCCCGCAAAGCGATGTGCTTACCGGTTGTGAACTTGTTGCAAAAGGACTGCTCGACGGCGGCTCCGATTTCCAGCTTCTGCAGCTGAGCACTGCTGTTCCGGATAATTACAATCCCTACTACAACGGCTGGAGCAGAAATACTGCGGCAGCAACATCCGGTGCCGGCATACACCATCCGAGCGGTGATGTTAAAAAAATATCTACTTTTAGCAGCTCGCTTACAGCTACCGGCAGCATTAATATCGGCGGCGATGTAATGGCTTCTAATTCGGCTTGGGCCGTAAAATGGTCTGAGAATGAAAACGGCTGGGGCGTTACCGAAGGCGGTTCTTCCGGTTCTCCCATTTTTAATCAAAACGGAATGGTGGTAGGAACCCTTTCCGGCGGTTCTTCTTCATGCGATAATCAAAACGGCTACGATTATTACGGACGCTTTAATTATCATTGGGAATCTAACGGAACAACCGCTGATTTACAGCTGAAACCCTGGTTGGATCCGGCGGGAACCAATGTTACCGAACTCTCGGGTTTTGACCCTTTTGATACCAATCCGGATGATGTGGTGTTTGAAGAAAGTTTTGAAGGCGATAATTTCCCGCCCGTAAATTGGACAAGGGAATCATCGGTTGCTTCTTACACATGGAAACAAACGGCCGGCTATTCCATTGAAGGCAATCCGCCCACACCAATAGAACCGCAAGAAGGCAGTCAATTTGCCTA
Organism: uncultured Bacteroidaceae bacterium; assembly: GCA_964472505.1. GTDB lineage: Bacteria > Bacteroidota > Bacteroidia > Bacteroidales > JAADGE01 > JAYEIA01. Next base: position 7,114 of record CAYYQW010000025.1, on the reverse strand, counting down.
CGTCGAATGGCAGGATGCGGAACAACAGGATGAATGGTTGATTTCACCGGCTTATAATTTAACGAATGCTTACGGGTTTCAATTTTCATTTTGGTTCAGCGGAAGCCCGTATTGGTCGGTGGAGAAAGATTTTTGTGATTTAACTTTAAAAGTGAAAACAAACAATTCCGACTGGACGGATATTTGGAGCGAGCACGACGAAACCGATTGGCCGACTTATGCTTGGGCAAAAGTCATTATAGATGACCTAACTGCTTTGGAAGGTGAATCCGGTGTACAATTTGCCTTTGTATATACCGGCAATGACGGAGCAAATTTTAATATTTATAACATCGTTTTCCAAAAAGCCGGCGGTACACTTAGCAGCGAACCCTTAAAACAAGCCGGAATAAATATCTACCCGAATCCGTCATCCGGTTTGTTTAAAGTATCTTTAAGGTCTGAATATTCATATTTCGTTACGGATATTACCGGCCGAACCGTAAAATCCGGAAGCATGAATGCCGGCGAGCAGCTGCTGGATATTTCGGAGCAAAGCCCGGGCATGTATTTCTTGCGTTTGGAAGCTTCGGATAATTATACGTTTAAACTTATTAAGCAGTAACTTTTGTAAAGTTGATTCGAATCGGCAGCGGTTATTTGTTTTTTCGTTTTTATGAATGTATATCCGGCAGCTTTAGAATGGAGTCGAGCTTTTTAAATACTCACGCATTATGCTTCGATAAGGTTTAGGTATATCATTTTCATTATCAAAAGCAATATCATTTCTCGGTATTTGGTTTCTGATATCAGCTGCATACATAAAGCGTTTCCAAATACTGATTGGTTCGGCCGGTTTATTGAGCGTACGCCGAATAAATAATTCCGAATGATATTCAATGGTATCGCTCGTATTCAGGTTTCGGTCTTTCCATAAGTAGCTGTAGCTGAGGGAGGCGTATTTGAACTGCGCTTGTCCGGCTTTATATTCATACTCTGCAAAACACTCATAATTAAGGTTTTGGTTGTAAATGTCTTGGCTGTTCAGATAATCCGAAACATCTTCCGACATTAATCGGGATTCACCGATTTTATTTTTGTCAATCGTGTAATATAAAGCCAAAAAACTTAGTGTTTTACGATGCAAAGCCAAGCTGCCTTTATAAAATGCTCTTTTTGATTTTGGTTTAAAATCAATGATGAGTATGTCTTCTCCAAGCTCCGGCTGATAACGCAGCGAATAATAATAGAATTTAAAGTGTCGCGGATATAAGAAGCTTAAATAATGTCTCGGAATGCTGATAAAATCTTTGGGGTATTTGGCAATATCGCATCGGAGCGCTTCGTATGGGCCGTCAACAAAATAAACATAATCATAAAATTTGGAGATTTTCAGGTCTTTAGCTTGCCGGCCTTTCAAAACTTGTATTTGGTCGTTTTTAAATTTGCTTGTATAAGGGGTTTTATAAACGTTTAAAATCAGCTCGATGTAATCGCAGTATTCCCCGTTATCCTTTACCGTTTCGCGATAATAGGCCATGTGATTTTTAGCACTGTCCGGATAATTATCGGGGATTTTTTTTAGCGCTTTTTCAATCAGGCTTTCTGCTAAGCCGGGTTTCACGATTACTTCGGCAATGCTTTTATCGGTCGGTTGCAATTTTATTGTCAGCATTTGCTTTTCAAATTCCGATAAGCCTATGGTTTTGCTTTCATAACCGAGATAGCTGATAATAAGTGCATGCTTTTGATATTTCGCCGGTATTTTTAGCTTGAAGCTGCCGTTGGCCTGAGAGATATTTATCAGTCGGCTTTCCGAAATTCTTAAACCCGAGTATGGCAAGGGCTTATTCGTATTAGCATCAACCACCTTGCCGGCAGCCGTAATGAAGTTTTGAGCCCGGGGTTTTGATTTCGGGGCAAAACTCAGTGTAATTAGAATAATTATTACAAAAATATGTCCGCTTTTAGACTTCAAAACGATTGCTTGTTTATGATTATCCGCTTATTAAGACTGAAATACTTAGTCAAAAACAATTTTGCTTATGGCTTCTGCCCATTCATCACTGCTGTTTAGAGCTTCTACTAGGGTGAGTTTTTCGCCGCCCTTTTCTTCAACCTCGGTTTTGTATTCATAATTAATTTCAACGGTTGTTTCCAAGCAGTCTGCAGCGAATGAAGGCGCGGCAATCAAGATTTTTTTCTTAGCTTTTCTTAATAAATCCGCGAGCAATCTGTCGGTAAAAGGGCTAAGCCAGTTTTTGGACAGCCTCGATTGAAAGCCCACCGAATAATCTTCCTTTGAAAGTTTCAGTTTTTCAGCCAATAAGCGAGAATTTTCATAGCAAAGCGCTTTGTAGCAGTGATGCCCGTGAGACGGAAATTCTTTTTTGCAGCTGCACTCATTTGCTTTTATATTAGGATGTATTTTGTTGATTTGTCGTAAAGGCAAGCCGTGGTATGAAAATACGATATGGTCGTATTCCTTTGGCTTATATTTTTGAATATGCTTTACATAAGTATCAATAAATATCGGGTGATTGTAATATTGGTCAATCAAGCGTATGGGCGGAATAACTTCCTGTTTTTTTAAGATGCTGAATATGCGTTCAAAAATAGAACCCGTAGTAGATGAGGCATATTGAGGAAAAAGCGGAAAAACGGCAATTTCCGAATAGTTATCTTTAGATATTGTTTTTAAAACTTTCTTTAGAGAAGGTTTTCCGTAGCGCATGGCAGTGAATACTTCTGTGTCCTCATTCAGTTTGTGGCGAATTTTTCTTGCCAATTCTTCCAAATGCAAAAGTATGGGTGAGCCTTTATCCGTCCAAAGCCGTTTGTATAGCCCGGTGGATTTGTTTATTCGAAAAGGAATAATAATCAGGTTTACCAATATTTTCCTCGCTAACCAAGGCAAGTCAATGACACGCGCATCATTTAAAAACGGTTTCAGAAATTTTTTGACTCCTTTTTTGTCAGCTTGTTCCGGTGTTCCTACATTAATGAGGATGAGTGCTTTTTTCATTCAGCTGTATTGTTAAAAAAAATAAACCGGCTTACAACTCTCTCGCTATTTCAAAAGCTTGTTTTACGCGGTCGGCCATGCCGATTCCGTCTCTAATGTTGCCCGCAAGCAACAGGCCGGGATATTTTTTTTCTATATTTGCTATGGCTTCCAAGCGCAGGCCGGAAGAAATTTCGTATTGCGGTATGGCATGCTTATAACGGAATATCTCAAATACATCCGGCTCCGGATTTTCTGCATCAAGGGTTTCTCGAATGTCATTAAATACGGTTTGTTTTATTTCATCATCGGACATATTGATGGCATCCGGTTGGCGTATTCCGCCTATAAATACTGAAAGCATGGCGCCGCCCTCGGGAGCACGGTCGTTAAATATGGCCGAAGGAAATAAGATACCCAGTATTTTTTTCCCTTCTTTTGAAGGAACCAGTCCGCCAAAAGCGTCAAGTTTTCTGCCGTTCCATTTTTTAAAACCCACGGCAGCTAAGGTAACGGCCGCATAACGCAAATTTCTAACGGGCGCAAGTTCTTCTTCAGTCAAAAACGGAAACAGCGTTTGCAGACGGTACGCTCCGACCGTGGAAACTACTTTTGAGGAATGAATGGTGTGCGAATCGCCGGACTCTGTGTCAATGCGTATTTCATATCCGTTTTCGTTGGGCATTACAACGGTTTGACGGGCATTGAGAATAATGTTCTCGCTACCTATGGATTTCTCTAAAGCATCAACTAAATGTTTTAGCCCGCCTTTAACGGCAAAAACTTCTTTTGTGGCTTTTTCTTCTCGGCTGCTTTTTGGTTCTTTGGCTTTTTTGACGGCGCCTTTTATGAAACTGCCGTAATTTTGTTCTAAATTATAAAGTTTTGGCAGCGCATATTTAGGGATGATTTTTTCAGGGTCACCGGCATATATTCCGCCTATAAACGGGTCTATGGCATAATCCAGAAAACTTTTCCCGAGTCGGCGTTTTACTAAGTCCGCCAAACTTTCGTGCGGGTTTTTGCCTTTGGCTCTAAACGGCTCGGCAAGAACGCGTAATTTGTCTTTAAATGTAAACAGTGGGGTAGTAACTGCGGATATCAGTCCGGAAGGCAGAGCGTGCCATTTTCCGTTTTTGAGAATCAGACGTTTGTTTGCTTTTTTGTTGGCCGTAGCCAATGTGCAATCTTCGCTTAATTCTTCGATAAGCTCTACAATGTCGGGTGTGGATAATACGCCGGTGTTAGGGCCGGTTTCATATATAAAACCGTCTTTTTCTTGAGTGCCTATAACACCGCCGGTTTGGCTGTTTTTTTCAACAACTAATACCTTTTTCCCTTGTTTTTTTAATTTATGAGCCAGCGACAGGCCGGTAAGCCCGGCGCCTATTATGGTTACTTCGGTTTGTCGGATATCGTTTTGCATATTATACGGATTTTGAGTATTGTTTACTTGCCGGATTGTAGGCCGGGTCGAGTGAAGCAGCAATATTTCTGATAAAGAGTTCGCCGGTTTCATTTATGCTTAGACCTTCGGGCTTGTATTCCATGAGTCCGTCAGCTTCAAAAGTTTTTAGTTCTTCTATGTTTATGGAAATTGTTGATTTTAGCTTTTCTTCGGAAATACCGAGTCTTTTGGCTGTTTCTGCCCAGTATATTTGTTTGTTGCACATAAATTCGTTGAGGACTTCTCCCACGATTTTTTCTTCATCATTAAGTTGCAGTCCTTTTATTACCGGAATTTTGTTTTCATTAATACTTGCAATGTATTCTTTTATGTCTTTGGTGTTTTGCTTAAAACCGTCGGCCAACTGGCTGATTGAGGTTACCCCGAATGCATAAACCTGGCCGGTAGTGCGCCTTGTGCAGTAACCTTGAAAATTTCTGTGCAGCATTTTGTCGCTAAGTGCTTGTCCCAATTCATCTTCGGGCAATACAAAATGGTCTAATCCTACGGGAAGATAGCCGGATTTTTGAAGTTGCTCGCGCGCAGTTAAGAACATTTCCATTTTTTCTGCGGGTCCGGGCAATCCCTTCTTTTCCAATACTTTTTGATGCGGTTTTACCCAAGGTACATGCGCATAAGAAAAAGTAACCAAACGGTCGGGGCGCATCTCGGCAGCTTTTTCCATGGTTTGTGTAAAGCTTTTAACGGTTTGGCCGGGCAGTCCGTATATAAAATCCAAATTGATATGGATATTGGGGTCGCCGTCTTTAAGCATCTCCATGAGCTCGGGAACCGGAATAACCGTATGTTCTCTGTTTACGGCATCCAATACTTTTTTGTCAAAATCCTGAATTCCCAAACTAAAACGGTTAAATTTTGCTTTTTTCAGCGCAGCAATATATTTTTCATCCAAATAAGCCGGATTGGTTTCAATGGCAATCTCAGGGTTTTCAATAAATTGAAATTCAGAGAATAAAAGCTCGTTTATTTCCTGAAGGTATTCCGCCGGAATAGAGTTAGGTGTGCCGCCTCCGTAGTGGATTTGAGAAACTTTACGTTTCTTGTCAATTTGTGCCGCAGTCAGTTTTATTTCTTTTTTCAGAGCGTCAATATATGCTTTTACTTCTTGCGTATTGGTGAGCATGCACATATTGCAACCGCAGTAATAGCATAGCTTTTTGCAGTATGGAATGTGCAAATAAATTGAGATATTTTCGGGATTCCTTTTATTGGATTGCTTTAGTAATTGATTATAATCATTTTCCGAGAAATCATCTGAAAAATGATTGGCCGGCGGATAGCTGGTATAGCGCGGTACGGGTTGGTTATATTTTTTTAACAGATAGTCTGAAACTTGCATAATTTATAATTTTGGGAGAAACTGTAAGTAGTGTGTTTTCTGTCGGGCACTATTTAAGACACAAAAGTATGCATTATTTATATCCGAATCAAAATGTTTTGCAAAAGTTTTACAAAAGCTAAAACAAGGTATTTGCCAACTAATGAGTTCTGTGAAAGCTTGAGCTGATAAAGCTCTGCCGGCTGTCAAATATTTGTAGTGTATTTATATATTCAAAATTTTCAGTATTACTCAGAGTTTATCTATTTTTACACAGAATTTTTTTACTTAAAAACACAGAATATGAGACGAGCAATCTATTTATTATTTATTTCAGTATTCGCATTGACTATTTCATGCGGAGAAGGCGAAGAAAAAGCATCAGATGATGCGGCAAAAACTGATGAAACGGTTTCGGAAGATAAACAATCGGACGAGCCGGCACCGGGCACCAAAGAGTTTTATGTCTATGAACAGGCAGATATTGACAAAACAAAATTACCCAAACTCACGGGAGATATTTTCCTGAGCAAGATGTGGAACGATGAAAACGGCCTTAATTATTTGCTGTTTACAAAAAAAGTAACTCGTAACGAAAGACAACACGAACCGAGTGATGTATCAAAAGAACTGCATGTTTATCATTTTAAAAAAAGCGGTACGGCCATGGTGCAGGTGCGCGAAATAAAAGATTTTGTGCTGAAGTGTATGCATGATAACAATTTGGAACTAATTGAAAATTCAGTAAATATCACCGATGTGGATAATGATAACTACGGCGAAGTAACTTTTATGTATGAGTTGGGCTGCCGCAGTGATATTACGCCTTTGGATATGAAACTGATGCATCTTGAGAACGGTGATAAATACGCCATTCGGGGAAATAAAAAAATTATGGAAGATTCCGGAAGCGGTAAAGCCAAAGCGGATGCCACTTTTAATAAAATACCCGAACGCCGAGATTTTGCCTATCAAGTATGGACAAATAACGGTGGAGAAAAGCCTTATACCCAAGAGAAGAAAACTTTACTTCATGCCGATTTTCTGACCGGCACGTGGGTTGCATCCGGAAAACAGCCGGACACCAAAGAGATGACACCCGCAGCAATTAAGTTCACCAAAGACGGTAAAATGTCCTATACCATTATGGAAGAAGATTGGATACATAGCGAATGGGAGATGAAACAATTCCCTAATGTGATAACCGATTTCTCCGGGCAGTGGTATATCGGTGAAGGGCATTTGTGGTACCGAACCGAGGGGAGAAGCGGAAACAGTGTGGTTTTGAAATATACTAAAAAATAAGCATAGCTGATTCGCGGTACTGCTTGTTGCGGTGCCGCGG
>CAYYQW010000024.1:0-46219 GCA_964472505.1 uncultured Bacteroidaceae bacterium | reverse complement strand
AAGCCTTTCTGCTTATGAAAGTTTATCATCTGCTAATCGAAAGCTTTGAGTCTGAGTCCTATCGGGATTGAATTTATTATAATTTACAAACCAAAGCATATCAGAGCGCTCGGAGATATATAAGCCCAAAAGCCCGCCTTGTATTGAATACAATACTCGGCAGGCTCATTCGGCACAAATTGTTGCTTTATAACCCTCTCACAACAACAAGTTTGGTTCGTCCGTTAATCGGATTTATCGTGTAAATATTGATTGTTTTTACGAATTATCGGGCCGTTCCCGTCTTTTCCGAGGGTCAGACGTGAATACTCTTCCGAGCTGTAATCATCTTTAAGGCCCAACTGTACATTTCTGCGTTGAAAAGCCGGAACATCTTCGTACTCCGTAAGGTTTTCAATATAGCTGCTTACTCCGCGAGTTTCTTCTCTGCTGTAAACTTCGGTAGCCGTAATGTTTGTTCCGCCTGTTACAGAAGTTTTCTTGGTTTTTACCCCTTCATTTTCCGGTTCTCTGTCTTCCGTAAAAATGGAGTCATTTAACTGAAAAGGGTCTTCCGAGAAACTGTCTTCATTATCCGAAAAAGAATCATCGTTTGAAATATCATCTTCGCTCAAATCTATAACCCTTGCTTTTCGATCTTCGAGTTCCTCTTCCTCATCGCTAAGCTCCTCTTTTTTATCATCAATATCAAAAACAATTTTTGATGTACCGGCAGTCTTTAAAACATCATCCGGCATATTGGAATAGATTGAAGGAATATCGTGCTCGCCAAATCCGGTGGCGATGATTGTTACTGCAATGAATTCGTCTAAAGAATTGTCTTCGGTACTTCCGAAAATCAGATCGGCTTCGTTTCCGGCTGCATCCTGCACAATTTCATTGATTTCGGCAATTTCATCCATGGTTGCCTTATGGGAGTCGGAATAAGCAATATTTATCAGAAGGTTTTTAGCTCCGTTGATGTCATTGTTATCCAAAAGCGGAGATGCCAAAGCATCTTCCACGGCTTTAACAGCACGCTTATCACCTTTTGACTTTCCGGATCCCATTAGGGCAATTCCGCTGTTAGACATTACGGTTTGCACATCGGCAAAATCAACATTGATATAACCTTCTTTGGTAATTATTTCGGCTATACCTTTAGCTGCAACCGTGAGTACATCATCGGCTTTCTCAAAAGCTTTATCGGCTTCTAAGTCGCCGTACATTTCGCGCAGTTTTTCATTATTTACAACCAGCAAGGCATCAACGTGTTTATTCATTTCGCGAATACCTTCAATGGCTTGTTTTATGCGCTTTTTACCTTCGTAACGAAAAGGAATGGTAACAATACCTACGGTAAGTTTTTCCATTTCTGCGGCTACTTCGGCAATAACGGGAGCGGCTCCGGTACCGGTACCACCGCCCATACCGGCGGTAATAAAGACCATTTTAGTTCTGTCGTCCAAGTGTTTTTTCACTTCTTCGATGCTTTCAATGGCGGACTCTCGGCCGCGCTCCGGCTTACTCCCGGCACCCAGGCCTTCGGTTAGGCTCGGGCCAAGTTGTATTCGTGTATCAATTGCACTGCCGTCGAGGGCTTGCCTATCGGTATTACATATAATAAAATCCACACCGGTAATGCCTTGTCGGTGCATATTTTTCACGGCGTTACTTCCGCCGCCTCCTACTCCAATCACTTTTATAATTGAAGGCTCCTTTTGTTTCATATCGAATGGTAATAAGTCTTCTTTCATGATTCCAATTTTTTAGGATTCGTCAATTTCTGAATCGTTTTCAGTTAAAATTCCGTCAACAGCTTTTCGTATGCGATCGAGAAAACCGCCTATCCCTCGCTGAATATCTTGTTCGTTTTCTCTTTGGACTTCAGGTTCTTCCGCTTGCTCTTGTTCCGGTTTTTGTTCGGGCTCATCCGGTACGATTTTATGTGCATTGTCATAGCCCAACATCAACAAACCAACTGCGGTGGAATAAACAGGGCTGCTAACCAACTTATAGTCAGATGATAAATACTGGCCGGGCGAAGCTTTTTTAACTTCCAATCCGGTTTTAAAAATAAATAACTGAACCAGTTGCCTGAGTAATGAACCGCCGCCGGTGATTACAATTCCGGCTCCGAGCTGATTTTTGACTCCTGAATTTCTTAATTCATAATCAACAAACTCTATGATTTCTTCCATACGAGCCTGAATAATTTTTGATAAGACTTTTAAAGGTATTTCCTTTTTCTTTCTGCCGTTAATTCCGGGAATGGAAACCACCTTATTGTCAGGTGCAATATCACTTATGGCGTCGCCGTAATCTACTTTCACTTTTTCGGCATATCGATACAAAATCTGACAACCTTTGTGGATGTCGGAGGTAACAATATTGCCGCCAAGCGGAATTACAGCAGTATGTTTCAGAATGTTGTCATAATAAACGGCCACATCGGTTGTTCCTCCTCCTATATCAACCAGGGCTACACCGGCTTCGCGCTCTTCATCGGTTAATACCGATTTGGAAGATGCTAAGGGTTCTAAAAAGAGGTCATTAATTTTAATACCAATGCGGTCAAAACACTTGATAATATTTTTTACAGATTCGGTTTCTCCGACAATGACATTGTAATTGCCGGCAATTTTGTTTGCATACATTCCGCAAGGATTTGTAACCCCATTCTCATTATCCACTTTATATTGCTGAGGTATAATGTGAATAATTTCATGGCCCGGTTCTAAGGAAAGGTTTTCCAAATCATCGCGCATTTCATCCAATACAGCTTGAGTAATTTCTTTATCAGCTGAGCTGATGAGCTTACTGTGGCTTTCTTTGCGACTTTTAATGTGCTGCCCGGCAATACCTACAAAGGCATTGGTAAATTTCACCCCGGATTGTTCTTCAGCTTTTTTTACGGCTTCTTTTATCATTAGTGAAGCTTGTTCTATGTTGAGAACAACACCGCGTTTTACGGTATTTTGCGGTGTGGGCTGAGTACCTTTTCCGAGAATTTGAATTTTTCCGTGGCGATCTTTAGTGCCTACCAAAGCAACAATTTTTGTCGTGCCGATGTCAATGGCTGTGATGGTATCCACTTCGGGAGTCTCCTTCACAGCAGTTTGTGGTTGTACGTTCATATTAATCAGATTTTAGAGGGTTATACATAATTCTTTTTTATCATTCCTTTACAGCTACAATTTGATTATCGAAGCTTAAGTCTAAACGTTTGTATTTGTTCCAGCCGGCCTTTGCTATTATATTAAAATAGAAATAACGCAAACGGTGCAGTTTATTTTCATAGTCATCAATGGTTCCCAAAACAATATCATGTGATCCCACACGAGGAATCAGTATTATTCCGTCAACGGGGCTCAAGTGAATCTGCTGTATTTGTGCCGAAAGAAAACTGTCAGTATTAATATGGTTCACCAAGCGATACAATTGTTCTGCTTGCGGCAAAGAGTCAAGCCCTAATTTTCGTTCAACGGCTGAATCGGGCAAATGAATGTTACCGGTAGCTACAATTACTCTGGCCGGTGTTTTTTTAGATACAGGCATCAATAAGCCTTCCGTATCTAAATAATAGGTTCTGCCGTTGTCGGTAAATATGCGTAACAGCGGAATACGTTCATCTATTTCTACATGAAGCAAACCTTTTGAACTTCTGTAAACATTAGCGTCTTTCACTTGGGGTAATGCATCAATAATTTGTTCTATGGATGCAATCCCTATTTCCGACATGGGCATACCTAAAACTTCGCCGTATTCCTCTCGTATCTCTGTGAGTATGGATTGATTATCAATGTATTTTCCTTCATCCGAACCGTTGTAACTGATTAACACATCAGAGCATACGGCCAACTTGCCGGAAAAATATACGGCAATAACGGCCACAGAGGTGAGCCCGAGTACAATCAATAATATTTTAACGTTCTTCCTTAGTTTCACAATTATTTTCTCATTTTAAGTACTTCCTCAATTGCATTTTTTTCTTCTGAAATGTCGCCGGCGCCCATAAGCAACAAAACCTCGGGCTGTGAATCGGCGAACAGTTCTTTTAATTTGTCTTTAGGACAAAGCATTTTTTTGGTATCCTGAATTTTGTCCAAAATTAGCTGAGCACTTACACCCTCAATGGGTTCTTCTCTTGCCGGATATATTTCGGTGAGTATTACTTCATCCAACCGACTGAGCTCTTGTGCAAATTCATCGGCAAAATCACGTGTTCGGGAATATAAATGCGGCTGAAAAATACCGGTTATTTTTTGATTCGGATATAGTTTGCGTACTGAGCCGATAAATGTCTCCAATTCTTTAGGGTGGTGTGCGTAATCATCAATAAAAACCAAATTTGGGCTGTTGATTACATAATCAAAGCGTCGCAGCGTACCGGCCCAAGTCTCCAAGCCTTTTCGAATCGGCTGTTCGCCGGATCCGTGCAAGAGCGCTAATGCACTTGCGGCTATAGCGTTATCTACATTGAGAATACCCGGAATATTTAATTTTAAATCTTTTATTTTGCCTTCGGGATGTACCAAATCAAACTTGGTGTATAAAAGTGTGCTTTCTATATTTTCAGCATAAAAATCAGCCGGTGCATCCAAAGAATATGTGTAAACATTATCCGGAAAATTTGCTTTCGGCAAATCCACTGTTCTTTTTATCAGCAAATTACCGGTTTTATGTATTTGATTAATAAACATCAAAAAACTATCTTTCAGGACATCTATATTTTTATAAATATCCAGATGATCGGCATCTAAAGAAGTAACAACGGCCGTTACAGGATTAAGATGCAAAAATGAACGATCGAATTCATCAGCCTCTGCCACAATCAGTTGTGTTTTTTTATCTGAATCGGAAAGCATTAGGTTCGAATTCAAATTTTTGGATATACCGCCAAAGAATCCGTCGGTTAACAGTTTGCTTTGTCGGAGTATCCATGCGGTCATTACCGATACGGAAGTTTTTCCGTGTGTACCGGCCACAGCTATGGTAGGAATATTTTCAGTTATTAAACCTAATACTTCCGCACGTTTATATAGATGGTAATTATTGTCTTTAAAATAATTAAGCACCTCATTATCAGCCGGAATTGCAGGCGTATAAACTATAAGCATACGGTTCTTGGCATAGGTTTTGAACAGCGCCGGAATGGCATCCGGGCTATCTGTATAATCGACCAAGATATGCTCTTTTCGCAGTTGCTCGGTAAGCGGCGTTTTACCGCGATCGTAGCCGGCAGTATAAACGCCTCGGTGCACAAAATAGCGCGCCAAAGCACTCATACCGATACCTCCGATACCGACAAAATACACTGCTTTTATTAAGTTGAAATTTATCATATACTTATATCAACATTAGTTTTGGCCGCTTAATTCCTCAATTTTCATAATTCGTTTTCTGACATCTTCATCCGAACGGTTTCGTTTAATTAACTCGGCATGCAACATATTGAGTTCTTGCAATAAATCACTGATCAGCTTGGCTCGGTTTGAAAGTATGCCTACCTGTGCTCTGGCTTCTTCATCAAGCTGCAACTTGTAGAGTTTTATCAAAACTTGTTTGTCTCTGTATGGCTCATCCACAAGCTGCTCAACTTTTAGTGTATCGAATTTATAAGTCGGCACTTTATTGAGGCCGTCGGAATATTTTTGGTAAAATTGGTCAATAAAGGTTCTTATATTACTCAGGTCTGCCGTAAGAGATTCCGTAAAGCGTTCATTCAAGCCATACATCAGCTCACCGCTTGACATTTGATAAGCATTTACGCTTTCTTCCAGTTTTGCGGTATTTTCTTTTTCGGCCGCAGTGCCGTCGGTCTTTTTTAATTGCTCCACGCATGCTTTAGCAGCGGTTTGCATACCGGATTTTGTTTTATCCATATTCAAAGCCAACATTTTATAATAGGCATTATAGAGGTTTGCATACACGGCAAGCAGCTTTTGATTTTCCTTGAGGCGGTTCAACATATTGTTACTTTGAACCCCAAAGGTTTTTCGAGGAAAGGCTGTGTTGCCGGTCAATACATTAAGGTAATCGGCTTTGTGGCGAAATTCAAAAATGCTTTGTTCCGCTGCCCGATAAAATTCATCGGTAAGCTCAATAACCTCTGTGGAAACTTCAGCCACAGATGTATCAATATTTTTGGAAGCGGGTGCTTGTCCGCAGGAAACCAAAAAGAGAAAAAAAGCTGAAATGACGAGAGTATTTACAAGTGCTTTCATAAGGATTTGTATTTAATGTTCTGTTAATTCTAATAATTCCTGAGCAATGCGTTGGGCAGAATTATGCCGGGCATGCTTATATATATTTTCCGCAAGGGATTCTAATAAAACTTGGTCTTTTAATGCTTCAATGGTTTTGGGAAGCAAATGCGCTTTGCAATCTGAATCTTTAATATGTAAGGCGGCTCCGCTTTGGGTTAGCGCCTGTGCGTTTTTCGACTGATGATCTTCAGCAACATAAGGCGAGGGAACAAGCACAGCCGGCTTCTTCAATAAACACAGTTCTGAAACGGTTCCGGCACCTGCGCGTGAAATAACAATGTCGGCAGCGCGATATGCGATATCCATGCGCTCAACAAATGCAGTGGCTTTTATTTGCTTTGAGTCAAATTTTTCGGCAAATGGTCTAAAACTTTCGTAATAAAAAGCTCCGGTTTGCCAAAGCAGTTGTATATCGGAATCGGCTATCAGCTGTAAATGTTCGACAATACCTTCATTAATGCTTTTAGCACCTCCGCTACCGCCCAAGCTTATAATCAGTTTTTTATCGGCATCAAAACCCAAATGCTTTTTAGCTTCCTGTTGGCTGATATTTGTCTGCAAGAGACTTTCTCGAACCGGGTTACCGGTAAGTATTATTTTGTGTTTCGGGAAAAAGCGTTCGGTTTCTTTATAGGCAACACATATTTTTTCAGCTTTACGTGCCAAAAGCCTGTTGGTAACTCCGGGGTATGAATTTTGCTCCTGAATAAGTAAAGGAATGCCGCGTTTGGCTGCAATGTAACCAACCGGCCCGGCGGCATAACCGCCCACTCCGATAACTGCATCCGGAGCAAAACGTTTAACGATTTTTCTTGACAACCAAAGGCTTTTAATCAATTTAGTAAAGAAGCTTAAGTTTTTAAGCGTTAATCTTCTGGCAAAACCGCGCACGGGTAGCAATTCTATATCATAACCGGCGGCCGGAACTTTACTTTCTTCTATCTTGCCTTCTGCTCCCACAAACAATATTTCAACTGTGTGGTCAATTTTCTTCAAAGCATCGGCAACAGCAAGCGCCGGATACAAGTGTCCGCCTGTTCCGCCTCCGCATATTAATATTTTCTTTCTTTGCCTGCTCATTCCTTTGCTTTAGTTTTTTCTTCTGTATTTCTGCTGATATTCAATAATATACCTACGGCTATGGAGGACGCAAATAAGGACGAGCCTCCTCTGCTTATAAAAGGTAAGGGCTGTCCGGTAACGGGTAATATTCCTACCGATACACCTATATTCATCAATGCTTGAATAACTAATAAAAACGTAAGCCCCATGGCCAATATCATGGGAAAAATGCTGGTGCTTTTTTTGGCAATCTGTATGCCTCTGTAAAACAGTATAAGGTAAAGAGCCAATATTACTATTCCTACCAAAAATCCGGCTTCGTCTATAATGTATGAATATATAAAATCGGAATGCGCTTCGGGCAAGGTATAACGTAATGGGCTTTGACCAATTCCTCTTCCGAAAAAGCCGCCGTCGGCAATGGCACTTTTTGAAATACATGCCTGATAGTTTCCTGCTGTTATCTCATCACAGGAAAAGCCTTGCCACCAAGATATGGCACGATTTATCCATGTACTGAGCCGGAAGGGTAATTTAAACAACTCAGCTACTAATGAATACAAAAACGGAACAATGACTATGAATCCAAAATATTTGGACATTTTTCTAAAATCAACGCGCGCAGCCCAAAGCATGCTGACAACGGTTAGTAATAAGATAAAAGTAGTGGATAACCCGTGACTTAACGTTAATATGCCCATTAAGCCGGCTGCAATTAATACTTTTTTTGCATTGGCAATGCGCATATCCTCATCATTAAAATCTCTTGCCATAACAGAAGCCGTAAAAATAACCATGGCTACTTTGGCAAAAGCTGCCGTTTGGAAAGAGAAAGGCAAAAAGTCTAATTGCAACACACGCCGCGATTCGTTATGAGTATTTCCTGCAAATACGGTAATAAGTAACAAAACCATGGCAATGGCATATACAAAATAAGCAAATTTATTAAGCTTACGATAAGGGATATATGCAAAAACATACATAATAAACAGAGACACAGCAATGAAGATGACTCGTTTAATAAGCGGGCCGGTATAATTTCCTCCCATACTGCCGAATACTACCTGCCCGGATGCACTGTAGGTGAAGGGCAAGGATCCGAGCAGAAGCAATAAAACCACTACAAAAAGGGCTTTATCTCCGACTATATTTTTATTAATTGCTGTCATTTTTATTCTGTACTAATTCGTTATGATTATAGTTCTCTGACTGCTGCTTTATACTGTTCTCCGCGGTCTTCGTAATTTTTAAAACGATCTTGGCTGGCACATGCCGGCGACAATAAAACCGTCTCGCCTTCATCAGCCAATTCGTGGGCTTTTTTTACGGCATCAAACATATCTTGCCCTTCGTAAATCTCGGTTATCCCTACAAAAGCATCAATTATCTTTTTATTATCCTCACCTATACAAACCAAAGCTTTCACTTTGGAGCGCACCAAATCTTTTATTACATTATAATCGTTGCCTTTGTCCAAGCCGCCGATAATCAGGACTACTTTTGTATTGATACTGTGTAGTGCATACCAGGTTGAATTAATATTGGTGGCTTTGGAATCGTTAATAAATTTAACACCGCGCACGCTTATGTAGTTCTCCAAGCGATGATCGATATTTCTAAAATCGCTTAGAGCTTTGCGAAGCGTTTCGCTGCGTACTTCATTCAGCCGAGCCACAATAGCGGCCGCCATGCTGTTGTACACATTATGGTCTCCCTGCAGAGACAATCCGTTGATGTCCGATTCAAAACTGTTTTCTTTCATATTGATTATTAGTTTTTTAGTATTTTTATATGCTCCGAATTCTAATTCTTCTTTTATTGAAAATGGTATTAATTGCGCTTTAAAATCTCGTTTTTTCATTTCTTCACTCAGAACCGGGTCATCGGCGCAATAAATGATATAATCACCGGCTTGTGAGTTTTTTGTAATTCTGAATTTCGATTCAATATATTCCTCCATACTGTTGTTATAACGGTCGAGATGATCGGGGGTAATATTGAGTAAAACTGCAATATTGGCTTGAAACCGGTCAATTCCGTCAAGTTGAAAACTGCTAAGTTCCAATACGTAGTAATCAAAGTCATTTTCGGCTACTTGCTTAGCAAAGGATTGTCCGACATTACCGGCCAAGCCCACATTCAAACCGGCTTTTTTCAAAATATGATAGCTTAGCAATGTGGTTGTGGTTTTGCCGTTGCTTCCGGTTATGGCAATAATTTTAGAACGACAGTTTCGTGCGGCAAACTCAATTTCCGATATTACGGATATGCCGGTTTTCCTCGCTTTTTTTACAATTGGCACATCCTCCGGAATACCCGGGCTTTTAATAATAATATCGGCTTGTAATATTCTGTTCTCACTGTGGGTATTTTCTTCAAATTCAATGGCTTTGTCAATAAACACTTGTTTGTGGTCATCGGAAATACTTCCGTAATCAGATACAAAAACGGCATAGCCCTCCTTGTGAGCCAAAACAGCTGCTCCTGTTCCGCTCTCACCCGCTCCGAGTATGACTGCTTTTTTTATCATTACCTGATTTTTAAAGTAATTATTGTAATAATCGCCAACAATACGCCTACAATCCAAAAACGACTTACAATTTTAGATTCCGGCACACCTTTTAACTGATAATGGTGGTGAATCGGAGCCATTAAAAAGATGCGCTTACCTTTTCCCGTAAGGCGCTTACTTATCTTAAAGTAAACTACCTGAATAATAACCGATAAGCTTTCTATGAAAAATATACCGGCCAAAACAGGAATTAAGAGTTCTTTTCTTAAAATAATGGCGAATACTGCTATAATGCCGCCCAGAGTTAAACTTCCGGTATCGCCCATAAATACTTGCGCCGGATATGAATTGTACCATAAAAACCCAACAGTAGCACCCACAAAGGCTCCGGCAAAAACCACCAGCTCGCCAATGTGCGGGATGTACATTATATTAAGGTAGTCGGCAAATATTAAGTTACCGGATAAATAGGCAAAAACAGCGAGAGTTGAACCGATTATGGCGGAATTACCTGCTGCCAAGCCGTCCAAACCGTCGGTTAAGTTGGCTCCGTTTGATACGGCCGTAAGCACTATCACCGTTATGATAATAAACACAACCCAAGCCCATTTCTCAACATTGGAATCCATAAAACCAACCAGCCACTGATAATCAAATTCATTGTCTTTTATAAACGGAATGGTGGTTTTTAAAGGTTTTTCGGAAGCCGAAGGATAATCCTGCATTTGAATATTAGCCTCGGTAAGAACGGATGCATCCGGGTTTTCAATTATTTGAATGTCATCGTTCAGGTAAAACGTTAAGCCGATAATTATACCGAGAATAACTTGTCCGTATATTTTTACGCGGCCGGATAATCCGGCTTTCTGCTTTTTGAATGTTTTAATATAATCATCGGCAAAACCTACGGCACCGAGCCAAACAGTGGTTATGAGCATCAGAATTATGTAAATATTTGCAAGCTTTGCTACCAATAAAACCGGGATAAGAATAGCAGCAATAATAATGATACCGCCCATGGTAGGTGTTCCCGCTTTTTGGGTTTGCCCTTCCAAACCTAAATCACGAACCACTTCCCCGACTTGCTTCCGCTGTAAAAATCGAATAATACGCTTGCCCCACCACATAGAAACCAACAACGATAAAATAGCAGCCAAAGCAGCTCTGAATGAGAGAAACTCAAACAAACCCGCACCGGGCACGTTTAATTGATTTAAGTAATGAAACAAATAATAAAGCATTTAATTCTTTTTTAAATTTTCTAAAAATTCCGTTAAAATTTCTTTATCATCAAAGCGGCTTCGTATGCCTTTGATTTCCTGATATGTTTCGTGGCCTTTCCCCGCAGCCAAGACAATATCTCCCCTTTGGGCAAGCATAACTGCCGTTTTCAAAGCTTCTTTTCTGTCGGGGATGTTCAAAGTTTCACTTTGTTGTTGCGGGCTCAAAGCTTCAATCATATCATCAATTATGGCTGTAGGTTTTTCAAATCTTGGATTATCTGATGTAAAAACAACTTTATCGCTGTATTCAAAAGCTATCCGAGCCATTTTTGGCCGTTTTTCTTTATCGCGGTTTCCTCCGGTTCCTACCACGGTAATTAATTTCTGCGCCGGCGTTTTTACGTCTTGTATGGTTTTCAAAACATTCTCCAAAGCATCCGGCGTATGGGCATAATCTACGATGGCGGTAATTCCGTTGATGTTGAAGCTTTCCATGCGCCCGCGCACGGGAGTAAAAGCACTAATAAGCGGCAAAAGCTCCTGCCTGCGAATGCCGAGCAAACGCGCGGCAGCATATACCGCCGTTATATTATAAGCATTAAATTCTCCGGAAAGAAGTGTCCAAACCTCTCGGTTGTCAATCTCGAGCTTCATGCCTTCAAAAGTATTTTCGATGATTCGCGATTGAAATTCGGCTATGCTTTTTACGGCAAATTTATGTTTTTGAGCCTTGCAATTTTGCAGCATCACATCGGCATTGCGATCATCGGCATTTACCAATGCAAAAGCTTCTTCATCCAAATTATCAAAGAGCTTTTTCTTAGCATAAATGTAGTTTTTAAATGTTTTGTGATAATCTAAATGGTCGTGTGTGATATTGGCAAATATTGCCCCGGCAAATCTTAATCCGGCCGTACGCTTTTGCTCCAAAGCGTGAGAGCTTACTTCGGCAAAACAATATTGACATCCCGCATCGGACATTTGCCTGAGCAAGCGATTAAGGGCCAAGACATCCGGCGTGGTATATTTTGTTTGAATTTCTTTTTCTTCCACATAATTAGCTACCGTTGATATTAAACCGGTTTTGTAGCCCAATTGCATAAATAATTTATACAATAAAGTAGCCGTAGTGGTTTTTCCGTTGGTTCCGGTAATTCCGATTAGTTTTAACTTGGAAGTAGGATCATCGTAATAAATACGCGCCATATTTCCCATGGCTTCGGCCGTATCGCTGACACAAACCGTTGTTATGCCTTCATAAACCCGGCCGTTACTTACAACTGCAACGGATGCACCGGCTTGGGCAGCTGCAGGCACAAAATCATGTCCGTCAAAATTTTCGCCATTTAAGGCAAAAAATGCAGCCCCTTTATTAATCCTTCGCGAATCAGAGGTAAGCGCATGCACCGACGCATCGGCAGATCCGTGGATACTGTCAACTTTGGTATATTTTAATAATTCCTTAAGTTGTTTCATTACCTTAATTCTAATGTTATTGTCATATTTTCTTTCACGGGCGTACCGGGAGTTATCGATTGATACCTAACGGTTCCGGCACCTGTGATGCGCACATTCAAACCATAAGATTCCAAAAGAAACACGGCATCTTTTGCACTTAAATCAATGACATTCGGGACCAGATCATTTGCAAACGGCATATTTCGATAATTAATCATGTACCGGTCTTTTTCGGTTCTAATCCAATTACTTTTGTTATCCTGATCAACCGAAAATGCAATTCCCAAATCAACTAACACATTATCAATATCGTGTCGGTTTCCGCTTTTTGAATAGGGTGCTTCGGTTAAGTCAGCATGTGGCAACGGCTCTTGAGCGTTTAGCTCCAAATCGTGTTGAAAAATATAATCGGAAACCGTTCTAAATACCGGAGCTGCCACGGCACTTCCCGTATAACTTTCACCTTCGGTTTCATAAAAAACTACAATCATGGAATACTTTGGGCGATCTGCCGGAAAATATCCGACAAAAGAAGCGCGGTATTTTTCTATAAATTCATTCTTACCCGAATCATAATATCTTGCAGTTCCTGATTTTCCTGCAATTTTGTATTGCTCTGTTCTAATCTGTTTTGCGGTACCTTCTTCCACAACACCGAGCAAAGCTTTTTGAATAACTTTTACGGTAGCTTTGGAACAAATCAATTCCGGATCTTCATAAGGGAGGAACATTTTTTCAGTTTTACCGTGCCTTTCAAAAGACTTAACAATGCGCGGATTTACTTTATAACCATTATTAGCTATGGCATTATAAAAGGTTAAAAGACTGACGGGCGTTACGGTTACTCCATAGCCAAAGGATATGGATACCAATGTGAAACGGTTATACTCCTGTCCCGGTTTTGCGGAACGGATGACAGATTCTTGTTCTCCGTAAACGTCTATTCCGGTTTTCTCAGGAAGGCCTAAATCATACAAGCGGCGAATTAATTCATCCGGATTATCGGAATAATATTTATCGACCAATTTAGCCATTCCCACATTTGATGACTTAGACAATATCTGCTCTATATTCAGCTCCCCTAAGTCGGTATAATCTTTAACATCTTCGCCGTATAACATGATGTAACCGGGTGAGGTATTTATCATGTCATCGGGGCTTATGTGGCCGTCTTCCATCAGTGCAACGGCAACCGGAACTTTAAAGGTAGAGCCCGGCGCCATACTGAAACCGGCTGCATAATTTTGTACTTCGCTAACGGTAGAATCTTGATTCTGATTCAAATTCACCATGGCCTTTATATAGCCTGTTTCTCTTTCCATCACTACCAGAGTGGCCTTTGTGGCAGTGGTATTTAGCAGTTGTTTCTTTACGGTTTGATGAGCAAAATTTTGCAAGTTGATATCAATAGCCGTAACCAAATCAACACCACGTTGAATATTCAAACGTTCTTCGTTGACTACCGGTTTAGAGATTCCGCCTATTTTTTGTACTTTTATTTTATAAGGTGTTCCGGATAAGTCTTCATTAAAATAAGCTTCCAAACCGCTCTCACCAAATAAGCCTTCCACGCTCCGCTCTTCTTTTAAGCTGCCGATAGTACGCTTAAGAAGGTCTCCGTATGGTAATTTACGTTTGAAAATTCGCTCGGGAACCAGTCCGGAACGAAATCGGTTTTCCTCTCTGAATATGGGAAATGTTTTAAGTTCTTCCAATTGAAAAGGAGTAAGATCCTTACCAATTATAACAATGCGCTCATTGGGGTCTTTACGAACCGATTCAAATATTTTCAAATATCCCGAGGAACTGTATCTTCCTGTGAATTTAGATAATCGGTGGGCCAATGAATCTTTGTCGGCATTAAACAGGCTGTCGCTCAGTTGCGAGGCATTAAGGTCGAAATACACATTATAAGCTAAAACAGTTGTAGCGAGAAGATTACCGTTAGCGTCCAGTATATTTCCGCGCTCGGGCTGTCGGGTTTCGGTAGTATAAGCCAGCGAGTCGGTTATGTTTTGGTAATGCGATGCTTTAACAAAGTTTAAGCGAAGCACAGAGAATATTACTGCTCCGGCAAATACCAAAGACAGTACAAAGAACAGATTTACTCTGTAAAACAATAATTGCTTTATGGATTCTTTCTTTCTGCTCATTTCTTTGTTGCTTCTGCCGGCATTTTAATTACTACGGGTAATTTTTCCGGAAATTCTAAATTCAGCCCGTGCTGTTTGACTCTTTGTGCTATTACCGATTCTAAAGTGGTATTCATCAGTTCTACCGAGCTGTACACATATTCCGTTTGCGCTAATCTTAACTGATGTCTATACTTCACTGATTTTATGTATAAAGCTTCTACTCTGTATTGTTGAAAAAGCATCAGAACAAAAGCTACAATAATCATAAGAAATACTTTGTAGTTCTTACTGACTGACTCAAGCAAAAGCCAGTTTCCGGATAATATTTTCTTTATTACGGATTCTCTTGCCATTTTACCAATTAAATTCGTTCTGCAATTCTTAATTTAGCGGAAGCCGCTCTGCTGTTTTCTTCAATTTCTTTCTCCGAGGGGCGAATAAACTTTGGTTTTAATAATTTAAAATCATTTTGGGCATTTCCGTAAACATCTTTTTCTACAATACCCTGAACATTACCCGATTTAATAAAATTCTTGACAATTCTGTCTTCCAACGAGTGATATGTCAAAACAACTAAGCGTCCGCCTTTTGCCAAAATATCCGCCGATGATTGTAAAAGACGTTCAAGGCCTTTAAGTTCATCGTTTACTTCAATTCTGAGCGCCTGATATAATTGTGCCAATATTTTATACTCGTTATATTTCGGTAAAGCTTTGCTTATTGCCGCATTCAAATCAAAGCTTGTTTTGATGCTCTTTTCTTTTCTGTATTCTGCAATGAGTTTTGCCATATAACCGGCTTTTTTTAATTCACCGTATAACTTAAATATATTTGTCAAATCCTCTTGCGTATATTCATTCACTACCTGAGAGGCCGTCTTTTCTGCCTTCCGATTCATTCGCATATCCAAATCTGCTTCCTGCCTAAATGAAAATCCGCGCTCGGCTTCGTCAAACTGATGTGATGAAACTCCGAGATCAGCAACTAAACCGTCTGCAGTTTCATATCCGGCATAATTCACAAAATTTCTTACATACTTAAAATCACTTCTGAAAAAGCTGAAATTCTCTTCAAAATCCGGATTTTCATCTAAAAGAATCTCGGCATTTTTTTCTGCATTTTCGTCTTTGTCAAAAGCCAAAAGTTTAATACCCGAGGCGGAATTAAGTATGGTACGCGAATGCCCGCCGCCGCCAAAAGTAACATCAACATATACCCCGCCGCTCTTAATATTAAGGCCGCTAATTGCTTCGTGAAGCAATACAGGTATGTGATATGCTTTTTTCATAGTTATTGTTGAGGCAACTCACCTCCCATAATTTCATCGGCCAATTGCGCAAAATCCTCAGCAGATTTAGCCACTGATTCGTATTGTTCTTTTGCCCAAATTTCAATTTTCCTGTCTTGTCCGGAGAAAGCCACTTCTTTATCTATATCGGCATACTCAACTAAATCGGACGGTAACAGTATTCGGTTACTTCCGTCTAAGTGCAGCTCGGAACTGTTTCTGTAATACTCACGTAAAAACATTTTGTGTTTCCGATCATAAGGGTTCAGTTTGGATCTCAAAATTTCATTTTGCCTTTCCCACTCATCCATGGTATATAAAACCAAACATTTTTCGTAAATATCTTTCTTGACTACAAATTTGTCAACACCTTGCACAAGCAATTGTTTCTTCAAAGGAGCGGGAAAAACCACGCGGCCTTTGGAGTCAATTCTGCCTGTATAATCGCCAACAAAACTTGTCATTTATTAATTCCTTGATATTTACATTCTTGACAAAAATACAATAATTTTTTCCACTTTGAAACACTTTACCCCACTTTTCCCCACTTTTTTGTAATATTTTTATTAACAACGCAGTAAAGCTTGATTAAATAAAGCTTTTAGTTGATAAGCTGTTGATTGATACAAAAAATAAAAAGTATCGCGAACTAAAATTCCTAGATAAATTTTATTGTATATAAAACTAATTTTTGATTGCTTTGTAAGCGCAAATTAACAGTCCGGTAAAAAAATACCGCTTTATTTCAAAACCAAGCCCATGAGCAGCAAAAACAGTATCATACAGTTAGATGTCAAGCAATTGTTTAAAGCAAAAAATCCGAATCTGTATCGTATTTTGCCCGGCTTTTTCTTTCGCTATTTAAAGAAAATAGCGCATGAAGAACAATTAAACTATATTTTGAAAACCCACGGGCATAAAAACGGTATAGACTTTTTAAAGCCTACCTTAGATTACTTTGAAGCCTCTGCCGATATTATCGGTGAAGCAAATTTCCCGGAAACTTCGCGCATAATTATTGCCGCTAATCACCCTCTGGGAAGTATAGACGGCATGTTACTGATAAAAGCCGTTTATGAGCATTACGGTAAAGCCAAAGCGCTTGTAAACGATATGCTGATGACTCTGGAGCCTCTGCAGGAATTTTTCATAGGTTTCAATAAGCACGGCTCCACGGCTCGCCAAACAATCAAGGAGTTAAATACTCTTTTAGAAAAAGATTACCCAATTATATACTTTCCCTCCGGAATGGTTTCACGAAAGTATAACGGAGTAATAGAAGATCCGGAATGGAAAAAAACTTTTATCAACAATGCCGTGCAATATGAAAGAACAGTGGTTCCGATTCATATCTCCGGGCGTTTATCGGAAAGCTTTTATCGAAAAGCAAGCTTACGCCGTTTCTTGGGTATAGGCATGAACATTGAAATGCTGTATCTGCCGCACGAGCTCTTTAAACTCCAAAAACCAAAGCTTAAATTTACAGTAGCTTCGCCCATCTCACACAGGCAGTTCGATAAATCCAAAACAGCTCCCGAATGGGCCGAAGAAGTCAGAAAATATGTATATGAATTGGCCAAAAAACCACAGGCAAAATTTAAGACGGATTAAACGAAGTTGTGGCTTACATAGGGCTTAAGAATCACCGGTCCAAAACGAAAAGCTTGCCATAGCCATAAACTATTTTTTGCAAGAGCATTCTGCAAAAGACAAAAAGCCAATTGACAGTTTAAAAAAATTCTTATTGGTAATACAAATTTTATTATTAAAAAATTTATACGTTTGTGTGATTTTTCCGTAATTTTGGAGATGCCAATCAGCCGTTATTTAAAAGAGGTTCGGAATATTTGTCAACTAAAGTTGATTGTCGGCAGACAAATATAGAGTCTCAAAAGTATTTCGATTGAACTTAAATAGAAATTTGATAATTAAGTATTGTGAAAGCCATGAAAAAAGTAATAGATACGATTCCCTACGAATTAATGAAAAAGGAGCTTACTCCCGAGAAACTTGTACGGAAAACCAATTACGGAAATAATGAACTATACATCATAACAGCCCATGACTCGCCCAATACCATGCAGGAAATTGGCCGGTTAAGAGAAATTACTTTCCGGAATGCCGGAGGAGGCACCGGAAAATCTACCGACATCGATAAATACGATACCCACGAAATACCCTACAAGCAACTTATCGTATGGGATGAAGAAAACAAACAAATATTGGGCGGCTACCGCTTTATCAACCTGAGCAAACTCTCAACCAACGACAGAGAAAGCATGCAGCTGGCTACCCAAGGCCTTTTTGAATTTTCGGACAAATTCATAAAAGAATATCTACCGCATACCATTGAGTTGGGGCGTTCATTTGTTCAGCCCGAATTTCAATCGGCCGGAGCAGCTCGTAAAACACTTTTTGCATTAGATAATTTATGGGACGGGCTGGGTGCGCTCATAGTTATGAATAAAAATGTGAAGTACTTTTTCGGAAAAGTAACTATGTACGAAAGCTACAATCACTATGCGCGAGATTTGGTTTTATGCTTTCTGAAAACATTTTTCCCGGATCCGGATAATTTGGTTTATCCGGTTGAACCGCTTGAGCTTCATCACGATGAAAATGAGGTCTGCGAACTTTTTGATAAAAGCAAAGCATACGAAGACAACTATAAAAGACTGTCTAAAAAAGTACGCGAGCTGGGCGAAACCATTCCGCCGCTTATCAACTCATACATGAACCTCTCGCCCACTCTAAAAACATTTGGTACCGCCATTAACCGCCATTTTGGAGCAGTAGAAGAAACCGGTATTCTTATAAATATTGACGATATATATCCGCAAAAAAAAGAACGCCACCTTAATTTTGAGTTTAATAAAAACTACAAAAAAGTATAGCTTGCTCACTATCCGAAAAAAAGCGTAGAAGACTGAGCATTTCGACAAAAGCTCAATAACCACTTGTTGAAGCTGGTGATTGTAATCTTGGGTAACCTA
Organism: uncultured Bacteroidaceae bacterium; assembly: GCA_964472505.1. Taxonomy (GTDB): domain Bacteria; phylum Bacteroidota; class Bacteroidia; order Bacteroidales; family JAADGE01; genus JAYEIA01. The sequence goes on along the minus strand of CAYYQW010000024.1, from coordinate 27,300 downwards.
CGAATCATCATTTTTCAAAATAATATTGAAATATAAGTGATAAACCGTAAACATGAACCGGTATGACCTAAAACTTATAACTTACAAATAAATTGATATAGCCGTCATTAAAATCAAGACCTTGAAAGTTCGAAAGCTTAAGATAATCAGCTTCATCCGAATAGTCTTCGCTCAATTGTATATAGCCAAACAATTGCGATGAGAAAAGGGCACTGACATTAAAACGATTCGTTAATTTCCACTCAAAACCCGTGAAAAAATATACACCGGTTTTCAGAAATCGTTCCGATACATAAGGCTTCGCAGTATTGGGCGAGATATAAGCAAATTCCTCGTATATTTCCGATTCATCGGCATAATCGGTTCGGGGATAATTACGATAAAAATAGCTCTCATCGCGCAAGAGATAGCCTACGCTGATATCGGCACCATAAAACCAACCGGCCCATTTTAATTTTTGAATCCGTTCAACTCCTGCATTGATTTCATATAAGTAATTCATTTTTCGGTCAAAACGCTTCAAGACATTGGCTTCTGTCATTTCCACTACTTCACCGGCTACGACTGTTTGAATTTGATCTGCCCTGAACTCGTCTTCATAATAAAAAGAATTGTGATAATTATGAAAATCGGGAGAAAATGAAAAACCCAATCGATAATTATAACGCTTTTTATGAAATTTATATAATACCGGAACTTTAAGCGCAGAGGGCTGAGCACCCATTAGCATAGAAATCGGTTGCGAAATATTAAATCCTATCGAATGCCGCTTTAGCGTATCTACATTATGATTCTGCTCGCTCTGAGCAAAAAGAGAAGCAGCAAATAAAAGCATTAGAGCTGAAAAAAGAATTGGTTTCATAAGGCAACAGTTTTAAGAAATTACGGAATAAATTATCACATACAATTCTACACTAAACGCACATAAATAATAAAGTATTATAATTTCATATATCTGCAACGGTTAAAATTTGTTAATTTTTCAATCAGGTAAATTAGGCGGATGAATACTGCAAATTGTTCTATTACAGCCAAGCATATATCATTGACTTCGGCAGGCTCAGCCTACGGAAGCGTTCGCAGGCTGAGCTTACCGAAGCCGGTTGGGCGGTCATCATAAAATGTGATTAACACCCTGAGGAAGTTATAAATATTAGTGATCAAGCTAATTCAATTAATCAGAAACGCCTATCTGTATTCAAACATCTAATAATGAAGACTTTATATGTGTCGAACGGTTGTCGATTTAACTCAAAAGCCAAGTTAATACGCTCGCCCTTTTACACCTTCATAATAATTAATAAAAGCATTGTTTACAACTTTGTTGCCGCCCGGTGTAGGATAATTGCCCGTAAAGTACCAATCGCCGGTATTGTCGGGTGCTGCTTTATGCAGATTTTCTATGGTCTGAAAAACCACATCCACTTGTGCATGAATTTCCGGGCCGGTAACCAATTCTGAAATTTTCTCGGAAATCCGGTCGGGGCTGAAAGGTTTATAAACCAGTTTCACAAAATTCTTAATTTCTTCTTTAGGCAACAAGCTTTGCGCTTTGCACTTGGTATAAACATCTTTAAGCAGATCCGCTTGTCCGGTTTCTTTTAAAAGCTCAACAGCGGCTCTGAAAGCAATAAAATCCCCCAGATTTGCCATGTCAATACCGTAACAATCCGGATAACGAATTTGCGGCGATGACGATACAATAACAATGCGTTTGGGATGAAGCCGATCCAGTATTTTTATGATGCTTCGCTTCAAAGTTGTGCCGCGCACAATGGAATCATCGATTACCACTAAGTTATCTTCTTCGTTCTTGACGGCTCCGTAGGTTACATCATAAATATGCCCGACCAAATCACCGCGTTCGGCATCTTGTGTTATAAAGGTGCGCAATTTGGCATCTTTGACGGCGATTTTCTCAACTCTGGCTCTGATATTCAATATATTAGTAAGCACTTCTGAATTTAGCTCGCCTTTCAAAGCCAATATTTTTTCTTTCTTAACTTGATTCAAATAATCTTCCACAGCTTTTATCATACCGTAAAAAGCAGTTTCGGCCGTATTGGGGATGAATGAAAAAACCGTGTTTTTTAAATCGTAATCAATCAATTTCAAAACGGCAGGAGTTACCAATTCGCCCATTTTCTTACGTTCATAATAAATTTCTTTATCGGTTCCGCGCGAAAAGTAAATGCGCTCAAATGAGCAGGATTTTTTCTGTTTACTTTCCTGTATTTTTTTTGAAGAAATGTCACCGTCTTTAGTAATAATAAGCGCATGGCCCGGCTGTATTTCTTTTACTTTCGAATACCCGACATTGAAAACCGTCTGAATAACCGGACGTTCCGAGCAAACCACGGCCACCTCATCATCGGCATAATAATAGGCGGGTCTTATTCCGTTGGGATCGCGCATAACAAAAGCATCTCCGTGCCCGATTATGCCGGCTGTGGCGTAACCGCCGTCCCAGTATTTGCAGGAAGATTTCAAAACATTTACCAGATCAATATTTTTCTCAATCAGAGCGCTTATTTCTTTATTGGAGAGGCCTCTTTTTTTATACAAATCAAAAAGGCCTTGATTTTCTTCATCCAAAAAATGTCCGATATTTTCAAGAACGGTAACGGTGTCGTTATAGTCCACCGGTTGTTGTCCGTAGTTAAGCAGGTTGGAAAACAGTTCGTCCACATTGGTCATATTAAAATTACCGGCCAATACCAGATTGCGGCTTCGCCAGTTGTTTTGACGCATGACCGGGTGTACGCTGTCGATGGTATTGTGTCCGAAAGTGCCGTATCTTAAATGTCCAAGCATCAAATCGCCTGAAAACGGACGAACGGCTTCATTTTTTTCACAATAGGTATCAATGGAGTCAAAGACTTCTTTTATGGGATTGTTTCCGTTGGAGCGTTGCCTAAAAATATAGCGCTCACCCGGCGGAACATTTATTTTCATGCTTACCACACCGGCTCCGTCGCGGCCGCGGTTATGTTGTTTTTCCATAAGCAAGTAGATTTTGGACAAACCGTATCGGTCGGTTCCGTATTTTTGCTTATAGTATTCGGGCTCTTTTAACAGGCGCAACAACGCTATTCCGCATTCATGTTTAATTAATTCGCTCATAAGGCTATTCCTCAATCAATAATCTCACCCTTAGTATTTTAGGGTAATCTGTTTTTAAAATTTCAAATTTAAAGGGTTTTTCTTCTATAATATCTCCCTGCTTGGGAATTTCTTTTCGAATGCTCAAAATATAACCGGCTACGGTTTCATATTCTTCCGATTCGGGAAAAGAAAATTTATATTTTGAATTGATATAATCAACCTCCAAGCGCCCGGAGAATACATACTCCGTATCGGAAAGTTTTTTCTCGTATAATTCGGCTTTATCGTGTTCGTCCTCAATTTCGCCGAAGATCTCTTCTATAATGTCTTCAATGGTAACCATACCCGAAGTTCCGCCAAATTCATCCACCACCAGAGCTACACTTTTTTTAAGCTTAATGAGTTTTTGCAAGACTTCATTTGCATACATACTTTCAGGAATGGCCGGTATGCGCGTCATGGATTCTTTAATGTCACCGGTGTTTTTTATTACATTCATGGTATGAACATAACCTATAATATTATCAATACTTTCCAGATACACCGGGATTTTAGAAAAGCCCGTTTCTATAAGTTTTTGTTTAACCTCATCCATTTCGGCATCCGAACTTACAGCTACAATTTCGTTTCGTGGTACCATACATTCGCGTATGGTTACATCCGAAAATTCCAATGCATTTTTAAACAACTTGATTTGATTATCCTCATCGGTATTATTATCACTGTGCTCCGAATCGGAATACAACAAGTCGCTTAAGTCCACTTTTCCGAAAACGGTTTCATTGGTATTGTCTTCAGGTTTTACTTTAAAAACTTTTTCAATGAAAGCTTCCGACAAAAAAACCGTAAACTTTGATATCGGGTAAAATAAAAAATAAAAGAGCCAAACCGGCAGAGAGAAAATATTGAGAAAAGAATTCGCATTGCGCCGAAAAATTGTTTTTGGCAAAAATTCGGCCGTAATAAGTATAATTATGGTAGAAATTATGGTCTGAATAAGCAGAACGGCCAATTCAGACTCCACCACATAGGCTTTAAGCGGTGCTTCTATAAACCGGGCAAAAAAGATACCGTAAACCACCAAAGCTATATTGTTACCTATCAACATAGTAGCAATAAACTGAGAAGGATTATTGGTAAAAATGCTGACAATTTTCGCGATAAAACCGCCGTGCTTTCGTTCCATCTCCACTTTCAGCCGATTTGCCGAAACAAAGGCGATTTCCATACCGGAAAAAAAGGCGGAGAAAACTACCGAAATAAGTATAATGGTAATATAAAGGGCATTATCCATATAAACAAAAACCTGTCGAATCAAAAAACATCCGTAATTTCAAAATATACTCCATGCATAAAAAACAGTTCATCCGACTGCTTTTTTATTAAAAGCTAATCGACTTATAAACAGAAGGAAAAATCATATTATGAATTTTCAATTGTAAGCTGTTGTATTTTTCTATTTCGCAGCAAATTTATAAAAAGTCCTTGCCATATTGAAAACTATTTTCATCTCTTTTTTCACCAAAACTTCAAACCTAAGTCTTTGGTGATAAAAATCTGTACTTAAATAAGATGAGCTAAACTCAAATATTTGAATTTGCCAAAAAAAGACTTTATGCTTTGGTCAAATGTTTGCATATATCACTAAAAGGACAGAACTTGGCTAAATTATGAATTTTCAATGCAATAAAACATGACAAAATGAATAATATTTCTTAATTTAGCCTCCTGTGATTGAATTATACAAACGGATTTTTATTAACGCGTGAAACAAACAATATATAAAAAACTTATTCCGGCAGCTATCTTTGCAGTCCTATCGGGCTCGCTTTTCTTGTTTGTTATTTATCACATTGACAGCCAAATAGAATCCGGATACGAACAAAAAAGAAGAGCTGAAACGGAGCAAGAAGTCAACTATCTCAAACGCAGCATCAGCAACCTCATACTGATAAGAAACAGAGAGCTGCATACAACCTTACGCTCGGCAAATGAGCTCGTAAAGCCCGCCGACAGCTTACAAATAAAAAGAAACGATTCAATTAAAAAAGCAGTTTTAATAAAAGATGCCGGAACGACACAAAATATGTATTTGCCGCGCGTGCTTTATAACGGCAGGGAAATTTTGGGCGACAAAAATATATCCTCAGGTATCAGAAGACTTACCAACGGACATTATAATATCTATATTAAAGTCAAAGGCGGCTACGTACAAATACTTGACAACGAACGCAATACCGGAGAGTTTATCCCGGAATACATACACTCCGCTCATCCGGCTGCAATTAGTATTCAGAACGAAACCGAGTATATCGAAAGATTGTTTAGCGAGTTCGATTCTCGTCTGACACTTTATCAACCACTATACATAAACGGTACGTTGAACGGCATAATAAAATGCAGTGTTGATGAAGGAATTTCGGGCTACCTTAGTAAAACTTTTCAAAATACTGAGAATTCCGAAAAACAACTTTTTTTGATCAAAACCGACGGCAATCCGATACTGAATAACGAAGCCGCTTCCTTATTTAAAGATGAACATCTAACAGAGAAGCTTTTTAATAATCGATCGTATTTCTCTGAGATCTCATATCGTTTTGACACCGAACAAGGCGTAAAAACCAAATTAATTCATTATTCATACCTGCCGAAATATGATATGTATGCGGGTATTCTGCTGCCCAAAAATGCGTTTATATTACTTGATGTCTCACAAAAGTTGTCTATATTCTTTGCGGCATTTTTTGTTTTCTTGCTGCTAAACGTCTATTTCATTTACTTTATCTTAAAATTCAATAAAGAATTTGAAAGTATTATCGAATCGGCACATGCTATTTCGGAAGGAAAACCTGCCGAAGCTAAGCATAAAATCCCGGATAATACAGCCGGAAGTGCATTAAACGAAATAATCAGCTATCTGGAACACATTACGGAATATGCATTAGCCATTGTTCAGGATAAAGACTATAAGCATTACAGCCCGGAAAAAGATGACGTTCCCGGACAGGCTCTCATTAAACTCAAAGCAGATAAAGACAAATTAAAAGAACGCGGACTGATAAAAAAGTTTACCGGGGAAATAAAAAAGAAAACCGAAAAAGGAAAAGCCGATATTAATGACTTGCTGCAATATGCCGATGATATCAAAGAACTTAGCTCCAAAGTCATACAAATCATATACAACATTATTGAAGTGGATCAAATTGGATTTTTTCTGGTTAAAACCGAAGACAGCAAGAAATATTTAGAACTGCAAGCCGCTTTTGCTTACAACGAAGAACGGTTTTTCAATGAAAAGATTTCAGCCGAAAGCAGCCTTACCGGCAGAGCCGTTATGGAAAAAGAAAGTGTATTTCTAAAAGATTTGCCTCCCAACTATACCATGCTCTCCGGAGGTTTCGGACAGACAGCACCACGCAATTTGGCCATTATTCCTCTTATATTTAACAATGAAGTACAAGCCATTATTGAAATTGCTGCACTCAAAGAAATAAGAAGTTATCAAATAAAGTTTCTGGAAGATGTGGGAGAAAGTATTGCCTCCACAATATCAAACATAAGAAACAGTAAACAAACCGAAGCACTTCTGAAACAAACCGAAGAACAATCCAAGCAAATTGAAATACAAAGGGTGGAACTTCAGGAAAAAATAGAAACCCATCGCCGCCAAAACCGAAGAATTGACAAAGAACTCAACGAAAAACGAGAACTTCTGAACTCAATACAAAAAGCCGCATTTCTCATTGAACTTAATCTCAGAGGTGAAGTACTAAGTATCAACAAAAATATGCTGGAGCTTTTTGGTGTAAACGAGCTTGAATGGCAAGGCAAAAGACACAAAGAATTTATAGTTTCTGATAATTACAGCGAAAAATACGGCGGTTTTTTCAGAGATTTATCTAAAGATAAAGCTAAATACAGAATAGAAGAAATATCACTCAAAAAAGGAATTAGCATGAAGTTTTCGGTTATCTATTCGCCCTTGAGAAATGCCAGAGGACGCATAAAAACCATATTGCTCATGGCGCATAAACTTGATTTTGAAGCATGAAACTTTTAGGAATCAACATAAACAGTTACAAAAATAAGCTGATTTTCCTAATCAGCGCTTCATTATTGCTGGTTATATTGGTCATCGGTATTTATGCCCTAATTAGATTCAGAAAAATAACTCTGGATAATTCCCGGGAAACGGTAGAATTAATTGCCGAAAATTATGCCGAAAAGATCAGCGACCTCATAAGCCGAAATTATCAACTCACAAATACACTTGCAGCTTCTGCCTGTATTAATAATGACAACATTTTTGAATCAAATTCAAAAAATACGCCGGTTTTCAACATTCTGCTGTCGGATAAAATGCCGGATGACATGATTTTAACCGAATTATTCCTTTTCGAAAATGAGAATGGAGCCACAAATCAAAATAACAATGAAAAAAGCCCCAACAAGCTTCACCAATTTACATATAAACAAGGTAAAGAGCTCATTACCGAATTACGCAATATCAGTATTGAGCAAAACTTTGTTGTTCCGCCGGAAGTAGCCCGCGATGGCGAAACAGTTTTTCAATCGCCCAAGCACATTCAGGCCGGAAAAAACAAGCATTTCTCTTATGCGGTAATTGCTCCTTTAATCAAAGACCGCAAATATGCCGGCTACATTCGCATGTTCTTTTCAGTAGAGCCAATCTATGAAACCATAAACAAAGTTACCCAATTTCGCGGTCAAATACGTTTTATAATAGCGTCAGAGAAAGAATATTTTATTGCCGTTTCCAACAAAAAATATCTGTCAGGGAAAGACATCCGCATGTCCAACACCGCAGAAGGAGCTATATTCCAAGCCGTTATATCCGACACTAAAATAAGCGAATCGGGTAATAAACTAACGGCATTTTCAAAAATAGAACATCCGTATTCGCCAAAAAAATGGCTGCTCATAAATTACATCCCAAATGAAAAAATAATTGCCGAACTCATCGGCGAAATATATAAAACCGTATTAATGGCTGCGGCTATTATACTTATTGCTTTGACGCTTATCATATTAAATACGCTTAACTTTTTTAAAAAACTGGAAAACTATCTGCTCAGCACTGAAAAAATGGCCAAAGGCAGTAATATTTCTTTTAAGGGAAACACCGAATACACTGAATTAAACAGGCTGTCGCAGGCATTAAATGCCATTATAGACAGAAGAAAAGAAATATACGAAACCGCCAATGCCATACAACACGACAATTATTTAAGGAACTTAGAAGCGCTCAGTGATGATGACCTTACTGCTCCGGCAATAAACCAAATCAATAAAAAGCTGCAACAAATAGAAGCGGAAAATGATCAACGCGAAACCGAAAACGAAATCAGAAACTGGCAAAGAAAAGGACAGCTGGAAATTGCAGAAATACAAAGAACCGGAAGCAACGAAACCGAAGATTTAAGCTTTAACCTGATTCGTACACTGGTGAAATATACAGAAGCACTTCTGGGAGCCATCTACATAAAGCGCTTTGAAAATTCCGGGAAAGCATATCTTGAGCTATCGGGCGCTTATGCCTTTGAAGAAAGAAGAAATTTAGATACCCGTTTTCAGCTTGGTGAAAGCATTGTGGGAACATGCGCACTGGAAAAGAAAAAAATTTATTTAGATAATCTGCCGGATAATTATATAAAAATAGGCAGCGGAATGGGTAGCGGAAAACCGAGTTTTCTGGGCGTATTCCCAATTTTTTCTCAGGAAAAACTGGTAGCGGTTTCAGAAATCGGCTTTATGAAAAGGCCCGAAGAATATAAGCTTAATTTTATAGAACAACTCGGAGAAAATATCGGAGCTTGGCTAAGTGCTGCCGAAAACCAGAAAAGAACGAGAAAACTCTTAAATATTTCACAAGAAAAAACTCGCGAACTCTCCGAAAAAGAAGCCGAGCTCGACAGCATGCTCAAAGCCATTAACCGAACTGTGCTAACCGTACAGTATGCACCCGACGGAAAATTTATTTCGGCTAATGAGCTCTATTATGAAACGACAGGCTATAATTATGACGATCTGAAAGATACCAATGTTTTGGACTTGGTAAAAGACCAAAAAGAAGAATTAATAGAAATTATTGAAAAAGTTACGCGCGGCGAATCCATTGAACAATCCGTCACTCGATACACAAAATCCGGAGAAGCCATGCACATGAAAGCGACCTACTCGCCCTATTATAATTCCGAAGGTAAGATTACCCGCGTAATATTTTTCGGTATTAAAGACTGACAAGACTAAAATTTTGAACACCATGACTGAATTTATTGAAGTTCTTAAGTACACCATTCCCGGCCTCATCCTTCTCGCAGGCGTATTTGGGCTTTTATACTATTTTAACAACAAAGAAAAAGGAGAACAACGTATTGATTTGCTCACAAGTAACTACAAAATACTCACACCCATTCGCCTGCAAGCTTATGAGCGTATCAGCCTGTTGCTCGAGAGAATCCACCCCGAAGCACTTATTCAAAGAGTGAACAACCGAAATCTGACAGCCGGACAAGCAAAAATGCTTTTAATAGAATCGGTAAGGGAGGAGTTTGACCATAATTTGTCGCAGCAAATTTACATAGGTTCAAGCACTTGGCAAACTGTTAAAAATGCCAAAGAACAAATTATCAGAACCATCAATATTACATCATCGGAAGTGGATCCCAAAAAACCGGGCATTCTTTTTCTAAAAAGTTTTCTTGAAAAATACAATGAACTTCAAACGCAGCCCATTGAAACGGCAAGCGAAATTGTTAAGAAAGAGGTGCGCCAATACTTCTCAATGTAAGTCTAAACGCAGGCCTTTTTCAGACCGGAATCAACTCAATTTTGTATCAATATATACTTCCAAAATATCCGATTTTTCAATCGGCTGCAAGTCCACGTGCCCTATCTCAGCAGGCAGCAAAACGCTTTCGCCTTTACTCATGCTGAGCGAGCCCTGCGGATACAAAATATTAAAACTTCCGGACAAGCATACATATATTGTAAAACTTTCTCGTCGGTTATAATCCGCTTCAAAAAACTTACGAAGCGGAATATAATTCACACTAAAGTCAGGGCTTTCGAATACCGGATTTTGTTTATCCGCCAATCTCTCAAAGCTGAGAGCTTGTGTAGCTTTTGCTTCAAAATCAATGGCATCAAGCGCTTGCTCAATATGCAATTGGCGTTTTTGACCGTTTTTATCCAAGCGTCCTCTGTCGTCTATGCGGTAAGTAATATCAGAACTTTGCTGAATCTCGGCAATTACAATTCCCCGGCCTATTGAATGCACTAATCCGGACGGAATGTAATAAGCTTCACCGGTTTTCACTTTTTTACGGAATAAATAATTCCCAAGCTTATCTTCTTTCGTCAATCTCAAGAAATCCTCTTTCGTAATTGTCTCATTAAAACCCAAAACCAACTCTGCCCCGGGTTCGGCATGTGCAATGTACCATAATTCATTTTTGCCGTTTTGGCCGTAACGCTCACCGGCCAATTTATCGTTTGGGTGTACCTGAACCGACAAATCATCATCGGCATCAATCAGCTTAACCAGTAAAGGGAAGTCATGTCCGAATTTTGAATACAAAGCATCTCCGATAAAATCACTCATATATGTTTCCTGCAAATCAAGTAAACTGTTTTTTTTCAAAAAACCTTCCGAAACTACCGAAACATTCTCTTTCAGGCCGGAAATCTCCCAACTCTCTCCAATCCTTGCATCCGGAGCATTTTTATTAAAAATTCGGGACATTTTTTTTCCTCCCCATAATTTTTCTTTAAAAATTGGTCTAAACTTAAGCGGATAAAGCATAATATTTGTATCTAATTTTTATCAAAAATAAAAACATCCCTACTTTTTTAAAGTAAATGTTACATTTTTTTTTATATTTGTGGTATTCATTTTAATTTTATGCTTTTTGGGTATAAGAAATAATAATTATTTTATATGAACATTTCCATCCGCAATCTAAGTATTCGAGCAAGATTTTTCTTGCTGCTGGGTATTATCATTGTGATCGTACTTCTGATTGCCGGATTTTTCATTTTCACCTTAAACCGTTCGGAATCCTATAAAACATACAATTCACAAATCGACCAATTAAGTATCCATTATTTAAACATGAGGCGGTTTGAACAACATTTTCTTCTCCGCTATTCGGAAGATCCCGCTTTTTTTACAACCGGAGAAAACACCTACATAAAAAAACTGGAGTCAACCGCTGATAATTTCGATGAAACACTTGAAACGCTTGAACAAAACCCAATTACCGAAAAATTAAGACTCAAGCCTAATTACGTTAACATCAGGCTTCATAAAGATAATTATCTGAGTTCTTTCATCGAACTTACCGAAAACACCTTTAAGCGCGGATCAAGAAATACGGGCATCACCGGCGAGATGCATAAAGCATCGGAACAGGCAGCTGATTTGGCAAACTCGCCGATAGTTAAAAAGCATATTTTGGAAATGCAAAAAATAAGCGAGCGTTATCTCGTTACTCAAAGCAGTGAAGCCTACCGTGCATTTCTGGATGAATTTAAAGCATTAAATGATTTTTTAAGCCCCTACCAAACCGCTACGCAAGCAAGTGACACACTGCCTACAGAAAACCAAAGCACAACGCCGGCTGATACGAATCAAATTGCGGAATCAAATATGGTATCCGCTGAGTTTGCCAAAGCGATTAATGATTACAAGCAATACTTTCTGGCACTTCGTAAAATAGACCTGGAACTGGGTCTTACCTATAAAGAAGGTCTTGAAGGAAAACTTCGTGAAGAGATTCATAAAATTGACCCGGAAATGGAGCTCATCACCAAGCGTATCCGTGTGGCTTCTGACGATTATATTGAATCTGCCAAAAATGCCATGTATATCTTCCTGCTCTTTATCAGCATATTGCTCATTGGCCTAATATGGCAATTTTTTGCTTCGGTTTCTAAACCGCTCAATAAACTTTACGCATACACTCAGCCATTGAGTAAAGGTATTTTACCTAAGAAAGTCAGAGAGCCCAAAGGAAAAGATGAAGCTGCAAAAATGCACAAGATCGTCAATAAACTCATTGAAGGCCTGAAGAAAACAACAGACTTTGCAACCATGCTCGGAAAAGGTGTTTTTGATACAGAGTATGAACCATTAAGCGACCGGGATGCTTTGGGTAATGCCCTGATTGAAATGCGTCAAAACCTGAATCGTGCGGCAATAGATGAAAAACGCAGAAAACGTGAAGACGATACCCGAAAATGGGTGAACGAAGGCATTGCCAAATTTAATGATATCCTGCGCCAAAGCCCCGATGATATTGAAGAACTTTCAAACAGAGTAATAAAAGAATTAGTAAACTATTTAGGAGCCAACCAAGGCGCCATGTATGTGTTCAACGACACCGAAGATAAAGACGAACGCTATTTAGACCTGACGGCAGCCTACGCATACGGCAAAGAGAAAAAACGCCGCAATAAAGTATATCCCGGCGAAGGTTTACTCGGTACTGCTGCCGTTGAAAAAGAAAGCATCTACATGACCGATATTCCGGATTCATACCTTAATATAACATCCGGTTTGGGACACGCCAATCCGAGAAGCCTTCTGATTGTCCCTATGAAAGTAGAAGAAGATGTATTCGGTGTAGTAGAAATTGCTTCATTTAAAGAATTTAAATCACACCAAATAAAGTTTACCGAAGAGGTTTCGGACAATATTGCATCCTCATTGTCGATGACAAAAATTAACCTGCGTACCACAGAACTGCTCAAACAATCGCAAATACAAGCCGAACAGATGAGCCGTCAGGAACAGGAGATGCGCCAAAACTTTGAAGAACTTCAGGAAGCGCAAGAAGAATCGGCAAGAAGAGAAGCGGAAATGGCAAGTATTCTGTCTGCAATTGACAACTCATCACTTGTACTTGAAATTGATGATAAAGGCACCATTACTTCTGCCAACCGAGGAATGCTCGAACTCTTGGGCATACCCGAAGGACAAATTGTAGGCATGCAACACAACGACTTCATAAATATAAGAAGTGCCAAAGAATATAATGACCTTTGGGATAAACTCAGAAGCGGCGACCACATAAGACGCACGGAAAATATTAAAATTAACAATAAAGAATTCTGGCTTTCAACGGTTTACGCTCCCATTAAAGACGAATCGGGCAAAATCATAAACATTATGGCTCTCGGTACTGACCTTACCGAGCCCAAACAACTTGAAATTGAACTTAAGCGACAAGCTGAAGCATTATCGGCACAAGAAGAAGAGATGCGGCAAAACCTTGAAGAATTGCACGCAACCCAAGATGAAATGAGCAAAAAACAACTGATGCTCGAAAATGCCAACAGCAAACTTAAGAAAAATGAAAAAGCTCTTAAATCTTCAATAGAAAAATCAGAAAAACAAGAAAAATTACTGCAGGAAAAAGTCAATGAGCTGAACATCGTTCAAGAACAAATTCAAGAGCAGCACAACAGCCTCATAAAAACCAATGAAGAGCTGGAACAAAAAGAAAAAGAAATACGAAACCGTTTTGATGCCGTTGACAAAAATAACCTGGTAGCCGAATACCAACCCAACGGTATGCTTATAAGCGCCAATGCAACCTTCCTTTCAACTTTCGGATATAATTTGAATGAAGTAAAAGACAAACATCAACGCATGTTTATTCCGGAAAAAACCAGAAAATCAAAAGCCTACAAAGAATTATGGGCAAAGCTGCGTAATGGCGAAAAAATTAATGAAGAATCTAAACGGGTGAACACCGAAGGCGAACTGCTGTTCTTTAAAGGCATTTATACGCCGATATTAGATTTAGACGGCAATCCCATAAAAATACTTGAAATACTGACCGATATTACTCAACAAAAATCAACCGAAAGTCAGTTAATAAGCAGAAATAAAAATATAGACTCTACAGCGGCAGTCATTGAGTTTGACGTTTCGATGAAGATCATAGATGCCAACGAAAATTTCTGTAAATCACTAAATTATACTAAAGAAGAAATTACAGGCAAAGAACACGCAATTTTTGTAGCCGAAGAGAACAGAGACTCGGAGCGCTACCTGCGCTTTATTCGCGAATTAAAACGCGGCAACAGCATTTCCGACACATTTATGCTCATTGGCAAAAATGACAGTGTTCGATACATGAAAGGAACCTACTCCGGTGTAAAAGACCCTTCCGGAAAAACCAAAAGCATTATCTTTAATGCATTTGACATAACGGATTATGAACTGGCTAAGCAAGAAATAAAAGACACCGAACAGGAAGTTGCTCTCATAAAGAAAAAATACTCGAAACTCTTAGCTGATTTTCTGAAAAAAGCCGAAGCATTAGACGAAGCGCTTGAAAAACAAATTATTGAAAATTATTTTTTGAATAAAAAGAAATAACATACCGTAGTTTAGCACGAAAAAGCACTGAATAAACAATTTGATAATCATAAATAAAACAACACAGTATTAGAATGAAAGGATTTTTTGTAAAAGCAATAGAGAAGTTAGTAATTGAAGAAACCGGATTAATGCAACGCGAGCATCTTTTGAATAAAGCCGGATTTAAGCCCAACGAACTTTTCATAATACGCACCGACATTGAGGATACCAAAGTAAAAAAGCTAATTACTGCGGCAAAGAAAATACTGGACGCTACCGACGAAAAGTTTTACGACAGTTACGGTAAATTCTGGGTAAATGAATATGCTTCCGTAATTTTCAAACAAATTTTTACTGAGGCCGAAACAAGTAAAGAATTTCTCACTGAGTTATTTAAAATACACGCCGATGAGCTTAATGATAATAACATTAAAGTATCCGACAAATTATCAGCAGAGTCACCGGACGAAAAGACCCTGATTATAAACTACAAAGACAAAGTGCTCATTAAACTTATTGAAGGCATAGTAAAGCATCTCACCCAAAAATACAAGGAAAAAGCGGACATTAAAGCCACACAGGCTAAAGTTACAATTACATATTAGACAGCTCATAAATTCAAAAAAACTCAACGAAAATCAACGGTTTTCGCTGAGTTTTTTTGAATTAGGCGTATTGACAATAGAGTAAAAAAAAGCCCAATCGTTCCGATTCCAAATTATCTCTGATACCGCACGCGTTGCAAGCGAGCAGGAGTTTTCTTTTTCGAAAATCATTTCATTAATTTGTGCAGTATATAATTCAAGAATTTACATCCAAAATTGCCCAATTATTTTCAGCTACAACAATCACAGAATTCAAAATAAAAAGCTATATTTACAAATAGAGTCCTTTTTCAGAACAAACGCATTAAGATGCTCCCGAAACAAAAGAAAAATACCGGGTCGAATTATTCGATTTTCGAATCGCTGTTCACAGATATATTTGTAATCTTTGGTTTTCTGCTCATTGAAAAAATTGAACTTCCTACTTACATTTACCTGTTCTTGTCCCTAATTGTCTTTGCCGTTATTTGGCTTATCCATATCAACAAAGCCAATATCGGCAAGCCTATCCACAAGATTATCGCTTCCGTACTCATATTGTTTTGGCTCATCGGAACAGTTGATATTGCATTCGGACTGCGTATCGAATTTCAAAGAGATCTGCATTCTACAAGTTTCACCGATATAATTATTTTGGCCTCTGCACTGTTGACACTCATTTTATTGTGGGTATTTAAGGGAAAAAACACGAAAGCATATAATCAATTACGCTCATCAACAGTGCCTGTTCTTTTTTCACTTACAGTATTGTCTGTATCCCTTGTGGCCGAACGCTATGCCGACCCGGGCAATATTATTTTTTACATCTATTTGCCGATGCGGATTTTGATGATTGAAAAGAAAAACCTTAAATGGTATCAAATAACCCTTGCCCTGATTGCCGCATTCACAGCCTTCAAATCTGAATTTGCCGAAACGAATTATCCGATTTATCCGGTTTCACAAGAATTGCACAATGCTTTTGCATTTCAATTTGCCTGCCGTGAAACAGATACATTTAAAGGCGACAAAGTGATAGAAGTAATTGCGCGTGAGTCATATAAAGACATCAGAACCGGAAAATGGTATTTTATTGTAAGCGATGTATGGAATCACAAATGGCGAACCGATAAAGCGAGGACCGTGGAATATTTGAAAAAAAGAAATCTCTATTCAAGAGACAGCGCCGATCTTGAAAAAATATTTGAGCTCAAAAAGCTAAAATATCCGCAAATGAAAGGCTATGCAAAAGCTCTGAAAAAGATAAAAGAAGCCGAAGAGAAAATTGCGACGCAAGAATTTCAAAATGCCGAAAAACTCCTTCAGGATGCCGAGGTTTTATGCAACAAAATTGGGGATATCTATTATCTGAAAGCACGCGTTTTTGCAGAAACCGGAAAAAGCAAAGACAGCATCTGCTCAAATCTATACAAGTCAATTGAGGCTTATCACCCGGAGGCTGTTTCAGCTTACAGAAAGTTTTGTATCAGGCCTGATAAACCATGAGTTTCCGCTTGTGTGCGTTTGCAACGCAACAGATTCAACCGGCCTGCGCGGCATACTAATGCTGTTTTTTTTTGCATTTTGTGCCGAATAAGACTTATGATTTTCATAAAATTCTCAAGCAAATAATAACCGGATTATAATAGTTATATCAACTGTTTCTTTTTGGCATGAAACTCAATTTCCACACCGCTGTTTTTATAATGTTGTGCATATTTATACATTACTTGGGCATCGCGCAGGTAATGAATTAAGAATTCATATTCTTCTTCGGGTGCATCGTTCCGTTTTATTTTCACATAATTATATCTCCCTTCTTTGGGCGCCATTGAACCCACACCAATCAACATACCGCCGTGTGCCTCCCCCTGAAACTGAGTAAACCGAAAAATCAGCTTCTCAATTTCAGACAAATCATACGTTCTTGAGTTAATAATAATTTCTTTTGAGCTCAAACTAATTGTTCCCGCTTCATTAAATGTGGATATAAAAAAGCCGGAATAGAAATTCACCAATGCCCAAGCTCCCATAAAAAAAGCAATTATTTTACCATCATAGTCAAAAAATGCTAACAAATAAGCAATTAAAACTGTTGAAAACAAAGCAATCTTAAGCCGCCTTTTCTTTTTTGAATCTTCTACTATTTTATATGTTTTTGCCATTTAGTTATTCTCTCTCATGCTCATTTGCAACAAGTGTTCTGCATGTCGCATTCAACATCAGAATATTTTATTTTCCTGCCGGAATTCTCCGATTTTCTGACAAATATAGTATTTTCGTTTGAAAAACTTATTCAATCTACAAAGTACCGGTTGAGAGCGGGTTCATGCCTTGCTCACTACAAAAATGGAATGCAACGGACTAAACGCATTTTAAATCTTCTGACTTTTGATTATATTTATGCTTTTATAAACTCCTAAACACAAATTGGATGAAAAAATACTGTTTGATTGTACTTGTGCTGATTAGCTTCTCATTGCCCGGCATTACCCAAGACAAAGGCATAATCTTTGAAACCGGAAGCTTTGATGAGATTTTGCAAAAAGCTCAAAAAGAAAATAAGATTATCATGTTAGATGCCTACACAACTTGGTGCGGCCCTTGCAAAACGATGACTGAAAATGTATTTACCGATAAAAAAGTGGCTGATTATTACAACACACACTTTATCAATGCCAAGTTTGACATGGAAAAGGGCGAAGGCATTGAAATAAAAAAGAGCTACGAAGTCAAGGCATACCCTACCATATTGTTTATAAACGGAAAAGGAGAAAAAGTACATATAGGCGTGGGATCTTCAAAAGCTAAAGATTTTATTAAGCTGGGAGAAACAGCCAAAAACCCGGAAGCTAATTTAGCATACTACCAAAAGGTATATGAGAAAGAAAAAAACGATCCGATATTTCTTGCCCAATACTTCAAATTGCTAAAGCGCAATTATATTCCCTATGAAGAAAAATTAAATACCTATTGGAAAACTCAAAAAACAGAAGAACTTATTGAAAAAGAAAATTGGGCTTTGTTCAAAGATTTTGTAAAAGACACTGACACAAAAGAATTCAAATACTTGAGAGAAAACAAAGCACTTTTCATTAAAGAATACGGCAAAAAAGAAGTTGAGCAAGTCATTTATGAAATCATGTCAACGAAAATGTTCAATGCGGTCAAAAATGCTCAAAAAGATCATCAAATCTACTTTTCGGCAAAAGAGGACATAAAACAATTAAACTATCACAGAGAGAAAGAGGTACTACTTAATTCCGATATGACTTTTTACAGATTTGTTGAAGAACAACCGGAAAAATATACGGATGCTGCCATAGAGCTCTATGCATTAACCAATGATAAATCGGAATTGAGAAAAGCTTTGCGAAGAATTGAGCGATGGAAACAAAAAGCTATAGAAGCCGGCGAAGACAGCAAAATCTTTGATACTATGACAGAAAAACTTAAAGAGGCAAAGTGATTATAAGCAAAACAATTACAAATAAAAACTGCTCAGGCGGAACAGTTTTTATTTGCAATACCCACACACTTTAATAGGCGAAAACAAACTAAGCGTTGAGAAAGGGTTTCATCTCCGAATAATGATAGATATGCTTTCCCGGCGGATTTAATTTTGACGCAGCCACCATTGCTTTTGCAAGATTTTCGGCACTTATCGGTTTCATTTTTTCAGGCAGCAAAAAGGCAAGCGGAATCATCAGAATTTTCCCTGCAAATTCGCCGAATCGGAATTCATTTCGTTCCCCGAGCAGTAATGACGGCCTAAAAATCAGTAGCGACGGGATATTCATTTCCGATAATCGGTCTTCCGTTTCACCTTTCAATCGTGTGTAAAAAGTTGAACTTTTGCTGTTCGCACCTATGGATGAAACCAAAACAAACTGCGGACAATCCTCCTCCAAGGCATATTTCGCGGCATTTACGGGTATTTCAAAATCAACCTTCCGATATGCCGCTTTGTTTCCTTTTACTTTTTTGTTGGTTGTACCTACCGCACAAAAAACAAGATCGCACTTGCCTATTTGTGGCTTAAAGGATGTTTCATCACTAAAATCCACCACGGCAGTTGTTACTTTAGGATGTTTAAAATTTACCGCCTTCCGAACCAATACTCTAATTTCAGAAAATTCAGCATCATTTTGCAATAATTCTAATACCCGGCTTCCCACCAATCCCGTGGCGCCAATCAATACGACAGTTTTTCCTTTCATCTGTGTAAAATATTTTATGCTAAAATAATATTCAAGCTCGAATGCGCAAAATATAAATTGAAAAGAGCATTTAAGCAAACCGGCATTTGAACCCACTTGCAAAATTTACTGTCTGCGACAAGTACAGAAAACAACAGCTGTATCTGATATTTTTATTGTAGTTCTCCGCGCGTGCGCTAACACCCAAAATCCGCAAGATGAGAGATAACTGATTGAAGTGAAAACAGTTGGAAACTCCTGTTTGAGCGACGTCCGCTTCTGCAAATGTCCTTACCGGCAGCACCTTAGAAAAAGACAAGCCTAAATAATTAAAGCCGGTTACATAAAAATTAAAGATTCAAATTAGTTGGGATATTTTCCGTATATTTGTATAATAAAATTGCGAAAACAATGAAGGTATATCTTGATAACTGCTGTTTTAACAGGCCATTTGATGACCAAAATCAAATCAGAATTCATCTTGAAGCACAGGCAAAATTATATGTTCAATCACAAATAAAAAATGGCAAAATTGAACTTGTTTGGTCTTATATTCTTGATTATGAAAATGCTTTTAATCCATTTGAAGAACGAAAAGTAATAATCCAAAAATGGAAATCAAAAGCAATTTTAGATATTGAAGAAAACAAGCAAATTCTTGAAACAGCAAAAGACCTTACATCGTTTGGGTTAAAAAGTAAAGATGCCTTACATGTGGCTTGTGCCATTGAAGGACAATGTGATTACTTCTTGACGACAGATGATAACGTTTTGAAAAAGTTGAAAAATTACAAAAAAATTGCAGTTATTAATCCTGTAAGTATTATTGTAAATTTAAAAGATTAAAACCATGACAACAGATACCGAAATAAAATTACAAGGTTTTGATGCTTTAATAAAAGCACTTGGAGAAGTTAAAGCCGAAAAATTCATTGCTTTAATCCAAAAAGATAAATTTGATTATACAAAATGGCAAAGTAAATTATTTGCAGATATTGATTTAACAGCATTAAGTCAAGAAGCAATGCAATTAAGGAAGAAAAACGAATAATACCGCCATGTGCAATTCTCATGCTTCATTAAAAAATCACTCATTACAAAGAATCACCCTTGATACCAATCCCGAAGACTGTAATCTGCGTTGCATAATGTGCGAAGAGCATTCCGAATATTCCGATTTCAAGCAAAAACTGTATAAAATAACCGGAAACAGAAGCCGCCACATGCCCCTTGAGTGGCTAAAACCGCTTGTGCGAGAAGCCAAAGCTCTCGGCGTTCAGGAAATCATACCTTCCACCATGGGCGACCCTCTGATGAGCCGGCATTTTGAAATAATTGCCGAAGAAGCCGCTTCATCAGGCCTCAAATTAAATATCACGCATAACGGCAGCTTTCCGGGCAAATCCCTTAGTGAATGGGCAAAACTCATAATACCCGTCTGTTCCGATATTAAATTTTCGCTAAACGGAGCCCGAAAATCCACTGCCGAAAGCATTATGAAAGGACTGGATTTCGACCGGCAAACAGCGAACATCGAAAAATTCGTACAACTGCGAAACCGGCATTTTGAGCAAACCGGCTATTATTGTCAAATCAGTTTTCAGCTCACTTTCATGCAAAACAATATGCCCGAAATTGCCGAAATCATTGAACTTGCTGCCCAATTAGATATAGACAGAATCAAAGGGCATCACCTCTGGGTACATTTTCCTGAAATTGAAGATTTATCGTTTGAACATTCGGCGCAAAGCCGCAAAAAATGGAATAAAATTGTAAAAACGGCACAGGCAGCCGCAAAAAATTACCGCCGACCGGACGGCAAACAAATTCGCTTGGAAAATTTTCATCCCCTTCCGGAGAATAACAAACGGAACACCCTCGTACCCGAGAAATACGATTGTCCTTTCCTCGGGAAAGAGCTGTGGATAGCCGCCGACGGAAAAATATCGCCCTGCTGTGCCCCGGATAAGAAACGTAACACACTCGGGCGGTTCGGTTATTATCCCAAAACCACATTGTCGGATGTGCTTGAAAACCCGGGCTATGACATACTGCAAGCTCACTACAAATCGCATGCTTTATGCCGCGAATGCCCCATGCGCAGGCCGCCGGGCATTACAAAGTAGCGGCCGAACGGCTTTATTATCGAGCCATTTGTAAATCAAAATCCCGTTTTGTTAATCTGATTTTATTATTAGAAAGCGATTCCAATGTCTTTTTAATATGAGAAGCTCTCTCTTGGTTAATGAAGGCCGGTATTAAATTTTCAAATTTTATCTTAAAAAGTCGATTAATGACTACTAAATCCTCCTTTGAAAATGGCCTTAACCCATTTATCAATTCAGACGTGTATCCTTTTCTATGTCCCAAAATTTTTGCCAAATCATTTTGATTTAATCCCGCGTCTTTAAGTTTGGATTTAATCAGCTCTTTTCTTTTTTGAATAAACTCATTTTCAGCATCTGCTAATGCCTCTGCTAAATCGCTCTCTTTTATTTGGTTATCAGTTATATCTTGCTCATTCGACCAATTATTCTTTTCGTAATTTTTAATCAAATCACGCAAATGGTTTCTTATGGGTTCGTATAATTTGTCATTTTTAACCGGCACCCGAAGCTGCAAAAACAGAGATGAAGCTTTTTCATATTCCATCTCACTTGTCAGCGATGTAATGTTTTTTATATTTTGTATTGAAAATTTATCCATTTTATATCAGTTTTCGAACTCGTAACCACCTTTAAATCATTAATTTATTCAACGCAAAGATAAGAATAATGTTTCACATATTATAGAACTTAGGCTATTTATTTTTGTTTCTAATCAGACGATAGCTATGTTTGTTAATTCTACTTTACGAAGTTGCATTGAGTTGATTATTAGCCTGAAAGGCTTAAAAATATCAGCGCAGGGCAACGCCCTGCGAAACTGTTGCGCGCCGGTCAAAGCCCTGAAAGGGCGTAATATTTCGCCCCTTCTGGGCTTCAGACCCGGACAGTTAAATTACATCGGGCGTCGCCCGATGCTGATATATTACGCTCTTTCATATCTCTTTCAGAACCTCTTTTAAATTCGCAAAGTAGAAATAGGCAAATAATTTCCAAACTATTTGAATATTCCTATTTTTGTGCAAAACAGAAATCACATGAGCGAACTTTTTTCCGAAATAAATTTTCCGCAGAAAACACGCGGCGCTTTCATTAGACACGCTGAGCGTTATTCCATCAAAGCCGGCACACAAGGCGACAACACCCTGCTTACCCCAAAAGGCATGCAGGATGCCGTAGAGCTTGGCGAAACACTCAAAGAAATACCGCTTCGCATATACAGCAGCCCGGTATTTCGCTGTATGCTCACCGCCGAACAAATTGCCAAAGGCCACGGCGGCGACATTCAAATCTCCCGATTAAGCCTGCTGGGCAGCCCGGGAGCTTTTATCGAAAACTCACACCAAGCCGGGCGTTTCTTTTCCCAAAGCAATGCGGCCGATAACTATAAACTGTACATCAGCGGCAAAAGTTTGCCGGGACACCACCCCATGGATAAAGCCGTCGGGGCCTTAGAAAAATATTTCAACAAAAAACTGAACGACCAAGCGTTTACCTTATTTATTTCTCACGATATTTTTATCATGTATTATCTGTTTGCCAAAACCGGCTATGAATATAAAGACGGCTTTTGGCTTGATTTTCTGGACGGTATGCTGTTAGAATAATTACCATGAAAGCATTTTTTACGGAACATTGGAACTACATGGCCGTATTTACGGCCTGCAAATTGGAGCTGTTTGATTCCATAGCTTCCGGCTGCAACACTTTGTCGGGTTTGAGCCAAAAACACAATCTGAAAGACGATGTATTGAAATCGCTTTTGCATTCGCTTGTTCTTCTTAATTTTTTGTCGGAAAAAGCCAACATTTTTTCTCTTAGCAAAAAAGGGGAACAGCTTAGCGAAACTCATCCGCAATCATACAAATACGCCTGCATGCTCTGGGGCGACGAGCATCTGAGCGCATGGCAAAATGCCGATTTCACCCTGAAAACGGGTCGTCCGGCTTTTGAGAAATTATACGGAATGCCTTTTTTTGATTATTTGGCACAAAAGCCCGAAAAACTCCGCATTTATCATCGCGCTTTAGCCGAATATGCGCGTGATGATTACCAAAGCATAGCCCAAAAAATTGATTTCTCAAAACATAGCAAGATAACCGATATAGGCGGCGGCACGGGCAAATTACTCAGCTTTGTTGCACAAAAAAAATATCCGCAGTTAAAACTCGGTTTAGCCGAACGCCCGGAAGTATTGAATCTGATGCCGAATAAACAGTTTTTTCAAAAAATAAATTGTGATTTTTTTCGACAAATTCCCAAAGGGTCGGATGCATTAATTCTCAGCCGCATTTTGCATGACTGGCCGAATGCCGAAGCAAGCCGAATACTGCAAAACAGCTATAACGCTTTACCGCCCGACGGAAGTTTATATCTGATTGAAAATTTCAAAGACGAAATTCCGGACGGGGCTCAGCTGCTTACGCTAAATATGCAACTGATAACCGGCGGTTTTGAGCGCAGCAGACAAGCATATCTTAATCTTATAAGAGCCAATAATTTTACTGCAAAAAAAATCATTCGCCTCAATGAGTTTCAAAGAATCATAATTTGCAAAAAATAGATTTATCGTATCATGGATTATAAAAATATAAAACTAAAGAACAAACAATTCTACTGCAAAGCTGAAACGCTTTTCAATAAGAAGTTTTCAGATGCATTAAAATTTCATGCGCCCGGTTTGGCTGCCGTGAAAGACACAAGCGGCTGGTACCATATTGATACATCAGGAAATGCATTATATAAGTCGCGTTATAAACGAACTTTCGGATATTATGACCATCGGGCGGCAGTTCAGGATTTTCAAGATCATTGGTTTCATATCGATGAAACCGGTCAGCGCTTGTATTCGCAAAGCTACATTTGGTGCGGAAATTATCAGGAAAAACTTTGCACGGTATGCAATTCCGAAAAGCAATATTTCCATATTACACTTGAGGGAGAACCGGCTTACAGTGAACGCTATACCTATGCCGGAGATTTCAAAGACGGTTGTGCCGCAGTAGGTTTGCCAAACGAAAAATTTAAGCACATCCTTCCGGACGGAACGGCTCTGAACGACATCTTATTTGAAGATCTAAGCGTTTTTCATAAAAAATTTGCATGCGCCAAGGACCGGCGCGGTTGGTTTCATATCGACCGGTCGGGAAATCCTCTTTACAGCGAGCGATATTCCGTATTGGAACCCTTTTATAACGGAATGGCTTTGGCTGAAGACTTTTCAGGCAGAAAACTCATTATTGACGAAAGCGGGAAACAAATAAGAAGTATTTGAATCAAAACACAAGAATCACAAAAAGAAACAGTATGTTTTGATTCTGATTTTTAAAGTTTTTATGCACTGAATTAAATAAAACGGCTTTAAACTACTTTACAAAAAAGCAAAAGATGATAAAAGCAAAGCTGTTACGAACAAAAGGTTACACTGCACACATCAACACATTTGCCGGCTTATGGAGAAACATTAACTTTGCTGCACAAATTCACTCAATTTAGAAGTTATGAAACAAATAATCAGTTTAGCCTTATTCATTTTTCTTTCTCATATAGCTTATTCACAAGGCGCTTACATACAAATGAATGACTCGGTTACATTCTACGGCGTTCAATTGGATGACGGCAGCGACTTCACCAACTCCAATGTTTGTGTTTTAAAGAAAAACAATCGGCTGATAAAATACGGCCCTAACCGAATAAAAGGCTACAAAACAGCTTCGGGAAGAGAGTATGTCTCGAAAGAAGTTGATTTTATAGGTTTCAAAAAAAACTACTTTCTGGAAAAATTGGTTTCCGGAGACATTGAATTATACGGTTTGAAACTTAAACGCTCACGCGTTTTTTTCATCAAAACTCCCGACAAGCCTTTAAGCAAAATACCGAAAAAAGACCTGAGAAGCGGGAAAACCGTATATCGCGACAGTTTGTTGCAATTTTGCAAAGACACCACAGCTATAAAAAGACTGGAATACAAAAAAGCGGCGGTTATTGAACTTATTGAAAGAGAAAATAAAGGCGTCATCGGTAAACCCTTTCCCTTTTTAAAATACGGAATCTTCGGCGGTTATTCTTTAAGCAATATGAATATTAATAACGACTTCTTTAATAATGAGATTAAAATAGAAAGCGACAAGAACTTCACAGTCGGAGCTTTTTTAGATGTCCCGTTTTACAGCAGCTTTTGGTCGTTTCATCCTGAATTGTTTTATACTCAAAACGCATTTTCTCATTCTTCTGAACATCAAAATGTAAGAACCGGTTTATTAAGCAACTATTCTTCATTGAACATGCCCTTGCTGTTTCGTTATACTTTCGAAGGAAAAAAGCTAAGGCCATATATTAATGCCGGCCCAAGTTTTTCTCTCCTTATAATTAAACGAGAGCAGGTTTACAGAGCCACGGAAACAGAATCTGCCGTCAACATAGAAATGCTCGACAAAAAAATCCTGCCAAATATCCATATAGGATACGGTTTGGGAGCGGGCTTGCAAGTTAACTTGGATTTTAGACGCTCACTGTATTTTGAAGTCAGATACAACAGCGAATACGGCTTTGTAGGCCAACAGAGTACCAACAAATCAATGATACAATTATCAACCGGAATAAACTATTAAACATGAAAAACATTCTATTAATACTTCTCAGCCTTAGTCTGATACTTACAGCAGCTTGTGAAAAAGAACCGCAACTGCTGCCTGAACAAGCGCCTTTAGTAATCACACAGAAGATAGATGAAGCCAACCCAAAAGATTTAGACTTGAAAGCCGAAATCATAAAACATCAAGGAGATGCAATAGAAAACGCAGGTTTTGTGATTCAAAAAGGACACTTTAAATATGAATTCAGGCTTAAGCCGAATCCAAACGACAATTTTATTTCAAAACGCGTCCTGAGTTCAGTTTACCGCATGAATAAATCGCTCCCTACTCAAAAAGCACTTTATGGCTATAACTATCAAGGTTTTATAGAGGTAAAAGACAAGAGAATTTATGGTAATGCCGTGGACTTTAATGCCCCGGAAATAGCTTTTCCAAAACCGGAATATAAAGTCAGCAATGCAGCCCGCCCTAATTCTGAAGTAAGCCTTGTAGGCAATAATCTGGATCTATTGGCAGACAAACAAAGCATATTTATTCACGGAAACAAAGCCGAGATTATCAGCCAATCATACAAAGAAATAGTCTTTCTTGTGCCTGACATTTCCTATACCGGAAAAACTACTTTGGAAGTGCATTTTGGTGAGCTTATAGCCATTTTGAACTTTGAAATATTGAATCCGGATGAAAGTTAGATTTGCCAATCCTAAGATTGTATTTTGTTCTAACAACTTTTCTGCTTACGCAAAACACTATACTTTCAAACTGTCGAAAAAAGCAACCACATAGTAATGTAGATAAAATGTTCCATAACAAAAAAAGCCCCGCATATTTATTGCGAGGCTTTGGGAGTGGGCGATATAAGATTCGAACTTATGACCCTCCCGATGTGAAATCGGGATGCTCCGAACCAACTGAGTTATTCGTCCGACTCATTATTTATCAGAAACTCAATATATTTTCGAGATTTTTTCTTTTTTATTTCCGTTTCTCGCTTCATATCCGTGCGCTTATCAGGGTACTTTTCTTTGTATAGTATTTTCCAATCAGCAGCTTTGCCTGTAAATCCTTTATGTTTTTGGCTGTGCTTAATGACGCGTTCCTGCGGATTTTCGGAATAACCCACATAATATTTATTCAGCGATTCGGAGAAAAGAATATAAACGAAGTATGACATTGTAAAACAAAAAAGCCCCGCGCAAAACGCAGGGCTGAATTTGGTGGGCGATATAAGATTCGAACTTATGACCCCTTGGGTGTAAACCAAGTGCTCTGAACCAACTGAGCTAATCGCCCCAATATTTTTTGTACTAAATTTGATTC